>DAOTXX010000052.1:0-71919 GCA_034434835.1 Thermoflexales bacterium | reverse complement strand
TTCCCGGCCATCCCGAACACAATGGTCGCTTCTTTAACGTCTTTACCGAAATCCGGGACAATGCTGGCTACGAGTGGTATCCCGACAACGATGTCGCCGGGAGTATCACCCGGGGGACTGTCCAACTCAAGCGCGCACTCGACAGCATGGCATTGGCAACACTCTTCACCCACGAATACTACATTCACACCATCACCTCGTCGAACTGGGAGCAGATTCTAGCGGGCATTGCCAACAACATCGCCGCGTACCAACCGCTCTATGTGACGATGGATTATGCAGCTCAATACGTCCGCGCCATGTACACCTCGAACATCGCCACCAGCGCGTACGATCCGGTGCGCCGGATGCTGGACACCACGCTCACAGGCTCTACCGACCTGCCGACCCGCTTCTATCTCTTCACGGAACAAAATGGTGTGATCCAGCAGAGTTTTGTGGACGTGCCGGTCTTTTCGGGCAGCACGATGGTGTCAGTCTCAATGGATGTGCCTACCCCACCGCCCACGCCAACGCCGACCAACACACCGACGTCTGGCCCCACACCGACGCCAACAAACACGCCGACGCCTGGCCCAACCGCGACGCCAACGAACACGCCAACGCCTGGCCCCATCCGCATCAACGTGTGGGAGGATAATCACCAGGACCCGGTGTTGCCCACGACGACCGACCCGGCCGACCTGGGAGCGACCGACAACCAGTGGACCGAGTTTCTGTGGACAGAGCGCGGCTATCCGGGCGTGTTTGCCGCGACGACCGAGACGCCGCCGCTGATGCGATTCTATGGGGCCGTGCCCAACGGCACCTACACGCTGATCGCGAACCTGTACTGGAACAGCAACCTGCGTTACTACTGGGGCACAAGCGCGGCGAATCCGGAGCAGTTCTCCTACGACGTAACCAGCGGGAATGTGGGCAACTTTGCCGAGTACACGCTCGGCACGGTGACAGTGACGAATGGCGTGTTCGAGTTGTACGTCCGGCGCGCCGACGCACTGCCCGGTGGCAATTCCTACCCCTTCTGGGGCTGGGCCTGGCTGCAGTTGATCCCGCAGGGTCAGCCGCCGACGCCGACGGCGACGCCACTGCCGACGAACACACCGACTGCAACGCCAACACCAACGTCAACTGGCACGCCGACCAATACCCCCACGCCGGGCCCCTCACCGACGCCTACGAACACGCCAACAGCCACGCCGACGAGCACTCCGACGGCTACGCCGACCCCCAGCCTGACTCCCACGCTAACGCCAACCCCTCCGACAGGCGTGGCCTTCTGGGATGATTTTGATCCGCTCAAGGAGACGTGGACGCATGATGCAGCGCAAGGCACGGACGACTGGCAGTTGGTCACGGCTTACTCTCACAGCCCGACCCATTCTTTCTTCAGTAGCGATACGGCGACGGTCAAAGACGATTACCTGCGGACGCGCGCCTTTGTCGTGCCCGCGAACGCCCAACTCTCGTTCTGGCACACCTATCAGTTAGAATCGGGCGGCGACGGCGCAGTCATCGAGATCTCCACCGACGGGGGGACGACCTTTAGCGACCTGCGGCCGTACATCACGTCGGGCGGTTATACCAGCGTCATCGCCACCGGTTACAGCAGCCCCATCAGCGGACGACCCGCGTGGACGGGGGGCAGCCTGGGGACGATGCGCGAGGTCGTGGTCAATCTCAGTTCCTACGCCGGCCAGAGCGCCATCCTGCGCTTCCGTCTGGCCTGCGACAATGGCGTCGGAGGCGCCGGGTGGTACATTGATGACGTTCGCGTCAGCAGCTCATCGGTCACCCCCAGCCCTACTGCAACACCAACAGCGACACCGATGCCAACGAACACACCCGCTCCCACTGGTTCACCGACGCCAGGTCCATCGCCGACCCCCAGCCTGACTCCCACGCTAACGCCGACCCCTCCGACGGGCGTGGCGTTCTGGGATGATTTTGATCCGCTCAAGGAGACGTGGATGCATGATGCTGCGCAGGGCACGGACGACTGGCAGTTGGTCACGGCTTACTCTCACAGCCCGACCCATTCTTTCTTCAGCAGCGATACGGCAACGGTCAAAGACGATTACCTGCGGACGCGTGTCTTCACCGTGCCCGCGAACGCCCAACTCTCGTTCTGGCACACCTATCAGTTAGAATCGGGCGGCGATGGCGCAGTCATCGAGATCTCGACCGATGGGGGAACGACCTTTAGCGACCTGCGGCCATACATCACGTCGGGCGGTTATACCGGCGTCATCGCCACCGGTTACAGCAGCCCCATCAGCGGGCGACCCGCCTGGACGGGGGGCAGCCTGGGGACGACGCGCGAGGTCGTGGTCAATCTCAGTTCCTACGCCGGCCAGAGCGCCATCCTGCGCTTCCGTCTGGCCTGCGACAATGGCGTCGGAGGCGCCGGGTGGTACATTGATGATGTCAGAGTTGGACCTTGATATACAATTGGGAGGAACCAGCAACTGGAGTCGAGCTTTTGGTCAACCGTTCGGCCAGAGGTTCGACTCCGGTTTTCGTGTTCCATATGGAGTTATGAGCTAATGCGAGCCTCGTGGTTCACGTCTTGGAAAGCCGCAGTCAACGACCCTTTGACTTACATTCTTATCTTGCTCCTGGTGCCAGCGACTATCCTATCCACTTACAATCTGGCATACTATCCCCAGCCATGGTTCGACGAAGGATGGTACCTGCAGATTCCCAAGAATCTAGTGCAGTACGGTGTGTATGCTCCCCAAAGCTCCGAGGGTTTTAGATATTCCGACACAGTGATTGGCGTCTCTCCATTTTTCTACCTGCCTATCGCAGGCGTCTTCAAGGTATGGGGTGTCGGCCTGGTTCAGGCCCGAAGTGTCATAGTTATCTATTTCCTTCTGACGTGTCTGTTAGTTTATGCCGTCACGCGGAAACTATATGGCCCCACGTCCGGGCTTGTGGCGTTGGCGCTCTTTATCGCCATCAGGGCCGACGATAATTTTACTTCGGCCGTCCTTTTGGGAAGGCAAGTGATGGCCGAGATTCCTGCCCTGTTTTTTCTGATGGCTGCTTTTTATTGCTGGTTAATGTCCTTTGAGCAGAGAACCAACTTGTTCCTGATCCTGGCGGGAATTGCCTTTGGACTGACAATGACTACCAAGTCGCAATTTCTGCTCATCGTGTTGCCCATGCTCATCGCCGCGGGTATCCTGGATCGACTGTATTACCATCAGCAGCGTTACCGTTACTTTGCACTCCCCCTGGTGACCAGCCTGGGAGTCATATTGCTTCAATACCTTTTTGTTTTTCTTGTGATAGGTCCAGACAACTTTTCAAGATATTTATCCGAATTCTCCGCAGCTTCCGGGCCGCAAGTGCGCGTGCTTTTCTCCCCGGTCAGCATGCAGACTGCCATCAAGTTTTTTTTGCGTAGTGACTATTTCATTTGGGTCGTGCCTGCATTGGCCTATGGGATTTTTCTCTGCGCCGACAAGAAGCCAGATAACATCAAACCTGGTATGCTATGGATATTTGTCGGAGGATGGCTGACCTGGTTTCTTGTGGCCTCGGTGGGGTGGGCCCGATATACTTTCCCTGCCATAGCCGTCAGTTACATTCTCGCCGCCAAATTCTTTGATGACCTGGCTGGACTCGGCACGCTCTCGCTCCGTAAGGCCATAGCGGCCTCGAGAAGCAGAGAGATAATGCCTATTGCCAGGGCGACCAGCGTGATTCTGCTGTTGATCGCTTTGATGCTAAACTCGTCCGCAGACGTTATTAAAGGCATCTTCTCGACACCCGAACGAAGTGGACAAGAATTCGCCGCATACCTTGACGCTCACGTTGGTCAGGGCGAACTGATTGAGACGTGGGAATGGGAAATTGCATTTCTGACTCGTGGCCGTGATTTCCACCATCCGCCCACCTCGCTCCTGAATCTACTGATAGCCCATATCAATCTGGGCGTGCCGTATGACCCTCAGACATACGATTTTCAGCACTATGGACCCGTGTACGTTGCTGTCGGGCCATTTGCGAAATGGACCGGCCTGTATCCGGCCGAGTTTTTGAGGCAAGAGTGTACACTGGTCAAGTCCATTGGCGAGTACGACCTGTACAAAGTCAATGTCAGCCAAGCCCAAAAGTCAACAGGCTGACGATCATTCAGTAGGATGCAAAAAGAGTGCGAAATCTAAGGATCATTCTGACTGTCATTGCGTGCCTGATGGTAACAACAGTTGCACATGGCCAACCCTCCAGATGGTCACGGCCCGTACCACTGTCATCTCCAGAACTATCCGCCTGGTTTCCTGATGTCGCTGCTGACTCAACCGGACAAATACACATCGTTTGGAGTGCCTCTCCTGGTGATTACGATACTGTCATGTATACAACCAGCCAAGATGGCCAGGCGTGGAGCGAGCCAATTGACATTGCAGCTACTCTCCAAGTAGCGGGCAGCGAAGCTACCCGTCCCACTACTTTCATTGATCAGCAGGGCGTGTTTCACCTGACTCACCGATATACGAGTGTTTATTATTCGCAGGCCCAAGCAGAGCAAGCCCATTCTGCAGCCGCCTGGCGCTCACCTCAGTTAATTAGCGGCGTGTCGGCCGGTATAGCGTATTTTTCGCGCATAGCCATGGATGGACAGGGCACTCTGCATCTTGTCTTTACCGAAAACGACCCAAGCCCCGCATGTCCGATTTGTTACCACGTGTTTTATCGCCGGTCAGATGATAATGGCCTCAGTTGGTCCAACCCGATGGATATCTCGGATATGCCAACTGGCTCGGCCAAGCCACAAATACTGATTGATCACCAAGATAATGTACACGCTGTTTGGGAATCAGGCCCCGGAGGTTCCTATGGCCGTTTGGGAGATCCGATCAGAGTGATGTACGCTGTTTCGCGTGATAGGGGCTTGACTTGGGCAGCACCTCTCGAGTTTGTCACGCCCAGTGGCAGGGCGCGCAACGTCGCAATTGGCCTCGATGGAAAAGGTACATTACTGGTAGTATGGCTGGGAGTACCTGAGGATTTGGTTTACTACCAATTCTCGCGTGACCAGGGACGTTCCTGGTCTTCCCGGCAAGCTATCCCAGATGTTTGGGGCGGGACCACAATTTTCGGAACGTATCTCGATAGTTATGCTATGGCTACCGACAGCGCCGGTAGTGTTCACCTTGTTCTCGTAGGGCGCACTGCTCAAGACCAGAAATCGCTCAGTGTGCTCCATCTGACCTGGGATGGTACGGCTTGGTCAGGGCCAGAAGCGATCACCACTCTGCTGGGCGATGTCCCTGAGTGGCCACGGATCGCCGTTGGCAACGGAAATCAACTCCACGCAGTCTGGTTTGTGCGAGACGCCGCACATGTCTGGGACCCGGATAATGGCCGGTACCAGATCTGGTATGCTCGTGGCACCTCCTCCGCTCCACCTGTGACACCGATTGCGCGGCCCACCTCCACCCCTGTGCCCCAACAAACTCCTACGCCGACAGCGATGGCACTGCCCCAATCTCTCAAGCCGGATCTAAACGCCACTCTGCCTCCTGACTCGGTTTCTGCCGAATCGCTGACCACAGAAATGGATGATTTGCTCTTATTGGCTAAAAGCCTGGGACCTGTCGTGCTGTTGATCGTGGTCGTCGCCATTGGCGTCCAAATCAGGAAACGCACTGACTCGAGATGAATATCCTGTTCGTCGTCCCTTATGCGCCCAACCTGATCCGTGTGCGTCCTTACAACCTGATCCGACATCTTGCCGCACGCGGCCACAAGATCACCCTGGCGACGACGTGGATGAACAATTCTGAACGCCACGACCTCGAGCGTCTGCGCGAACAGGGCATCCACGTCATTGCTGCGCCGCTGACCAAGCCACAGATCGCGCTCAATCTGCTCCGCGCGCTGATCACAAGTAAGCCATTGCAGGCCGAGTACTGCTGGCAACCCAATCTCAAATCTCAAATCTCAACCCCCCAAAAGAACGGGGGGCAGGCTCTCAAATCTCAGTTCGATGTGATTCACGTTGAACACTTGCGCGGCGCACGCTATGGGCTTGCCCTCAAATCCCAGATCCAAAATCAAAAATCAAAAATCCCTATTGTGTGGGATAGCGTAGACTGCATCTCCTATCTCTTTGAGCAAGCCTCCAGGCAGAGTCAGAGCACGGTCGGCAAGATCGTGACCGGGCTAGAACTAGGCCGCACACGGAGGCACGAAGGCTGGCTGGTCGGTCAGTTTGATCATGTGCTGGTCACGTCGGAAACAGACAAAGCAGCCCTGGAGAAGATCTCAAATCTCAACCCCCCAAAAGAACGGGGGGCAGGCTCTCAAATCTCAAATCCGCAATCCACAATCCACAATCCACAATCCAAAATCACTGTTCTGCCGAATGGGGTTGATCTCGAATACTTTGCGCCCGATCACACGACGCGGCAGCCGGACACACTTGTGTTTTCCGGCAAGATGAGCTACCACGCCAACGTCACCGCAGCGCTTTACCTGGCAAACGAGGTCATGCCTCTGGTGTGGGCGCAGCGACCGGACGCGCGCCTGATCATCGCAGGCAGCCAGCCCCCTCCTACTGTGAAGCAACTGGCAGAGAAATACCGTCCGCGCGTCGAGATCACGGGGTTCCTGCCCGACTTGCGCGTGCCGCTGCGAAAGGCAAGCGTGGCAGTCGCGCCCTTGCGTTATGGCGCCGGGATTCAGAACAAGGTGTTAGAAGCAATGGCATGCGGGACGCCCGTGGTGGCCTCAGCGCTGGCGATCAAGGCTTTGCAAACCCGGCCGGGTCAGGACTGTCTGGTGGCGGATTCGCCGCAAGCATCCGCAGAAGCGATCTTGACACTGTTGAGCGACGATGGGCTGCGCCAGCGTCTGGGCGCGGCTGGTCGCCGGTACGTGGAAGCCTACCACGACTGGAACAAGATCGCCGCGCAACTGGAATCCATCTATCAGCAGAGTGTAGAAAATGTCAAACAAGCAAACGCTTGAAGCAAATACGACGCTGACCACATCTCGCCTGTGGCAGAAACGTGTGGATGAGACGCTCAAGAACATCATGGACTATAGCCTGACTTTCATCGGTCTGGTGCTCATCAGCCCTTTACTGCTCATCCTGGCGATCATCGTCAAACTCGACAGCCCCGGCCCGGTGATTTATCGTCGCCGGGTGATGGGCCGAGGCGGCACCCAGTTCGATGCGTTCAAATTCCGCACCATGTTCGTCAACGGCGCCGAGATCCTGAATGCTCATCCAGAGCTGAAAGCGATCTGGGAACGCGACCAAAAACTCGAAAACGACCCGCGCATCACGCGCAGTGGGCGATGGATGCGCCAACTGAGCCTGGACGAGCTGCCGCAACTGTTCAACGTCCTGCGCGGCGAAATGAGCCTGGTCGGGCCACGCATGTTTGCGCCTGTCGAAGTGACCCGCTATGGCAAGCACGCCGACCAGGTCCTGGCTGTCAAACCCGGTATCACCGGCCTGTGGCAAGTCTCCGGTCGGTCGAACCTGGACTATGAGGATCGCGCGCGGCTGGACCTGGAGTACGTTCGCACGCGCTCGTTCTGGATGGACGTGCAACTACTCTTGCGCACTATTCCAGCCGTGCTATTCAAGAAAGGAGCCTTCTGATGCTGATCGCGCGCGCCCCCGTCCGCGTCAGTTTTTTTGGTGGTGGCACCGACCTGCCCGCTTATTTCAACCACTATGGCGGCGCCGTGCTGAGCACGACAATTGACAAGCATGTCTATGTGATCATGAACGTGTGTGAGCAAAACGGGCTTCAGATCACGTCGTCAGACTATCGCACGTTTTACCGTCACCCGCCGAGCGAACCGCTGCTATGGGACGGCGACCTGAGCCTGCCACGAGCGGTTCTGCAGCATTTCGGGGTGAGTTCCGGCCTGTCCATGTTCCTGGCCTCCGAGGTGCCACCCGGCACGGGATTGGGATCATCCAGCAGCGTGACGGTTGCGCTCGTCAAAGCGATCAGCACAGCCTGCGGCGTCCGGCTCACCCCCAAGCAGATGGCCGAGATGGCCTGCGAGATTGAGATCGAGAAACTGAAAAAGCCAATTGGATTGCAAGACCAGTACGCGGCCGCTTTTGGCGGATTCAATTGGATCACCTTTAATGCGGATGGAGTACAAATCGAACCGCTGGATATTCCGCAAGACACCATATCGCGGCTGGAATCCAACCTGCTGCTCATGTTCACTGGCGCCGCGCACGATTCAGCCGTGATCCTCGCCAGGCAAACCAAGTCCAGCCAAGAACAAGACCCGCACGTGATCGAAGCGTTGCACGGCGTCAAAGAGCTGGCGATCAGAGCGCGCGAGTACTTGATGAACGGCGAACTCGCCAAGTTCGGGGCAATGCTGGATGAAGCCTGGCAACTCAAGAGGAGATTTGCGCCGGGCGTCAGCAATGAGCGGATTGACCGCTGTTACCAGCTCGCCCGGCAAAACGGCGCGCTGGGCGGCAAGATCACTGGGGCTGGCGGCGGCGGATTCCTGATGCTCTATTGCGAGGACGGCGCGACGGCTCGTGTCGAGGCCGCCTTGCTCCAAGAGGGCTTGCGCCGCATGGATTATCGCTTCGAATCCGACGGCGCGCGCGTTCTCTTCAATGCAGGCCTGAGGCTTCCAGAAATCAATCCGAACGGCAAGCATTAGCCTTCCACGTCATTGTTCGTTGGGAAGCTGCTGTGCACAGCTTCCCAGCACCCCCCTACCCTCCCCATTCTCCTTCCTCCATCTTTTTCCAATCGCAACTGATCTGTAATTCTCCCCAGCGCCACGCCAGAGTATAATGAGGACACGCTGGATTCAGGCGCGTCCACCGCTTTTGGCCGCCGCTTACCAGGTGTATAATTGAGCTACGAATGACTGGCAGCGCTACAGGTATGTTATCGGGCATACTGACTCGGGCTGTTCGTTTCCTCAGTGTTCCGCCGGGCGACCTGGTGTATCACCTCGTCGTCTTGTTTGCTATTGGAGCCATTGTGCAGATCACCTGGAGCCAGCGCCGTACCAGTCGCGCGGGACGATGGAGAACCGCCGCATGGGGATTGGCTGCAGGTCGCCTGATTCTGATCGTCGTGGCCGCGCTCGCAGCCATTCGAGTCATTCCCTCCGTCACCGCCGTCATACCACCGCTGGAGCGTTTCATCGAAGTGGTCAGCCTGGGGCTGCTGGCATGGGCATTCATCCCGCTGTTTGAAAGATATCCACGCGCGGGCAAGACATTTGCGATCGGCAATCTTGCCCTGGCGGCCATCGTTTACGCTTGGGCCGCGCCGCAATGGTACGCGGCTCCGCGCGAATTCTTTTTCAACGGCTCGGCGTTGGATGTGCTGTGGAGTGTATGGGCGCTGACCCTGTCTGCGGCAGGGATCATCGCCTCTCTGAGCCGCCGACAAGGCGGATGGGCCATCAGCCTGGTAGCCTTTTCGCTGATGACCACAGCTTTTGCCCTCCACCTTCTCGTCCCTGATCGGCAGCTTCACGCCGCCGAATGGGCGCGGTTGGGAGCGCTGGCGGCTTATCCCTTATTTGCTTCGCTCGTACTGGGGCAAGTCCAAACACGCCAAGCCACACCCGAACCCGCTCAAGTCGCACGACCTGCTGCCGACCTGTGGCCGATTGCCGAAGCCTGCCGCTCCATCACCGAAGGGAACAACCTGCCTCGTGCGCTCGAACAGGTTGCCGGCGCAATTGCCCAAGCGAGCCATGCCGAACTGGTCGCCATTGGACTGCCCGGCGAGTCGCCGGACACTGTCAAGCTGGCAGCGATTCACCCTCCAGGCGCAGCCCCACAAGTCGGCGCGTCGTTTTCGCTTGACGCGCAACCTGCCATTCGGCAAGCCATCTCGCGCAAGATTCCGATCGCCTGCTTGGGCGAAGAAGCGGGAGCGTTGGCCTCACGGCTGGGCAGTCCTTCACCTCGTCCGCTGCTGATCCAGCCGCTCGTCCACGCGCGCGAAACCATCGGCATACTCATCTTGAGCCGGGGGGATCGCGGGCTGGTTGGCGTGGATGGCCAGGATTTTGCCCGTGCCGCGCAAGCGGTTGCCGATCACCTGGCCTCGGCACTGGGCGCTGCGCGCAAAACGGATTTGCTGGCGCATCGGGCCGAAGCGCTGTCTGCCTCGCTTCGCGATCAAGAGACCCGCGCTGCCCAAGCACGGCTGACGCTCGAAACACAACTGGCGCGCACCCAGGCCGATCTGCAAACCACACTGAATCAGTTGAGCGACGCTCAACACCAGGCGGCGCAACATCAAAAGCGAGCCGCCGAGATCGCCGCGCTGGTTGAACTGCAAATGGCCGCGCCCACAGAGTGGCAAGAACAAGCCCGGCAATTGAACGCCGAGCGCGAACAGGCTATTGCTCGGGCGCAGGCATTGGAGTGTCAAGTCCAGGAATTGTCAGAACGACAGGCTGCGCTCGCAGCGCAACTTGCGCAAATGCAGGAGCAAGCCACAGCAGGCCCAGAGCCAGTCGAATGGCAAGAACCTGCGCCGCCGGCGGCTGCCTTCGCCTTCTCCGAACCCTCGTCGCCCACTCCGCAGATCGAACGGCAAGAGCCTGCCGTATCGGCGGCTGTCGGCCATGCAAACTTGGGTATTCTGATCGGAGATGCAACCGGGCGAGTGGTCGCCGTCAGTCAGACGGCCGCGCAGCTTTTGGGGGTGAGCGGCGACGCGCTCGTCGGGCAACCGATGGCGGCCGTGTGTACCGACCCGCTCTGGAGCGAAGCGATCGAACAGGCCATCGTTCACCCCAACGGCTCGCGCCCATTTGATTTGCCCGTTCAGTTCACGATTCAGACGACTTGCCAGGCCCTCAACGCGGAACTGATGACATTGGCAACCAGTGGCTCAGCGATGCCAGGCATTGTCGCCGTGTTGAGCAAAAGCAACGGCGCAGAAGGCGAACCCAACCATCACGAGGTCATCGCCAGCCTGGCGCAAGAACTTCGCACGCCGATGACCTCGATCGGCGGTTACATTGACCTGCTGCTCAGCGAATCGGCGGGGATTCTGGGCGCGATGCAGCGCCAGTTCCTGCAGCGCGTCAAGGCCAACGTCGAGCGAATGAGCGGGATGCTGGACGACCTCATCCGTGTGGCCGCCGTAGATAAAGCTGTGCGATTGCAGCCGGAGCCAGTGAACCTGATCGAGAGCATCGAAGAAGCGATCATGGGCAGCTCAGCCCAATTCCGCGAGCGCAACATCGCGATCCAGCTTGCGCTGGCCGAACACCTGCCGCCGATCAACGCCGACCGCGACAGCCTCTACCAGATCATGTCACACCTGCTCTCGAACGCCTGTCTGTGCAGCCAACCCGGCAGCGAGGTGATCCTGACAGCATGGCTCGACGACGAAAAGGAATACATCTGCGTCAGCGTGACGGACACCGGCGGCGGCATCAGCCCCATTGACCAGGCGCGCGTGTTTGCGCGCCGCTATCGGGCGGATAACGCCCTCATCGAAGGATTGGGCGATACGGGCATTGGTCTTTCGACGGTCAAAACACTCGTCGAAGCGCATGGCGGGCGCATCTGGCTGAACAGCGAAATGGGCCGGGGCACAACCTTTACCTTCATGTTGAAAGCAGTCTCTTCTCCCCAAGAGAATCTGTGGCCGACCGAGGGAGCACTATGAGCACGACGCAGGCTTCCGGCAATGAGTGGCGACAACTGATCGGCGGATTGGCAACCGGCCTGATCGTCGTCGCGACAGTGCTCGCGGCGATCCTGCTCGCCTCCCAAGAGTCTGGCGGCATCACCCCGACAGCCGTCGCGATCGTTTCGCCTACACCCACTGCCAGCTTGCTGCCCCCCACTCCTCTCCCCCTTCCATCTGCGACTGTGACCTCTGCGCCCGCGACCACAACGCCCTCAGTGGTGCCGGGTCCCAGCGCGACGCCCACGCCGATGATCGTCTGCCCGACCCCGACCGGTTGGACACTCCATATCGTGCGATCTGGCGAGTCGCTCGCCTCCATCGCCTCCACGACCGGCGCGAATGTCTATATCATCATCCAAGGCAACTGCCTGATCAATACAGACCTGACGCCCGGACAGACGCTGTTCCTGCCACCATTGCCCACACGTGTCCCTGGCCCAACGCCGACCCGTATACCGTGTGGCCCGCCCATCTATTGGGTGATTTATCGTGTCCAGCCCGGCGATACGCTATACAGCCTCGCTGTACGACACGGCACAACGGTTTATGCGCTGGCTCAAGCCAATTGCCTGGTCGGCTATATGTTGCGAGCCGGCCAACCGCTCTATGTTCCACCCGTGATCGTCGTCTCACCGACCTGGACGGCGACGCGCATCCCACCTTCCGCCACAACGTCTGCGACGCCCAGCCCTACGCCATCGCCTTCAGCCACGATCCCTCCCGGCGTCACACCATCGCGCACGCCGACCACTTCACCTTCGCCCACGAGCGGGCCAACCGCGACGCCAACGCTGACCAGCACGCCGCAACCGCCCACGCCGACCGCCGAGGCAACCGCAACAGCGACAGCGACCTTGTTGCCGCCCTCACCTTCTGCCACCATGCCACCGCCCACTGCTACAGCGACGTTGCCGCCGCCGACAGCCACGCCTCTACCCCCAACGAACACGGCGATCCCGCCCACGGCGTCACCCAGCCCCCCGGCGACACCGTGAATCAACGTCAAACGTCATAACCCATGCTGATCCGTGTGGCAATTCCGTGTCCACAACCTTTGTGATAGAATATTAAACATCGTCACCGTGCCGTTCGTGTGTGCAGTGTCGCTCCTATGCGTCCAAATTGGTCTTTTTTTGTTGACTCTATCCTGTTGACCGGGGTTGTCGTCGTGAGCCTGATCCTGGCCCACGAGGTGCTCAACGGTCTTGTAGCAGCCCAGGCTGCCGATCTCATCACGTGGGCGACATTGTATCCACCCGAGCCGACGGCTGCCTTCACGCCTCCTCCTCCAACCGCCAGCGCAACCTACGCTCCAACGCACTCTCCCTCTCCTGCCCCGACGGCCACGCCGCGCCCCAGCGCAACGCGCACGCCGACAGCCCCGCCAACCGCCAGCGCATCGCCCACTCCGACCGAGATCGTCGCCGTGGCGCTGCGCGGCATGGCCTTTCCCAGCGTCACGCCGAATGGGACTCTGGCGATTGGCGAGACGCCTATCCCGCCGCCTGCGCCGACGGTACAACTACCACGCGGCTCGGTGACGATTATGCTGCTTGGCAGCGACAAGCGTCCCAACCGGAACGACTATCGAACCGATACCATCATCCTGGCTAACATCATCCCCAACATTCCTTCCGTCACACTCCTTTCGATCCCACGTGACCTGTGGGTCTATATCCCCGGCTATCGCTTCACCAAGATCAATGTCGCGGACGAGCACGGCGAGTTCACCCGCTTCCCTGGCGGCGGGGCCGGGCTGCTCAAGCAGACTATCGAGTACAACTTGGGCATCCATGTGGACTATTACGCGCGCGTGGACTTTGCCGGCTTCATGTCCATCGTGGACACCCTGGGCGGGATTGATGTGGTGGCAAATTGCCCACTCCAAGATGTCTTTCCCGACGATCCGATCTCAGAGGACCCCACTATTACGGGGACGCTTTCGATTGAAAAGCCCGGCATCGTTCACCTCGATGGCAAGCATGCGTTGTGGTATGCGCGCAGCCGCCAGACGACAAGCGATTGGGACCGCAGCTTGCGCCAGCAGCGTGTCTTGCGCGCGATTTGGAACAAGGCCAACCAGCAAGGCCTGATCACTCGCCTGCCGGAACTGTGGGCCAACCTGTCCTCGACCGTCAAGACAGACCTCTCGCTCAAAGATGTGGTTTGGCTGGCCTCCATCGGCGCGCGACTAGACTCAGCGCACGTCAAAAGCCACCTGTTGGATGGGAATGTGGTCTATCACTGGACAACGCTCGATACCCGTGCCTGGGTGGTCTCGCCTTTGCCCGACCAGTTAAGCCCGTCGCTGCGCGAGATGTTCAATCCCCCCACCAACATCACAGCGCAGGCGCCAACACGTGTCGAGGTCTTGAACGGCTCGCCTGACCCGGCCTGGGGAGCGCTGGCCGCCGACCGTCTGGAATGGGAAGGCTATCTGGTGACCCGCGTTGCTCCAGCCGACCGCAACGACTATGTCCAGTCCCGACTTGTGGACATGACCACCACGCCCAAGGGATCGCGCCGCCAAGCCCTGGCAAGCATCTTTCGTGTCCAGCCGGCCAACATCGTGGCTCAACCGGATGCCAACAGCCCCGCGCAATACCGCGTCATCGTCGGCGCAGATTTCCAGCCCTGTGTGCGCCCTCGCCTGCCTGGCAACGGCCCGCCCACACCTACCCCCATCGCTCCTGCGCCGTGATTTGACAATTGTCCCGCGACGAATACAATAATTTGGGTGTGACCAAAATCAGTTGGTCACCCCGTTGGGGAAGGCCTTGCGCCTGCCCCAATGCGGGCGACCGCAAGGGTCGCCCCTACGCATCAACCAGATTTGGTCACACCCCAATAATTTGGTGTCACAGTTGCCATCGCGGTTTTTGAAGGAGACAGTGTCATGAATGCCGTCCTGGCATCGTGGACACAAATGGTGTTCGGACATAGTCTGTGCGTTCCGAGTGCGCCGCCCAAGCCTCAGGTCAGTATTGCCTGTGGCTTTTTTTGTTAATCATGAACGCCTTTTCAATTCCCCCGATCGCTATGGCCAGCATCACCCTCTATGTCGGCGTTTATCACCTGCTGGTCTATTTACGTTTAAAGCAGCATCGTGAACACCTGACTTTTGCGCTGATGTGCCTTCTGGTGGGCTTGTACGACATCTTTTGCGCGGGCCTGTATAGCGCAAGATCATTAGCCGAAGGCTTTGCCTGGCAGCGCGCTCAGGTCACCACCTTGTATTTGATCACTGTTGCTTTTGTGTGGTTCGTCAACGATTATATTTCACGCAAGCCAACCAAATGGCTCTGGGCGTTTTCGACCTTCTTTATCCTGGCCGCCCTGGGCGGGCTGATGAACCAGGCTAACACATTCTGGGTGACCGATCAACCCGCAATCAAAGAGATTCGCCTCCCATTCGGACTTGCGATCACCTATTATGAACTGACTCCAGGCCCGATCGCGAATATGACCAGCGTTGCGGGCGTCCTCGTATGCATCTACGCCCTGGGGCTGAGCATAAGCGCATATCGCAGTGGGCAGCGCGAAAAAGCCAGGCCCTTGATCATCACCATACTCCTGCTATTTGCAGCGGTGTTCAGTGATACCGCTGTGAGCCTCAGCTTGTATCCCTTCATCTACACATTCGAGTACGCCTACATGGCCATGGTGTTGCTGATGACCTACTCTCTCTCTGGCACCGTCGTGCAAGCCGCCGAGACCCAAGAAGCCTTGGCCCAGGAGCGAACCTTGCTGCGAACGCTGATTGACAACTTGCCAGATAGCATCTATGTCAAAGATCTAGCAGGTCGCAAGACACTGACGAATTGCGCGGATTTACAATTCATCGGCACCCAGACCGAAGCCCATGTGCTGGGCAAGACCGACGCGGAACTGTACCCGGCGGAACTCGCCGCGCAATATGCGGCAGACGATCAGCATGTCATCCAGACCGGGCAACCCTTGCTCAATCGCGAGGAACTGATACGCAACCGATGGGGGCACGAGCGCTGGTTGCTGACATCTAAACTGCCGCTGCGAGACGGCGCCGGTAAGATCATTGGACTCGTGGGGATTGGCCGCGACATCACCGAGCGCAAACAAACCGAACAAGCCATGCGAGAGAACGTGGCCCGCTATCGCAGCCTCTTTGAGGACTCGCCCATCTCACTTTGGGAAGAGGACTGCTCCGAGGTCAAACAGTATTTGGATAGTCTACGTGCTTCCGGCATCTCGGATCTGCGCGCCTACCTGCACGATCACCCCGAAGTCGTTGCACGATGCGTCGAACTCGTCAAGATATTGGACGTGAACCAGGCGACCCTCAGGCTGTTCCGGGCGGCCAGCAAACAGGACCTCTATCGGGGCCTGGGCACAGTGTTCACTCCTGAATCTTTCGCGACATTTCGCGAAGAATTGATCACACTGGCCGAAGGCAATCCGCGATTCGAAAGCGAGACGGTCCACCGCACACTGATGGGGGAGCGTGTTGACATTGCCCTGAGCATCTCAATTGCACCGGGCTATGAGGAAACCTGGACCCAAGTATTTGTTTCCATCCTGGACATCACCAAGCGCAAACAGGCCGAAGCTGAACGCGAACGACTGTTGAGCGCATTGGAGCGCTCCAGCACCCAATTGCAAACAGCCGCCCAAGTTTCCAAGTCCGCCATTACGCTCCTCGACCCTGAAGCCTTGATGCAGCAGGCGGTCCAATTGATCCAGGAACGCTTTGGGTATTACTATGTTGGCCTCTTTTTGGTGGACCCGAAAGGCGAATACGCAGTGCTGCACGCTGGCACGGGCGAGGCTGGCCAGCGCATGTTAGCCGCCGGTCACAAACTCGCTATCGGCGATGGCTCGATGATCGGCTGGTGTGTGGCTCACGCTCAGGCGCGCATCGCGCTGGATGTGGGGGCAGAGGCGACGCGCTTTGACAACCCACTGCTGCCGCGGACGCGCTCGGAAATGGCGCTGCCCTTGCTGACGCGCGGCCAAGCGATCGGCGCGCTGACTGTACAGAGTGAGCAGCCGGCCGCATTTTCCGGGGAAGACGTCGCTGCCTTGCAGACCATGGCCGATCATCTGGCGACAGCGATTGAGAATGCGCGCCTCTACGAGGCCAGCCAGCAAGAGATCGCCCGGCGCATCGAAGCCGAAGACCAGGTGCGTCGGCTCAACGAAGAACTGGAGCAGCGCGTGATCGAGCGCACCGCGCAATTGGAAGCGGTGACACGGGAGCTGGAATCGTTTGCCTATTCGGTTTCACATGACCTCAAGGCGCCATTGCGTGGGATTGACGGGTACAGCCGTCTCCTGCTCGAAGATCACGTCGGCCAGTTGGACGAAGAGGGCCGCAGATTTTTGCACACGATTCGCCAGGCCACCGGGCAGATGGCTCAGTTGATTGACGATTTGCTGGCCTACTCTCGGCTGGAACGGCGCTCGTTCACGGTCACACCAATCAACCTGCCGACCCTGATCGAATCGCTGGTCACCGAGCGCGCCGACGAATTGCGCGCGCGCAACGTCAACGTAGTCGTGGACATCTCGTGCCCGTCCATCTCCGCCGATGCGGCGGGGCTGGTGCAAGCCCTGCGCAACTTGCTAGACAATGCGCTCAAGTTTACCCGCGAGGTGCCTGCCCCATGTATTCAATTGGGCGCGCGCAAAACCGAAAATGCCTGTATACTATGGGTACGCGATAATGGCATCGGCTTTGATATAAGGTACCACGACCGCATTTTCAAGATTTTCCAACGTCTGCATCACGTCGAAGAGTATCCCGGCACCGGCATCGGCCTGGCGATTGTGCATAAAGCCATTCAGCGCATGGGCGGCCGGGTGTGGGCCGAAAGTGCCCCCGGCGCAGGGGCAACGTTCTACATGGAGATTCCACAGTGAAGGCTCACGAGACCGCGTGCAACATCCTGCTGGTCGAAGATAACCCGATGGATGTTGACCTGACCCAACGTGCCTTTGCCCGGCGCAAGCTGATCAACACACTGCAAGTTGCCCGTGATGGCGAAGAGGTTTTAGCCCATCTGACTCACTGGGAGGCCGGCGAGCCTGTCCCGGTGATGATCCTGCTCGATCTCAAGCTTCCCAAAATAAGTGGCCTGGAGGTCTTGCGTCGCATCAAGACACATCCCCAGTTTCGCTTGATCCCCATTATCGTCCTCACGACCTCCAGCGAGGAGCAGGACATACAGACAGCGTATCAACTGGGAGCAAACTCTTATGTTGTCAAGCCGGTTGATTTTGACCAGTTCACCGAGGTGACCAGGCAGATTGAGCGGTATTGGTGCGTGCTCAACACGCCCCCGAGATGAACCATGAACGTTTTGTACGTTGAGGATAATCCTCTGGACGCCGACCTGACCCGGCATGAGTTGACCAAGTCCGCGCCGCACGTCGAGCTGGACATCGTCAGCAGTGTGCACGACGCCCAGGCCCGCCTGGACCAAACCCGTTACGATATTGTCCTCAGCGATATGCGTCTCCCGGATGGCGATGGCCTGGCGCTGCTGACCTATATCCGCGACCGTGGACTGCCTGGCGTGATCATCCTGATCACCGCCTCGGGCGACGAAGAGACCGCTGTCTCGGCGCTCAAGGCTGGAGCGGATGACTATATCGTCAAACGCGCCGATTACCTGGCACGCCTCCCCATCGCACTCGAAGACGCCTTGGAGCGCCACCGGGCCGAGACCGCCCGGCTCACTCGACCGCTGCGGGTGCTGTATGCAGAAGACAACGCCATGGATATTGACCTCACCTGTCGTCACCTGGCGCGTCACGCCCCACACATCCTGGTCAAAGCCGTTCGCACCGTGTCTGACGTCCTCCAGCGTCTTGGCAAACCCGGTGTCCACAATGGTTTTGACGTCCTCATGATGGACTATCAGTTACCCGATGCCAATGCACTGGACTTGCTCCGAGAGCTACGGCAGGTTCATCGGCTGGACCTACCGATCGTGTTGGTGACGAGTCAAGGCAACGAAGAGATTGCAGTGCAGGCTCTGAGGCTGGGCGCCACAGATTACGTGGTCAAGACTGCCAACTATCTCTTCCGGCTGCCCTCGGCCCTGGAAAATGCTTTTCACCGCACTCAACTGGCTCGCGAGAAAGCGGCCCTGCGCGAAAGCGAAGCGCGCTACCGGCTCATCTCCGAACTGACTTCGGACTTGATGTATTCACTTCGAGTCGAGCCGGGGGGCGAGCTGGTGCCCGAATGGAACGCAGGGAGTTTGGGACACGTCACCAGCCACACTCTACATGAACTGGCCGCCAGCGCCAGGCCGCCTCAATCCATCTATCCTGATGACCTGCCAATATACACTCACCACCTGGAGACACTTTTGGCCGGCCAGCCCGATGTCACCGAGTTCCGCATTGTAGCCAAGAACGGCCAGGTGCGCTGGGTGCGTGACTATGCCAAGCCGGTCTGGGACGAAAGGCAAGCGCGCGTGGTGCGCCTGTATGGCGCGGCGCAGGACATTACCGATCGCAAACAGACCGAAGAAGAGATCAGGACACTAAACCGGGTTCTGGAACGTCGCGCCCGCGAACTGACCACCCTCAACACAGCCTCGCAGGTCATTACCTCTACACTTGACCTGCAAGAAGTGTTACGACTGGTGATCGATGAGGTCAGGAGCCTGCTCGACGCCGAAGGAGCCTCAGTGCTGATGCGCGACCCGGTCAACAACGATCTGTTCTTTGCCGCCGCTTCCGGCCCTGGCGCCGAACAACTGGCGGGGCTGCGGCTTCCCATCACGGCAGGCATCGCCGGTTGGGTCATCCGAGAGCGACGGCCCGACATTGTCGCGGATGTGCAACATGACCCGCGCTTCTACCGCCATGTGGACGCCGTCACCGGGCTGACGACACGGACGATGGTGGCAGTGCCACTCAGGTTCCAGGCTTCGGTCTGGGGAGTGGTCGAGGCCATCAACAAAGCCTCAGGCCCATTTGACCAACATGATCTTGAGATGCTGCAAGCTCTGGCAGGCACGGCAGCGATTGCGATCGAAAACGCCCGGCTATACACCTCCCTCCAAGAAAGCAATGTTCAACTGCGGGCCGCTATTCAGTCCAAAGACGAAATGCTTCAGAACGTCTCGCATGAACTGCGGACACCCCTCGGACTGATCTATGGCTATATCGAGATGATGGAAGATGAAGGCCTGGGGCCACTGACGGCGGAACAGGAACGAGCCGTCGAGATCATGCATCGCCAGAGCAATCGGCTGCGTTTTATGGTGGATCGTTTGTTAGTGATGCAGACCTTCCACCCGGACAAGCTCAAGCGCATCAGACTGGATATGGTGTCGTGGCTGCAGCAAGCGGTGCAACCGTGGGAAGTGCACGCCAACCGTGCAGGCATCCGACTCGTGCTCGATGTACCCGAGTCCCTGCCTCCTGTCGAGGCTGACCCAGACTATGTGAGCCAGGTCGCCGAAAACCTCTTGGATAACGCGCTCAAGTTCAGTCCCCGTGGCGGCGAGATGCGGGTGAGCGCCCAGGTCAAAGGGGCCGAGGTACTCGTGGCGATTTCGGACCAAGGTGTCGGCATTCCGCCCGACAAGCTGCAACAGATATTCGACAGATTTTATCAGGTTGACGGCAGCTCAACTCGCCGGTTTGGAGGCATGGGGATCGGCCTGGCGCTGTGTCGCACGATCATCGAGGCGCACGGAGGCAGAATCTGGGCCGAAAGCCAGGGCCAGGGGCACGGCAGCACTTTTTGCTTCACCCTTCCCATCGCAGCGCCGGGATCCGCTTAAACGGTTTCCGATTGGGTGTACAGGGCTTGGGGTACATCCAAGAGTCCGTTCTAACCGTTGTGCTTGCAGCATCGCGTGAAGCCCGGTATAATGCTTTTGGTCAATCAACAAGCCCCGGACTGGCGGGGCTTGTTTGCGATGAATACTGAGTATGGCCACTGCATCCGCCCAACCATCTGACCAACCCACCTCTCGCACGGACCCCTGGCGCATCGCCTGGAACATAGTGAGCAGCGACGCTATGCTGGCGTGCGTCTTGCTCGCGATCGCGCTGATGCTTGGCCTGGCCGCATGGTTGCCCCAGGCTCCCGATAGCGCGACCGAGCCGATCGCCTTTTCGCGTTGGCGAAGCACAAGTCAGGCTCGTTTTGGCGGTGCGTTCACACCGCTGCAAGAAGCCGGGCTGTTTGCGGTTCAGCGCAGCGCCGTGCTACATGGGTTGATCGCCCTGGCCGCACTGAGCCTGATGGTGCGCGCGCTGGAAACAGTCCAGACCGCATGGCGTGCGCGACGCTTCCAACCACCGCCCACCCTCGCGCCGGTCCAGGCCTCCACGGAGTTGGCGCTCGATGATGTCATCTCCCTGCTGCGCCAGAGGCGATTCCGCATCCTGCGCGAGGGGGACGCGGTATGTGCCGACCGATTTCCGTGGGCAGACGCCGGCCGACTGGCGATCTATCTGGGCGCGTTGATCGTGATCGGCAGCCTGGTGCTTTCGAGCCTGATGGGCTGGCGCGTCGGCAATGTGACGCTCGGTGCCGGACAGATGCTTCCGATCAACGCGCCGCACGGAACGTCATACTATATGCGGCTCGAGGCCCTGGACTCGGACCATCGAAGCCACATCTCACTCTTGCAAGAGACCGACACGATCGGCACGGGCGCGCTGGCCCCTCATCAGCCGGTCGAGCTGGCAGGTTTGACTGTCGCCATCCGCGACACCGGCCCGGCCATCCGTGCCAGCGCGACTCTGACAGACGGACAGGTGGTGAGCCTTCAGGCCTCGGCGGCCTCTGAACCTGTGCGAGAACTCGTGTTGCTGCTCACCCACGACGAGCCGGATCGGTTTTTTGCTGTGCCCCAGGCCGCGTTGGTTGTCCGGCTCTCGCGCGGCGCGGATGCGCCCGACTCGATTCGCGCACAAGTCTATCGCAGCCGGACCGGCGCCGTGATCTATGACGATCGTATTCCACCGGACGGAGCAGTGACCATCGAAGAGGTGAACTTGCGCCTGGCGCGAGAAACCTATGCGGTGTTGGAGGTTGCCCGCGACCCGGGCAAGTGGCTGGCCCTGGCCGGCATCGCCATATTGGGATTGGGACTGATGTTAGCGGCCTTGTGGCCGGTCAAACGACTGTGGGCCATCTGCGGGTCGAACGGAACACAACTCGTCGGCGATGCTGCCGCAGTTCAAACCATCGCCTCAGGCGCAAACTCCATGAGTGACCCAAAACGACTGTGGCTGACTCTCCTGTCGGTTGGATGGCGCGTTGGGCTGGCGATTCTCTCGCTCGCGGCAGGTGGACTGATCGTATTCAATCTGATACGAGGTCAACCCTTGGGGGCGGGGGACCCGGCTGTGCCGGCCGTCCTGGCCGCCTGGCTGATGGGTTGCGCGGCTGCGCTCTGGAAACAACCGGCGCTCCGATGGGCGACATTGGCACTGGCGGGCCTTGATCTGATCGCTGCGGCAGTCCTGATCAGCCTCACACTCCCCGCAGGGCTTGGATGGTGACTGAAAAAACGCCCCCTATCATCATTGGTGTGGCGGGCGGCACAGGCTCGGGCAAGACGACGGTCGCCAACGCCATCCTGGATCGCGTGGGTCGGCACCGCATTGTGCATCTTCAACACGACAGCTACTATTGCGATCTCAGCCACCTGCCCCTGGAAGAGCGCAGGCGCGTCAATTTCGATCACCCGGACTCGTTGGAAACGGATCTACTCATTCGGCATCTGGAACAATTGCGCGCGTGGCAAGCGGCCTACGTCCCCATCTATGACTTTACCACCTACAGTCGCACCGGGCAGACACTCTGCGTCGAGCCGCGCCATGTGATCTTGGTGGACGGCATCCTGATCTTTGTCGAAAAGACGCTGCGCGAGCTATTCGACATCAAGATCTTTGTGGACACAGATGCCGACATCCGCTTTATCCGGCGATTGGAGCGCGACGTGGCCGAGCGAGGCCGGACCATGCAATCGGTGATCGATCAATACCTGACGACGGTGCGCCCGATGCATCTGGAATTTGTTGAACCGTCCAAACGCTACGCCGACATCATCATCCCCGAAGGCGGATTCAACACGGTAGCTTTGGATATGATCGTTGCCCGCATCGAAACGATGCTGGCTGGTCGGGGCGATGCGGCGCCGCCGCCCTCCGGTTGACTTGCGCGGCGAGCAGGGGTAACATTCAGCCGCTTTCGCCGTCACAACCCGATTCGCCAGACTCCAGGGTGAGATTGAATGTCAGAGAGTGAAAATACCACGCCGGGCGCATTTCCGGCCGGGCTGGTGGTGAAACTGGCTGTCCAAGACGCTCCACCATGGGCGGTGGTTCTGGACAACCTGGACGCAAGCACAACTTTGCTGGTCGCTGTGGTTGAGGCAGCCGGCCAGCCGGCCATAGACGATCCGGCTTGGGTGCATCTGTCGGATGGCGACTTTATCACCGCGCCGCCGGACGTCCGCGCCGTTAACACGCAAAAGACATTGACCATCCCCCAGGACCGGGTCACGCGGACTGATTGGCGACTCACCCCGGAGGCACTGGAGCGAATCTTTCGACGGCGGATCGAGATTGACGTTCGCCGTTACGCTCGAACTGCTCATGCCCCGCGTCCTTTTGCGCCCGGGCGTGACCCGATACCTTATGGGAGTCGCGTCTTTGACGAGCGCGAAGTCCAGGCAGGCGTCAATTCGGTGCTGGACTTTTGGTTGACGCTCGGCCCACAAGCCAATCACTTTCAACACGAGCTGGCACGCTATCTGGGCGTCCGCTTCTCCATCCTGGTCAATTCGGGTTCGTCGGCCAATCTATTGGCCTTGGGCGCACTGACCTCGCCCAAGCTGGGCGAGCGGCGGATCAGGCCAGGCGATGAAGTGATCACGGCAGCGGCCGGATTTCCGACGACCGTCAATCCGATCTTGCAATATGGCTGTGTGCCGGTCTTTGTGGACGTGGACCCGCATACCGGCAACGCGCGTGTCGAACAACTCGAAGATGCGCTATCCGACCGCACACGCGCCGTGATGATGGCGCACACGCTGGGCAACCCGTTCGATCTGGATGCCGTGATGGCTTTTTGCCAACAACACCACTTGTGGCTGATCGAAGACAACTGCGACTCGCTGGGTTCGCTTTACAAGGGCAAGCTCACGGGCACGTTCGGCGACCTATCCACGCAGTCCTTTTACCCGCCTCATCACATCACGATGGGTGAAGGCGGCGCGGTCAATGTCATTCGAGAGGCGCGGCTCAAGCTGATCGTCGAAAGTCTGCGCGATTGGGGACGTGATTGCTGGTGCGATCCGGGCCACGACAACACTTGCAACAAGCGCTTCCAGTGGCAGCTCGGCCAGTTGCCGCCGGGCTATGATCACAAGTACATTTACAGTCACATCGGCTACAGCATGAAACCGCTGGACATCCAGGCGGCGATCGGCCGAGAGCAACTCAAAAAGCTGCCCGATTTTATTGCAGCGCGTCGTCGCAACTGGCAGCGGCTGGCCGAAGGGTTCAGACCGTTCGAAGAATTTTTCGAGCTGCCCCAACCCACACCCGGTGCTGAGCCGAGCTGGTTCGGCTTTATGCCGCTGGTGCGAAAGGACGCGCCCTTCACCCGACAGACGATCATCGGCTTTTTCGAGTCTCGAAACATCCAGACGCGAATGTTATTTGGTGGCAACCTGACCCGGCAGCCAGCTTATCTCGAACTTGAGCGCACAGACGGCCGCCCGCCCTTTCGCGTGATCGGTGACTTGGCGGGAGCCGACCGCCTGATGAACGACGCGTTCTTTCTGGGAGTCTACCCGGGGCTGACCGACACCCATATTGACTATGTGATCGAGACGCTGGCCGATTTCATGGAGACGCGCGGACTGGACTAGAACTCGCGGCTTGGGAGTTTTCGATGACCATTTCGACATTCTGGCAAGATCGGCCAGTGTTTGTGACTGGCGCGACCGGATTGGTGGGAGGCTGGCTGGTGAAGCAGCTGCTCGAACTGGGCGCCGATGTCGTGTGTCTGGTGCGCGACTGGGTGCCGCAGAGCGAATTGATCGGCGCGCGACTGATCGAACAGGTCAAGACGGTGCGCGGCGACGTGCGCGATCAGGAACTCTTGGAACGCATCCTGGGCGAATACGAGATCGTCTCGGTCTTTCACCTGGCCGCTCAGACGACCGTCGGCGTCGCCAATCGCAATCCGGTTTCGACGCTCGATGTCAACCTCCGGGGCACGTGGGCTTTGCTGGAAGCCTGCCGCCGCAGCCCCAAGGTGCAGCAAATCATCATGGCTTCGTCCGACAAAGCTTATGGCGATCAGGACAGGCTGCCCTACACTGAGGACATGCCGCTGCAGGGCCAACATCCTTACGATGTGAGCAAATCGTGCGCCGACCTGATCGGCCAAACGTATGCTAAAACCTACGGGCTGCCGGTGTGCATCACGCGCTGCGGCAACTTTTACGGCGGCGGCGACTTGAACTGGAATCGTATCATTCCCGGCACGATCCGCTCGATTCTGCGTGGCGAACGCCCGGTGATCCGCTCGGATGGGAGTTACATCCGCGATTACTTTTACGTGGAGGATGGCGCGGCGGCCTACACGTTGTTGGTCGAACAACTGGCAGCCCGGCCCCAGTTGCGCGGCGAAGCGTTCAACTTTTCCAACGAGCTGCGCATTTCAGTGCTGGACCTGGTCCGCAAGATTTTGGGCATGATGGACTCGAATCTAGAGCCGGATGTGCGCAACGAAGCCGCCAACGAGATCAAGTGCCAGTACCTGGATGCGAGCAAAGCCAGACGAATGCTCAATTGGTCGCCAGCGTTCTCGTTGGAAAGCGGCTTGCAGGCGACAATCCGGTGGTACGAGCAGTATTTTGCCCGACAGAATCCCTAGTCGTGGTAAAATACCCGTAGGCAAGTCCTGTGACCATACCCACGACGCCCGATACCAGCCCAACCCTCGCCCGCATCGCAGTTCGCAGCACGGTCTGGGTAAGCCTGGGCACGTACCTGAACCAATTGATCGGCTTTGCAGCAACATTGGTGATGACGCGGCTGCTCAGCCCAGAAGTGTTTGGCTTTTTCTCCATGGCGATCTTTTGGAGCACGCTATTGAACTTGCGCTCCAAATCTGGTCTGAGCTATGCCGCGATCCGCCAGCCGACGGCAGACGGCGATCTACTGGGTACCTATTTCGCGATAGACGCCCTCGCGGCAGTGGGTTCAATGGCGCTCTGCATCGCCTCTGCAGTTGCGCTGGCGCGCTTGGGCTACCGGTCCGAAGTCACGCTGGGCTTGGTCGTACTGATGGCCGCCGACGGCATTTCCGTTCTGGTCAGTCCACTCAGTATGATATTGGAAAAAGAGCTCCAGGTGAGCCGTCTGACGCTGGTTTCATTGCTGGCAGCCATCGTCGCATACAGCCTGGCAATCTACCTGGCCGTGTCCGGCGCCGGGATCTGGAGCCTGCTCGCAGTCAACGGCATCACCAGCCTGGCCTCGCTGGGCGGCGTGTACTGGGTCTGCAAACGTCGCTGGCCGCAGGCTTTGACCTGGCAATGGCGATTCAACCGCCCGCTGGCCAAACAGTTGCTTCGACAGGGCCTGCCCACGGGACTCTCGTTGACTGCCCTGGGTTCGATTGTCACGCAATTTGACAATTTTTTGATCGGCACGTTTGTGGGCTATGCCACCTTAGGATTCTACGACCGGGCGTATCGCATCGCGCACTGGCCGAATCTGTTGCTGACAGTGATCGTCTCGCGCATTGGTTTTTTGACCTTTGCCAAAGTCCAACAAGATCCGCCACGCCTCACCCATGCTGTACGGCTATCCTTGTGGGTATTGACCACTTTAGGTGTTCCAATCGTCCTGGTGCTGCTGTTTGGCGCGTCTGATTTGGTTCAGATTCTCTATGGTCCCAAATGGAACGAGAGCGCATTCTTTTTGCGTTTCCTGACGATCTATTCACTGATGTGGCCTTTTGTCAGCGTGGGGTTCTGGCTTTCGGTGGCGCTGGGGCATGCGCGCACAACGACCCTGCTCACGGCAACGCAGGCCGCGGCGATCGTTATCCTAGCCACGCCGCTCACGTTGGCCTGGGGCGTGATGGGCACCATTCTGGGCGTTGCGCTCACGATGGCGTTATCGTTTGCTCTGAGTTGTTATTACATTTTCCGTCAGGTGCCGCTCTCATTCATCGAAACATTCGGGCCGCCGCTTGTCGCGGCCTGCGCCAGCGCGGGATTGCTTCTGGGCGTCAATCAATGGCCAATCTGGACGCAGCTTGCGCCGCTGGCGCGCCTGTTCGCCACCGGACTGATTGGCCCGGGCGCGTTTGCGTTAGTGCTCTTGGCGCTGCGGCCCAAGGAAATGATCGAACGGCTGCAATATGTGATGCGACTCTGGGCAAGACGCCCGGCAAATTAAATACACACGAGGTAAAATCATGACGAATGTATTAGTGACCGGCGGGGCTGGCTACCTGGGTTCGATTCTGGTCGGCCATTTATTGCGTCGAGGCTACCGCGTTACCGTTTTGGACAACCTGTTGTACGGCCAGGTCAGCCTGCTGGGTTACTGCAGCGATCCCTATTTTGATTTTGTGCTGGGCGACGTGCGTGACGAGCGAGTGATGCGCGAGCTGATCGGCAAACACGATGTTGTTATCCCGCTGGCAGCCATCGTCGGGATGAAAGCCTGCGACCGCGATCCGCTGATGACCCGCTCGGTCAACTATGAGGCGATCGTGCTGCTCAACAAGTTGCGCAGCCCCAACCAGGCTGTGATCGTCCCCTGCACCAACAGTGGCTATGGAACGAAATCGGGAGATGTCTATTGCACCGAAGAGACGCCGCTGGAGCCGATCTCGCTGTACGGCGTCACCAAAGTCCAGGCTGAACGTGAACTGCTCAACAGCCCTAATGCGATCTCGATCCGGCTGGCGACGGTGTTTGGCCCTTCGCCGCGCATGAGGTTGGACCTGTTGGTCAACGATTTTACCTATCGCGCTGTGATGGATGGCTTTCTCGTGATTTACGAAAAGGATTTCAAGCGCAACTATGTTCATATCGAAGATGTAGCCGAGTGCTTTTGCTACTGCATAGAGCATTTTGACGAGATGAAGGGCGAAGCTTATAATTTTGGTCTTGACGAGGCCAACCTGTCGAAAGCGGAATTGGCGGCCAAGATCCAAGAGTATGTGCCGTCACTGTATATTCACTTTGCCGAAGTCGGACGCGACCCTGACCGGCGCAACTATATCGTCTCGAACGCCAAGATCAGGCAAAAAGGGTTTGCGGCCCATCGGTCTCTCGATGAGGGCATCCAGCAGTTGCTCAAGGCCTATCGGATGATGGGGCGTGGTAGTTTTCGCAACGCATAGGAGCAAGCGACAGTGAATTGCCGTGTCTGTGACTCGACCAATCTGGAACTGGCGATTGACCTGGGAATGCAGCCCTGGTGCAACAATTTTCTGACCCGCGATCAGGTGGGGCGCGAACCGTTTTATCCGCTGCGCGTTGTCTACTGCCATCAATGCAAAACAACCCAACTAGATCATACCGTTGCCAAAGAAACCATGTTTGGCGATCACACATACCTGTCGGGCGTGACAAGATCGCTCAGTGAGCACTTTCGTGCGGTCGCTCAAGAAGTAGACGAGCGTTTTTTTGCCAGCACGCCGGGCAAATCCGTACTCGACATTGGCTCGAATGATGGCACGCAGCTCAAGCATTTCAAGGCTCTGGGCTATGATGTGCTGGGTGTCGAATCATCCAAGACAACAGCGCGTATTGCCAACGAGGCTGGCATCGAGACGCTGAACGACTTTTTTAACCTCGATGTAGCGCGACAGTTGGGACGCAAGTTCCATGTCATCAATGCGGCAGGCGTATTCTTCCACCTGGAAGAGCTACATTCGGTCACGGAGGGCATCCGCGAGTTACTGCGTAACGACGGCGTGTTCGTCGTCCAGTTTCTGTATATGAAGCGTATCATAGAGAACCTCGCGTTCGATCAGATTTATCATGAGCATCTGCTATACTACAATCTGAACACGATCGAAGTGCTGCTCAATCGGCACGGGCTGGCAATGTTTGACGCCTACCTCGCGCCGATTCACGGCGGCTCGATCATCGGCTTTGTGACCCATCAAGGCAAGCGTGCGCCGTCCGAACGGCTGCAAGTCATGCGCCAGGCCGAGCGCGACGAACGCAGCAATGAATTCGACACGTACCGTGACTTTGCGCGGCGCATCGAACAGATGAAACGAGAGAACCTGGACTATCTCGGCCGGGCCAAGCGGCAAGGCAAGCGTATCTTTGGCTTTGGCGCTCCAGCCAAAGGCAATACACTACTCAACTACTTTGGCATCGGTACGCAATACCTGGATTGTCTTGTCGAAAAGAATGTGCTGCGGCGCGGGTTGCACTCACCAGGAATGCACATTCCGATAGTCATCGAGGACGAGCTCACCCAGCCGCCCGACATTTACTATGTGCTGGCCTGGAATTTCAAAAAAGAAATCCTCGCCAACAACCAACACCTTTTGGATCAAGGCGTCGAATTTTACTTTCCGGTCAACCCCAAAGAGACTTGAGTTATGAAGATTCTCGTCACTGGCGCAACCGGTTTTCTTGGAAACCATCTGTGCGCATGTTTGGAAAAGCAGGGTCATGAACTCGTACGCCTGAGTTCCAAGAACTGCGATCTAACGCACGCCAACTCGCTTGAGCCATTCAACGATCAAGCCTACGATCAAATTTACCATCTTGCCGCCTGGACACAGGCTGGCGACTTTTGCCTGTATCACCCCGGCGAACAATGGATCATCAACCAGCAAATCAATACCTACGTCCTGGCATGGTGGCAAAAGCGCCAGCCGCAAGCCAAACTGATCTCGATTGGTACCAGTTGCGCCTATGCGCCGGATCAGAGACTGGTCGAGGAGAATTACCTGATCGGCACGCCCATCGAAAGCCTTTACACCTATGCCATGACCAAGCGGATGTTGTACATCGGCCTGCGTGCGATCAGGGAACAATTCGGGTTGAACTATCTCGTTGTCGTGCCTTCGACGCTGTATGGCCCCGGCTATCATACTGATGGACGCCAGATGCACTTTATCTTTGACCTGATCCGCAAGATCATGCGCGGCAAGCTATATGGCGAGCCAGTTGTACTGTGGGGCGATGGATACCAGCGCCGTGAAGTGATCTATGTTGACGACTTTGTAAAGGCGATGGTGACACTGGCCGAGACGCATGACAACAACCTAATCAACATTGGCGCAGGCGAGGAATTCACCATCCGCCACTTTGCCCAATTGATATGTGAGCAAGTTGGCTACGATTTCAACGCGATCCAGTTTGACACTACTCGCTACGTCGGCGCCAAGTCCAAATGCCTCGACATCAGCAAATTGCGGCAGCTCATGCCGAGCTTTCAGCCACGGCCATTAGAAGATGGATTGACAGCCACGATCAACTGGTTCTGGGAGCAGCAAGACAAGCTACTGTTGCCTCCTATCCCTGAAGGCAGGCTATGATCATTACCCAAACACCACTGCGTATTAGCTTTTTAGGCGGCGGCACCGATTATCCAGCCTACTACCGACGGTACGGCGGAGCAACCCTCGTCACTGCCATTAACAAATACACCTACGTCACAGTCCATCCCCTGACGCGCTTTGCCGATCACTGCGTCCGAGTACACTATTCGCAGGTCGAATCCGTTCAGCACATAGACGAGATTCGCCACCCTTCCGCTCGTGAATGTCTGCGTCTGCTCAACATACAGGGAGGCGTCGAAATCCATTACGTCAGCGACTTGCCCGCCCGCACCGGATTGGGATCATCCTCCTCCGCGACCACAGGGCTGCTGATGGCGCTGCATGCCTTCAAGGGCGAGATGGCTAGCCATGAGCAAATTGCTCAGGAAGCCATTCACGTCGAGCAAGAAATGATCAAAGAACGCGTCGGCTCGCAGGATCAATATGCCTGTGCGCTTGGCGGATTTCTGCACTTGCAATTCCACACTGACGGCAACGTTCGCGCCGAACTGGTCGTCCTCAGCCCTGAACGACTGCAGGCACTGCAGGAACGACTCCTATTGATGTATACCGGCGTGCAACGTCACGCACACGAGGTCCTGGATGAGCAAATGGCACGCACCGAGTCTGGCGAAAACACGTCCGATCTTGAACAGCTCAAGGGCTTGGTGGCTCAAGGCATAGAGGTGCTTGCCAGCAGCCATGATCTGGCTAACTTTGGCGCACTTCTCCACGAGGGCTGGCAGATCAAGCGCCGCTTATCGAGCAAGGTCACCACCTCCGGGATCGATGAGGTATATGAACGAGCGCGCCGGGCCGGAGCCGTCGGCGGCAAACTCTTGGGCGCCGGTGGCGGTGGATTCCTGCTCCTATACGTCGAGCCACATAATCGCGAGCGCGTTTGCCGTGCGCTGCCCGAGCTGCGCGAGGCCGAATTTGCGCTTGAAAACACGGGCAGCCGCATCATTTTCTATCGTCCATAGCAGAAAAGACCCTATCCAGCATATGACACCCAAACTATCACTTGTTTACGTCGGGCGCAACGACGGCTACATGGGCAATTTCAACTGGCGGTTGAGCACCGTACTCAACTACCTGGCGCAGAATCTACAGCTACTTGGGCGACTCGATGAGGTCGAAGTCATCGTCACCGATTGGGGCAGCCAGGAGCCACTGCACGCCGCTTTGACGCTCAGCGCAGCTGCCCGGCGCATCGCCAAGTTTTTGATCGTGCCGCCAGAACTGGCTCGCCAAATGCAAGGCGACAGCGACTTTGCCATTGTGATCGCACAAAACGCCGCGATTCGCCGTAGCCAGGGTGAATATATCGGCCAGGCCGATTCGGATATGCTGTTCACAGCAGAATTGCTCAAAGGTCTGTTTGACGTGCTAGAGGGGAAAAAAAGCATCGGTGTCCGGCCCGACCGGGCCATGATTTACACTAAGCGCCGTCATGTGCCCTGGCGTTATGTGGCTGGCAACCCTCCCATTCACGAAGTTGATTGGCTCATTCATCGCTGGGGGAGGCTGCTGCCGGTCGAAAGATTCTTTGGATTCGAGTTCGCCGGGCCTGGCTTCATGATCATGCACCGACAACTGTGGGATGAGTGTAGTGGCTATGACGAGAAGCTGATCTATCGCGGTTGGTTAGAGATCGATCTAGGTCTGCGCATCCGACGCAAATATCCGCTGATCAACCTACAAAAGATCGGCCTGGCGGCTTTTCACCTGGAGCACTTTCCATCACGTGGCGGGAATTGCTTGCAACGCAGGTTGAACCCGACCGAGTGGAATAATGCCTTTCGACCCAACGGTGAGCAGTGGGGGCTGCACGACTATGACCTGCCCCTGGTGACATTAGAGACATCAAGAGAACACCTTCCCCCTCCAGCAACCCAGCCAGTCCACATGAGCAGTTGGCTGCTTAAAAACATTGTATGGATCACCCTGAACTGGCTCTGGTACCCCATACAGTTTGTCTTTGGCCGAGCAGTCCTGCTGACACAGCGAACATGGTACCATTGGGGGGGCATCCGAAGATTGATCGCCAACAAGCCTCCCGGCCAATGGCCAAGGATTGTGCAAAACTGGTGGTTCGAGCGAAAACAACGGCAATAGAGCCTGATGACCCAATCTCTCCAAGACACACAAGTCTTTATCCTGGCTGGCGGCTTGGGCACGCGCATCCGCTCGTTGTTTCCTGACCGACCCAAGTCACTCATCCCGGTTCACAATAGGCCTTTTCTCGAATGGCAAATCGAGCTTTTGATACAACAAGGGTTTTCCCATTTTGTACTGTGCGTGAGCTACCTGGCTGACAAGATCATACAGTATTTCAGGAACGGCGCGGCCTGGGGCGTTGATATCGAGTATTCGATAGAAGAATCGCCACTCGGCACTGCCGGAGCTATCAAGCACGCCGCGCGATTCTTTGAAGGCACATCGCTGGTTCTCAACGGCGACACGTATCTGGCAACAGATTACCGTGTGCTGCTCGCCAAACACAGACAGCAAACTGACATCACCGGCAGTCTGGGATTGGTCACCGTGCAAGACACCAGCCGTTACGGGCAAGTGATCATTACGTCCGATCATCACATCACCGAATTTCGAGAAAAATCGCAATCACTTTCACAGACTGGATTAATCAACGCAGGCGTCTATGTGCTTGAGCCGCGCGTATTGGACTATATTCCTTCGGGACGCGCTGTTTCGATTGAACAAGAAACCTTTCCAACGCTCGCAGCTCGGAACGTTCTGTATGGCTTTCCGGTCGCCGGGCCATTTGTGGACATGGGCACGCCGGAAGGATATGAATCACTCGTGACACTCTTGAAGTGACTTGCAAATGCACATTGCCGTCGGCTATCGCTGGTTTCTCACCTCCGCGGGTTATCACCTGGAGCGCGCGCTGCGTTCGCTCGGCCATACCGTTACCTATGTTGGCTTACCCTGCAGCGAGCGGCCTGGTCACGATAGTATCGTGCCCATCAACGAAATCATAGCCAGCCTGCCCGAGCCACCTGTCCTGTACCTCTGGATTGACCCGGCCGGTCGCTACTTTCCACCCGGCATCGAAGACCTGCCCATTCCTACTGCTTGCTACCTGGTTGATGTTCACCTGGGCACATGGCGACAGCAGGCTGCGCGCTTTTTCGACGCCGTATTCATCGCACAAAAAGATTATCTCGATGCGTTCCGCCGCGCCGCCGGTCACGACCAGGTCTACTGGCTTCCCCTGGCCGCCGCCCCCGATGTCCATCGGGATCACGACCTTCCCCGCATCTACGACGTGGGCTTTGTGGGCAACATCACCCTGGCCCATCGGGGCACGGCTCGGACCCGCCGCCTCCAACTCCTGGCCGAGCGTTTCTGTACCAATGACTTTTACCGCTCCTATACTCCAGAGCAAGTCGGGCAGGTTTACAGTCAAAGTCGGACCGTTTTTAATTGCAGCATTACTGGCGATGTGACCATGCGCCTGTTTGAAGGGACGGCCTGCGGCGCACTGGTCTTGACCGATGCCGTCGCCAATGGGCTGGATGAGTTATTTGAGACTGGACGCGAGATCGTGGTCTATCAGAACGATGCGGATCTCTTGGAAAAAGTTGCTTATTATCTGTCCCACGAGGAAGAACGGGAGGCTATCGCCCGGGCCGGACAGAGGCGCACCCTTGGGGAGCACACGTATGCCCATCGGGTGGCGAAAATGGTAGAGATTGTGAATTCTCCGGGATTCGGGATGATAGCCCCAATGCGCGTGGCCGGCCCCTCCGAGCGCTGGGCCGCCCGGCGAGAGGTCTATATCCACCTCCACATGCTGGATGCCCTCCTGGATGAAGCCGCGAATCGCGGGTATGGGCCGCTGCGCAGGGCCTGGGCAATAGCCCCGTGTCTCCTCAGAAGGTTACTGCTGTGAGTGCCTGCCCGATCTGCACTTCAGAGGCCCGAATCCCGGTCGTGGAGAAAAGAGGATACCGCTACGTCCGATGCGCAGGCTGCCGGTCCGTCTACCTGAACCCGATGCCTTCTTTTGGCGAGGTAGAGACTTTTTATCAAGACCCGACCTATTTTGAGGGTGACGCGGAGGCCGGCTACCGATGCTATGCCGATATGCACAAGGCCCTTGCTCCCCACTTTCGCCGGCGGCTGCGAAGACTGGCCCAGGTGTTACCGGGGCGAGGCCGCTTGCTGGACTTGGGGTGCGCCGACGGCTTCTTCCTGGAACTGGCCCGCGCCGAGGGGTGGCAAGTGTTCGGCATAGAGGTTTCCCGCCCCATGGCCGAGGAGGCCTCCCAGAAACTGGGCATCCCCATCGTTTCCTCTCTTCAGGAATTGCCCCGGCGGCCCTTTGATGCCATCACCCTCTGGGAGGTGATTGAGCATCTTCCAGAGCCTGTTATGATCCTGAGCCAGTTGCGGGAATGGCTCCACCCGGGAGGAGTATTGATGCTCTCCACCCCCAACGCTGGCCACTGGCAGGCCGTGCGTGCCCCTGACCGGTGGACCGCTTACCGCCCACCAGCCCATCTGGTGCTTTTCACAGCCGACTCGTTGCATCTGGCCCTGGAGAAGGCCTGCCTGGCAGACATTCACTCTTGGAAGATGGCGCCGCTGCCGCTCCTGCCGGAACCCTTGCGACAGGCTACGGCGCCTCTGGAGCGGAGTCTGGCCGATGGCACCGCCCGCCCCTGGCTTCTGGCCCTCATCCTCTGGCGCGCCGTCCGACTCCTGGGCTGGGCATGGCAGAAGGTGACCCGACCTCAGGATGACATCTTTGCCACGCTGGAGGCGATGGCTTGTCGTCCGGCATAATTCGGGTTCTCCACATCGCTCGCTACCGCTCCCCCTCTATGGAGCGCAAATTGGAGGTGATGGCCGTCCAGCCCGACCTGGCCCTTTGGCTGATCCGCCCGGCTTTCTGGGAGGACGATTACGGGAAGGTAGCCGTGACTCCGGCTGTCCAGAGATGCCGGGTGCTACGGGTCCCTCTGGTGGGAAAAATCAATGACCCCCACCGGGTCCTTTACCGCACCCCGACTTTCGATCTGCCTTCCATCCGGCCCCACATCATCCACGCTGAGGAAGAGCCGGATAGCCTGGCAGCGCTCCAGATTGCTCTGGCCCGGAGGCTTTTCGCCCCTCAGGCCAAACTCATCCTGCATACCTGGCAGAACATCCGCCGCCCCAGGCACCGGTATGTCCAGCTAGTCACCCGCATTTCTCTCCGGGAGGCCGATGCGATCCTGTGCGCCAATAGCGAGGGGGTGCAGGTCTTGCGGGAAATGGGCTACTCTGGCCCATCAGCTGTGATCCCTCCCATCGGGGTGGATACCCGGGCATTTCACCCGTCGGAGCGCCGCCCCTCGAAAGCCTTTGTGGTCGCTTATGCCGGTCGCTTTGTGCCGGAGAAGGGGCTGGATACGCTCCTGGGGGCCGTGGCCCAACTAGGCCCTGGAGTGGAACTCTGGCTCATCGGCAATGGCCCCCATCGCCCGGCGATGGAGGCGCTGAGCCGGGAATTGGGGATAGAGGGCCAAGTCCGCTGGCTTGAGCCGGTATCGCCGGAGAAAATGCCGGAACTCTTGACCCAGGTGGATGTGGTGGTTCTACCCTCCCGCACCACGCGGGTCTGGAAAGAGCAATTCGGGCGCATTCTGGTGGAAGCGATGGCCTGCAAGGTTCCAGTGATCGGTGCGGATTCGGGAGCCATCCCCGAGGTGGTAGGAGATGCCGGGCTGATTTTTTCGGAGGGCAATGTGGCCGCGCTGGCCCATTGTCTGCGGCGACTGATCAAATCGTCCGAATTACGGTACGAGTTGGCCGAGCGTGGGTATGCGCGCATGACGCAATACTACACCCAGGAGCGCGTTGCCGAGCAGACTGTTAAATTCTACCGACAGATCATCACATGAAACGCGACTCCCTTGGCCTCTCTGTTGTCATTGTCAACTGGAATACCGCCTCTCTGTTGAGAGGGTGTCTTGCCTCGCTTATCTCCTCATTGTTCGACGGTATGGAAATCGTCGTGGTGGACAATGCCTCATCGGACGACAGCGTACCCATGCTAAGACACGAGTTCCCCACTGCACGGGTTATCGAGAATGACCGCAATGTGGGATTTTCGCGTGCGAACAACCAAGGCATTCTCGCTAGCCAAGGGCATTACATTCTGCTTTTAAACAGCGATACAATCGTGCCCCAGAATGCGCTGAACAGATTAGTCGAGTTCATGGAACAGCACCCAGATGTCGGCGCTTGTGGGCCACGCCTGATTCGACCGGATGGCAAACCCCAAGAGTTTGCCTTTGGCAATGATCCTACACTCTCGTACTTGCTGAGACGGGGTACCTGTCGTCTCTTCTTGCGCAGAGCGCTGCACGATTGGAATACGGATCAGATCCAAGCAGTAGATTGGGTGTCAGGTGCCTGCCTCTTGGTGCGCCGTCAGGTGATTGACCAGGTCGGGCTGCTAGATGAAAACATCTTTATGTACTTTGAGGATAATGATTGGTGCTTGCGGATGCGTTCAAGTGGGTGGCGGGTCTATTACAACCCAACCGTGTCTGTCATCCACATTGGAGGTCAGAGTTTGGCCCAGAACCCGGTAGCACATCGTGCTTACTATCGTAGCCTGGATTATTTCTACGCCAAGCATTACGGAACATTTGCGCAGCTCCTTTTGCGAATCGCCCTCATCCCTTACCGGTTACTGGAACAGGTACTGATGCGCCGTTTTCCTGAATCCCTATGCTGCTGACAGCACATACAGGTGCTGGGAACCTGACCGTGTCACATTTGCACCCTCTCGCCATGCCGCGTATAATCTCCGCAGGAGCATCTGGCATGTCCCCACTTGACGATGGAACACGCGCCTATACCCGGCCACCATCCCTGGACGAAGCAGGCCTGGCGGCCTTTCTGGCGACACAGCCCGATGTGGTCGCCGCTTATCTCTTTGGCTCGCTCGCCCAAGGGCGCGCACACCCTCGCTCGGATATAGACGTGGCGGTGTTGTTGGCCCCGATGGATGCAGAAACTGCGTTCAATCGCCGCCTGCGACTGATGGAATACCTGCGTCCCTACGCCGATCGAGAAGTGGATGTGATTGTCCTCAACGATGCCCCACCGATTCTTCAGAACCAGGTCTTGCGATATGGCCGGCTGCTTTATGAGCGAGACCGCTCGGCGCGAGTGGAATTCGAAGTGCGCGCAGGCCAGGTCTATGCTGACCTTAAGCCTATGAATGACTTTTTTGCCCAGGTCCTGTTCAAAGAAATCAAGGAGGTGGGATTAGGTGGACGCCGACGCCGCCGTCGCCAACCGACTCAAACTGTTGGCTGAATACACGGACGAACTGCGCGCGTACGAGGCTCAGGCCACCAGCTTCCGAGTGTATCAGGACAACAAGATGCTCCGCCGGGCTGTTGTCGAGCGCACGCTCCAGGTCGCTGTAGAAATCTGTCTGGACATTGGCCAGCGCCTTATTGCCCTGGAAGGATTCCGTTATCCAAAAGACAATCAGGATGTCTTTCGCGTGCTGCGCGAAGAAGGCATCGTGTCAGACGACCTGCTGACGACATGGTTGGACATGGCTCGCTTCCGCAATCTGATCGTCCACGACTATGCCCGGATTGACGACGCCAAGGTGTATAGCATCCTCAAAAAGCGGTTGGGCGATTTTGACGCGTTCGCCCAAGCCACACAGGTCTATCTGGAATCCGCGTGAGCCGCTCCATCGTCCTTGACGCTCGCACCGCCACCGATCATTTTCCTGGCATTGGGCGCTACGTTGTCAACCTGGCGAGTGCGCTGACTCACATCGCGCCCGACCTTGACCTCTTGCTCCTGCATGATCCCTCTGCCGTCTCTACGCGACTCCAACTCCCGAACTGGCCGCGCCTGGCATGTGCCGTCTCGCCATTCTCGATCCAACAGCAATGGAGCGTGCCACGTCACCTGCGTCGAGCCGACGCGATACTCTACCACAGCCCTTATTACCTGATGCCCTACCAGCCCGGCGTGCCCACTGTGCTCACCTGTTACGATCTCATTCCGCTCATCTACCCCGAATACTTTACCACGCTGCAACGACTGATCTACCGTGCTACTCATATGCTAGCGATCCATACAGCTCAAATCACACTTGCCATCTCAGAAACCACAAAAGCCGATCTGATTCGCTATTTTCGGGTTGATCCTGAACAAGTCATTGTGACGCCGCTGGCAGCGGATCCGCACCTGGTTCCCCAACCACGAGAACGTGTCGCTGCTGTTCGCTCCAAATATGGTCTGCCTGACCACTATATTCTGTATCTGGGCAGCAACAAGCCGCACAAGAATCTGGTGCGATTGGTACAGGCGTGGCAGGTAGCAAATCTCAAATCTCAAATCCCAAATCTCAAATTAGTGATCGCAGGACATTGGGACAATCGTTGCCCGGAAGCCAGGCAATTTGTGGAAGAGCAGGGCTTGCAAGATCAGGTTGTATTGGCCGGGCCGGTGAACGAAGCCGATCTACCCGCTCTGTACAGCGGCGCCGAGTTGTTTGCCTTTCCTTCACTCTACGAAGGCTTTGGCCTGCCCGTGCTGGAAGCCATGGCCTGTGGAACGCCGGTCGTGTGCAGCAACACATCCAGTCTACCGGAGGTAGCTGGCGACGCAGTGATCCGGGTAGACCCGCTGGATACAGAAGCGTTGGCCGAAGCGATAGGACGCGCGCTTGCCGATCAAGCCCTTCGCCAAGACTTGCGAGCCAGAGGGCTGGCGCAAGCCGCACAGTTTTCTTGGGAGCGCACGGCGTGCGAGACCCTCAAGGTCTACCAGACTCTTGCACTTGCCTGACCATTCCACACAGCGTATAATCCCTTCACACAACAGCCAAGAGCAGAACATGATATGGGCAGACAAACTATTATCGTTTTGCCAGCCTATAACGAAGAACAGGCTTTACCGCGCTTGCTCGCCAAGCTCACTCCTCTTTTCACCGAAGGCAGGCTGACCGGGCGCGTTCTGGTCGTGGATGACGGGTCGCGCGATCATACCGCCGACATCGTTCGCCATTGGGGCGAGCCGGTTGAGCTGGTCTCTCACCCGCACAACATGGGACTCGGCGCAGCCATCCGCACCGGCCTGACGCAAGCAGCCAGCCTCGCCGACGACGAGGATGCCATCGTGACCATGGATGCCGACGACACGCATAGCCCGGGGCTGGTCCCGCGCATGGTGGCGACCCTGGAAGAAGGCTATGACCTGGTGATCGCCTCGCGCTATCAACCCGGCGCGCGCACACTGGGCGTCTCGACCACACGGCAGTTCCTCAGTTGGGGAGCAGGCTGGCTGTTTAGAATCCTGCTCCCCATGGAAGGCGTCCGCGACTATACCTCTGGCTTTCGCGCCTACCGGGCCGCGCTGATCAAACGCGCCATCGAGCGCTGGGGCGACCAGTTCATAGACCGGAACGACTTTTCCAGCATGCCGCGTGTGCTATTGCGAATGCGCCGGCTGGGGGCGATTGCGGTCGAAGTCCCGATGGTGCTGCGTTACGATCGCAAGCCCGGCGCGAGCAAGATGCGCGTGAGCGGCAACGTCATGGCAAATCTCAAGTTGATCTGGCAAGAACTGCGCGAGGGAAGAGGATGAAATCGCGTACCCGACGACATGGGCCACTACTCGTGCCGATCTTGCTGGTCGCCAGCTTTTGCCTCACATGGCAACTCGACGCCAAAAGCCTGTGGATAGACGAAATCTTTACAGCAGACATCGCACGCCAGGCAACACCCGAAGCAGTTATCACAGCCGTCAAAGAGACGGAAGGGCGTCCACCACTATACTACCTCTTGGTTCACTATTGGACCCGGGCAGCAGGCAACAATGATTTCTCGCTGCGTTTTCTCTCGGTGGCCTTTGCAATTGTAGGTTTGCCGCTACTATTCAACCTGACTCGCCGCCTGACCGATGGACATGTCGCTTTCTTGACCATAGCACTGATGACATTTTCTCCGCTCTATCTCCTCTATAGTCGGATGGCGCGGGCATACTTTTTGGCTGTATGTCTGGCACTGGCGTCGAGCTATTTCTTTATCCGACTGATTGACCGGGAGAGCCAATGGAGCTGGGGAGGCTACATCCTCTCGACATGGGGCTTGCTCTACACAGATTACATGACCGCCTCTGTCTTGCTTGTCCAGAATGTGTGGATGTTTATCTTTGGGCAGCACTCCCGCAAGCTGTGGCCGCGCTGGCTCGTCGCTCAATGTGTTCTGGTCATCGGTTTCCTGCCGTGGCTGCCCTCGCTGCTGGGACAAGGCGCACGCTATCAGTCGCCGACTATGCTGGCCGACCTATCTCAAGGCTGGATGGCTTACCTGGTCAAACTGGCCCAGCCAGTGCTTGTTTTCAGTCTTGGAGAGACCATTTTCCCCTGGAACCCGGTGGCGCTGATCGGATTACCCGTGATCATGGCCCTGACCCTGATCGGCACAATCAGTGCCTGGCGCAACCGGCCCCACGGCCTGCTGATTATCCTGTCCACCGTGATCCCTATTCTCTTTACTGTATTCATTGTGACCGGCCTGATCGTTCGCTACATGACCTTTGCCTGGATCGGCGCACGTACATTGCAAGCGCTGCCTTTTTACTTGCTGCTGACTGCTCTGGGACTGCGCATCGTCCGCCCCAGCGTGTTGCGCTATGGACTTGCAGCTATTGTCGCTATTGCATTCTTGGTGTCAGATGTAAACTATTTTCTCAACCGCGAATTCCACAATCCCGTTTATGTGATCCCATCAAAGGAGATCGTGCGCCATGTCATGAGCCAGGCTCAGGTTGGAGATGTAATCCTCGCTTCGCGCGACAGTGGTTTTGCTTACTATTACCCCCCCGGAGCTCCCTACCATATCTTTGATCTCGACTATCCCGAAGCGGCCCGAATGACCCTGGTGACTAGCCCGCGCGTGTGGATCGTGACCGTGAGCCGTGATCGCGGCCGTGCCTCACAACCCTCGGAATTCACCATCTGGTTCGAAAGCCTATATGCGCCAGTCGGGCATTGGGGCTATGCTGAACAACCGGCGGACTATCGCCACTTTAAAGAGGCGCTGATCAAACGCGAAGCTTACCAGTACAAAGCCGAGTTGTCCCTCTATCAACGCCATCCTTGAGTCACACTTTGACACTCCCTCCCGCTGATGTTATACTGCCCATGAATCCAGGCTTGGGGAAATCGCCATGTCAGCCGAAGGATTGGCTTCAACTGTAACCAAGACGGATACTCCTGTGAAACCCCACGTCGTCGTCGTCCTGCCCGCGTACAATGCCGCGCGCACACTCGTCCGCACGTACCGCGATATTCCCAAGGATGCCGTGGATGACATCATCCTGGTGGACGACGCCAGCCAGGATGATACAGTCGAGATTGCCAGGTTGCTGAACCTGAAAGTGATCGTGCATGACAAAAACCTTGGTTATGGCGGCAACCAAAAGACGTGTTACCGTGCGGCGCTGGACAGCGGCGCGGACATTGTCGTCATGGTGCACCCCGACCATCAATACGACCCGACCCTCATCCCGCAAATGATCGCGCCCATCCAGAACGGCGAGGCCGATTGCGTACTTGGTTCGCGGATGTTGCAAAAAGGCAGCGCTCGCGCCGGGGGAATGCCGTTCTACAAGCAGATCGGCAACCGCGTCCTGACGTGGCTCGAAAACCTGATCCTCGGCCAGCATCTCTCCGAATATCACACCGGCTACCGCGCCTACAGTCGCCGCCTGCTCACCTCGATCCCGTTTGCCGAAAACTCGAACAACTTTGTGTTCGATACCGAGATCATCATTCAACTGGTGGTCGCGGGATTCCGCATCAAAGAGATTCCGATCCCCACGCGCTATTTTGCGCATGCCTCCTCCGTGGATTTTTTGCGGAGCGTTCAGTACGGCTTGGGCATCCTCAAGCGACTGGTCCTGTATCTCATCTGGAAGGCCGGCGGGCCGCAGTATTTTGCGATCACCCAACCTCCTCGCAGCAATACAGCATGAGCAGAAAAGCTATCTTTCTTGACCGGGATGGCACATTGAACCAAGAGGTCAACTACCTGGGCAAGGTGGAGGATATGCGCTGGCTGCCTGGCGCCATTCAAGCGGTTCGCCGGTTGAACGATCATGGCTGGGCAGCCGTCCTCATCACCAATCAATCCGGCATCGGGCGTGGTTACTATACCGGGCAAGATGTCGCCGCGATCCATGAACGCATCACTTGGGATCTGGCCCAGGCCGGCGCACATCTGGATGGCATCTATTACTGTCCGCACCATCCCGACGAGCAGTGCCTCTGCCGTAAACCCAAGCCCTGTCTCTTTCAACAGGCTGCTTGCGATCTCGATCTGGACCTGGCGTCGAGTTATGCAATCGGCGACAAACTAAGCGACCTGGAACCAGGCAAGCAGTTGGGCTGCCAGACGATCCTCCTGCTCACCGGCCATGGGCAGGCACACCTCAAGCTTGCGCACGAACAGGGTTTTCAGCCGGACCATGTTGCTGAGGATCTGTACCAGGCCGTCGAATGGATCATCCGCCGTGAGAGTTCTGTACGTCTATAAAGACTATTACCCCGTCGTGGGCGGGATCGAAAATCACATCCGGCTCATCTGCCAGGGTTTGAGAGATTACCCCGACATCAAGCCGACCGTGTTGGTCACCAACACAACCCGTAGAACTGTTGTCGAAGAGATAGATGGTGCATGCGTGATCAAGGCGGCGCGGCTGGCGAACATATCTTCGGCCCCGATCAGCCTGGAGCTGTTCAGGTGGATTCGCCGCCTGGAGGCCGATCTCACACACCTGCATTTTCCCTATCCCATCGGCGAGCTGGCCTTTCTTTGGGCCGGGCGCAGCCGCAAAATGTTGATCACGTACCACAGTGACATTGTGCGGCAAAAGTTTTTGTTGCAGGTTTACAAGCCATTCCTGCACCGTCTGCTTGAACGCGCCGATGCGATCACCGTTTCCAATCCCAACTATATTGCCAGCTCACCCTACTTGCGCCCCCATGCGGCCAAGTGTGCGATCATTCCGCACGGCGCCGACCTGAAGCAATTCACAGCCACCGAAGCCACGTTGCGCCGCGCCCAAGAAATCCGCCTGCAATACTCGTCTCCTTTGATCTTGTTCGTCGGACTCTTGCGATATTACAAAGGATTGCCTTTCCTCATCCAGGCCATGCCGCACATCCAGGCCAAACTATTGATTGCAGGCGACGGACCACAGGGACAGGAATGGCAAACCCTGGCCCATCGGCTGGGATTGGACAATCAGGTCTTTTTTCTGGGTCGTGTCAGCGACGAAGAGAAACTGGCCCTGTATCATGCCAGCGACGTTTTCGTGCTGCCATCTGTCCATCGCAGCGAGTCATGGGGCGCCGTGCAGGTCGAAGCGATGGCGTGCGGCAAGCCCGTCGTCTGCACCGAGCTGGGCACCGGCACAAGCTTTGTCAACCTGGACGGTGTCACCGGCCTGGTTGTGCCTCCGCGGGACTCGGGGGCGTTGGCAGACGCGATCAATCGCTTGCTGGCCAACCCGGATTTGCGCCGCCAGATGGGACAGGCCGCCCTGCAACGAGCGCAACAAGAATTGGCTGCCGACGTGATGGTCAAGCGTCTCGTACAATTGTACCGGGATGTGCTGGGCAACCGCTGAGCGCGTCCTGTTGCCTCTTTACCCGCCCTGAGGTACAATGCGGCGCGTAGCGAGCATTGCCGCTCCAGGTACGATGGGCGATTCCTCGTTCGCCATCCACTCAAGAGGAGATTATGACATCGAGTAGACTGAGTGCATTTTGCGCCAAGATCATCGAAGCCGGCTGGTTGACTGCCGTCATTGCGGCGCCCCTGTTCTTTAACGTGTATTCGAGCCGTGTCTTTGAGCCGGACAAACTGACGTTGGTCCGCACGCTGGCGACGGTGATGGCCGCCGCCTGGGTGATCAAGTGGCTGGAGGAGCGCAACACGCCTCGCCCGGCCGGCGCCCCAACGATCCGCACCGCCTTGGTACTGCCGACGACCATTTTGGTTGGGGTATACTTGCTTACGACCTTCACCTCCATCACACCCCGTATTTCGTTTTTCGGCTCGTATCAGCGGCTGCAAGGCACGTACACAACGCTCGCATACATCATCGTATTTCTGATGATCGTCCAGGGGCTCAGGACGCGCCGCCAACTCGATCGGCTGATCGCGACGATCATTCTGACCAGCCTGCCGATTGCGATGTACGGCCTGCTCCAGCGCTACAAGCTCGACCCGCTGCCGTGGGGCGGCGATGTGACGCAGCGCGTCGCCTCCAACATGGGCAATCCGATCTTTGTGGCCGCTTACCTGATCATCGCCTTTTACCTCACACTCGGCAAGATCACCGAAAGCTTCCGCTCCATCCTGATCGAAGAAGAAGCGTCCGTCGCCGACATCCTGCGCGCAGCCGGGTACATTTTCATTGCCGCTGTCCAGGCCATCGTGATCCTCGTGTTTGCCGGCAGCCGCGGGCCGTTCATCGGCTTTTTTACCGGGTTCTTTGTTTTCGGACTTGTCTTTTTGGTGGACCTGCGTCGGCAAGCAGCCGACCAGGAAGCGATGGCCATCAATGATATTGCCTCGGCCATTCTGGCCGGCATTGCCTGGTATGCCATACCTGGAATCGTCGCGGGTGCCACCGTGCTGGGGTTTCCACCTATCGTCGGCAAAGCCGAGTGGATCAAGACGGTCGGCGCCATTGCAGCGCTACTCTGCGTGCTGGCGATAGGAGTTTGGTTGCTCGCCAACCGCCAGACGTGGAAATGGTTGTGGCTGACCTGGATCACGATTGCCGTCATCGGCGGGCTATTCATCGTCTATATCAACGCCTTTCCCGATATCCCCATCTCCGCTGCCATACGCCGCGATCCGACATTTGGCCGGGTAGCCAACCTGATCGAGACCGAAGGCGGCACCGGCAAAGTCCGCATCCTGATCTGGGAAGGCAACACCCAACTCGTGCCGCCGCACGAGCCAATTCGATTCCCAGACGGCACGCCCGATCCGTTGAACCTCATCCGCCCGCTCGTCGGCTATGGGCCAGAGTCCATGTACGTAGCCTACAACCGCTTTTACCCGCCCGACCTGGCTCACTATGAATCCCGCAATGCCTCACCGGACCGCAGTCACAATGAGACGTGGGACTCGTTGGTGATCACCGGCGTAATCGGCTTGCTGGCTTACCAATTCCTGTTCATCAGTTTCTTTATCTATGGTTTCCAGTGTGTGGGGATGATGCCGGGCTGGCGTGAGCGCAACATCTTTATCGGGCTGTGGGTTGGCCTGGGCCTGGCAGGGGGCTTGGTGACGATCGTCGTGCGCCAGCCCAAGTACTTGGGGATGGGCGTTCCGGGCGGCATTCTGGCCGGCATCATCCTCTACCTGGTCATCTTTGCGTTGTTCTTTTACAGCCGCGAACAGCAAATCACGCTGCGTCCGCAAGACCGATTTCTGATTGCTGCCTTGCTGGCCGGCGTCACTGCGCACTATATCGAGATCCATTTTGGGATCGCCATCGCCTCGACACGCACTTTGTTCTGGGCTTTTGCAGGCATGTTAGTCGTCGTCGGAGCCGGATGGGTGAAGGAAGAGGAGCTGGCGCCACGGCCCGCGCCACAACCTATACGCGCTGCGCCACCGGCTAACGTCCCGCGCCACAAAAAACGCCGACAGATCGCCCGCCCGCCCGAGCGTCCTGCCTCGAAAGCGCCAGCCGCCCCGCCCTGGGTTGGCACCGTGGCGGCATGCGCATTCGTCGTCGCCGTCATCCTTTCGACGCTCTTTTACGAGTTTGTCACCAACGCGGAGCGGCTTTCCGACCCAGGCAGCATCATCTGGCGCGCGTTGACGTATATCGCTCTGCAGCATCGGCCCTCGTATGCTATTCTGGGTATGTTCATGCTGGTCTGGGTGATGGCCACTGTAGTTGTGATCGCGGAACTGGCTCGCTCGGGCCTGTTCAAAAGACCAGATGACCTGTTGGCCGGGGTAGCCTTGTTTGCCGCGCTTTCGATGGGCATGGCGTTGATCTTTGCGTTCGGTTTGGCCGCGCAGTTGGGTGGGTTGGTACAAGCCGGCGTGCGCCAAATCGAAGATGTCGTCACTGTCTCGGATAAAGTCGCAGGGATTTTCAACTACTACTACCTGGGCGTGTTCACCCTCCTGGTGCTGACCGCCCTGGCGCTACTGGCCGAAGTCAGGGAATCGCCGGGGGACCTGTTCGAGAACCTCTGGGGGCCGATCGCTATCTTGCCAGTGCTGATTGCAACGTTTTGGTGGGTCAACTATGCCAATCTTGACCCGATCCGGGCCGACATCATCTACAAACAGGGTGATCCTTACGACAAACAAGGGCAATGGGACATTTCCATCATGCATTACAAGCACGCGATCGAGATCGCGCCTTACGAGGACTTTTACTACCTGTGGCTAGGCCGCGCGTTTCTGGAAAAAGCCCGAGTCGCCAGCGCTGCGCCAGCTTCGCTGCTCAACGAGCGGACGCAACTGGAAGGCATCCTGAAAATGGATCCACGGCAGACGGCGGTGATGAGCCGGATGGACTTGCTGTATGCCGCGCGCGCTGTGCTGATCCGCGCTCGCGAGATCAACCCGCTCAACACCGATCACAGTGCCAACCTGGCGCGGCTCTATCGAAGTTGGGGCGATATGTTCACCGACCCGGCGCAAAGGAACCAGTACCTGGAGCAATCCAGTCAGTATTACGCCCAGGCCACCAGTCTCAGTCCGCATAACGCCGTCTTGTGGAACGAGTGGGCGTTGGTCGAACTGAGCCGGGGCAACATGGATGCCGCACAGCAAAAACTGGCCGAGTCGCTCAAGCTAGACGATCGGTTCGAGCAAACCTACATGCTTCTGGGACAAATCGCCCTGAACCAGCAGGATTGGAACAAGGCGGCCGAAGCTTATCAGAAAGCTTTGACCATCAAGCCTGACCTGCTCCAGGCGCAAGGTGAGCTGGCTTATGCGTACGCGCAACAAGGCAAGATCTCGGAAGCCATCCAGGCCAATTTGAATCTGATCAAGCTCTCACCCAACGATCCAAGTGTCTGGAACACACACAAGAACCTGGCGATCTTGTACGCGCAGTCGGGCAACCTGCAGTCCGCCCTCCACGAGGCCCAGATGGCAGCGAGCCTGGCCCCCACATCGCCCACGGACTATCGGGCGCAGTTGAACGAGTATGCGAACCAGCTGCGCCTGCAACTGACCGCGCAGGCGCTGCCGCCCGTCACGACAACGACGCCAGTGACCCGGTGAGAAAACAGTTCGGATAGAGATGCATGGATACGCAACAGGAGAAACCAACATGGGAGAGGTGTCTGAACGACTTGCGCGCCTGATGACCCGCCTGGAACCAGAGCGGGACATGGACGGCGCACTTGAGCAGTTACTGGAAAACGAATTGATTCGACGGCTTAACCGTTACCAGCTTACAGAGCGAACCTTACGCCGCAAATACGGTATGTCGTTTCCTGAATTCAAAGCACGCCGTATTGTTGAACAACAGGGCTATTCGTTCGAAATCGAATCGGATTTCTGGGATTGGGAAATGGCGTTAGACGGTATTGAAACCGTTGAGGCCATGCTGGCCGAATTGAAGGAAAGCGACCGTGCGCGTCGGTGATCGAGTACATGAAATCGAAGAAACAGCTCGCCGGTTTGCGTTTATCCGGCAAACCATCAAAGTAGATGAAACGCACTATTCGGTCAAATACCGCCTGTATATCGAACCTGATCTGTTTGTTCAACTGTACTTTAACGAGCGGAGCGGCACGGTTGGCATGACATTGGTTTATCATGGGCAGCGTCTGTACGGAAGGGACTGTGAAACCGGCAATTGGCATCGTCATCCAGTCGGCGAGCCTGCTATGCATGATGCTTCACCGGAAGGTGCGCAGCCTGTCAGTGTGGAAGAGTTCCTGACCGAAGTTCAAGCTATTCTGATCGAAGCTGCTTTGATTTAGAGCATTGGCCATGTTGACTCCTATCCTCCTCATCTTTGCCGGGGCGCTGGTGCTTGCCATCGGCGCGACACCTATGGCGCGCTGGCTGGCGCCGCACGTTGGCGTGATTGACCAACCCGGTGCTCGCAAAGTCCACACACGCCCAATGCCGCGCCTGGGAGGTGCGGCGATCTTTATCGCCTTTATGTTGGCGCTCGTGCTGATGGGAGAGAGATTCAACTTTCAGCAATTCGCCAGCATTCTCATCGGCGCCTCGCTCGTGTCCTTCTTGGGTATTTGGGACGATCGTTGGGGCTTGCGCCCGCTGCTCAAGTTGGCCGGCCAGATTCTTGTTGCGTTGATCCTGGTCCTCACAGGTGTCAGCACGGCCTTGTTTCCCTGGCCTGCCCTCGATGCTGTGCTGACCGTCTTGTGGGTCGTCGGCATCACCAATGCGTTCAACTTGCTGGACAACATGGATGGCCTTTCTGGCGGCGTGGGCGCCGTGGCGGCGGCGTTTTTCACCTTGCTGGCTGCCATGAGCCGCCCGCCCCAAGTGCTCGTCGGGCTGCTTTCCGCAGCGTTGTTCGGAGTGTGTTTAGGCTTTTTGGTCTACAACTTTAACCCGGCGACGATCTTTATGGGCGATGCCGGAGCCATGTTCATCGGCTACATGCTGGCCGCCGTTGGCATCAAGCTCCGCTTTCCAGGCAACGTCACCTTTGTCACGTGGATGATCCCGGTGCTGGTGCTGGGCGTGCCGATCTTTGATACGACGCTGGTGTTCGTCTCGCGCCTGCGCCGTGGCCTCAACCCGCTGACCACGCCCGGCAAAGATCACACGAGCCATCGCCTGGTGGCGATGGGCTTTACGCATCGGGAAGCCGTGTTGATCCTTTATCTGATCGGCGGGGTGCTGGGCGTGCTGGCGATGTTTATCACGCAGGCCGACGTCCTCGAAAGTTACGCCCTCGGCCTGATCGTCGCGGGCGCTGGCATCCTGGGCATCGTTCGACTGGAGCGCCGCGAGCTGCTGCCTCCCACCGCCACCTTGCCTGCAGAGGTTGCCCATGAACCAGAATCGTCCTGAAGCAATGGTCGCCATCATCGGATTGGGATACGTTGGACTACCCCTGGCCACGGCGTTCGGCCATGCCGATCTCCCCGTCGTCGGCATTGACCTGGACGAGCGTAAAGTGCGCCTGATCAACCAGGGCAAGAGCTATAACCCTGATGTGCCGACCGAGCAGGTGGCCGAGCTGGTCAGCCAGAAACTGCTGAGGGCGACGACCGACTATGAGTCGGTGCGCGAAGCGGATAGCATTTTCATCTGCGTCCCCACGCCATTCGATGCGAACAAGGCGCCCGACCTGACGGCAGTCAAACAAGCTGCCCAAGGCATCGCGCCGCGCTTGCGGCCTGGGCACCTGATCGTCTTGCAAAGCACCACCTACCCCGGCACGACGGAAGAAGTCGTGCAGCCGATCCTGGAACAAACCGGCCTCCAAGCCGGGGTGGACTTTGACCTGGCTTTTAGCCCGGAGCGGATTGACCCCGGCAACAAAGCGTTCAACGCCATCAACACGCCCAAGGTGGTGGGCGGGGTGAACGAGCGCTGCACCCGGCGAGCCGCCGAGTTGCTCAAACGCATCGGCGCGCCGGTCGAGATCGTCTCGTCCACTCGCGCTGCCGAAATGACCAAGCTGCTGGAAAATATCTTCCGCAGCGTCAACATCGCGCTCGTCAACGAGATGGCGCTGCTGTGCGAACGGATGGGCATTGACATCTGGGAAGTCATCCGCGCCGCCAGCACCAAGCCGTTCGGCTTTATGCCCTTCACGCCAGGCCCAGGGGTAGGCGGCCACTGCATCCCAATTGACCCGCTGTATCTTTCGTGGAAAGCCCGCGAGTACGATTTCCACACCAACTTTATTGACCTGGCCGCGCAGGTCAATCAGAGTATGCCCTATCACGTCGTGGACCTGGCGGCCCAGGGATTGGCCAACCAGGGCAAGTCGCTCTGTGGAGCCAGGGTGCTTGTGCTGGGCGTCGCGTTCAAGCGCGATATTGACGATGCGCGCGAATCGCCCGCCGAGCGCGTGATCGAGCTTTTGCTGCTGCGCGGTGCGTCCGTCGAGTATCATGACCCATACGTCCCGCGTTTTCATGTGGGCGGCAATGTCTTTCGCCGCGAACAGTTGTGGCTGGACTCGGTCCCGCTGACCGAGGGGCGGCTCGACCAGTTCGACTGCGTCATCATTGTGACCGGTCACCGGGTGGTGGACTATCAGCGCGTCATCTGCCGCTCCAGGCTGGTGATAGATTCGTGCAACGCAACAGCCCGGGTGACCGAGGGGCGCGACAAGATCGTGCGGCTGGGCGCTCCATTGGCGACGTGGCCGTCCAACCCGATCGCCGAATAACCCAAGCCTGGAGGAAATGGATGTCCTTGCACGTTCGCGTTCTTTGGTCGTTGGCGATCCTGGCGATCATCGCCGCCTGCGGACAACAGACAGCTCCAACGCCAGCTCCTCAGGTCCGTCCACTGGCCAAGACGCCCGGGCCACAACGCGCCACTGCCTACCGCAAACCGCCGCCGATGACTATTGACCCCAACCGGGCCTACTTTGCCATCATCACCACCAGCAAGGGCGACATTGTTGTCTCGCTCGATGCTAGAGCGGCGCCCCAAACGGTCAATAACTTTGTGTTCCTGGCCAATCAGGGCTTTTACGACGAACTCACGTTTCATCGCGTCGAGCCGGGCTGGCTCATTCAGGGCGGCGACCCGCTCGGCTCCGGGCGAGGCGGGCCGGGCTATACGATCCCCGCCGAGATCCGGCTCCGACACACTGAGGGCACGATCGGGATGGCGCGGCTGGGTGACATCGCCAATCCCCGTCGCGATTCATCGGGCAGCCAGTTTTACATTACACTTGCGCCAGCGCCAGACCTGGACGGGGAATACACGCCTTTTGGACGGGTCATCATGGGGATGGATGTGGTGAGGCGCATCACAGAGGGAGACGTGATTCAAAAGATAGTAACCAGTATTCAGTGATCAGTAACCAGTGATCAGTGATGGGTGATCAAGGAGAAAAGATGACCAAGACTTTTGCGAAACCGCCGGAAATGATGATTGATCCCAAGAAAAAATATGTTGCGACGCTCAAGCTGGACAAGGGCGACATTGTCATCGAATTGTTTGCGGACAAAGCGCCCCGTACCGTCAACAATTTCGTGTTCCTCGCCCGCGAGGGATTCTACGAGGCCGTGACGTTCCACCGCGTCATTCAAGATTTCATGGCGCAGAGCGGCGATCCAACTGGCACGGGCACAGGCGGCCCCGGCTACAAGTTCGCCGACGAGTTTCATCCTGCCCTCAAGCACGACAAGCCTGGCGTCCTTTCGATGGCCAACGCCGGACCCAACACCAACGGGTCCCAGTTCTTTATCACGTTCGTTCCCACACCGTGGCTCGATGGCAAACACACTGTATTCGGCCAGGTCGTCCAAGGGATGGACGTGCTCAAATCCATCCGCCTGCGTGACCCGGCGACCGCGCGCACCCCAGGCGACGTGATCAGCAGAATCGAGATCGCGGAATCATGAGCGCGCAAGCCGAACCGGCCATAACCTCTTCACCGCCGCCTCCCTCGACGCGCCAGTTGCGCATCGTGCAGGTGGCGACAGTGGTCATCATCATTGCCGCTGTCGCTCTCACGGTTTGGCTGCAAGGGCAGCAAGAATTGCTAGAGCGCATCGGCAAGTCGCCGTTTGCGCTCCCGGCGCTGTTCATCGCCAGCGTCATCAGCAGCGCGACGTTATTCTTGCCCGTGCCGGGCCTGGCGATCACGACGCTCGTGGGCAGTTTGCTCAACCCGATCGTCGTGGGCATCGTCGCCGGGATCGGACAGACACTAGGTGAAATGTCTGGCTACATGGCCGGCTACAGCGGCCAGGGGTTGGTCAACCGAACTGAGACATACGAGCGGATCAAGGGTTGGATGACGCGCAATGAGTTTGTGGCTGAATTAATCGTCTTTGTGCTCGCGCTGATCCCTAATCCCGTGTTTGATGCGGCTGGCATGGCTGCCGGCACCTTGCGCTTCCCGGTGTGGAAGTATCTGGTGGCCGCAGGATTGGGCAAGATCACCAAGAATATCGTTTTTGCTTACGGCGGCGCGCTAGGCATTGATTGGCTGGCAAGGATACTTGGCGGCTAGACCGAGAGCGATGCATCAAACTATCCTCGTGACGTGGTAATAGCTTGCGACCTCTAGATATTTCACAAATTACCGACTACCTGTACGTGGGCGCGCAGCCAGGCGCAGAACATGCAGAACAACTTCAGGCGATGAACATCCGCCTGGTCATTTCCATGTGCGGCACGATCCGCCCTCCAGAGGCGTTCATGCAACCTCCGCTCCAGGTGCTCTGGCTGCGGACGTTTGACACCATTTTCACGCCGATCCCCATGAGCGCGTTGACGAAAGGGGTGCAAGCTGCTCTGCCCGTCATCCAGGATGGCGGCCACGTGCTGGCTCACTGTCGTCACGGACGGCATCGGGGCGTCGCGATGGGCGCCGCGATCTTGATCGCCCTGGGCCACTCGGCCCAAGAGGCTATGCGGCTTTTGCGCGCCCGGCGCGCCCAGGCCGATCCATATGCCTGGCACATCCGATGGCGGATCGAAAAGTTTGAACGGCACTGGTCGAGTTTGTCTGTGCGCAAGGTCGAGACCTGATGCGTGTTGTCGTTGCCATGTCCGGCGGCGTGGATAGCTCGGTCGCCGCTGCGCTGTTGGTGGAACAGGGTCACAATGTCGTCGGCATGATGCTCAAGCTGTGGAGCGAAGGTGAGACGCTCCAAGCAAACATGGAAAAGCCAGCCCCTACCACTCGCTTCAACCGCTGCTGCACCCCGGAAGATACCCTCCTTGCCCGCCGCGTGGCCGATCAACTCGGCATCCCGTTCTACTTGATCAATGTGGCCGATTCGTTCAAGCGTATCGTCGTAGATGACTTGATCGCGCAGTATGCCGCCGGGCGCACGCCCAATCCATGCTTCAACTGCAACCGTCATGTGCGCTTTGAGATTCTATTGAACAAGGCGCTCGGCCTGGGCGCAGAGAAATTGGCGACCGGGCATTACGCGCGCGTCCTGCCCCGCACAGCCGGAGAGGAAAAACCACCGGCGCGCGCCAAGTATCAACTGCTTCGCGCGATCGATCGTGCCAAAGACCAGTCCTATGTGTTGAGTGTGCTCACGCAGGACAAACTCAGCCGCGTCATATTCCCCCTGGGCGAACTGACCAAACCGCAGGTGCGCGAGATCGCGGCCAGGAAAGGGTTGCCAGTTGCAGAAAAACCGGAAAGCCAGGACTTGTGCTTCCTGGCCGAGGGTGACTATCGCGGCTTTCTCAAGCGCAACGCGCCAGAGGCAATCCGTCCCGGCCCCATCCGAGATACGTCCGGGCGAGTGCTGGGGCAGCATCAGGGCCTGCCGTTTTACACCATCGGCCAGCGCAAAGGCATCGGCATCCCCGGCCCGGAGGCGCTGTACGTCATTGCGCTCGATGTGGCCGACAACGCGCTCATCGTGGGAACCGCGCGCGAGCTGGGCCGAAGCGAATGTACGGCTTTGCGCGTGAACTATGTGAGCGGCGAAACTCCTACCGATACATTTCGCGCCACAGCCAAGATTCGCTACAAAGCGCGCGAGGCCAATGTCATCGTCACCCCCCTCCCCGATTCGTCCGCGCACGTGCACTTTGACGAGCCGCAGCGCGACATCACGCCCGGGCAAGGGATTGTGTTTTACGATGGAGAAGTCGTGATCGGTGGGGGCATCATCGCCTGACGCCTGACGTTTGACGTTTACGCAATCCGAATCATGGAGCGCAAAATGACTCTACTTGAAATCGCCGTGCTCGGCGGAACCGGCAAAGAAGGCTCGGGGCTGGCGCTCCGTTGGGCCAAGGCCGGTCACAAGATCATCATTGGCAGCCGCGAGGCGGAAAAAGCGCGGCGGGTCGCCGCCGAGTTGAACCAGACGCTCGGCAGACAAGTCGTGTGCGGGATGACAAATCAAGAAGCCGCGGCGCAGGCCGAGGTTGTCGTGCTGACCGTTCCCTACGCCGCACACGCAGCGACCCTTGAATCGGTCAAGGACGCTGTGCAGGGCAAGGTCTTGATAGATGTGACCGTGCCCCTCGACCCGCAGAATGTCCGCCGCGTCAGGATGCCGCCCGCCGGCTCTGCCTCCGTCGAAGCGCAGCAGCTCTTGGGCGAAGGCATCAAGGTCGTAGCGGCATTTCAAAACATCAGCGCGGAGCACCTGCACGCACTCGACCACGCGATCGAATGTGATGTGCTGGTGTGCGGAAACGATAAGGAAGCCAAAAAGCTCGTCATCGAGCTCGCTCAGGCGGCAGGCATGACGGCCTGGGACGCCGGGCCGATCGAGAACGCCATAGTCGTCGAAGGCCTCACCAGCGTGCTCATCGGCTTGAACATCAAGCACAAGGTCAAGGCGTCGGGCATTCGCATCACCGGCATCCCCAGAGCATAAAACGCAAGTGTGCAGCGACTCAGCCTATTTCAAAGCTCCCAAGACCTGGCGCACTTTATCCGCTAATTGAGGCGGCAGGGCAGACAGATCAAATTCACGCTCGCCCGCCAGGATGGCATTGAGCACACGTCCCATCTCGCGGATGCCGGACGGGGCATCGGGCTGAGTTGCCATGCCGCGCGTTGCTTCGCTCAGTTGATCGGCCAGGCCGGGCGGCGCATCGGGACGGCAAGCCGCAATGACCATATCGAGAAAATCGTCCAGGCTCACCATGTCGCCGCTGTCGTCCTCTTCCTCCTCCAGCCCAGCGAGTGGGACGTCCACGCCCAGCCCGCGCAGCACATCGCCTGCGATGACGACATCGGTATCATCCAGACCGGGCAACAATTGCATCGGATCGCGCTCGCCCGCCAGGATGCGCCGAAGGGCCGCCACGAGCGCGCGCCAGTCGTCTCTTTGAGACATCGTGTTGAAGAAAGGCGCAAGCCGCGCGGCGACCTGCGCGTCTCCCTGGCTGGCCGCAATCACATCTTGAATGACCGCCCTCCACTGCTCACGGATACTCGCAATGGCTTTGGCAACGTCTTCTCCCGGCATGTTTGGCTCCTAGACCCTCAAAGCCTGACTTGTCTGAACTATCAGACTTGCGGGAACCTGACTACATCCTTCACCACCGGCCCATGCCCTGCGCAAATGATCCGCGCGCCGAGCGCCGCTTGCTTCCTGACCGCTGCATCCGCCCGGTCCTGATCCCACGTATTGAACCCCCGCGAGCCGCGCAGCCCAGCCCTGTCAGAAACCAACGAATCGCCAACGAACAACACACCGACAGAAGGCGCGAACAACGAAATGTGACCTGGCGTGTGACCGAACGTCTCGACAACGCGCAAGCCACCCAGCACCGGAAACTCGTGACCTTCAGCTACAAGCTCATCCACTTGCGCCGGAGGCGCCTTGAGCAGTTGTCCCGTGATCGCGAACACTCCCTTGAGCAGGAGATTGCCGGTCTTGAGAGGACGGGAAGGATTGCCTGTAGCAATTGCCGTGGCTTCTGCGGCGCTGGCATAGACACGCACGCCTGTCGCGGCCTTGAGCGCAGCCAGCCCACCCACATGATCGAAATCAGCATGAGTGATGATGATGCGCTTCAGATCATCTGGCGAATGTTCCAGGTAAGCCATGTATCGGAGGATTCTCCTGTGACGGCCCGGCATCCCGGCATCAATCAGCGTCAACTCGTTGGCCTCCAGGATCAAGTACGGATTGGCAATGACCCCGGGAACAAGATGGACATTGGGAACGATTTCCATGTATCCTCCAATGGCGTGCTCTATCTATAAAAGTAAACCTTAACCTCCCTGACCCGGACGAGTCGGAACCAAACAGGGAATTGGGTGTGACCAAAATCAGTTGGTCACACCGTAGGGGCAGGCCTATCTCCCTCTTTAGGGGGTGCGCCTGCCCAGATGTGGGCGACCGCAACCCCCATGCGGGGGCAGGTGGCGCGAAGCAATCTCTTGCGCTCGCTGGAGATTGCTTCGGCCTTCGGCCTCGCAATGACAAAATGAAACTTGGTGGCCGCGCCGAGTATGTCTTTACCACCAAGACACAATGGACACGAAGCTAAATCTATTATCCTTTGTGCCCTCCGAGCCTTTGTGTCTTGATGGTGAAAATTCTTTGCCGAAAGAGCAAAGATTGAACTGGAAAGGGCCCATAGCAACAGCATCCAAAAGTCCGGTATTCCGCCCTGATGGGATCGGGTATATAATTGCGATGGTTTGTTCCCCCGCTTGACCGTCGCGGACATTCTGACAGAAAGTGAGGAGGCGACTTGTCTCGGGATGCGTGGACCCCGACGCCGGAACAACTGATCTTGCTCCGTCGGAACCTCACCGATTACTTTAGCGACGATGAACTGCGCGCGTTGTGCTCCGGGATAGATATAGATTACGAGCGCCTGAGAGGAGCAAGCAAAGCTGCCAAGGCCAGTGAACTCGTCAGGTATCTGGCCGGGCGCGCCCGTATCCCGGAGCTTGTGGCACACGCCTCCCGGCTGCGCCCCAACATCTCGTGGGGAGGCATCCCCCGGGACTTGGCTTTACGTGAGCCACCTCCTTTGTCAAGAGGGTTTCGATCCGCCCGATGGCTGGGTTGGCTGGTCGCAGTGTTGGTCGTGGCGGCAGGGCTGGTTTTCGTGCTGGGCGGCGGGCTGCGCCAGAGCAAGCCAGAAGCTGGTCCCAGCCCGACACCAAGCACACCCAGTCCAGCCCCGACAGCAACCACTCCGGCTGCGCCGACGACAGCCACTCGCTCAACTCCGATGCCAGCAACAGCGGCAGCAACGGCGACGTCACCCTGGACGCCAACGCTGCCTACCGAGACCTCCACACCGCCCGTGACGACCGAGACGCCAACACCAGTGCCGCCCCAGACGCCGACGGCAATTGTCCGGATCAGCAGCAACGTGCCACAGACCGTGACGCTGCTGGCTCCCCTCAACGGCGCTTGCAGCCAATCGCCCGTCATCACGTTCAAGTGGACCGGTGCAACATTGAGGCCGGGTGAATCATTCCTCGTCGCAATCACGCCGTCCGAAGTCAACAGGGGCAAATGCTCGAGCAACTATACCAGCGGCATTCAGTATAGCCCGCCATTAATCAGCTACGAATGGACCACCGACATCAGCGCCCCGCCCCAAGTCCCGATGGCGTGCGCCGGGCCGGTGGAATGGACGGTCTACGTCAGAAGTGTGACCGGACACGTTACACTGGCCGCACCGATCCAGTACTTTGAGTGGAATCCGCTGAGGTGTATCAGATAAAGTGGAATCCGGCAAAGCCAGTCCGCGACGACGATCTTGAGCAGACGCCATCTGCTCGCGCTGCTACTTCTCCAAACTCAGGCGATTCCAATACAGCAGCCCGAACGAGAGCAATCCCCACAACACCACTGTCAACTGGATGGGGCGATCCTTGAGAAACACTTCGTCCGGCGCGGCGGTCTCGCCGCGAATGTGGATTAGATAAAGGTAACGGAACAGTCCATACATGGGGAACGGGATCGTCAGCATCATCAAGTGATTGGGCGGGACATTGACGGCCGAGAAGGTATAGATCGAGTACGCCACAATCGCTGCGCTGATCACGACGTTGATCATCTCATCTAGAAAAGCGACACTATACTCGCCCAGAATGGCGCGGTGATTCCTGGCATTATCTTGAAGCAACACCAGCTCCTGGCGTCGCTTGCCCAGGCCCAAGAACAAGGCGAGCAACGTCGTGCAGACGTACAGCCAGGGCGAGAAACGATCCGCCGGAACCAGCGGCACGCCGGCACCCACCCGGATGACAAACCCGGCCGCGATGGCGATCACATCCACGATGACATAGTTCTTGAGTGCAAAAGTGTACGCCAATTGCAGGGCGAGGTATCCGGCCGCCAGCAGACCAAAGTGGAGATTTAGCCAAAACGCCAGCGGAAGCGCAACGACGAGCAAGCCGATAGCTCCTGCAACGGCAACCGGCACCGACAGCTCGCCGGAAGGCAAGGGACGCTTACGCTTGGTAGGGTGCTGACGATCTTTGTCTATATCCGCCACATCGTTGATGATGTACACGGCGCCTGTGACCAGGCACAGAAGCGCCAGGCCCGCCAACGACCTTAGTAATGGTCCGGCCTGGAATACTTTGGCGTCAAAGACAAGCGCTATCAGCACTGCGGCATTTTTGGTCCACTGCTTGGGACGCATGGTGCGGAACAAGCCGGCCAGTATCTTCATCCCTTGGCTCCCATCGGGCGCTTGAAGTAATAATGGACCTCGGGGCCGGCACTCGCGCCAACGCCAGTGAAGCTGATGACGGAGACCAGCTCCCAGCCGTCCCTCCCCAGCCGCGTGGCCAGCGCCTCCACCCCCATCTCCGAGGGCGACCAGGGCCGCGAAGGGTCACGATAAAAAATCACCTCAGGCCGCGCCATCTCATAACGCGCAGACACATGCCATCTGAGTTCGCAGTATTCCCATTGTTGCGACATTGCGTGCCCCCATAAGCTCGATCCGGATAAAGCTGGGGCTGATTATCGCCCAACTTGGCGCAACGGTCAACTCGCAGTGGATTTGCGCCAGCGCCCGATGATTTGCTTATCCTTTCGAATCAAGTTACAATCGCGCCGATGATCGATCATGCCCTCCTGGAGGCGATCTGTGCGCGCCGCTCGATCCGCCACTACACCGATAGGCCCATTGATCGCGCTCTGATGGAAGCGATACTTGCGGCAGCAATCCGCGCGCCTTCGGCTCACAATCGTCAGCCCTGGCGCTTTGCCGTTGTCACGACGCCCGAAGCCAAAGCAAGACTGGCTTCCGCGGTGGGCGCTCAACTGCGCGCCGACCGGTTGGCGGATGGTGACGCGCCGGACGTGGTCGAAGCAGACGTGGCGCGATCATTCGCGCGCATCACCTCCGCGCCTGTCATCATCCTGGTCTGCCTCACCATGAGCGACATGGACAAGTACCCGGATGCCCGGCGGGCCGACGCAGAACGCAGTATGGCAGTTCAAAGTGTCGCCGCAGCGATTCAGAATTTGCTGCTGGCGGCCCATGCGAACGGGCTGGGAGCATGCTGGATGTGCGCACCGTTGTTTGCACCGAACGCGGCACGTGAGGCGCTTGACTTGCCTGCGGACTGGGAGCCGCAGGCGCTCATCACGTTGGGCTACCCGGCCCAAGAGGCCAAACCCAAAACGATCCAACCGCTGGCATCCAGAGTGATGTACCGATGAACACTGTCGCGTTAGCGGGCGGTGTGGGCGGAGCCAAATTGGCTGACGGGTTGGCGCAGTGTCTACTCTCGCCCTCATCCCTGCCCCTTCCCTCGCGAGCCAAGGAAGGGAACCAACTGGCCGTCATTGTCAACACGGGCGATGATTTCGAACTGATGGGCCTGCGCATCTGTCCTGACCTGGACACAGTGATGTACACGCTGGCCGGCATCGCCAATCCACAAACTGGCTGGGGCGTTGAAGGCGACACGTTCGAGATGCTCAAGATGCTGGAGCGGCTGGGCGGCGAGACCTGGTTTTGCATCGGTGACCGCGACCTGGCGACCCACCTGCGCCGCACACAGCTTTTGCGCAGAGGCAAACGGCTCACGGAAGTCACCGAAACGCTCTGCCGCTCACTGGGGATGCGTCCCGACCTTCGTGTCTTGCCAATGACGGACGCCGTTGTGGCGACGCTGGTAGAAACCGATGAAGGCACGCTCGCTTTCCAAGAGTACTTTGTGCGCCGCGCCTGGCAGCCTGTCGTCCGCGGCATCCGATTTCAGGGCGTCGAGCGTGCCCGACCGTCCGTCGAAGTGAAGACAGCCCTCGATGAGGCCGACTGGATCGTGCTGTGCCCGTCCAATCCATTCGTCAGCCTTGACCCGATCCTGGCGCTGGACGGCGTGCGTGACCGGTTACGAGAACATCGCACAGTAGCTGTGTCACCCATCATCGGTGATCAGGCCATCAAAGGCCCAGCAGCCAAAATGCTCCGCGAGCTGGGACACGAGCCAGGCGCGCTTGCCATCGCGCGTCACTATGCCGATTTCCTCGATGGCTTTGTGATCGATCATGCCGATGCCGACCAGCGCGCCGACATCGAACGCCTGAACGTCCGCGTGCTCGTCACCGATGCCCTCATGCGCGACCGCGCCGATCGCGGGCGACTCGCAAAAGAATTGCTTGACTTTGCCAAGACGCATCTGTCGTGGTGATCCGAGTTGGATACTTTTGCCATCGTCCCAGTCAAGCCTTTCCGCCGCGCCAAGAGCCGCCTCCGTCCGGTGATGCCCAAACCGATCCGGGCGGCGCTGGCGCGCGCGTTGTTATCGCGCACACTTGATGTTCTGGCGTCCTGCAACGTGTGCCTGGAGACTTGCGTTGTGAGTCGAGACATCACCGCACTGGACATGGCGCGGCGGCGTGGGGCGGCGGTGCTGGCCGAGAGCGAATCCGGGTTGAACGCGGCGCTCAACCAGGCGCGCGAATGGGCCATGGCGCGTGGCGCGCAGGCTGTGCTGGTCCTGCCGGCTGATCTGCCATTGCTGGCCGCAGCAGACATCGCGGCGCTGCTCGACCTTGCCCATGAGCCTCGCTCTGCCGTCATCGCGCCGGACGCGCATGATGAGGGCACGAACGCGCTCTTGCTTTGCCCGCCCGATGCGCTTCATTTTGCGTTCGGGCCGTCAAGTTTTCACGAGCACTGCGCCCAGGCCGAGACTTCACACCTCACGCTCCATATTTATCGCTCGCCCGCAGTCGCGCTCGACCTGGACACACCCGCCGATTGGGAACGTATTTCGACGCTTGACGCGCCTCGGTTTTCAGAGTACGATCTGATCAACTGGCGCAGAACCGCCTGACGTGATGATCCATAGCTATCCCTCATCCGTCACTGGAGCAGCAAGTTTTCGCCGAGGTATGCGACATCCGTGAAGGTCTATGCCTGGAATGGAGAACCACGATGGCTGAACGAGTTGCCCTGTATTTGCAAGACGCCCATCCTATCCGCGACGGGATGGAGTACGTCAAATATGCCGAAAGCCGCGGCTTTGAGGCAGTTTGGCAGGCCGAAAGTCGCCTGGTGCGCGACGCCATTGTGCCGATGGCGGCCTTTGCTGCCGTGACCAGCCAGATCAAGATCGGCTCCGGCGTGATCAACAACTGGACGCGCAACGCCGCCATTATCTCCACAACCTACCTCACGCTCGACGACCTGGCCCCCAATCGCATCATCCTCGGCATCGGCGCGTGGTGGGATCCCCTCGCCAAGAATGTCGGCATCAACCGCACCAAGCCGCTCAAGGCCATGCGCGAGGTCGTCACGGTCGTGCGGGATCTGCTCGCGATGAAGAACGTGACGTTTCATGGCGAGTTTGTCCACGTGACCGGCATCGAGCACGACATCGTCCACGGTCGGCGCGAGCCGCGCCATGTCCCGATCTATATCGGCGCGACGGGGATGCAGATGATGGAGTTGGCGGGCGAGATCGGTGACGGCGTGGTGCTCAACTACCTGGTCAGCCCCAAGTACAACCAGGACGCATTGCACCATCTCGAAATCGGGGCTAAAAAAGCCGGCCGCAAGATCGAGGACATTGACCGGCCCCAACTGGTCGTCTGCTCGGTGGATACCGATCGCAAAAAGGCGCTGGATGGCGCGCGCAAGCTCGTCACGCAATACCTGGGCCAACAACCGCACATCATGAAGGCCAGCGGCGTTTCGCAAGAATTGCTCGACGAGATCGGCAAAGTGCTACACTGGCCGGCGACCGAAGAGGACGTGGAGCGCGCGATGAAGCTTGTGCCCGACGACGTGGTGCAGCTCATCACCGCATCCGGCTCGCCCGACGAGGTGCGCCGCAAAGTCGCCGAATATCGCGCGAACGGCTGCACCTGCCCCATTCTGTATCCACTGGGCGACGTCAGAATGATGATTGACACGTTTGCTCAGGCCCAAGGCCCTTGACGCAAGCATACATACCCGACGGTCGCAAGACAACCAAAAGCCCCCGACTCGCTTGCCGAACCGGGGGTTGGGCTTTGCAGAAATACAGGAGCTAGGCGCCTGTCGGAGAAACCCGTTTTCTCCGAGAAAACGGGTTTCTGGGCCACCATTTTCAGCGGAAACTATCAGCTCTCCGACAAACTGCTAGGCGCTGTCCAACAATGCCCCAACCGACACGCTAAAGCCGGGCAATACATCGCCGCCCGAGAGCACATCATCGGCAGTCAGGCGCTGCACGTCCGTCAATGAGCGATAGACATAGACACTGCGCGTTTTCGGATCGGCCAGCCACACCATCAGCACACCAATATTCAAGTACTCGCCCAATTTCTCCATCAAATCGCTCCAGCGGTCGTCGGGCGACAGGATCTCTACCACCAGCTCGGGGGCGACATCAAGATAAGAGGACGACTTGACCTGCGCCATGCGTTCGTTCGAGACAAACGCCACGTCCGCGCCGCGCACGGTATCCGGGTGGCGTGCCGTGTAAATGCCGACTTCGCCGGAAAACACTTCCCCCAGCTTACGCTCGCGCACAAAAGCATCAAGAACGACACTGAACCTTTTTTCCAACCGGCCGTGTAAGTAACCAGTGGGGGACATTTGAACGATGACTCCTTTGACCAATTCGGTCCGACCAAGATCGCCCATCTTGAACAGGTCTTCACCTGTCACCAGCGGCGGCGAAGCAACTCCAGGCTCTTGCGCGAGGGGAGCAAGGGGTGCTCGAGCTTGAACTGCCATAGCATCACCTCCACACTCATTTTACCACAATAATCCATCCGCCGTCAGGCCAGGATCCGCCGCAGCTCGTCCACATCCAGATTCCCACCCGTGATGATGGCTACTGTTGGGCCTGTGGCGCGCAGATCGGGCCGGACCCGCAGCGCGGCGATGCTCACCGCCCCCGATCCTTCCGCGATCCAATGATGCACCTCGACCAGCCAGGCGATCGCCGCGCGGATGTCTTGCTCTTCGACCAGCAAGATGTCGTCCACTACCTGCGACGCAAGATCGAGCGTCAGCGCGTTCGGCTCGATTTCACCTGACAAACCCTCAGCAATCGTCGGCAGTTGCGGCAGTCGTTCATGCTTCAAGTGATTATACATCGCCGGTGTGGCGCGCGATGTGACGCCGACAACGCGGATCGCAGGATTGACTGCTTTGAGCGCCAGGCCCACACCGCTGATCAGCCCGCCGCTGCCCACCGGCACGAGCACCTGACGGACGTTCGGCAAGTTGTCCAAGATTTCGAGCGCCACCGTCCCCTGCCCGGCGATGACCAGCGGGTCGTTATAGGGTGAGATGAACACCCGTCCACTTTGGCGCTCGATCCGTCGCGCTTCGGCCTCCGCGTCGTCATACGTCGCTCCGAACAACCTGATCTCGACGTCATAGCTCCGCGTCGCTTCGACTTTGGTGCGCGGGGTAGATTCCGGCATCACTATCACGGCACTCACGCCCGCCTGAGAGCAGCCGAACGCCACGCCTTGCGCGTGGTTGCCAGCCGAAGCCGCCACCACGCCGCGCTGCTTTTCGCCATCGGAGAGCGAGAGCACGCGATTGAGCGCGCCGCGCAGCTTGAACGAGCCAGTGCGCTGCAAGTTCTCTAGCTTGAGATACGCGCTCAATTCACGCGAGTATTCCAGCGGCGTGTGCCGCACGAACGACGCAATGCGCGAGCGAGCCACAAAGATGGCTTGCAGATCGATACGACTCATGGCTCCCCTGACCTTTTGCGGAGGTGTTGACTGCAAATCAGACACGATCCAATCGCGCGGCGGCCGCCTCGACAAAGGCTTTGAACAGCGGGTGGGGCCGGTTCGGGCGACTCTTGAACTCGGGATGGAATTGCGAGCCGACCATAAACGGATGATCGGCGATCTCGGCAATTTCCACCAATCGCCCATCCGGCGAAAGGCCCGACAGCACCAAACCATTCTTGGTGAGCAGGTCACGGTAGGCATTGTTGAATTCAAAGCGATGGCGGTGACGCTCGTCGGTGTGCGAGATGCCATAGGCCGCGCGCGCGCGAGTGCCGGGGACCAGCTCGCACGGATACGTGCCCAGCCGCATCGTTCCGCCCATGTCGGCGATGTCGCGCTGATCGGGCATCAGGTCAATCACCGGATGAGGCGTCGAGTGATCGAACTCGGTGCTATTGGCAGTCTCGTCGCCCATGACCGCGCGCGCCAGCTCGATCGTCATCACCTGCATTCCCAGGCACAGACCCAGATAGGGCACTCGATGTGTGCGGGCAAAGCGCGCGGCGATGATCTTGCCTTCGATGCCACGATAACCAAAACCGCCCGGCACGACGATGCCCGCCACCTTTCCCAGACGCTCTATCCCGCGACCCCGTTCGAGTTCTTCCGAGCTGACCCATTCGATCTGCACGTCAAGACCGTGAGCGACCCCCGCGTGCATCAGCGCCTCGCGCACACTGAGGTAAGCATCTTGCAGCTCAACATACTTGCCCACCAGCGCAACCGGCAGCGCCTCCTTGGGTTGGAGCATCCTCTCGACCATCACACGCCAGTCGGCAAGGTCCGGCTGGGCTGCTGCTGGCAATTCAAGCCGTTGCGCGATGAAATCGCCCACGCCTATCTGTTCGAGCAAAAGTGGAATCTCATAGATCGTCTGCACCGTCACCATCGGCACGACGGCGCGCGGCTCGACATCGCAGAACAGCGAGATCTTGTCCTTGAGCGCATCACTGACGGGCCGATCGGCGCGGGCGACGATCATGTCTGGCTGGATACCGATGCCGCGCAGCTCTTTGACGCTGTGCTGCGTGGGCTTGGTCTTGATCTCACCCGTCGCGCCGACATAGGGCAAGAGCGTGACGTGAATGTACATCGTGTTGTCTCGACCTACATCCTTGCGCATCTGACGGATCGCTTCAAGGAACGGCAGACCTTCAATGTCGCCCACGGTCCCACCGACTTCGACGATGACAACATCGGCGTTCGTCGTGCGGGCGACCAAGCCAATACGCCGCTTGATCTCATTGGTGATGTGCGGGACAACCTGGATCGTGCCACCCAGGTAATCACCACGACGCTCACTGCTGATCACTTCGGCATAGACCTGGCCGGTCGTGACATTGCTGGCGCGCGTGAGGTTCTCGTCAATGAATCGTTCATAGTGGCCCAGGTCGAGGTCGGTTTCTGCGCCGTCTTCGGTGACGAACACCTCGCCATGTTGATAGGGTGACATGGTGCCAGGGTCCACGTTGATGTATGGGTCGAGCTTTTGGATGCTCACGCGCTGTCCGCGGCTCTTGAGCACGCGCCCGATGGACGCCGCCGTCACGCCTTTGCCGACGGACGACACGACCCCCCCAGTGCAGAAAATGTATTTCGTCGGCATGACTCGCTCCTTCCTATAAAGACTGGTGGGGAGTTCGCCCTTGGGCGACACTCCCCACCAAAAGTTGCGGTTGTTCGATTGGCTTGACACGGGCGCAAGACATGCGCCCGATGACTTGTTCTGTCATCGTCTCTCCGCCACGCGAAGCGGCCATCCGCCGTTTGCTATCCGCTACCTGCCTCCGGCTAGACCAGTTTCGACAAGTCCTCGGCGGCGCGGCGCATATCCAACATGATCAGACCCAGCTTGGCCTGCTCACGAGCCAGCACGGTGAGCACTGCATCTTCACCGACCGACATCAGCACGACGTAGCCAGTCTTGCCATGAATGAAAACCTGGTCGAGCACGCCCCGGCCCAACTCGCCTGCGATACGCTCGCCCAAGCTGAGCATTGCCGCCGACATGGCCGAGACGCGGTCTTCCTCCACTCCAGCGGGCAGCGACGAAGCCATGATGAGGCCGTCCACCGAAACCACTGCCGAACCCTGAATATCCCCAGAACTGGCCTGCAAATCTCGCAGTCGTTCGACCATTTGCTCGGTGCGTGATTTTGGCATGTGCAGCTCCTCGTACAGGAATGGGGGCCAAAACGCCCGCTATGATACCACAGAGAATTTCAAATTTCAAATCTCCGCTCCCAATACCTAATACTGAATACCTGATATTCAAGGGACTCGGATGGGGATCGAAGACTAGAGATTGGGTATTGGGTACTGGGTATTAACGCGCGGGCAATTTGGGCAGTGCGCGGCTGGGCTTGTCTTTGAACTCGGGCAGCTTGGGCGGGTTGGCCGCCATGAGTCTTTGGATTTCTTCAAGGGCGCGCTCGAGCTGCGCATCTATACCGCGCGCGTAATCCTGCGGCGCGTTGTCTATTTCGATGTCGGGGTCCACGCCATAGTTCTCCACGCCCCAACCCACGTCGGTGAACCAGAACGAGAATTCGGGCTGAGTCGTGACGGTGCCATCCACCAGCGAGTGCCGCGGCCAGATGCCGATGACGCCGCCCCACGTGCGCTTGCCCAACAGCGGCCCGAGCTTGAGCATCTTGAAGCCATGCGAAAAAATATCCCCATCGGAACCGGCCTGCTCGTTGGTCAGCGCGACCATGGGGCCTAGCACCGATTCAGGCGGATACGGCTGAGGCTCTTGACCCCAACGCGAGGTGTCGTAGCCGATGCGCCGCCGCGCGAGCTTTTCCAAAATGAGCGAGGAAACGTGCCCGCCGCCGTTGAAGCGAACGTCCACGATCAAACCTTCGCGGTCCACTTCGGCCAAAAAACCGCGATGGAATTCGGCATAACCACGTGGCCCCATGTCCGGAACATGGACGTAGCCGACACGCCCGCCCGTCGCTGCGTGGACGCGCTGGCGATTGCGCTCGACCCACTCGCGGTAGCGCGCCGGCATTTCGTTCCGCAGGGTTTTGACGGTGACGGTGCGTATGCCCGAGCCTTCCGAACGCTCGGAGCTTTCGGAAGGCTGACCCGCGATGGTCAACGTGACCTCACTTTCGGCCAGGTTGACCAGGCAGGCTTCAGGCGGAAGGGCGAGGGAGAGCTTGCGCCCATTGATCGCGACCAGCCGGTCACCCACCCGGATGTTGAGACCCGGCTTGTTGAGCGGCGAATCGGCCTTTTCATCCCAGGGGTCGCCCCGCACGATGTGCGTGATACGCCAGCTTTCGGTCGCCGCGTCGTATTCGAAATCCGCGCCCAAATAGCCTGGATCGTAATGCGGCTCCGGGCGATAGTCGCCGCCCAGCTCATAGCAGTGCGACGTGCCCAGCTCGCCCTGCATCTCCCACATCAGGTCTGAAAACTCGGAGCGGCTGCTCACGCGATCCACCAGTGGCAAGTAGCGATCGTGAATCGCCAGCCAATCCACGTTGGACATGTCCGGCGTCCAGAATTGATCGCGCTGCAAACGCCACGCCTCGCGGAACATCTGTCGCCATTCGGCGCCCGGCACGACCGACACTTTGACCCGGCTCAGGTCGAGCCAGCCACTTTTGCGGCTGGGGCTTTCGTCCCCATTGGCGCCGGGCTTTTCACCCGCCTTGAGGACGCGCAGACGATTGCCCGCCCGGTAGATCATCGTCTTGTGGTCGCGCGAGAGATCAAAATCGCTGAGGCCAGACAGGAGCGTTTCTTCCTTGTGCTCGTCTAAATCGTAAACCAGCAGGGTGCCTCTGGCAGGCGGCTCTTCCGGCAGCCAGGGCCGATCGAGCGAGCCTTCGACGGGATAGCGCGAATACAGCACTTTGCCTTTGTAAAGGCCGCGCACGCGCCCGTACAGGCCTTCGGAGATCGGGAACTCGACGATGCGCGTCTCGATGCCGTCGAGATCGATCTGGATCGGCTTTTCTTCGGCTTGCTTGTCACCGGACTCGACACTTTTTTCAGACTCGTCGTTCTGCTTCTTGTCGTCCTCCTTCTTTTTCTCTTCCAGCGGCTTGGGTACCGGGATGAACGGCGAGGGCAAATCCCTTTGCAGCGTGACAAGATATGGCTTCATCCCACGCGGAAAATTCAGGTCAAAGTGCAGATTGTCATAGACCGGGTCAAAGGTGCGGTATGAGACAAAATACAAATATTTGCCGTCCGGATCAAACACAGGAGCAACATCGCGGAGAACAGGCCGCGTGATCTGGAACGTCTCGCCCGTGCTGGCCCTCCAGAGTTTGATCACCATGACCTGCAGCGAGGTCGAGACGCTATACGCTACCCACTCGCCATCGGGCGACCAATCGAACCCGGCAATGGGCGCCGACTTGCCGCGATCGATCACGCGCAGAGCGCGGCTCGCCAGGTCAAGAGCGATCAGTTCGTAACGATGATTGCTAAAGACGATCTGGTCTCTTTTCGGGTTGACGGCAATCGCCTCCGGCCGGCCAATGTCCAATCCGGTCAGCACCTCCGGGTCCCGGTCCGGGTGCAAGATGACGAACGATTCTTCGCCGCCTGCATCCGTCACCGCGATCAAGCGCTCGCCGTCATTCAGCCACTCAGCCAGACGATAGCGCACGCCATCCGGCTCGCCATACGGTCGCACCGCGCCTTCCCAGTTGGCAAACGTGAACAGTTTGCCGCGCGTTGTGATCGCGGTCATGTGGCCTTTGGGATGAAGGGTCCAATCGTCCAGGTAACGCGCCGCGCTGACGAACTTGCGATTGCGTTGCGTCTGCGGCGAGTGAAACTCGATTGGAATCTGCGCACTTGTGTCGGTCGCAAGCTCATACCGATACAGGTCGGCTCCAGCATGATAGACGATGCGTCTGCCATCGGTCGAGGGATTGCGAGCGTAAAAGTCACTGTGATCCGTATGGCGGCGCAGGTCTTGGCCAGAAGGCAAACAGGAATACAGGTTGCCGATACCCTCGTGATCGGAGATAAAGTAGATGCGGTCGCCGATCCACATCGGCGCAGCGAGGTTGCCGTTGAGTTCAATCAACGGGCGAAAGTTGCCGTCGCCTTTTTCGTCTATCCAGAGCTGTCCCGCTGTCCCGCCTCGATAGCGTTTCCATCTCGCCGGATCGGCTGTGTTACGACCGATCACCATCCCGCCGTTCGGCCCGAACGAGATAGCTCGCGCCGGGCCCATGTTGAGACGTTGAGGTGGATTGCCCTCGACATCCACCGTGTAAAGGTACATCAGGTCTCGGAATGGCTGACCCGCGTTGTTGGCAAACACAATCTTGCCCTCGGGCGTCCATCCTGCCGTGTGACAGAACTCACTTCCCATGAACGTGAGCCGCCGCGCCTGCCCGCCCACCGAGGGCATGAGATAGATCTCGGCCTGGCCTTCTTCGTAGCCGACGAACGCCAGCCACGTGCCATCGGGCGAAAGCCAGGGGCGCGTCGCCTCGCCCAGGTTGGAGGTCAACCGCCGTGCAAGGCCGCCGCTTGCCGGCACAGTCCACAGATCGTCCTCGCAGGCAAACACGATCGAGTCAGCGTGAATCGTGGGAAAACGATAGTAACCGGGCATACACCTCTCCTTTGCACATTCGGACCGGGATGATTCTACACCAGACGACGCAGGACGCAACCCTCTTGCCATCCCACCTTGAGCCGATGGAGAGGAAGGCGAAAAACAAAAAGGGGAAGTTGGCCTTCCCCTCGCTGCTCCTCAGCCAGGACTCGAACCTGGAACCCATCGGTTAACAGCCGATTGCTCTGCCCATTGAGCTACTGAGGAATATCAGCGTGCGAAATTATACCTGAATCTGGACGAGCCGTCAAACTTCTGATTGACATGAGATGTCATCAGGAGTAAACTCTTGAGCAGGACAACGAACCTTGAAAGGAGCGGGCCAAGATGGACACCGCCATCGCTTTCAGTTGGGAAGGCCAGCCTCCCGATCAGCCGCTCGAAGAGATACCTGATGAGACACTGGACTGGGAGGTCGAGGAGGCATACTGGGAGCCGCGCCGCATTCGAGTGCCCCGTCCTTTGGTCTGGGGAACGCTCATCGTGTTCATCGTGGCGATCCTGGTCATGGGATTCTGGGGGCTGACACGCAGCACGTGGACATATGGGATGGTAGCCGTTGACCCGGCTACCACAGATGATCTGACTCGAATTCATCGCGAGCTTTTGGCTGCCGGTGTGCCAGAGAGCGCGCTGCGCCACCTGGCTGCGGCGGCTCGGCCGGGCATCAACATCGGCGACGCTATCGAAGCGTTGGCAGATGCCGACAAAGACCTGGATAGACTGAGCGCCAACCCGGCCGTCGCATCCGCGCTGGGTGAACTGCGCCACATCCTCAACGATCTAGAATGTCGGCGGTATGGTGGACAGTGCATAGTAGCTACGCCTTCCTTCACTGCCACTCCTGGGCCGCCCCTGGAATTCCCAGCGCCCAAGTGAAACCTCCCGCAGGGTGCAACCTTGCAGGAGGCTAACGTCTGAAAAGCCCCGGTTTCGTTCAGAAACCGGGGCTTGTGTTTATGGTTCAACTGTCCCCGTCGGCGGCAGAGTCGCCGTAGGCGTGGAGGTCACGTTCAAAATGGTGAACGTGGCCTTTTGCAACAAACGGTCCTCGATATAGAGACGCAGTTCCCACTTGCCAGGCTTGTATCCGCCAGACGAGCCATAGCAGGGGGCGCCGCAATAAACGTGACCGACCGTGTTCGGCGAAGCGGTCCACAGCAGCGGATCCCCGGCCACATACTTACCTTCGAGATACCAGGCAGCCGTCCACGTGGCGTTGCGATTCAAGTTGCGCACCAAAAACGTCGCATGGATGATCGGCGTGTCCAGAGGGAACACGTCAGCGACCCCGGTCAACTGAAAGTTGACGTACCCTGACCCGAACTGGATCGGCCCAAAGCCGGCGTTTTCGGCGGCGGGAACCGCCGAAGGAAGCGGCGTGAGCAACGTCGGCGGCAAATCCGTGGGCGGGATGCGCGTGGGTGAGGCGGTCGCTGTAGGGACAGGCAGAGGCGTCGCTGTTGGACGTGGGGTGGGGGTCTCGGTCGGCAGTTCAGGGATAGCTGTGTGCGGAGTCTGCCCCGGCGGAGGCGAGGGGCTAGGCTGAACGACCACAGCAGTAGGGCGTCGAGTCGCCGTCGCTGTGACCGGCGGAGTTGCACGAGCAAGAGAATTTGCGGCTGCGCCCAGGCCCAGCGTCACCGGGATCAACACCAACGCGATCCCGAGCAGGCGCAGGCCGCGGCTACGTGCCTCCTCACGAACTACATAGTACGAGCCGGTACGCGCCCGCCGCAAAGAATTCACCGCGACGATCAACAACACCGCGACAGCCACCGCACCGCCAATGTACACCGCGAGGGTAAGGGAGTGCAAGATCGCGGAATTCATCTCAAAACCTGTCCTGAACGATTCGCTCTGCTGCCGCCGGGCGGTGATTATAGCACACCCCCCCCAAATGCGGAATCAGGCCATCTGGTCTTGGGGTCATCATGCGTGTCAACTTAAGGTTGGAGTGCAGGCTTCAGCCTGCATAAAACGTGGCCTGAAGGCCGCACTCCGGGGCTAAAGTTTACACTAATGCCATTGGTCACAAGTTAAGGTTTTCGCTCAGATGTCAAGGGGCGTTTGGCTTCTTTCGCCTCATGCGGTAAGATAGGCAGTATGAGCAAAAAGACCCAAAACACTCGGAAAAAGAGCACGGTGCGGC
>DAOTXX010000051.1:0-17562 GCA_034434835.1 Thermoflexales bacterium | reverse complement strand
TAAAGTCATCTCCCGCTCCCCTCGTTTTTGGTCTGATACAGAAATTGTAAGGGGATCGGGGACGTTGCGAAAGTTGTCAAAATCAAAGTTTCAGGACGATTCAGCGCCTGAGTGCGCAATCCCTACGTGAAGGCTATCGTCACCTGGCCTACTGGCAACTCAAGAACGGGTCCAGCGTCAAGCCCGGCCGGCCGGGCTTGCGCGGCCCTGAAATAGAAAAACTGTATGCTGAAGGCAAGGCTTGGCGGGAAGGTTCTGCCCAGCCAGGCGGGCCGCTGCAGGCAACCGCAGGAAAGGCATGAGCCAGACTCGTTACGTTTTCAACACGACCGAGACCATATGTTATCGCTTTCCCACCCACACCAACAACTTGGTGATGGATCGCTCCGAGTCCGAAGTGTCCGAGGTGTTCGTGGGCACGGTTGAACCGGGCCATGTACCGCCGCTCCATGTCCATCACGAGACGGAGCAAGTATTTTACATCCTAAGCGGACAGGGGCGAATTCAAATCGGCGGCGAAGAGGGTGGCAAACCTGCGCAACATTTCCCCGTCAGGCCGGGCGACGTGGTGCGCTTTCCGCGTCACACGTGGCATCGCCTCCAGAGCGCAGGCCAGGAGACAGTGGTGTATTTGAGTGTGGACTGTTTCGTGGGCGGACGGCCTGCGGACAAGCCAACCTGGGACAGTCACGTCCGCGCACTGTGCCAGTTGAACGGGTGGGATTACGAGCAGGTGAGGTTGAAAACGCGGTTGTATGCCGAGGGCCGGACCTGGCTTGAGGGGGCTGCTCTGCCTGGCGAGCCGCTTTGAATATTTTGTCTGACTTGTTGACGCAACCGATGTGCTCGGTGCGCCGAAAAGATTCAGGGAACAAGAACTGTTGCGGTAACTACAATTGAGGTTTCTCAGGAAGCATAGAAAGGGCCAACAGGCATCGTCCATCCACCGCGTCCGCTGCAAACGTAGGCGTGGATGAGCCGATGAGCAGTAGCTACACCTTACGACCGCGCCTTGGCGCGTCTCGGGCATGTCCCGTTGGCCCTGGTTGACATTCTAGCACGCACATTTGGCGTTGTCAAAGAATCAATGCTGAGGCATGTGATTGTCTTGCGTATTGCGTTAAGCAACAACTTGAGCGACGAAACTATGAAAGGAGGTGGCACAAAACAACAGAAGCATCATCGGTCGCGCTTTTGGCACCAATCGAGTCAAATTCAAGGAGGATATTCACGATGAAACGCACATTCTTGTTCATTCTTTTGGTCATGTGTCTGTCGCTTGACGCCTGCGCCACGCCGACCCCCGCTCCGCCTCAAATTGTCAAAGAGACGGTGATCGTGCCGCAGACAGTCGTCGTTCCTCAAACCGTCGTCGTGCAGCCGACTGCCGCACCCAAGCCAACCGAGGCCCCCAAGGCCACTGAGGTACCCAAGGCCGCCCCAGTGCCGTGCGCGGACCTCAAATCCCTCAAGCTGCCGGAGATGACCATCACAGTCGCCGAGTCTATCAATCCTATAAAAGAGTCGGCGGGGGTGGTGGTTTACGGTGTGTGGGGGTCGCCAACCTCTGCTTTCGGCAAGACCACCGTTGACGTCCCCTTCTGCCGTGTGGCCGCTACCATAGTGCCCTCGGGCACCTTTGAGGTTTGGATGCCCCTGCCAGTGAAATGGAATGGCAAATTCAATGGCGTCGGGAACGGCGCCTTAGCCGGTGGGGTCAACTACCCGGCCATGGCCGGCCCACTCAAGAGTGGCTATGCCGTTGCCAGCACCGATGGCGGCCATACAAGCCCATCGCCGGTGGATGGAGCCTGGATGATGGGACACCCGGAACTGTGGGATGATTTTGGGTATCGAGCGGTCCACTTGATGACCCGGGGCGCTAAGGCGATCATCCAAGCCTACTATGGTCAGCCGCCCAAGTACTCGTACTTTACCGGGTGTTCGGGCGGCGGTCAGCAGGGTCTGGCAGAGGCGCAAAAGTACCCCGCCGACTATGACGGCGTCGTCTCTGGTGCGCCCGCCAACTTTCCGACACGCATGTGGCCCGGTGAAACGTGGCCGGGATGGGTGGCCGCCAAATACGATACTCAGCTCAGCTTGGGAGGTCCTCCCGGCCCTCCGGTGCCGACCCCCAAGTTGTTGACTCTCCAAGCAGCGGCGGTAGCTGCCTGTGACACGCTCGATGGCGCCAAGGACGGGCTCATCACCGATCCACGCAAATGCAAGTTCGATCCCGCGACACTCTTGTGCCCGGCGAATCCCCCAGACGCCAACAAGTGCCTCACTCAGGCCGAAATTGACACAGTCAAAAAGATCTATGAGGGGCTGAAGGATCCGACCACCGGGGCGCAGTTCTGGCCCGGCTACGAGCCAGGCAGCGAGAATCAGTGGGCTGGCCACATCTACCCGTTCGTGATTCCACTCGGGTACTTTAAAGCCATGGTCACCAACAATCCCGATTGGGATTACAAGACTTTTGACTTTACCAGTCCCAAGGACTTTGCGATTCTCGTTGACGCTGACGCCCGGTATGCGCCCATCCTCAACGCAACCGACCCGGACCTCTCCGCCTTCAAAGAGCTTGGCGGCAAGCTCATCCTGTGGCACGGCTGGGCCGATCAAAACATCGCCCCGCGGAACAGCATCAACTACTATAACAGCGTGGTGGCTGACCAGGGCGGCGAGGCCAAGACACAGGAATTCCTGCGCCTCTTTATGATCCCCGGCATGGGGCACTGCTCAGGCGGCGCAGGCCCTGACCAGTTCAACGCGCTCGCGGCGCTAGAGCAATGGGTCGAGAAAGGCATTGCACCGACCCAGCTCATGGCGTCCAAGGTGGCGGCAGGCAAGACAGTATTCACACGTCCCCTCTGCCCGTACCCACAAGTCGAAACTTACAAGGGCAGTGGCGACATTAACGATGCGGCGAATTTTACCTGCGCGCTTCCCAAGTAACTGAGCGTACTTGCCGTTGATTTGACAGCAGAAAGGTAGTGTAAATGGATTCCCGATAGGTCTGGCAGGCCGGTCGGGAATCCACCGGCAGGTGAGGACAAATGGGGATTCAGTGAACCACCTGATCGAGAGCAGCAGCGAAAATACGCAACGCCTCCTCGATCTGCTCCTCCGTCACCACCAGCGGCGGGATCCAGCGGATAACGTTATCGAACGTGCCGCAGGTCAATAACATCAACCCACGCTCAAACGCCGCCTTGACCACAGCTTTGGCGGTGGCTGGATCTGGCGCGCCAGGCCTGCCAAACTCGACGCCCACCATCAGCCCCAGGCCGCGCACATCGCCGATCTGTGGAAACTCAGCTTGCAACTTGTGCAGTCCGGCCACGAGTTGCCTGCCCCGCGCGGCGGCATTCTCGACGAGCTTTTCCTCCCGCATGACCTGAATGGTGGCGACGGCTGCCGCGCACGCCACGACATTTCCTCCAAATGTTCCGCCGTGGCTGCCGGGTGTCCATCTGGACATCAGCTCGTGACGCGCGGCCAGGCCCGAAAGCGGCAGGCCCGACGCGATGCCTTTCGCCATCAGCAAGACGTCGGGGATCGTCTGCGTGTGCTCGACGGCAAAGAACTTGCCAGTGCGCCCAAAGCCCGTCTGGATTTCATCTGCCACGAGCAGGATACCGTATTCGTCACACAATTTGCGCAACTCGGGCAGGAAACCGGCTGGAGGAACGACGTAACCACCTTCACCCAACACCGGCTCGACGACGATGCAGGCCGTCTCTTCAGGCGCGGTCTGGCTCTTGAGCAGCCTTTTCAGTTCCCGCAAACAAAAAGCGAGCGTCGGCTGCTCGTTCCAGCCGTAGTAAAACGCGTACGGGTACGGCGCAACAAAGATGCCCGGCACGAGCGGCTGATACCCCCCGCGATAGATCGTCTTGCTCGTCGTCATGGCCATCGTCAGGTGCGTGCGGCCATGAAAGCTGCCCTGAAAGACAATCACGTTGGGCCGACCGGTCACTTGCTTGGCGAGCTTGGCTCCAGCTTCGACAATTTCTGCGCCGCTGTTGCTAAAGAAAAATGAGTCAAGCGGCTGCGGGACAATGGTCAGCAACTCATCCACCAGGTCTTGCATCGGTTTGTGGTAGACCATGTTGGCCTGGCCATGGATGAGCCGGGCAGCCTGCTCTTGGATCGCTTTGACGACGCGAAGATGCGCATGACCTGTGTTGGTGACGGCGATCCCGCAGGTAAAGTCGAGGTAACGTTTGCCTTCGATATCGAATAGATACGCTCCTTCTCCGTGATCCACCATCACGGAGAACGACCGGCTCCAAACGGGCGAAATGTGATCGAGGGTTGACATTGGTTTCACTCTTCTTCAAGACGACACATGCCGTCTCGGTTGATCAGGTGGCCTGTCCAACGAAAGTGCGAGAGGATAGCGCATCGGTCCCAACGCCTGAATCATCGGGCTGGCAGCAAAGCCCTCGACGTATGGCGGGAAATATACCGGGTTATCGCGCAAGGTCTTCCACGTCTGCGAAAGCCCTAGCGTGCCCAATTCCCTGGCGCGTGCAACGTGGTCGAGGTCGAGGATTTCGGTCAGGATTGATTCGTGTTGATCGGCTTGCTGCAGCACGCGCCCGTCTGGGTCTACGATAAGCGAGCGGCCACCGCCATAGTCACCGGTGCCGTTGACGTCCACAAAGTAACATTGATTGAAAATCGCGTTAGCCTGGCTGATCACCAGCTCTGCGCTCCGGTCGGAAGTCGCCGTAAGACTCGGATGCAGGATAACTTCCGCTCCCATCCACGCCAGTGTGCGTGCCACTTCGGGGAACCACATGTCATAGCAAATGCACAATCCAAAGCAGCCCACGCCGGGCACATCAAACACGCAAAAGGTATCGCCAGGGGCGCAGGCTTCCAGCGGCCGCCACGGGAACATCTTGCGGTAACGAGCGACGATCTGTCCGTTCGGTGAAACGACGATCGCGGTGTTGTAGGTCGTGCCGCCATCGAACTCGCTCATCGAGCCGGGGATCAACCATTTGCGGTGACGCGCCGCCAATTCACACAGGCGATCGGTTGTGGGGCCCGGGATGGATTGAGCTACCCGTTGCTTGTCGCCCAACGGCACGAATTGCATCAGGCCATCCAGAATCAATTCTGGAAAACAAAACATGTCCACCCAGGGCAACATCGCGCTCGTCTGCGCGACGGCGGCCTCGATTTTGCTCAGCGTCGCTTGCGGATCGTGGGCCACAGGCGACATTTGAACGGCGGCGATTCCCCATAGTCTGCTCATACTTTTACCCCAACGTAGATTTACACCAAATGACACGCGACAGCTCGCCCTTCCGTCATCTGGTGCAATATAGGCTCTTCGACACGACATCGTTGCTGCGCGAGTGGGCAGCGCGTGTGAAAACGACAGCCCGGCGGCGGATTCACAGGGCTGGGCACCGTGCCCTGCAGCACAACCCGCTTGCGGTCGGCGCCAGGCTCTGGCGCCGGAATTGCAGAGATGAGCGCCTGGGTGTAAGGATGAAGCGGCGAATCAAACACAGCCTCCACTGGCCCGGTTTCCACGAGTTGCCCCAGGTACATCACACAGATGCGGTCGCTGACGTGCTGCACCACGCCCAGGTCGTGTGAGATGAACAGATAAGTCAACCCGCAACGTGCCTGCAATTCGTCGAGCAGGTTGATGATCTGCGCCTGCACGGAAACGTCCAATGCAGAGGTCGGCTCGTCCAGGATCATCAAGCGCGGGTTAAGCGCCAACGCCCGCGCGATTGCTACACGCTGGCATTGCCCGCCAGAAAGCTCGTGCGGGTAACGGTCGAGGTGTTGCCGTCCCAGCCCTACCTGTTCGAGCAATTCCAATACGCGCGCCGCCAGTGCTTCTCGTCGCAGGCTTTGGTGCGTCCGCAGCGGCTCTGCTACCACGTCAAATACTTTAAAGCGTGGGCTGAGCGAGGAGAGCGGGTTTTGAAATACGATCTGCATCTGCTGGCGCAGACGACGCAGCGCATCACCCTCCAACGCCAGCAGATTGTGTCCATCAAAAGTGATTTGCCCCGACGTCGGTTCCACCAGCCGCAGGATGCAGCGGCCCAACGTCGTCTTGCCGCAGCCAGACTCGCCGACCAGGCCCAGCACCTCGCCAGGATAGATCTCCAGGCTCACATCGTCAACAGCATGGAGGAGGCGAGGTCCACCCGACAGCCTAAAGGCCGCAGGTAGCCACCCCCCGGGCAATCGAAAGTGTTTGACCAGTGACTTGATCTGCACCAGCGGCTTACTACTCACAGGATGCCCCCGGCGGATGCAGCCAGCACGCGCTCGAGTGATTTGCTCGCACCGGAATCAGCGGCGGCCGCTCGGCACGGCAGCGGTCGAAGGCCGAGTCGCAGCGGGACTCGAATGGGCAGCCCACCAGCGTGCCGGGATTGCCCGGCACTGTGCCTCGGATGGCGGTCAATGGCTGGCCCCGACGATCTCGGCGCGGAATGGCGTGCATCAATCCGCGCGTGTATGGGTGCAGCGGTGCGGCAAAGATGTCAGCAGCAGGGCCAGTCTCCACGATATACCCGGCATAGAGGACTGCCAGCCGGTCGCACGTCTCCGCCACCACGCCCAGGTCGTGTGTGATCAACAGGATCGCCAGATCGAAACGCGCCTGGAGTTCTTTGAGCAACTCCAAGATTTGCGCCTTGATGGTCACGTCTAACGCCGTCGTCGGCTCATCGGCGATGAGCAGCGCCGGTTTGCACGAAAGCGCCATCGCAATCATGACGCGCTGTTGCATGCCTCCCGAAAGCTCGTGAGGATACGAACTCATCAGGCGGCGGATATCGGGCAGGCCGATGGACTCGAGCGCTTCGACAGCGCGCTGTTGGGCCTGGCGCTCGGTTCCGCGCTGGTGCTGACGGATGACGCGCACGATCTGCGAGCCAACGGTGAACACCGGGTTGAGCGAAGACGACGGGTCTTGAAAGATCATCGAGATCTGTCCGCCGCGAATCTGCTGCATCTCGCGCTCCGATTTGCGCATCAAGTCTTCGCCACGGAACAGAACGCGGCCTGACGTGACTCGGCCCGGATGGGGCACCAGCCGCAGCACGGAGAGGCCCGTCACCGTCTTGCCGCAACCGGTTTCGCCAACCAGTCCGAACACTTCGCCGGGCATCACATCAAACGAGACGCCGCCAAGCGCCTGAAGCGTCCCGTGCGCGGTGCGGAATTCTATTCGCAAATCCTCAACCTGAAGTAAGGGGTCCATTGGTATCAGCGATACTGGCGCGGGTCAAAAATATCGCGCAAGGTATCGCCCAACAAGTTAAAGGCCAGGACGGTGACAAAAATCGCCAGGCCAGGAAAAGCAGAATACCACCACTGATCCAGGATGAACGTGCGGCCCTCGTTGACCATCAGACCCCAGTCGGGGGCAGGAGGCTGCGCCCCCAGACCGATGAAGGCCAATCCGCTGGAGGCCAGGATGACCGTGCCAATATCCACGGTCGCCTGTACCAAGATGGGCGAGATACAATTGGGTAAAATGTGCTGGACGATGATCACCGGCGCCGGCACGCCGATGGATCGCGCCGCTTCGACAAAATAGCGTTGCCTCAGACTGAGCGCCATGCCCCGCACCAGCCGCGTGTACCACGGCCACCAAGAGATAGCCAGCGCCAGCGCAGCGTGCTCCAGCCCCGGTCCAAGCGCCGCCACAATCGCCATCGCCAACAGCAATGACGGGAACGCCAGAAACAGATCGGTGATGCGCATGATGAGATCGTCTAGTCTCCCGCCAGCGTATCCTGCCAGCGCCCCCAACGGCGCGCCGATGAGAATCGCGATCGCCACGACGCCGAGCGACACCAGCAGCGCCGGTCGCGCCGCGATCATCACACGGCTCAAGAGGTCGCGCCCCAAACGATCCGTGCCGAAAGGATGCTCGCGCGATATGGGCAACATGCGGGTGGCGACGTTGGTCTTGCCGAAACCTTGCTCAGGGTAGGGAGCAAGCCACGGGCCGAAAATGGCGGTCAAGACAAAGAGCGCAATGATCGCCACACTGAACAGCGCCAGCGGATCACGCAAGATGACGTAGAGAATGTGCGCCACGCGGCGCGGCCGGCGCGGAGCAAGCTCGCCCGCTTCGGTGTCCTGCCCCTGACGATTCAACCATTGAGCAACTTGCATGACGGCCTTTGCCTCAGGGCAACCACAAGAGCTTGCCCCCACTATGCCAGGCTGATGCGCGGATCAATCCACGCCTGCGCCAGGTCAACCCCCAAATTAATGATCACGTAACCAGACGCCACAAGCAACGTGATGCCCATGATGGCAGGATAGTCAACGTTGAGAAGCGAATGGACGGTAAAGAATCCAAGCCCAGGCCAATTGAAGATCAGCTCGACGAAAAACGAGCCGGTGAGCGCAAAAGCCAGCGTCAGTCCGACCACCGTGAGCGTTGGGCCGATGGCGTTCTTGAGCGCATAGACGTAGATGATGAATGGGCCAGGAATGCCATACGCGCGCGCAGTGCGGATATAGTCTTGCGACAGCACTTCCAACATCGTCGCCCGCGTCATCCGCGCGATGAGGCCGATGGGATAGGCAGCCAGCGTCAGAGCCGGCAGAACGATGTGCCACGCCACATCTTTGAAAGCAATCCAATTGCCGGTGATGGCGCTATCAATCAGATAGAAACCGGTGAGCGTCTGGATGGGATGCATGAAGCGCAAGTCGGTATCCAAGCGCCCGGCCAGCGGCAAAAGGTGCAGGTTACGAAAGAACACGATTTGCAGCAGCAGCCCCAGCCAGAACGCCGGCAGCGATACGCCCACAATCGAAATTGTTCTCACGGCCACGTCGAATGAACGACCCTGCAACTGCGCTGAAAGTACACCCAGCGGCACGCCCACCAGCACCGCAAACGTCATCGCCGTGAGGAGCAGCTCGAGCGATGCCGGCCAACGGTCGCCGATCTCTTGCAGCACCGGGCGCTTGGTGGCAATCGAGTCACCCCAATCGCCACGCAGCATGTCGCGCACGTAATAGGCGTACTGCACCGGCAGCGACCGATTGAGGCCCAGCTTTTCGCGCGTCCGCTCCAAATCCCCCGGGTTGGGATGCGGGCCAATGTACAATGCCGCCGGGTCAGAGGGGACCACGCGCGCCAGCGTGAAGGTAATGACCGATAGCCCGATCAGCACCAGGAGCGACATGGCGATACGGCGAATGACGTACTCGAGTTTGCGCATGGTCATCCACCCTCATCCCCTGCCCCCCTTCTCCCAGTGGTAGAAGGGGGCCAGGGGGTAGAGGGAACTATTTGCTCAGTTGGTAATAGAAGGTCGAGAAGGGATAGTTCAGATTGTACTTGAACCCCTGCAAAGCTTTGGGCACGACGGCGACGTTCATGACGTCGTAAAAGAACAATGCCGGGCTGTCTTCAGCCAGGATATTCATGGCCTTGGTGTACATCTCTTGCGATTTCACCGGGTCAGTGACCATGATCGCTGCTGCATCGTCAATCAGCTTGTCGTACTCCGGGTTGGAATAGTAGCCCAGGTTGAAGAACGGCTTCTTTTCAGAATGGAACAGCGAGTAGAGATTGTCGGTGCCGGCATCGCTGTAGGTGGGCCAGTAGAGCAGCAGGAAGATGTCTTGCGCCTTGGTGGGATCGTCCTTGGCCAGCTTCCACTGCTGCGCCCACAGCATCGGCTTGATCTCGACTTCGATGCCGATCTGCTTGAGCGCGTCCTTGATGACCGGCGCAAAGCGTTCCTCGGCTTGGTTCTCGCTCGCGTACGTCAACGTCAGCTTGGTCGTCTTGCCCGCCAGACCCGCCTGCTTCATCAGGTCTTTAGCCTTGGCCAGGTCTTGCTTGTATTGGAACACATCGTCCGAATACGGCCACACGCCTTTTGGAACGGCGCTGCGCGACTGCGTGCCATAGCCTTGTGCGCCGATGGTGACAATGTCGTCGTAGGGGATCGCGTAAGCGATGGCCTGGCGCACGAGCTTGTTGTCCAAGGGTGGTTTCTTGGTGTTGAGGAAGCCAAGATAGTTCATGGGAGAAGGGTCTTCAAAGACCGTAAACTTGGGATTGTTCTTGAACTGCTTGGCGACGTTCTCCAGTGGAACGCCCGCCAAATCCACCTGACCGCCTTCGAGCATTTGCTGTTGGGTGACGATTTCGGGCGTGATACTGACGATGATCTTTTCAAAATGCGGCGCGTCTTTCCAGCCGCCCCAATAATCGCCAAACTGGGTCAGCACAACTTCTTTGCCCGCGGTGTAGGATTCCAGCTTGTACGGCCCGGTGCCGGCCTCGACGCCTTTTTCAAAGTACTTGTCATCTTTGGCGGCGGCTTCGACGGCCTTGGGGCTATAGATCCATGCCGCATAAGTCGAGCCGGCGATCAGCTCCATCGGCGCGGCGTACTTGAGCTTGAAGACGACCGTCATCGGATCAGGTGTCTCCATCGTGGCAACCGGCGCCCAGATGAACGCTGCGCCCCCGCCCAGTGTGATTGTGCGCGAGATGGACTTGACGACTGCGTCGGCGTTCAACTCGGCCCCATCGTGGAACTTGACGCCCTTGCGCAAGTGGACGGTCCAGGTCTTGCCATCCTGCGAGTATTCCCACTTTTCAGCCAGCGCTGGAGTATACTTGTCCTTTGCGCCCGGTGGGTTGACCCACAGGAGCGGTTCGTACAAGTTAGCCATGTACAGCGCCTCAGTGGAAAACGATGTGCTGGGGTCCCAGGTGGTGACACTGGCAGTTGTCGCGACTTTTAAGATGCGCGGCGCAGGTGTAGGGGGAACCGCAGTGGGAGGGGCTGCTGTTGGTTTGGGCGGCGTGGCTGTGGGCGGGGCGGATGTGGGCGGTACGGCAGTAGGAGCAGTGGTCGTGGGCGCGGGTGTGGCTGCCGGACCGCACGCGGCAGTCAGCATGACCACAAGGATCAGCGCGTATAACAATTTGGGTTTCATTTCTTCCTCTCTTCCCCTTCCTCGGGTGTGTTAATTAACTGACTTTGGCAAGTGCCATATCTTGGGTTGGAGTCAAGGCTTTAGCCGGTTTTGACCGCCAGATATAGCCGCCTAAAGGCGTGACTCCGAGATTTGCCAAACTCCAGTTAATTAAGGACGAAAAACGGATAGACGGCAAGCGACATGTCTCTCTTTTCGCATTTCACCTCCTCTCCCTTTGGGTGTGACCGAACACCGATTTTGGTCCACCCATATCGCCTAACCGATCTCACTGGTCAGTCTACTGGGTCAGCCAGTTGTCGAGCGCCGCGTTAAAGAACGTCCAGGGGTTGTCCGGGTTGGTCAGCGGAGTGTTAGAGTTTTCCTCATAGTTGTCCCAGGCCAGCCAGTCTTCCTCGCTCCCGGAGCGCGCCTCGGGATGCGTGCCCACCAGGAGCACGTGCCCGCTGCCGTACATGAAGCGGATGGCATCGGCGTAGCCATTGTACGAGCCGTAGGTGTAGGATGCCACCATGGTAGCGTTCGAAGCTGAGAGGTTGGTCTTGTAGCCGCCGCCATAGTAAAACTGTTGCTGGTCGCCCAGGTTACCGATGACCGGGTCGCTGATGTTGACCGTGGTCAGCGTAAAGCTCGGGTAGAGGAGACCAGTGAGTGGGCCAGTGTCGGTGCCCTTGAACAAGTCAAGGTAGGTGTAGGACGTGCCCTCCCAAACAATGGTCTTTGACAGGTAGTATGACCCGGCGCAGATGCCCATCACGCCGCCGCCAGAAGTGGCAAAGTTCTTGATGTTCGTCCCGCCTGTGGTGCCCAGCCCGAGCTTGTACCCGTAGGAGTAGCCGCCCGGGAGTATGACGACCTTAAAGTTAGAGAGGGTGAGCTTGCCGCCAGTGATCTCGTTGAAGCGGATAGCCAGCGGGATGTGACCGGAGTATTCGACCGCGCGGGCGACGGCCGGTATCAGGCCTGCCCAAGCGCCGCCATTAGTAGTGTGGGTGGCAACGACGGCCACGCGCGAGCCGGTCGGGTTGGTCGCAGTGATCGTAGGCTCAGTGGCGGTGCCAGTAGCGGCAAAGTTGATCATGCGGCCCAGCAGTTTCCACACACCAACCGAGTTGGTGTGGCTGCTGCCCATCGCCCAGTCGTCCCATTTGGTCCAGTCCAACTCGCTATCGCCGCGCAGCTCAAGGTCAACGGAACTGAGAACGACCCGCCCGGAGCCATAGCTCTTCCGCACGATGACATTTTGGTTGGAAGAGTTCTTGGCGACCTGAGTCGCGCCGCTAGGCAGGGAAAAGTAGCCGCCGCCAGCAGTCCGGTAGACTTGCTGGGTGCCGGAGCCGAAGCCAGAGTCGGTGATGGTGATGTTAATCTTGCCGGCGGACCCGCTCCGGGTGTAGCTGCCGTTGTACAGGGAGAGGCATCCCGAGCAGTTTGTGGCATATTGCGCGCCGCCCTCGATGCCCACGAACCCACCGCCGCTGTTGACGAAATTCTGGATGGCGGTCTTGTACGTGCTGGAGCCGATGCCGTCCGTAGAAGCGTAGACTGTCTTGTTATCGCTTTCGCCGGCCGGGAGGACGAACACATCATAGTTGGCCGTAGTCAGGCGGCCTGCATAGAGATCGCTCCGGCCGACGCCGACAACGCTGAAACCCGCCGACTGCACAGCGCGGAACGTGGCCAGGATCTTGTCCGAGTTGGCGCCGGTGCTGGTGTAGACGGCCACACGAATGGGACTATGGACAGAGAGCGGCGCGGCCAACGCCGGGCTGGCCAGAACCGACATCACAAGTGCCAGGACCACAATGATCCCCGTGACTCTTGGAGACTTTATCATCAGATTTCTCCTCTAGTTTTGGCGAACAAAGAGACACATCCGAGAACTCTCGATCTCTCTGGACGATCTCGGACGACGAGACCTCATCCTTTTGCAGGCATTTTATATTCTACGTCTGATGTGAAATTGTCATTGCGAGAACCCCATGCTCGTTGGCGGGCATGTTGAACAACAGAAACTTGTGCTGGGCATGCTCGCGCGGCGATGAATTCGCCGCGCGACGGAGCGGCGACCCGTGAACGGGTCTTGAAGCTGGCTTCAGCCAGCGCTGCTGCGTAGCCCGCCGAGTTCATCGGCGGGCGGGCACGCGCCGACACAAACGCAAGTTTCTGAGCAGCGCCCGCTAGGGCGCGAAGCAATCTCCTTTTGCGGCAACGGGATTGCTTCGCCGCCTGCGGCGGCTCGCAATGACAAGGTGAAAAACATTTCACATCAAACGTATTCTTTCTAGCAGCCTGTCGGAGTGGCATCCTGGAGTCAAGGCTTCAGCCGGTTTTGACTGGAAATCGCCGCCTTTTCACCGGCTGAAGCCTCGACTCCCGCTCCTTGAGGGTTCTCTCCGACAGGCTGCTAGTTTCCGGTACAAAACCAGCCGGCCGGGCTCCCATGCCCGGCGATGGGGCGGCGTGGGAGCTGCCCCCTGCTGAGTTTGGCACTGGAAACTATTCTACTTCCAAGCATTTGCAAAATTCTGACACACGGATTTCCCACAGATTGCACGGATTGGCAAGTATTCACTGTCAGTACTTGTTTACCGTGTCCAGGCTATTCGGCCTCCTGCGCCGCGAAATTCATTTCGCGGCTGTCATGTCAAGCTTGCTGAAGCAGGCTCGGGCCAGGGCCAACCGGCTTCAGCCGGTTTCCCATACCAGCAGGATGATTCATCATCCTGCGGGGCGCGGGCTGAGCCATGACTGCCAGAGCGGTAAACAGATACCACTGTCATTCTGAGCCGCGCAGCGGCGAAGAATCTCGGTCATGCAAGGCAGAGAGGCTTCGCACCTTCGGCGCTCAGCATGACCATACTTGCCAATTCGGCTGATGAAAAAGTCTTTCAGGGAAATCGGTGTGACAGGCTGCCGCTCTCGCGGGCAAGGTGCTATAATATCTTGAGTAGCTCTTCGCACCGGGTTGGGTGTACAGATTTGGAAATCCCAATTCTCCTCTATACAAAATTCCTTGTTCCGCAACGCAGGCCGGACGCGATCTCTCGTGAGCATCTGGTCGACCGGCTGCGAGCCAGCCTCGACCGTCGCCTGATCCTGGTCTCCGCCCCGCCAGGCTATGGCAAGACGACACTGCTGGCTGAGTTTGCCGCGCGCGCCGTGCCCCCTGGCGTGCTCTTGCTCTGGTATCAACTCGACCAGGCTGACAGCGACCCCGCCGTGTTCCTCGCCTATCTGACGGAAGGTCTGCGTCAAGTCATGAGCGCCGCGCCCCACAGTGCGGGCGAGTCCTTCGGCGCGGCCGCTCGCGCGCTGATCAACAGCGCCGATCCGCACCCACCTGAGCGTGTTTTGACAGTGCTGATCAACGAGCTAGCCCAGACTCTTGCTCAAGATCTGATCATCGTTCTCGAAGACTATCACCGCGTCACGAATTCGACCGTTCATGCGCTGACCGATATGCTGATCGAGCGGACCCCATTGAGGCTTCATCTGGTGATCTCGGCGCGTAGTGACCCTCCCCTGTCGCTCGCGCGTCTGCGCGCACGGGGAATGTTGGCCGAACTCCGTGTTCCCGATCTGCGCCTGTCGCCCGACGAAGTCGCCGCGCTGTTGGGGCGTGTCGCGCCCCAACTGCCCAGCGAAAGCGTCCACTTGCTCTCAGATAAAACTGAGGGTTGGGTCGCCGGTGTGCAACTGGTGCTATCGTCGCTTTCGGGCAAGGATGAGCAAGAGGCTCAGCGGCTCATCTCCGAACTGGGCGGCACGAATCGTTCGATCTTTGAGTATCTTGCCGGGGAGTCATTCCAGCAGCAGCCACCGGAAATCCAATCGTTCTTGCTGCGCACGTCCATCCTGGCACAGATGAACGCCGCCACGTGTAATGCGATCTTGAACAGCGCCGATTCACAGACGATGCTGGAGCGAATCGAACAAGGCAACCTGTTTCTTTTGAGCCTGGACGAGAAGCGCGAGTGGTATCGCTATCACAACTTGTACCGTGATTTCCTGCGCGCCCGGTTTTACCGCCAGGATGCCCAGGCCGCGCACGAGATGGAACGAGCGGCAGGCCGCTACTACGAGTCGGTGGGAGAACGTGAAGTCGCGGCCTCGCATTACATGGAGGCAGGCGACCTGGCCTCCGCGGCTCGAGTGATTGCTGACATGGCCCCAGTCTACCTTGACTCCGGTCGCGTTCAGGTGCTGAATCACTTGCTGAATGCTTTGCCGCTCTCTGTAGCGCGCACCCAGCCTGTGCTGCTGATCTATCACGGCATGGTGCTGAGGCGGCTGGGACAGGTCGGCGCTGCTCAGGCGCGCTTTGAAGAGGCGCGCGCTGCATTTGCGGCGATGGGACAGATGTCCGGCGTGTGCCGGGCGCTTGTGGAGCTTTCGGAGACAGCGCGCTCGCAAGGCGACTACCGCCGCGCGCAGGGCCTGGCGACCGAGGCGCTTTCGTATGTAAGCGGTGACCAGCACGAGGAGCGCGCGCGAGCGTTGATGACCCTGGCGCGCAGCGCGGGATTCTTGCAGGGCACCGACCGAGGCCGCGCGCTGGCTGAGGAAGCCGTGCGAGAGATGGAATTGGCCGGCGACGCCGTTGCGCCGGCCCAGCGAGCCGGGTTACTCTGGGCATTGGGACAAATCTGTTGGTGGCACGGCGACCCTTATGCCACTGTGGCCCGCTGCCGGGAGGCGCTGCGAATCCTGCCCGACGAGCTTTCGCCCATTGCCGCGCGAGCTTTCATCACCCTGGTTACGCCGCACCTTTATTGGAGAGAGTTGAGCACTGCATTGGACTATGCCCAGCAAGGGCTGGAAATGGCAACCAGGCTGCAATTGCAGGAGCTTCTCCCGGCGGCTTATTCTGCATTGGGCAATGTGCTCACCCGACGCGGCCAGCACACGCGGGCCGAGGAGCTGTTTCGACAGGCCATTGAGCTTTCGCGCGGGCTGGGCTTGGAAAGCTATGCTCAGATTATGGCCTCGGGCGACCTGGCCTTCAACCTGTGTCAGCAAGGGCGCGTGGACGAAGCGCGTCAGGTGGCCGAAGCCGCCCTGTGGGCGCATGCCGAAAGCGCCGACACCTACGAGGTCTGCGTGTGCCGCAGCGTTCTGGCCGATGTGTGGTTGGATGCCGGGCAATTAGAGACTGCCGAACGGCTGTACGAGGGTATGCTGGAGCTGGAGGAGCGACAGCAGTTTCGCATCCCGCTGGGTATGGTGTACTTTGGGCTGGCTTACATCTACCTTCAAACAGGACGGCGAGCAGCGGGGATGGAGATGGTACAGAAATCGCTCGACGTGATCGCGCCGACGAATACCTACCAACTCTACCTGGACCAAGGTCAACGCGCTCTCGTCGTCTGCCGTGCAGCGCAGACGGCCGGACTATATCCAGAGTTTGTGGGCCGCGTCTTGGCCGCGCTGGGGCCGCACGTCACGCCCGCCGCCCGGCCCGTCATACAGGTGAATTGTCTGGGACCTTTGCGGGTGTTTCAGAACGGAACGGAAATCACCCAGGATCAGTGGGTTTCGGCCAAAGCCCGCGACCTGCTGGCCTATTTCGTCACGTTCCGCCGCGAACGGATTCCACTGGATCGGATCATCGAAGCGCTCTGGCCCGATGCTGGCCCTGGCAAAGGCAAGATGGCGTTTCACACGGCGCTCTACCGGATGCGCCACGCGCTGCGAGCGCCGGAGCGAGCGTCGAAATTCGTCATTGCAGAGGCGGGCGAGTACAGGCTGGACGCTGAATGTTTCAGCATAGATGTAGAGTACTTTGACCGATGCATCCGTGAAGCCCGGGCTGCTTCAGGTGACGGGGCCGCTCGGTGGTATAAGCAGGCTGTCTCGTTGTATGCCGGGGAGTATCTGGACAACCTTTATTACGATTGGTGTATGCCGGAACGCGACCGTCTGCGCGAAGCTTGCCTGGGAGTGCTGCGTGCGCTCGTGACACACTATGCCACAGCCGATCCTCAACGTGCGATCACGTTCGGGCAGCGAGCCATTGCCATTGACCCACTCCTGGAAGATGTCCACTTTGAAATGATGCAATGTTATCATCGCCTGAATGATCGGGCAGCAGCCGCACGTCAGTACCGGCAGTTGGAACAAGTGTTGCGCGACCATTTGGGCATCGAGCCCAATGAAGCGGCCAAAGCACTCTATCGCGAATTGGGTGCAGCCTATTGGTAAGAGTTCAGGGTAAATGACACTTAAATTTTGCTCAAAAATAGGGTAGGTGCACTCTTCCAGGGCGAGTGAGCCCACCGGAATTTCGCTCAAAAATCGGGGGGTTGCACTTGGGCAATTGCCCTTACCATTGGGGAAAAACCGACCTGGAGGTTTCCCCATGAAAGCGCAGATTGTTTTAGAGTCACTGCCCACCTATACCCAGTATGTTCCCTTGGGCGTCTTGGGCTATTGTCTGACCCGCACCAGTTTCCTAAGTAGAACGTCAAAAGTTCTTTGTACTTTTCAAAAAGGGCCTTACCCGCTACACTTGGCGCACTCCGTTCGCGAGGTGCGCTGCCGTGTTGCGAATTCAACTGGAAGAGGCCCAATACACTGAGCTGC
>DAOTXX010000050.1:0-2667 GCA_034434835.1 Thermoflexales bacterium | reverse complement strand
GCAGCTCAGTGTATTGGGCCTCTTCCAGTTGAATTCGCAACACGGCAGCGCACCTCGCGAACGGAGTGCGCCAAGTGTAGCGGGTAAGGCCCTTTTTGAAAAGTACAAAGAACTTTTGACGTTCTACTTAGGACTCCACGCAACTGTGCTTCGTGTTCAACCGGCGCCCACAGCCCGGAGCGAAGCTCAGGTTCAATGGTCACCCAGTCTGGTAGAACAGATACATCCGGAACATACAGCAGCGTGCGCTCTCGACTGACCTGCCCCAACACACCGCGTTCGTCCCCCACGGAAAAACCGAGACTGCGCAGCTTGTCTTGAGCCGCGTCGCTGTAGCCGATGCCAAGCTCAAATCGCAGCTCGTTGCGGATCGCGTCGAAGCGAAAGAACTCGGCGCGGTCGCCGCGCAGTGCTTTCATCGCCATCTCGAACAGCACACGTAACTGGGCGTGCGGGTCAAGTTCGCGGTTGAGGGCCAGCCCAGCCTCGTACAGCAGCGCCAGTTGTTCGGCGCGCTCGCGCGTCTCTTCGAACAGCCGCACCTTGTCCAGCGCGATGGCGGCCTGCCCTGCCAGCAAGCTGAGCACTTGCAGCTCGTCCGCGCTCCACGCGCGCGGCGTGGTGTTCAGGACAACCAGCGCGCCCATCATCGTCTCGCCCGCGGCAAGCGGCGCAACGGCATAAGCGCGAACGCCTTCACGGGCACACAGCTCGGGCAGATGCGGGGCATCGGCCGTAATGTCGTCTTTCGCCAGCGCCTCACGCAGGCCCACTGCGCTGAGGTGAACGACCTCCGCCTGCCATAGGCGCGCCAATTCTTCGCCGGAGTGCGCAGGATCAATCAGACCGTGGCTGGCGGCCATTCTCATCTCGCCCGGCGGCGTTTCGATCACAATGGCGGACTTGCGGGCCCGCACCAGTTCGGCGGCGCAGCGGCAGACCAGATCGAGAATGCCTTGCGACTCTGTGGCGGCGGTGACCTCGCGGTCAATTTCGGCCAGCGCCTGCAGCGCGACGACTTTATCGTGCAGCGCCGCCTCCGCCTGTTTGCGTTCGGTCAGGTCCTCCACGATCCCGACCCCGCCCTGGACCTGGCCCTTGGCATCGAACAGGGGGACCGTGCGCATGGACGCCCAGATCTCGGCCGAACTGGTTGTGGCATGATAGGAGCCTTCGTAAGCGCCATCCTTTCCCTCGATCGGCTGTCGCAGAGCCGGCAACACACTCTGATCCTGTAGCCGATTCATGTCGAGGCCCACCAGGCGCTCTCGGGTGGACTGGAGAATAGCAACAAAGCGATCGTTGCAGTCAGTGACGCGGAGTTGGGTGTCGTAATGGAATATCCCGACCGGACTGCGGCGGAAGAGCAAGCGATAGCGCTCTTCGCTCTCCCGGACAGAACGTTCGGAACGTTCTAACGCGGACAACGTATGGTTGATGACTCCAGCCAGACGGGATAATTCATCGTCGTCTGTCACCATCACCCGCATCGAAAGGTCGCCGCTGTTGCCAATGCGGCTGACCTCTGCGCTCAGGCGAGCCAGCCGAGACAGCACCAGTTTTTCCAAAAGTGACGACATGGCCGCGGCAAACATCAGTCCCGCGACCATAACGGATGCAATCAGGTAACGCTGGTTGACCCGGCCCTGCTGATAAATGTCCCTGGGAACGTCCGCGCGCAACAGCAGAGCCGGTCGTCCGTAGACATCATCCAGCACGGTGTATCCGCCGATCAGGTCTGCGCTCAAGGGCCGGACAACGATCTGGGCCTGACCAGACAGAGCGGCAGAGGCGGCCTGAAAGTCGGAGGGCATTTGCCGGTCCTCGAATCGCCGAACCGAGAGAGACACATGTGTCACCTGGGACAGGCGCTCGATCTGTTCTTCGTCGAGGTGACGCGCCATGATCAGCGTTCCGTGAATCGGCCCCTGACCTTCGCTGGTCAAGATCGGGCGCGAGGCCACAAGCAGCGGGCCTCCAGGAAGAAGAACCAGCCCCGTCACGGTGCTCTCCGCGTCGGGATGCCGCAAGAGCGGCGAGTTGGCGGACAGATGCCCCTCCAGGCCATCCGGCAAGGGAACCTCTTGTTCGTTTTGCAGATCAAAGGCTTTGCTGAACACGATCCGGCCAGAGGAGTGGACAAATACCATCAGATTGAGCTTGAGGTTAGAAAAAGTCGCGTCAACAAGATTCACTTTGGGATAGGTCTCGTTCGCATCTTCGATGAAAGCGTAGGTATCGTCCCACGAGGCGTAATCCCGAGTGATACTACTCAAGCCATCGAGCTCACTCGTCAGGGTATCCAGGGCGCGCTGGACATTCTCGCGGGTTTCTTGTTCTTCCACTTGCGCAAAGCCGCTCATTAACACGGTTGAAGAGACGATGTACAGGATCGCGATCAGACCGGCGAGCGTTACGCCGATGATGAGGAGCGTCTTGATCCGCAATTTCATCACATCACCTCACAATGCCAGGATAAGCAGTTGAAACCGCGCGCAGCGCGGCGAAGAACCTCCGTCAGGCCAAGCGGAGACTCTTCGCGCCCACCCGCCCCCTTTGGGGGTGTGGGTCGCTCGGAGTGACGCGGGCGAGTTTCTGAGCAGCCGCCCCGTAGGGGCAGCGAAGAATCTCTTCAATACAGGACCGTCACCCTTCGCCCGCCGGAGG
>DAOTXX010000049.1:0-38728 GCA_034434835.1 Thermoflexales bacterium | reverse complement strand
CCCCCCCCCCCCCCCCCCGCCGATACAACCTGATGGCTTGCTCCGTGTCCTTGGCTCTCTTGTAGCCTTCCGCGACAATACAGTGCGCATCGTAATCCTCATCTGGCGTCAACGGCAAACCTGAAAGCTGTTGGTATAACCGCGCCAAGCCCCTGCTATCTTGCTGTTCCCCATACAAGCGGCTGAGCGCGAGGTAGGCAACCCCGTACCGCGGGTCAAGCTCGATCGCTTTCTTATACATCGCTAACGCCTGGGGAACGTTCCGTTGTTGCTCAAAGGCCAGGCCCATCCCATAGTAGGCCTCGACGTTGCCCGGATCAATTTGAATCACCTGCTGGAACTCGAGCCGCGCCTCATCGTATCGTTTCTGCTGAACCAACACGCTACCGATCCGCATGTGCGCAAGGGTCGCCCAATCGCTGTCGGGCTGCAACTCGATTATCCGCCGATACAACTTGAGCGCTTCATCCCACTGCTGCTGCTGCTCGCGCAACTCGGCCAGCGCGCGATACGCCCCGGGATGCTCCGGCGCCGCCGCTAGCGCCTGCTGCAACACCACCTCCGCCTGGGGCAATTCGTCCCGCTGCTGGTGCAGAGAAGCCAGGGCCAGATACGCCTCCACCCGCTGTGGATTGACCTTGATCGCGCGCCGGTAGGCCCGGAGGGCTTGGTCCTGCCGTTGTCGTGCAAGCTGCAGATCGCCCATCGAGAGGTAAGCGTCGTAGGCCAACGCGGGCTGTCGTGCCATTTGCCGACATATCTGGATGGCTTCGTCCCACCGCTTCCGGTCGGCCAGCATTCGCGCAAACGCCAGGTAGGCATCGCGACGCTGTGGGCCAACCTCGATCGCCTGCCGAGACGATTCCTCTGCCTTCTCGATCTCGCCAGAGCGCAGGTACAACGCTGCCAGGGCCATGTAAAAATCGGTCTTTTGCTCTTGGGCGGCATGTTCAAGGCCGATGCGATATACCATCAGGGCGTCCTCAAGCTTCTGATTCTGCTCATAGTAGGCGCCCAAAGCAAGATAGTCAATGCCCGCTATCTCGCTGGCCTCCTTATAGATCTGGTGCGCGTCTTGAGATTTCCCGCGCCTCCGCAGGAGCGAACCGAGCAAGACATAGGCATCCTGCCGCCACGGCGCAACCTCTTTCGCGGCACGAAACCAGCGTTCGGCCTCATCCAACTGATCCGCCCGTTCATGCATTTGCCCGATAATCACCTGCCCATTATAGCGCTCGACGGGATCAAGCTCGGCGATATCATTCTCTACGTTGACGACTCCCGACAGGTCTCCCTGGCTCTGGTACAGGTGACTCAATCCACGATACACGTCCAGGTTCCTGCTGTCCATTTTCAGCGCGCGGTTGAGCCACTTGCGCGCCTCTGCGAACCGCTGTTGCGCTATCTCCAACTGACCGAGGCGGATATAGGCATCCACCCGCTCCGAGTCGCGCTGGATGCATTGCCTGTACGCCCGTTTCGCGTTTTTATAGCCCTGTTGCTGATCATACGCATCGCCAAGGGCCAGGTCGAGATCGTAGAGGGCGTCTGGCGATCTGGCCTGCAGAGTATCCCGGCTCTCTTGAATCCATCCCTCTTGGTGCGCTAGCGCGCCAAGCCTCGCCAATTCTATATAGCCGCCGGGTTCTTGAGCATCGAGCAGGATCGCCGTGCGTGCGGCCTTCTCTGCCTCGCCATGCTTGCCCTGAATTCGATATACTCCTGCCATGAGAATATAGGCCCAAGCAGCCTGACCTGGCGACTTGTCCTCTACCAGTTTATACTGGGCAATCGCGTCATCTCCATTGCCGAGAGCCTGCTCGATCTCAGCAAGAGCAAGGTAAGCCTCGGGCCTGCCTGGATCAGCCTTGATCGCGCGCTCGTATTCCGAACGAGCATGGGCATAGTCCGCCACACGTTGATATGCGCTGCCAGTGTTCAAGAGCGCATCATAAGCAAGTGTCGGATTGATTGCGATCAATTCTGACCAGACGCGCGCAACACCTCTGGGATCGCCCAAGCGAGAATACAGCTCACCCAATGCCAACCTCGCTCCCATCCGGTGCGGAGCTGAACTCACGGCAGCGTGCAGCACAGTCTCTGACTCGGCGTATTGCAGGTTCCTGAGGTACGCTCTGCCGAGGCTCACCCCCATGTCATATTGCGCCCACGGCACTCGCTCGCTGATGCGCTGTCGCAGTTGTTCGACCTGCGCCTGGTCTTTTCTGAGGACTGCTAACTCGGCCAGAGAGATATAGGCCCACCCGCGATTGGGATCTATCGTCAAGGCTTTTTCCAACTCACTTTGAGCTTCCGCGAGCCATGGCTCTCTGTCCTGAACATCCGCCTGCTGCCACGCTCTAGCCAGCCACACGTTTCCGATCACGCAATGGGAAGCATAGTCTTCCTCTGGATCAAGGCGAACCAGTTGTTCCTGAACCTGGCGCACATCTTGCAGCCGATTTTGCACAGCATACAAGTTACTCAATGTTTGATACACATCCTTCGCCTGGATGCCTTGGTCTATTGCCTCGCGGCAGACGGCAATGGCTTTGTTCAATCTGCCTTTCGCCTGGTACAAGTTAGCCAGTCCCACATAAGCGGCCGAGGATTCTGGGTCTAACTCCATCACCTTGCGGTAGGCCTGTTCTGCTTTGTCCCATTGCGAGAGCGCAGCATAGGCATAACCAGATGAGATATACGCATCCTGACGGTCTGGGGCTTCCGCGATGGCTTGCGCGTAAAAGTCAAGCGACTCTGGGTAGCGCTGCGTAGTGAAATAGACATTGCCCTTACGAATCAGGGCATAGTACTTGATGTCAGGACTGGCCTGAACCGCCCGCTCTATCGCTGCCAGCGCGCCGCTGACATCGCCGCGTGCCGCACAGACCTCGCTCAGTCCAAGGTAACCATGATAAGTTTTCGGATCGGCTTGACTTGCCTTCTGATACCATGCAATCGCCTCATCCCAGTTCTCCTGAAGCTGATAAATCCTCCCCATGACCTCATACACATAGGGCTCATTTGGAGCAAGCTCCTTAGCTCGCCCAGCGTGCTGGAGTGCGAGATCGAGCCTGCCCCAGAGCGGTCCAGGAGAATGGTGCGCCTCGGCCAAGTCTCGCTGAACAGTTGCATCCGTGGGCGTAAGCTGGGCCGCCTTGCGAAACTGTTCGAGAGCGGGCGCAAAGCATCCCTCGTCACGCAGATGAATTTCTCCGATCCAGCCGCGCAGGGCGCTTTCCTGCTCGGGCGTCAGGCCGGGCGCCGCCACCAGCTCGTAGAGCATTTTCAATGCTTTGGGGCCATTGTAAGCCAGCAGCGCATTGACTCCCGCTTGCAGAAATGTAATGTCTTCGACCACCTGTTTGTTCTCCGACGGCCATTCAAGGCTGCCGAGAAACTCGGAACAGAAAATGACTTCGGGCAATCCGCCAGAGGTCAACACCGCCAGGGACTCGGCACAGACCCTGCGAACTACCCTCAAGGCTTCCGCCGGATCAAGGTTAAAGAGATGATAGGCCCACTCGACGGAAAAATCCTTCCAGTCTGGATCTTGAAATCTCTTTTCTCCTTCCCTGGGTTTGGCGTCCAGCCTCTGCTTAAAGATGTTGGCCGCGCGCTGCTGCAATTCTTTCCAATGTCCTTGTACGTCCTGATGGCGCAAAAGCTGCAAGCGAAAATCTTCTTTGAACGTCCACGCAGCGCTCCGGCCGGGGGAGGGCTCACAGAAAGGCAAAGCTCGGAGGTGTTCAAGGATCTGCTCAGCAGACAGCGCAGCCGAGCCGCTGGGTGGACACATCCCCTCGACGACCTGTGCGTCAAACCAATGCGGCACGGCGCAGTTCAAAATCGCGCACGCGAGCTCCGGGCTGCGTTCAGCAGCCGATCGCAATACCGTATCAATAATTGTCTGGATCAACTGGGCGGACGCTGCTTCGAGTCTAGTCGCGCTCATCGTCTATAGCTCCCTTCAACGCATCTTGGCTGGTCAAGTTGCCTACTGCTGGCTCAATGCGGCAACGCCCGCTACCGGCATCCCCAGGTTTATCGCCGTGTCTGTGTTTCTAAGCCAATTAGCGAAGCTTTGAGTGTCCATTTTGTCATGCAGGCCCTGAGCTAGCCGCTCATCGAACCACCCAAAGTGGTATCCCTCGCGCGCCCACTGCAAATAGTCTTGCCAGGTCATGTTGGAAAGAGGGGCAAAGCATTTGATGCCGTCTTCTTCCCTGTCTCGCAAATCATCGAGGCCCCTCTCGCCCGTGACCACCATGACCAATCCGCAGTCGGAGTTGGCGTTGGGGCCTGCCTCGGAAAGAATCCAATCTTTCAGCCATGTCCCGCTACGATCGTTGAGAACCTCTTCAAAATCCGATAGGAGGAGGACGACAGTACATTCCCGAGCCATCTCCTGGTGGCATTGGGTCAGAGCCCGGGTCAACTGGGACGGTGTCAACTGGCTCAGTCGATCCCCTGCAATTCCACTCTCAATTCCATCCTGTGCCCTTTGCAGCCTCTCTGCTTGTCTGCGCACCTGCTCGCCTTCGTAGCGTGCAGCGCAATCGGCGAGATCGTGGAGGATTTTCCGAGCCAGACTCTCGGGCGCGGCGAACCCTTTGGCGAGCTTGATCCGGGCATACAGCAAAGGGGGAGTGGTCTTGCTCTTGAGACCCTCGCACATCGCATAGAATCGCTTGACCAGCGAATCCAGGTCTGCTTGCTTGGGAGCTTGGAGGATCAGGAACTCGTAAGGATACTCTTTCTTCCTCTTGATCATGCCCAAAAAGTTCTTGGCAGGTTCCTCACGATCCCAGTGCAGGTGCTTTGCGATCAAAAGGTCAGGGTCTGTAACGGCGTACTCTTTGGGCTGAGGAGGCACCGGGCTGAATGGGGTCTCCCAGGTGATGTCGGGACGAAGTAGTGTGCCCACTCTCACCAGTTCATGGACACTATCGTGGCGCTCAAGGTACTCGATCAATTCCCTCGCCTTGTCTGCTCTCGCATCGCCTGGCAAGTCCTGATAATTTACCCGCAAGTTGAAACAGAGCGTGCGCAATTCCCCGTCACTAAAGCGTTCACAGAGTATCTGGTATAGTGCAACCCGGTCTTGTCTCATGGGAGCATCCTCCGAGCAGTTGTGAGTACTTGGCGGGGTGGAACACACAAACAGCCGATCTGCGACCAAGCCTTAACTGACAAGATTATACAAAAGTTTCCCATTCCCCTCAGTGTTCCAATCTGTCATTCCGAGCCACGTGTAGCGCGGCGAGCCTGCCCGCCGCAGGCAGGGAATCTCAATTTTCCGTGACCGAGATTCCTCAGCCTTCGGCCTCGGAATGACAAAAGTGTGGCTCAACGTAACCGCAGGATGCCAAATCGGGAAACTCTTGAATTATACTCCAATTTGGCTCTGTCAATCAATCCAGTTTATTGACGCAGTGCCCTCCCGGCGGGATGTAAGGTGTCCGGGTGACATGGCATTGAGCGCTATGCACTGGATTCGCGTTATGCGACAAGACGGCGTATAATGCAGGGCCTACCATCATTCGGAAATCCGCAGGAGGCAATTCGTGGAAGCCAAATTGCAGGAACTCAAAACGCGACTGATCGAAATCAACGACCTCGAGTCCGCCAATGCGCTCTTGAGCTGGGATCAGGCCACGTACATGCCGCCGGGCGGCGCGATAGCGCGCGGACGGCAATCGGCCACCCTGGGCAAACTCGCGCACGAAAAATTCATTGACCCGGCCATCGGCAAACTGCTCGACGAGCTGCGGCCTTATGAAGAAAGCCTGCCGTACGATTCGGACGACGCCAGCCTGATCCGCGTCACGCGGCGCGACTATGAACGGGCCATCCGCGTCCCTCCCGACTTTATGGCTCAGCTTTACAGTCACTTTGCGTTGAGCTATGAAGCGTGGGCCAAGGCGCGCCCCGCTAACGACTTTGGCTCGGTGCAGCCTCACCTCGAAAAGATGCTGGACTTGAGCCGCCAACTGGCCAACTTTTTCCCCGGCTACGAGCACATCGCCGATCCGCTGATTGACTTGACCGACTATGGCATCAAGGCCTCGACGCTGCGCAAGCTGTTTACCGATTTGCGTGCGCAGCTCTTGCCCATCGTGCAAGCGATCACGTCCCAAGAGCCGGCCGACGATTCGTGTCTGCGCCAGACCTTTCCCGAAGCGCAGCAGCTCGCGCTCGGCGTCGAGGCCGCCAGGCATTTCGGCTACGATTTCGAGCGTGGGCGATTGGATAAAACCCCGCATCCCTTTACGACCAAGTTTTCCATCGGCGACGTGCGCATCACCACGCGCGTCAAAGAAAACGATCTGAGCGACGCGCTGTTCAGTACCATCCACGAGGCCGGTCACGCGATGTATGAGCAGGGGATCAATCCGGCCTTTGAGGGTACGCCGCTGGCGCGCGGCACGTCAGCCGGCGTCCACGAAAGCCAGTCGCGCTTGTGGGAAAACATTGTCGGGCGCAGCCGCGGCTTTTGGAAGTTTTTCTATCCCAAGCTCCAAGCGCTCGCGCCGGAGCAGCTTGGCCCGGTGCCGCTGGAGACATTTTACCGCGCGATCAACAAAGTCCAACGTTCACTCATCCGCACCGATGCCGACGAAGCCACTTACAATCTGCACGTGATGATCCGCTTTGAGCTTGAGTTGGAGCTTTTGGAAGGCAAACTGGCCGTGCGCGATCTGCCGGAGGTTTGGCGCGAGCGATACAATTCTGATCTAGATGTTCTGCCGCCGGATGACCGCGATGGCGTTCTGCAAGATGTTCACTGGTACAGTGGTCCGATCGGCGGCGCGTTTCAGGGCTACACGCTGGGCAACATCCTCAAGGCGCAATTCTACGAGGCCGCCCTACGCGCTCACCCCGAAATCCCGGGCGAGATCGAACAGGGCAAATTCGACACGCTGCATGGCTGGCTGAAAGAGAACATTTACCAGCACGGCGCCAAGTTCACCACGTCCGAACTCGTCGAGCGCGTGACGGGCGGGCCGATGAGCATCGAGCCATACATCCGATACCTGCGAACCAAGTACGGAGAGTTATACAGGCTGTAAACCGATCCACGAAGGGCACGAAGGTTCACGAAGAAATTTGGGTATTTCCCACTTGACGTGGGTCGCACTGTCATTGCGAGGGCGCGCAGCGCCCGAAGCAATCTCCAGCGACAAAAATGAGATTGCTTCGCCGCCTCCGGCGGCTCGCAATGACAGGTTGCAGGGATTTCCCCACACCATGTGGGAAATATCCAGAAATTTTAGCGTGCCTTCGTGTCCTTCGTGGAAAATCTATTTCGGCACTGTGATGGTTTCCGGCAACACCGCGCGATCGGCGTCGAGCCGAACACCGCCCTGCCCCACCGCAACCAATCGTGTCACCGTGCCTGGTTCGTAAAGGCCGACGGCCAGCCGATACGTCCCCGGCGAAACGCTTTTCAAGTCAAGTGTCACCGTCTCACTGACGACCTCGCCAGCGGTCCACCACGACGTAGGATATTGTCCACTCAGCGGCAACGCGTCGTGCTGAGCCACAATCTTTTCATTCGTCGGATCGAACACATGGACAAAGACTTTGTAATCCCCGCGCGGCTTGCTTATCGCTTGCCAATACAACGTCAGTGTTATTTGACGTTTGACGTTTGACGTTCGATACTCGAGATCGTAACCTGGCAATCTGATTTGTTGTCCAAATTCCACATCACTGCGATGTTGCACGGGCGGCACGACAAAGCTGCGCGGATGGCCGATCACCTCAAATATGGCAGACGCAAGGTAACTGCCTTCTTCCGTTTGCGTGGCGAGACTGATCACTGTCACGCCCAGGCGATATTGACCTGGCTCAAGGCCAACCGGAACGTTCAGCCTCGTCTCGCCAACCACAAACGCTCCTACCGGCCAGGCCGACAACGGCGCACCAGCGACCAGGTCATGCGTCTGCGTGAACACGGCCGCGCCCGCCGAATCGTAAACCGTCCAGCGCGCCATGCGACTGGCCGACGGCGCCGCGGTCGCCAGCCAACCCGGCCGGATCGTCAACGTCGGCGCGCCCTGTGGGTGCGTCGCCGGAACGTCCAACGTCGCCAGCGCAAGCTCCGATCCAAAACGCGCCAGGACAGAAGAATCAACCGAACGACGCGAGAACTGCGCAAGCGCGATGCCTGGCTGAACATACAGCCCCACACCAGCCTGCGTCGCTCTGTCGTACAACAGCACCTCGACCTGGTAATCGCCCCCCGGCGGTGTGCCCTCCGGCAAATGAACCGTATACCGATCGGAAATGAGATTTCCCGGCTGCCACAGGCTCGTCGGCAGGAATCCATAGCCGGGGCTTTCCAAATCTATCGGGGTCGTGACGTTGCCCGTTGGACCAAAGAACCGAACCCGAATCCCATAATTCGCTTCGACAGGCCGGGTTGCCGACCAATCCAGCGTGACCCCGAGCTGCGTCGGCGTGACTTGGTCCGCGTGCACGCGATGCAGGCGAATTCGATCTCCGAACTGCGCCAGCACCGGCGCATTGCCGACCGGCCTCTCACTGCGGACGTGCACCGGGCGCAGGTAAACAACCTCGGCCTGACTCTGCACCTTGAGCAAGTAAACCCCTCGAGGCGTCTCGGGCGGAATCGTCAACGGATGCTCCGTTTGCGATGGGGAAGCAGGCGCAACGCGCGCCGCGGATTCGGCCAGTGTGGGCGCGGCTTCCAGCCCGACCAGATGCTGCGCCGGACTCTCCAGCTTGACCGTCACCGTCTGTGGGCCGCCTGTTTTGCGCCAGTCCAAATTGACGTTCAGCGTTTGCCCAGCTTCCAACTCATCGGCTGACAGGCGATAGCGCACAAGCTTCAGATCGGGGCCCAGCGGCGCACCGCCAGGGTTGTGATGCAGGTACGGCTGAGACACAAAATCCATCGTCTCGTCCTCATCTGCCGCATGGAACGTTGAACGTGCTCCCAGGAGCACCAGCGACACTAACAGAACAAGCACGAACAATAACGCCGACAGCGCCCGACCGACGATAAATCGCCGCCAGTCACCGCGCGGGTCCGAGGGTAATCCTCTCTCTCCGGTTAAAGCCGGACGACGCCTCAACGTCGGATACACAAGAATAAAGCATACCACGACGAACACGACGAGCGACACACTCTCTGCCGCCGCACGCAACGGCGTCCGACCGAGCGACAACACAACTGTGTGTTCGCCGCCCGGCACCTCGAGCACGATCCGCCCGGAGCTGATCGCCGGACGAATCGGCCTCGGCTGGCCGTCCACCGTCGCTTGCCAGCCCGGCCACCACAAGATCGGAAACGCAACCGTTGCGCCGGAGGCTCCCGCCTGCACGCGCCATGTCTGTCGGGTTGGCGCGGCCGCCACCTGGGACGCGCTCGCTTCGCCTTCCAGCGCGACTGCGCGCATCGGCTGGCCCGGCTCGATCAGCGCATCAGACGTGTACAGCCTGGGCACGACGCCGCGCGGCAAATACTCGTAACGGATCGTCGTGCCAATGTTGGCCGTAAACATCTCGTAAAGCTGCAAGCGTTCCGTCGTCACATCCGCCGGACTGATGTACAGGCGCGTGGGACGCAGGCCGATGAGCGACGCAGCCGCTAAAAGAATGCTCAGCACAATTGACAGATACTGCGTATTGCATATTGCGTATTTGACATTTGATGTTTGGTATCGGGTATTTGGTATTTGCCCCGTAGCCATCGCCGTAAACATTGCCTGGATTGTCAGGAATCGCCACGGGAATTGCACAATGGGCAGATAGGGTACATGATCCCACAATAGTTTGGCAAGTGGCGTGATCATAAAAGTCGAAATCAACAGACCAATGAGTGTGAACGCGGACAATCTATCCAACTTGCGCTGTCGAATCGCTCGTCCGAGCATGACCCCGATCCCCAAGACGGCCAACACGGCCTGAGCAGAACCCATCGCAAACGGCGTCGTCTTGCCTACCTCATAGTCAAAGAACAGCGTCGGTTGAACCAGGTCCAGGCTGCGAAAGTGATTCGAATAGTGGAAATAGCCTGTCGTCTGCTCGCCAAGCTGCCCATGCTCTCGCTCAAAAAAGTAGGGCGCCCAACACCAGGCCGAGAGCGCCAGGCCGAGCATCAACCCGACGACACAAAGCCACAACTTTGAGAGTCGGTATTGGCTATTGGGTATTTGGAGGCCAATATAGAGTGCGACAAACGGCGAAAAGGTCAGAGCGGACAGATTGTGTGTGACAAACAAGCCGCCAAAAGCAAACACCAATGCAACGGCCGAACGCGCAGTGCGCTTTTCGAGCGTCGCGTCTATAGCCCACAGGATAAGCGGAAAAAAGATGAACGCATAGAACTCGGAGAGCGAATCGCCGCGCGTATAGACGTTGACCAGGTGAAACGGGGCAAACGTGTACGCCACGGCGGCCAGCCACGCGCCGAGGGGCGCAAAACGGCGGCGCGTCCAGCCGTACATCGCAAACGCCGCTGCGATCAAGCCCAACGTCTGCGTCAACTTGATCGCGGTGAGAATGTCCACGCCCAGGACATTCAGCAACCCAGCCAGGTAAAACGGCAGCGCGGCATAGTAACTAAAGAACGGATAGCCGTATCCATAGGCCGCATCCGGCATCCAACGGACCGGGAACACGCCCGCGCGCAGATTGGCCGCCATCTGATGTACGCGCCAGAGTAAGAACGGACTATCGCCGCCCGCGCGCGTGTTGACCAACCCCGGCCCCCAGAGCGGCGCCGCTGCCAGCAGCGTCAGGATGAGCAGGGTGATAGCTGGCAAAGATGAGCGAATTTGCCCAAAGATGTTTTTCATCTCGACCGGTCAACGATGAAATTACCGGATCGCCACCGAATCGCCGATCACGGCACCAGCCTTGTCCACGGTAGGCAGGCGCACGTCCGTGTCACGACGATACAGGCCGACGACAACTTGATCGCGTCGGGCATCCCACGCGCCGGACAGCGGATGTTCATCAACCACAACGTCCCCCGGCCGCCACCACGTCATCGGGTAAAGGCCGCTGGCCGGATCGCTGTCGTGTTGCGCAATGGTGGCGTCACCGCGTCGCGCGTGGACAAACACCGCATAGTCGGTCTCTGGTGTTTGGGGCGCGTACCACGTCAGCCGGACACGCGCGCCAACAACTTGCGCGCCGACGAGCTGCACGCCATTCTGGAACCGGGCCAGCGGCTGAGGCACAGACGTATAAGGTTCGGCCCTGATGACGAGATAGTTGACAATAGGCTCTGGGTCGCGGTCGCCTTTGGATTGCGCGCCCTGGCGAAGCTCGATGACGGATTGAGGCGGCAAGAGCGCCAGGTCTCGCCGCCAGTCCTCGTAAGGCCAAACCAAGAGCAGCGTTGGCCCGACACCGGGCGCAGGCAAGTCGCTGTCCGCCTGGATAAACGTCAACGCAGACTGAGCTGGCACAAGAAATCGCGTGTTGGCATTGTCTGCGCCGTCCCACAAACTGCGGTCAATGAACACGCGACGTTCAGGCGCAGGCGACCCGCCGGGCACGATCCATTCTGTGCCGGTCCAGCCGCTCCCGGCAAAGCGGTTGATCTCGACAGCCTTTTGTACACCCGCATCGTCAAACCAGAACTGCACATTCTGATCGCGAGCATACCGCACAAAATAATCGCGCGCAGTGAGCGCGGCGCTGATCGCCAATATGACAATGATCAAATAACAACTATCAATTTTCAAAACGCGCCCTCTGACAATTGACCATTGAGAATTGACCAGCGAAAATTGATCGAGAGCCAGTGCCGGAAAAACTGCCATGATGGGCAACACACCAACCGCCCGCAAAAAGTGCGGGGTGTCTTCTGCCAGGATGGTGGGCAGGAGCATCACAGCCGTCCAGAGGAGCGCGAGCGCGCACGCCGCGTCGCGTCGAGCGCGAATGAACGCCCACACCAGGCCCATGACAAAACACACACTCGTCAGGAGATCGAACACGGGGCGATAGGGCACGTTTTGCCGTGGGCTGAAATCGCCTCGCCAGAAAAACATCCCCAGCGCGCGGACGACATTGCCAGCCACAACCCGGGGATCGAGAACAATCACCTGTCCGCTGCGCCCCATAAAAACGTCCCAATGGTCAACGGCATACACGACCAGCGGCATGGCGACGACCGCCGCGGCCACACTGAACAAGACCATCGCGCGAACGAACCTGCCACGCTCACTCGGATAAGCCAGCCAGACGTACACCACAAACGCAGCAATGATCAGCAGGGTGAATCGGGCCGCCAGGTAGGTATAGAAACACAAGCCATACAAAATTCCGGCCGCGATCCAATGTTGAGACCTGCCCGTCCGCGTGCCGCGTGCCGCCTGCCAGACCGTCAGCGCCAAAAACAACGGCAACAGCCCCACGCGGAAGCCAACATGCGCCAGATGAACCGGCCACAGCATCACCGCGAGAACCGCCGCCGCCAGCACCCCCACCCGTCGGTTGAACAACGCGCGCGCCATGAGATAGGTGGCTGGGACGGTCAGCAGGCTGATGAGCGCCGCTGGCAGCCGCACCGCTAGAGGACTGCGCCCCAGCACACCGATGGACAACGCAAGAAGATAGACGAACATCGGCTCGCGGCCATTGTTGGCTGAAAAGTAAATCGCGTGCTGACCGCGCAGGACGTTGACTGCGTCCAGCCCATAAAAGGCTTCATCACGATACAGGCCAGCGGGAATCTGCCCCAGCCCGGCGAAGCGCAAAGCCGCCGCGACCAGCATCACGACGCCAAGAGCCAGCATGTGGAGACGATTGAAGCGTTGCACGCGAGGGATTATAACATGGAAGTCAAGCAGTACAACTCTGAGCGCATTTGTGCTACAATCAAAAGCGTTGCGCCGCTGGCTATGACGACATCAGGAGGAAAATCATGACGCGCCCGATTTTTACCTACACCATTGCCCCGTCGTTACCCCACGCGCTGGAACCGTTGCGCGCAATGGCCTACAACTTGCTGTGGTCATGGGATCATGAATTGATGGAGGTGTTCCTGCGGCTCGACACCGATCTATGGGAAGAGACGCATCACAACCCTGTGCTGATGCTAGGTCGGGTCCGGCAGGAGCGTCTGGATGCTCTGGCGCGCGACGAATCGTTCCTGGCGCAACTCGCGCGCGCAACGGAACGCCTTCAAGAGTACACGAATGGGCGCTCCGGTTGGTGCCAGCGGGTGCCGGGCATGCCCACCCAGCCCTGGGTGGCTTACTTTTCTGCCGAGTTCGGCTTGACCGAGTGCCTGCCCAACTATTCCGGCGGATTGGGCATTCTTTCCGGCGATTGCCTCAAATCAGCCAGCGATCTCGGTCTGCCGATGATCGGGGTGAGCCTGCTCTATCAGCAAGGCTACTTTCGCCAATACTTGAACGCCGATGGCTGGCAGCAGGAGCGTTACCCCGATAACGACTTTTACACGCTGCCGATCCAGCTCCAACGCCATGCGGACGGCACGCCGCTGGTCATCTCGGTCGAATACCCGTGGGGCCGAGTTTTGGCTCAGGTGTGGCGCGTCAACGTGGGGCGCGTGCCGGTGTATCTTTTGGATACCAATGTGCTGGCCAACTCGAAAGCCGATCAAGACATTACCGATCAGCTCTATGGCGGCGACCGCGAGACACGCATCCAGCAAGAGATCATGCTGGGCATCGGCGGCTATCGGGCGCTGCGCGCGCTGGGACTGGCCCCGGCCGTGTATCACATGAACGAAGGGCACGCGGCGTTTCTTGCGCTCGAACGCTGTCGCCAGTTGATGCTGGAACACAGGCTCTCGTTTGCCGAAGCGCGCGAAGCGGCCAGCGCCGGGTTAGTGTTCACGACGCACACGCCGGTCGCCGCGGGCAACGACTATTTTGCGCCGGACTTGATGGACAAGTATTTCAGCGCGTACTATCGAAGCCTGGGGCTGACGCGCCAAGAGTTTCTCGCGCTGGGACGCCAGAATCCCCATAACGACACCGAAGACTTTTGCATGACCGTGTTAGCCTTACATATGGCCGCTCACCGCAACGGCGTCAGCCGGCTGCATAGCACGGTCTCGCGCCAAATGTGGCAAAACATCTGGCCCGGCGTTCCGGTGCAAGATATCCCGATCACGCACATCACCAACGGCGTCCACGCGCCTTCGTGGGTGAGCCGCGACATGGCCGGGCTGTTTGATCGCTACGTCGGCCCGCGCTGGCGAGAGGACCCCGGCGATCGGGCGCTGTGGGCGCGCGTTCACCAGATCCCCGACGCGGAGCTTTGGCGCACGCACGAGCGTCGGCGGGAGCGGCTGGTGGCGTTTGCGCGCGACCGGCTGCGCGCTCAGCTCGAAGCGCGCGGGGCGTTGCCTTCCGAAGTGGCGCAGGCCGAAGAGGTGCTCAACCCCGAGGCCCTTACGATCGGCTTTGCCCGGCGCTTTGCGACGTACAAGCGCGCGACGCTCTTGCTGCGCGATCCGGAACGCCTGGCGCGCATCTTGACCGATCCAGAACGCCCAGTGCAGATCATTTTCGCGGGCAAAGCTCACCCACGCGATACCCCCGGCAAAGAGTTGATCCGGCAGATTATCCATTTTGAGCGGCGGCCCGAAATCCGACGCCGCATGGTTTTTATCGAAGACTATGACATGATTGTCGGGCGCTACCTGGTGCAAGGGGTAGACCTCTGGCTCAACACGCCGCGCCGCCCGCTCGAAGCCAGCGGGACCAGCGGCATGAAAGCTGCGCTCAACGGCGCGATCAATGTGAGCGTTCTGGATGGTTGGTGGGCGGAAGCCTACAACGCGAACGCAGGCTGGGCGATTGGCTCCGGCGAAGAGTACGGCGATGAAGCTTACCAGGACGAGGTGGAATCACACGCGCTGTACGATCTGCTCGAAAAGGAAATCGTGCCGCTGTTCTACGCGCGCAGTGCCGACGGCCTGCCGCATGCCTGGCTCAACCGTATGAAGACGGCCATGCGCACGCTCTGCCCGTTCTTTAACTCGAACCGCATGGTGCGCCAGTACGTCGAAGACTTTTATATGCCGTCGTTGGCGCGCTACAACTCGCTGACTGAAAACAACTGGGAGCGCGCCAGAAAACTCGCTGCATGGAAGTCGAGGGTTCAATCAAACTGGTCGAGCCTCAAGATCGTCGAAATACGCACGGATGCGCCGCCAGAACCCAAGGTGAGCGACACGCTGACCGTGCGCGCCTGGCTCGAGCTGGGTACGTTGACGCCCGGCGACGTGAAGGTCGAGTTGTATCAGGGGCAACTGGATGCCGATGGTGAGTTGATGTGGCCCAAGGCGATTGCCATGACCCCGACCGGTCAAACGCGAGGCGCCCAACACGAGTTCACCGGCCAGATTCACTTGCAGACCAGCGGGCGACACGGCTTGACCGTGCGGGTGCTGCCCCATCATCCCGACATGGGCGATCCTTACCCGCCGGGATTGATCACGTGGGCAGGCCGTGACACCGTTTGCGTCCCCGTTGGGTCGAGTGTACAATCGCCCCCTGCTTCCGATGTCGTGCCTGTGGGAGAATAGATGCACGTCGCGCCAAGAACCTCCGCCTTTCAAACAGCGCTTTTCCCGAACCTGACCGCCGGGTTTCCCTCCACGCGCTACCAGGGCAGCAAAGCCAAGCTCGCGCAGTGGATTGGAGAGCAATTTGACCAAAGACATGGCCCGTGCGATTGATTCGGACGTCCCTTATCGGAACCTTGATGAGTATTGGGCGTGGCGCAATCGGATCATGTGCAGGGGCAGGAAGAAACCCCGTAGGAGCTAGGCGATCAGCGATTCCAATTGCTCGAACCCGATCACTTGAACGCCATGATAATACTTGAGGCTGCGAAGGTGGGAATCTTGGCTAACGAGATAGTCAGCGCCCGCTTCCAGCGCGCAGGCGAGAAACGCATTGTCGCTTGAATCAACCGAAACCACTTGGACCTGGTAAAGTTCGTCAGTGAGGACAACCGTCGCGCGAACCAGTTGGAGAAAGCGCGTGATGTCGAACGGGGTCAGGCCATAGTCGCGCTGAACGTCGGGGTAGCGCATCACCCACTCGATTTCACGCAGAATGGATTCCAAAGCCGCCACAACAAAACGCCCGGATACCCAGGCCTGACGGATTTTTCGGGCGCGCGGCGAGCGTCCCAGCGCGATTCTGACAAAGATATTCGTGTCAAAAACGGCAATGAACGGACGCGGCTCGGCCATGAATTCAATCTGTGGCGTCAGAAGGCGACGCAGCGCGAATGGCCCGGTCAACCAAATGGCTCAACTCGTCGTCGGACAAGACGGCGCGTTGGCTCAACTCGTCCATCAAGTCAAATGCCCGCTGCCAATCCGGTTGGGCGCGGCGGCGAGCCGCTATCTCAAATATCTGCGCGCGGGCCTGTTCCCGCCGTTCCCACAGGCGGAAGCGCCGATACGTTTCTGCAGAGAGAATCGCCAGTTGAGGCTGACCGTCTTGCTCGACAATCAGCGGCTCTTGATCTGACTGTGGCGACTGGAGCGCAGTCAACTGCTGGCGCAAAGCCGCTAACTCGCGTATGATGGCGTCTATGCGAGCCACAACCTGATCTGGACTTGAGAGAACCGGTAAAGAGGACATGACATCAACTCCTGTGTTTGATTATACCACCATCGGGCTTGGGGATCATCCATGAACCTGACTCAAACTGGCTGGGCCAGATTCATGCTTGACCCGCGCTATCGCTGGCTATCGTTCGCGGCTCTGTTACTACTCGCCATCCTCGTTGGGCTGGCCGGCGGCCTGATCGTGACCGTCATCGGCGCGATCCTCGTTGCCGCGCTCGTCCTGGCGCTGGCAGGCGGATTGTGGGCGCTGCGCGATATCGAGATCGGCTACGCTGCGCTGATCCTGGTCATCGCGCTGCTGCCATTCGGCGCGGTGCCGGTGCCGTTCAGCCCCAAGCCGACCTTTCTCGATCTGGCGACGCTGCTGCTCTTTGGCGTGTGGGGCGTGCAATTGGTCACGCGCCAGCAGCAAGATTTCACCGGCGGGCCGTTGGGCGTGTGGGTACTGATGTTTTTCCTTCTCGCCATCGGCGCGTTCGTTTTTGGGCTTTCGCACGCTGCATTGGACCAAAAGACCGCGCGCCGATTCGTCGAAATCTTGCTGAGCATCCTGATGTATTTCCTCATCGTCAACACTGTGCGCGACGAGGAACGTCTCAAGCGATTGACGCGCCTGATCCTCCTGGGCGGCGCGGCGGCCGCGCTCATCGCCATTGTGCTGTACGCCCTGCCCGATCAAACCAGCCTCTCGATCCTTTCCAGCTTGCGGCGTGTGGGCTATTACCCGGAGGGCGCGCCGACCTTGCGCTACATCCGGGACGATCCCACCCTGCCGCAGCGCGCCACCGGCACCGCTGTGGACCCCAACGCGCTCGGCGCGTTCCTCATCATGACCATCGCGCTGGCCGTGCCCCAGTTTTTGGGCAAGCAGCGACTTGTGCCGCGCTGGCTCGTGACGATCTCGCTGGGTCTGATGGGGCTGGCCTTGCTGCTGACTATCTCGCGCGGCGGGTTTGCAGCGACGGCTGTGGCGGTGCTGGCGCTGGGCGTCTTGCGCTACCCGCGCCTCTTGCTGATCCTGGCCGTCGTGCTCGTCGTTATCCTGATCGTCCCCTGGACGCAAAGCTATGTGGCGCATTTCATCGAGGGCGTGTTAGCCCAAGACCTGGCGACGCAAATGCGTCTTGGCGAGTACAAAGACGCGCTCATTTTGATCCAGCGTTACCCCATTCTGGGTGTCGGCTTTTCCGGCTCGCCGGACATTGACACGTACATCGGCGTCTCGAACATGTACTTGCTCATCGCAGAGGAAATGGGGCTGGTGGGCCTGGCCGCGTACCTGGCGATCATGGTCGCGCTGTACGCCGCCGCCGCCCAAGTCTACCGGCGCGTCCGCGAAACCGGGCCCCTCGAGCCGATCTGGTGGGGGCTGCACGCCGCGATCTTGGGCGCGCTTGTCGGTGGGCTGGTGGATCATTATTTCTTCAACCTGGACTTTCACTCGTCGGTGGCGTTTTTCTGGTTGTATCTTGGATTGGCGACGGCAGCCACGATGCTCGTCAAACGTGAAACGTGATGCGTAAGGAGGACAGGCTGTGAAGCGATATACAGCACACCTGAGAATTTCGGGCACTCTTCCCGACACGACTCAAATCAAAAGAGCAATCGAGGACGCACTTTTGCGCCAGCCCATCACGTTCAGGCTAGGTGCAATCGTTCCTGCAGAGGGCAATATGGTCCTTGCCGAAATCGCCAGCGATGTCCAACGCGCCGATCTATTCCGCGTCCTGAAAAGCGTAGAATCCACACGCGGTATGCAAGTCGAAAGCATCCACTGGGGGTGGCAGGTCACAAGAGCAGCCGGGAAACCCGGTGATTGGGACGCTGACCCTTACGCATCCACCCAAGCTCAGACTGAAGAAGCCAAAGAGTACATTGGCAAGACCAAATGGATCGCGGTCCGGCAAGGAATAGGTTGCGTGCTCTTGCTCGCCCTGGTCGTGGGCATAGTGCTCATCCTGCTGAATCTGCTCGAGCGTCGCTATGGGAGCTTTATCATTCTCGCGCTCTACTGGGGCTGGATTTTGTCCCGTGCATCTTTGAATCTACGAGTACTTTGGACGTATGTATCACGCATCCGATGCGATCAGGACGGAATACAAATCAAATACTGGTTGCGCCCCACTCCCAGGCGAAAAGCGTGGTCAGAAATCCAGATCATGGAGATTGGAATCCTCGGCCTCCCTCGCGCTTGTACCCTCCGAACCGGCGGGGATTCGCTCAGCTTTTTATTAGAGAATTTGAGCGAACGCTCCAAGCTGATCAAAACGATCATGGAGCGCGCGTCGCTCCATTTTGTCGAGAACGCGTTCGGACGAATCACCTACAAGCGATTCGACGCAGATTGAGGCCTCTGGAGATTTACGATGCCCTACCCCTCGTTTGATCGTTCCCGCTTGTCTCTCAAGCCTCTATCCGAACGCCAGCACGACATGACGCTCGATGACGTGATGCCGCTGGACTGGCCCGGTGAGCCGTTCGACGATCCGCAAGTCGAGCAGATCGCACAACGCATCCTCCAGGCGCGCCAAAACGACGCGCCGGTGATCCTGATGATGGGCGCGCACGTCATCAAGAGTGGCCTCTCGCGCTTTGTGATTGACCTGATGGAGCGACGCCTGGTCACGCACGTAGCGATGAACGGCGCGGGGCCGATTCACGACTTTGAGTTGGCCCTGATCGGCGCGACGACGGAAAGCGTGGCGCGTTACATCCAGGAAGGCCAGTTCGGGCTGTGGCAAGAGACAGGTCGCATCAACGATGCGATCGCCGCAGGCGTGCGGGACGGGCTGGGCTATGGCGAATCGGTTGGGCGGATGATCGAACAGGAGCAGTTTCCGCATCGCGACGTGAGCATCCTTGCAGCGGGTTATCGCCTGCGCGTGCCGGTCACGGTTCACATCGGCCTGGGCTATGACATCATCCACGAGCATCCCAACTGCGATGGCGCGGTATTGGGCCAGGCTTCGTACACAGACTTTCTCATTTTTGCGCAGGCGATCACCCAGCTTCAAGGCGGCGTACTGCTCAACTATGGCACGGCCATCATGGGGCCTGAGGTGTACCTCAAGGCGCTGGCGATGGCACGCAACGTCGCGCATCAAGAGGGCTGCCGCATCAGCCGGTTCACGACCGCGGTGTTCGATCTGCTCGACCTGGGGCCGGACGTTCATCACGAAGCGACCAAGACCGACGCGCGCTATTACTATCGTCCGTTCAAGACGATCCTCGTCCGCACGGTACAGGACGGCGGAGAGAGTTTCTATGTGCGCGGGCCGCACCGGGGCACGCTGCCTGCCCTGTATCGGCTCGTAACTGCCGATCACTGACCGTGGACCGCCGATGGACATTCAACGATTGGGAGCCATCCTTTCCCATTTTTCCGCTCTGACCCTTCTGGTCGTCGGCGATTTCTTTCTCGACAAATACCTGGTCATCGAGCGCGCGTTGGCAGAAGTGTCGCTCGAGACCGGCCTCGAAGCGCATCAGGTCGTCGAGGTGCGCTCTAGTCCCGGCGCGGCGGGGACGGTGACCAACAACCTGCGCGCGATGGAGGTCAACGTCGTCGCGCTGACGGTGCTCGGCGATGACGGCGAAGGCTATGAGCTGCAGCGAGCGTTGCAAGCCACCGGCGTGGACGCCTCAGCCATCCTCGTCCGGCACAACCGCCTGACGCCGACGTACACCAAGCCGATGCTGCGCGAACCGGATGGAACGACGCGCGAACTCAACCGGCTGGACATCAAGAATCGCAAGCCATTGCCGGTAGAGATAGAGGCTGAAATCATCGCACGCCTGCGGCAGATTGTCCCGCGCGTGCAGGGCGTGATCGTGGGCGACCAGGTGCAGGAGCGCAACTGCGGCGTCATCACCGATCATGTGCGCGACGAAATCGCACGATTGGCGCGCGCACATCCCCCTACCCTCTTTGCCGCCGACTCGCGCGAGCGCATCGGCCTGTTCCGCGATGTGATCGTCAAGCCCAACGCTCGCGAGGCAACGCGAGCCATTTTCCCCGACCGCGAAACCGAACTCGATGGCGCGGGCGTACAAGCCTGCGGCGCAGAGTTGTTCCATCGCAACCGCCAGCCCGTGTTCCTCACCCTGGGCGCCGAGGGGATGCTCGTCTTTCACGGCGACGGCCCAACGCATGTCCCTGCCGTCCCTGTTCGCGGACCGATGGACATGGTCGGCGCAGGCGATGCCGCCATGGCGGGCATCGTCGCCGCACTGTGCTCCGGCGCCACTCCGCCCGAAGCCGCCCTCATCGGCAACCTGGCCGCCGCTGTCACGATCCAACAGATCGGCACGACCGGCACAGCTTCGCGCAACCAAATCTCGGACATCTTTAACGCAATGACGCAAGGACGCCAAGACGAAAAGAAACGATAGAACCTTGCGCCTTGGCGACCTGGCGGCTTTGCGTTGTGAATGTCCTACGCTTGGGCGAATCGAGTATAATACCTGTCATGCGACTGACCGACGAAGAACGCGCGATGCTGGAAGGCGCGCAGGGCAAGGGCGTTCGCCAGGCGATGGAGATCGTCGTCGCCCTGGGGACGATTTACGGCGCACAAGACCTGGTGCCCGTCTCGCACGTCCAGGTTTCCGGCGTGAGCTACAAGAACCTGGGCGACGCAGGCCTGGAATTCCTGCGCGAGTGGGCCGCGCAAGGCGCGCGCGTCCGCGTCCCCACCACGCTCAACCCGGCCGGCATGGATTTGCATCACTGGCGCGAGCTGGGCTTTCCGGCTGACTTTGCCCGGCAGCAGCAAGCCGTGCTCGACGCCTTTACCGCGATGGGCATCGAGGCAACCTGCACCTGCACGCCGTACCTGGTAGGTTACGCGCCGCGCCCGGGCGATCACATTGCGTGGGGCGAATCGTCGGCCATCGCGTATGCCAACAGCGTGCTGGGCGCACGGACGAACCGCGAAGGTGGGCCGGGCGCGCTGGCTGCGGCCATCGTGGGGCGGACGGCGCGCTATGACCTGCACCTCGAAGAAAACCGCGTGCCGACTCACCGGGTCAAGGTGAACTGCTCGATGCAAAGCGAAAGCGATTGGAGCGCGTTGGGGTATCTGATCGGCAAGCGTGTGGCAAATGGTGTGCCGTACCTGCGCGGACTCGATCCCGCCGCGTGCACCCCAAGCAACCTCAAGCTGTTTGGCGCCGCCGCTGCCGCCAGTGGCGCAGTGGCGCTGTATCACATCGAGGGTGTCACGCTAGAGGCTTTGGATTGCAGATTGCAGATTGCAGATTGCAGATTGCACGAGATCGTCATCGGAAGTTTGGAAGAAGGGTACGCGGCGTTGAACCAATCGGGCGCGGACTCGGTTGACTTGGTGTGGATCGGCTGCCCGCACGCTTCGTTGGAAGAGATCGAGACGATTGCAGACTGGCTTGATGGACGGCGCGTCCGGTCGGCGTTGTGGATCACGGCGGCGCACCATGTTCGCGCCGAGGCCGAGTCTCGCGGGCTGCTGGCGCAGATTGAGGCAAGCGGCGGGCGGATCGTAAGCGATACCTGCCTGGTCGTCGCGCCGGTCGAGGCGCTCGGTTTCCGCAGCATTGCAACCAATTCCGGCAAAGGCGCGTTCTACGGGCCAAGCCACGCGCACGTCGCCGTGCGGTTCGGATCGCTGGAGCAATGCGTGGAAGCAGCGCTCAAAGGAGAATGGATATGAACACCACCAACATTTTCGTTGAACTTGTCGTTATCGGATTTCATACGCTCACCTGGGTTAGTCTATTCGTCCTCGCCTTCGTCGGCTTTCAGCAGATCGATCTCGAAAAGCTGTTCACGATCAACGTGGCGCTGCCGGCCCTCGCCCTCACTTACATTCTGGGCATTCTGGCGGATCGTGTTTCCGATCTTGTGCTGGACGAGCAAGATACCCGGCTGCGAAGTCGGTTCGACTTGAGCAAGCTGCCGCCCTTTTCAGAAATGCGCTTTTACATCCTGAGCAAATCTAGCGACGTGTATCAACAACTGGAATACACGCGCAGTCGCCTGCGCATCGCCCGCGCCTCGATCCTCAATTTTGCCCTGACCGCGGTTGCTGCAGCGCTCCTGGTGTGGTTCCAATTCGGCCAGGTGCTGGGCGATCACCGGCTGACCGTCTGCCTGGCGGTGGGGGTCGTGGGCGCGCTCCTGACCTGGATCAGCTACCAGTCATGGGAAGCGCTATCCAGAACGTACACGGCCAGCACGATCCACGCCTTTACCGTCCTGCGAGATGAAACCGAAAAGGATCGAGCCGCCAAAGCCAAGGTCGCTTGAAGGCGCAACAGGAGATGCACTGATGCTGCAAAAACTCTTGGGACATTCAGATCCCTCTCCTACCCCAGATTCGAGACGAATCCACGAGGCATTGTCTGAACTCGTCCTGGGAACACCGGCTATTCTTCGGGCCACACTGGTCACCTCAACCGGCCTGACGAAGGGGAGCTTTCCGCGACCGGCTGAGGAAGATCGAATCTCGGCCATGAGTGCGGCAATCATGTCGTTGGGCGAACGCATCTGCGGCGAGTTAGGCAGCGGCGACTTGCGTTACGCCATCGTCGCAGGAGGCAAAACCACACAATTGCTGATCGTGTTGAGCGAGGATGACGCACTCGAACTCGAATTGCGCCCTAACGTGTCGTTGGACGCAACACTCGGCGCAATGCAAGACTCGCTAGATACGCTGCTGCGAGCACTCCAGATCGATCCCTTGACGATTCACCTTCCGTGAAGATAAACTTTCCAGCCCATAAACGTCCCCGTCAACGAATAGTAAACGAAGAAACAAATGACGGTCACGATTCGCTTATTCGTTATCCCATTCGTTGACGGATTCTCCCTGAACAGTTGCCCATGAAACGCCTCGAAGGTCGCATCATCAAAGCCGGCCACTGCAAAGGCTATGCACTCGTCTCGCCGGAACCGATCAGCTTTTTCGGCGGCGTGGACACCGCTACAGGTATCATCGTCGAGCCGGGCCATCCCCTGCACGGGCAGTCCATCGCCGGGCGCGTGCTCGTCTTTCCGACCGCCAAAGGCAGCACCGTCGGCTCATACATCTTGTACCGGCTCAAGAAAGCAGGACTGGCGCCCTGCGGCATCATCAACGCCGAAAGCGAAGCCATCGTCGCCGTCGGCGCGATCATCGCGGAAATTCCGATGGTGGATCATGTGGACATTGCCCAGGTTCAAACGGGCGATTGGGTGACGATCGAAGGAGCAAACGTCCTCATCACTCCTCGCGCTCTCCTCGCCTGATCGCCCCAGGCGCGCTCGAGGGCCAAGCCCTTTCCGATTTCTACCGTTCGTGATAGAATCATAGCCGCTGCGTCCGCCGACGCAGCAGGAGCAAAATGGCAGTCCAACTGGACGATCAACCGCGTAGTATCGAAGTCCATATTCCGAGCGAACTCGGCTACGAAAAAGTGGCGATGGAAGCCGCTGCGGCGGCGGCCAAGCGAATGGGCTTTTCGCCGGACCGCATCGCCGATCTGAGAACCGCCGTGGCCGAAGCCTGTATCAATGCCATCGAGCACGGCAACCAATCGGATGCCAGCACCAAGGTCGTCGTCGTCCTGACGGTCGAGCCGGAGCGTTTGGAAGTCAACGTGGCCGACGAAGGCAAGCAGCCCTTTCCGCCGAAAACGCCGGAGCCGGGCCACGCTTCCGGCCACCGCGGCTGGGGCATGTTTCTCATCCGCAACCTGATGGACGAAGTCGAGGTGAGCACTGAACCGGACGGCGGGAACCAGGTCCGCATGGTGATCTACCTGGACAAATAGCGCCAGGACGACATTCCTATGCCGTCATGTGAGGAGTCCCCATGCCAGAGGAACTCAAAGCGAGTGTGCGTCGAAACAGCAACCTATCTGTGATCCAGTTCAGTGGAGATGTGACGACATTCGCCGAAGACATTGCGCGTGATGCTTACCGTGATGCGACCCGCGACGGGGGGCGCAATCTTGCGCTGGATTTTTCCTCGTGCGAGTACATCAACAGCGCCGGCATCGCCGTCATCATCGGGCTGGTGACCGAAGCCCGCCGCCAGGATCGGCGCGTCTTGGTCTTTGGACTCTCGGCGCATTACCAAAAGATTTTTCGCATGGTGGGGCTGGCTGATTACGTTGAAATGTGCGCATCCGAAGAGGAAGCGCTCCAACGCATCAAGCCACCGGAAAAGTAGACATGGTGCGAACCACGCCGACCCGGTGGGACACGAGTAAACGAATCGAGCCGCCTCGATTCGTTTATTCATTCACGGCATGCTGACCGAGTTATTGCATATTGGATGTTTAACGTTTGAGGAGCAGAGGTCATGGCGAGCAAGTTCAACTACGGTGGTCAAGCGGTTTTAGAGGGCGTGATGATGCGCGGCAGCAAAGCTGTGGCCGTGGCTGTGCGCGATCCCAAAGGTCAGATCGTCGTTCAGAGTGAATTGCTGAATCCGCGCGTGTATGGCGGGCCGATTGCGCGCATCCCGTTCCTGCGCGGGCTGACAATGTTGTGGGACAGTTTGGTGCTGGGCATGCGCGCGCTGATGTACAGCGCAGATGTGATGGCCAGCGGCCTGAACGCCAGCACCTTGCTGACGCTGGTCATGGGCAATGGGCTACTCAGCGCAGAGGGCATAGGGAGTGGACACCGAGAGGCCCGCCCTGCCGAAAAGACGAGCGTGTTTGAAGGGCCGGTCATGTACGGCACGCTGATCGTCTCGCTGGCGTTGGGCATCGGGCTGTTCTTTTTGCTGCCCAAGTTGCTGGCACAACTGGTGGAACGCTGGACAGGCTCGATCGCCTGGGCCTTGGCGGCAGAAGGCGTGATCCGGTTGGGGCTATTCGTCGGTTACATCGCGGCGATCGGCCTGCTGCCAGACATCCGCCGCGTGTTTGGCTATCACGGCGCAGAGCACAAGACGATCAATGCCTACGAAGTGGGCGCGCCGCTGACCGTCGAGGGCGTGCGCCCGCAAACGACGGCGCACCCACGCTGCGGTACGGCCTTTTTGCTCACCGTCGTCCTGCTTTCGATCCTGGTCTTTGCGCCGCTGGCGCGGTTCCCCCTGGGCTGGGGGCTGGTGGGGCGCATCTTGCTCATTCCGGTCATTGCCATGCTGGGCTATGAATTCATTCGCTTCTCCGCGCGGCACAGCGGCCACCCGATCATGCGCGCGCTCATCGCGCCCAGCCTGACGCTGCAAAGTCTCACCACCCGTGAGCCGGATGATTCGATGCTCGAAGTCGCCATCGCTGCACTCAAACGCGTCCTGGAAATCGAAGGTAGTCTGGCAGTTGACTAGCCAGATAGTCGGGTGACCCAGCAGCCTAGCCTCCGACGGCCAGAGGGTCGGCCCCATCGGTAAGCTGACCAGGCGACCTTCTGACTATATGACTATCGAGCTAAATTGTTGTATAATCTTTGCCAGTGACCCACCGCCACCACCGCTCGCCTCCCGGGCGGGCAAGTGGCCTGATCACGCAAGAGGAGCCAACTATCGTGGCCAAGACCAGGCAGAAAACATCCGCCGAGGATCAACGCCGCGCGGCCGAAGCCAATGCGCGCGGCCTCAAACTTTTCAAAGCATGGGAGCTGGCCGACGCGGCGAAGGAGTTCGAGACCGCGGCGCACCTGATGCCTAACCATCCCGATTACTGGCTCAACCACGCCAAAGCTTTGGCCCGCAGCGGCGATTACGACAAGGCCCTCAAGTCGCTGGCCGAGTTCATCCGCGTGGAAAAAGACCCCGAGTTGGTGGATCGCTATGAGCGGATGTTCGCCAACGCCATGGACGAGGTCGAGACGCTGTTGACGCAGCGCATGACGACTGCTCAACTGCCAGTGGAAGAGATCGGCGCGGCGATCCAGATGTGGCTCGAATATCGCATCACGATTGGCCGCCAACCCCTGGTCATCCGCAAGCCGGAGCCCTGGGCCGCGGCGCTGGACTTTACCGTGCGTCGCGTCAATCTCAAGATCGTGTCAGCCCAAGATGTGGCCGAGCACTATGGCGTCACTGGGGCCGCCTTGCGCGAGCGGCACAACGCGCTGGTCAAGACGCTCGACATCATGCCATGCGACTATCGTTACTTTGCCGGCAAGGATAACCCGCTTGACAAGCTGGTAGAAGCCGCAGAACTCTTGCAACAGCTCGAAAAAGAATTCCAACAGCCATGAGACAAGCATCAAACACCGTCAGCCCATCTCGCGTTTGACGAACCGGCTGCCAGGGAGAAGGACTCATGCGCGACAAGATCACCATCGTGGGCGCGGGGAACGTGGGGGCATCGTGCGCGGCCTGGCTGGCCGAACGCGACCTGGGAGACATTGTGCTGGTGGACATCCCGCAGACCGAAGGGATGCCCAAAGGCAAGGCATTGGACATCACCCAATCTGGGCCAGTGCTGGGCTTTGATACGCGCGTCATCGGAACGACGACCTATGACGAAACTGCTCACTCGGACGTCGTCGTCATCACCGCCGGCGTTCCACGCAAGCCCGGCATGACGCGCGAAGACCTTGTCGGCGTCAACCAGAATATCGTCAGCGGCATCGTCCACAACGTCCTGAGCGCCTCTCCCAATGCGATCCTGATCGTCGTCACCAATCCGCTGGACACGATGGCGTATCTGGCATACAAAAAGTCGGGGCTGCCGCGCCATCGTGTGATGGGACAGGCCGGCATCCTCGACAGCGCGCGCATGGCGACATTCATTGCGATGGAATTGAACGTGAGTGTTCACAGCGTTCAGGCTTCGGTGATGGGCGGGCATGGCGACGAAATGGTGCCGCTGGTGCGATATTCGACAGTCGCCGGCATCCCGATCACCCAACTGATACCGCCGGAGCGCATCCGGGCCATCGTTGACCGAACGCGCAAGGGTGGCGGCGAGATCGTCAGCCTGCTCAAGACCGGCTCGGCGTATTACGCGCCGGGGGCTGCAGCCGGTCAGATGGTCGAGGCGATCCTGAAAGACCAAAAGCTGGTTGTGCCAGTTTCGGCCTACCTGGAGGGCGAATATGGCCTCAAGGACATTTGCTTTGGCGTGCCGGTCAAGCTGGGGCGCAACGGCATTGAGCAAATTTACCAGGTCGAACTGAACGATGAAGAGCGCGCGATGCTCGACCAATCTGTTGAATTGATCCGCGGGACAATGAGTGCACTCAAACTGTAGAAAGGCAAAGCCGCGTGGAAGCACTAGACGTTTTGCCCCCAGGATGGCAAGTCACCACCCTCAAGCCCAATCCTTCCAAGCCGTTGCCCAATCTACACAAGGCGATTGAGGCAACGATCGCCTGGCCGCTCGACTGTCTGCCGCTGCGCGACCTGGCGCGGCGTTGCACGAACGTCTGTGTCGTTTTCACGGATTCGACGCGCGCCTGTCCTGACCATCTTTTGGTCCCGCCCATGCTCCAAGAAATCACAGCGGCCGGCGTTTCCCCCAAGAATATCACGCTGTTGTGCGCCACGGGGATGCATCGCCCCAGCACGTTTGAAGAAAAGATCGCCAAGCTGGGCATCGAAGTGGCGCTGATGTACTCTATACACGATCATCAAGCGCAGAACCCAGATATGCTGAACGACCTGGGTCTGATCGGACGACCTCAAATTGACCTGCCCATAGATGTGCCCATGCGGGTCAATCGGATCGCCGCCGAGGCCGACTTGCTCCTCGCCACAGGCGTCGTCGAGCCGCACCAATATGCGGGTTACTCGGGCGGCGGCAAGACCGTGGCGGTGGGCTGCGGCGGCGAAGCGACCATTGCCTCCACGCATGGCCCGGCGTTCCTCGATGATCCCCGCGTGCGATTGGGTCAGGTGGACGGTAACCCGTTTCAGCGGGCCATGCGCGAGGGTGCCCGGCGAGCTGGCCTCAAGTTCGTCATCAATGTCGTGCTGGATCAGGACCGACACGTGATCGCCGTCCAGGCTGGCGCTCCCAATGCAGTGCACGATCGGCTCGTCACCTTTGCCAAAACGATCTATGAGGTCCCGATCCCGCAGCCCTATGATGTGGTCATCGCCGGGGTTGATAGCCCCAAGGATGTAAACCTCTATCAGGCCACGCGCGCGGCGACCTACATCGGATTGACTCCCAAGCCCGTCGTGCGCGAAGGCGGCGTGATCATCTTGCCAGCCCGCTGCGCCGAAGGCGCCGGGGAAGGGCCGGGCGAGCGCCGCTTTTATGAGGCCCTGGCTAAAGCGAATGACCTGAATCAACTGTTGGATGATCTTCGCCAGCGAGGTGTCCAGGCCGGTGAGCAGCGCGCGTACATGCTGGCCCAGGTCCTGCTCAAGAATACCATCCTCGTCGTGGGCAGCGTGCATCCCCACCTGGTACGCGATTGCAAGATGACCCCCGCCGAGACGATGGAAGAGGCCATTTCCATCGCGCGTGGCATCATCGGCGACAAGGCTTTGGCGTTGGTCGTCCCACATGCGTTTCAAACCTTACCCATGGTGAGTGGTCAGTGATCGGTGGTCAGCTTTTCTTATCATTGCTCTCCGTTCTCTGACCACCCGGGTCTGGGACATGGCGGACACCGCTCTATACTTTTCCCCATCTCCACTTGATTTCGACCGCTGGCTGACTGTCACTCGCCGCGCGGCGCTGGGCAATTTTACACGTGATGCGATCCTTGGCGGGCTGCGCGCACGCCTGTTCACCGACAGCTTGCCGCTGGCCGAAGCCTGGTCAGAAATGTTTTTCGGCCTGCAAGATTGGCAAGCGCTCACCCATCAAGCTCCGCCTCCACAGCCGGCCATGTCCATGTATGCGGCTGCAGTTCAGGACCACGAGCCAGTGCTGGCCGTCAGCCCAGCGCAATCCACCGCCGTGATGATCAATCGAAACGAGACCGATGCGCTGCTCGATACGCTGATGGCACTGGCAGCACAGGAATTGGGCAAACAGATCGGTTGGGTGATGCGCGGGACGTGCATCGTCGTCCGGCAACGCGGCGTGCTGGTGACCGGGCCGGGTCACACCGACGTGGCCGCCCAGATCGCCGCGCAGGCTCAAGGGCGAATCGCAGTCGCTGATCCGGTCTTGGTACGCATCACGCTGACGCGACAGGTAGATGGTGTCCAGCTTGCGCCCACGCGCATCCTCACCGAGCGCGGGCAAGCGATCACAGGCGCGCGCATCTTGCGCTGGCTTCGCCGCGACGCCTACCAGGAGCCGCGCGCGGACGTGTTCTGTCTGACGCTCGATCAGCGTGATGAGCTGGTGATGGCGCGCGATCTTGACCTGGACCGTTGCGTCGAGTTGTATGCCTATCCGCTCACACGCGCCGGGCGCGAGCTTGCCGAACCGCCGCTCGTCACCGACGCGATTCTGCTCTTGCCGGATTCGCGTGCGGCGATGTTTTCACTCGACACCAAGAACTTGGTCACACGCCTGGTGATGGATCAGCCATGGACGCCTCAAGACATTGTGCAAGAAATCGTCTCGACGCTCGAGTGTCATACGGTGGGCGTCCCCTCGACCGCCGATCCGCAATTACCATTATTCATCGCCGAGATCGTCCGGCGGCTGACGAGAGGATAAAAACTCTTGACGCACTGCGCCTTTCTGGTACAATCAGATCGCGCAGGTTCAACATCGTCCCAAACGCCGCTGGTCAGGGTATGAGGCACTATGCTTCCCGATGAGAAGCAAAGATTTATCCGCTCAAAGGCCTGCGAGAACCTGTTGAGTCCAGAAGGAGCCAAGATACTCTGGTCTTATCACGGGATTAGAGAGCTGGTGAACGAGGGCTGGACCCGTGCCCTGGTCGAAAATGCGTTGCAGAACTGCGAAATTATCGAAGATTACGTGTCCCAGCATCGCCCATTGCCCGATTGCCTGGTCTTGGGTCGGCTGGCGACTGGAGAGCCGATGCATGCTGTCATCGCGGTAGATGAGGCTAACGATCGTTTGTTTGTCGTGACGGTGTATGAACCGTCTTGGGAGGAATGGGAAGATGACTGGCGAACTCGAAAGAAATAACCGCTGTCCCATGTGCGGGGGACGCTTGAAACATGGTCTGGCCTCTATGCCTTTCTTTTTGTCCAATACTGTTGCTCTGATCAAAGATGTTCCAGCCGAAGTCTGTTCTAGTTGCCATGAACCATATACCACAGGCCAGATCACTGATCGAATCGTCAGTCTATTGGAACCGCTACGGACATTGCAGGCAGAAGTGTTCATCCTATCTTACTCAGACCCTCAACCGACTCTGGCTCCAGCAGCGACCATTGAAGCATAGAACTGGAACCCTTGGCGCAACTTGCCTTTCTGGTACAATCAGATCGCACAGGTTCAATACCGTCCGCACAGTTCATTCGTGCGGGCGATTTTTCTGTACGCACAACAAGTGGGATGTGAGACGTGAAAACTGTAAAACTGGTCTATCGAGACAAACACTGGGAATTGTCTGCTGGAATAACCGTGCGGGACGCGATCCTCAAGTGCGGCCTCAACCCAGAGCAAGTGCTGGCCGTGCGGAGCGGCAAGCTCATCCACGAAGCGACCATTCTCCGAGACGGCGACGAGATCAAACTGGTAGCGGTGATTTCGGGTGGTGCGAGATGAAGTGTCGCAAGTGCGGCCGTGAAGCAGTGATCAACATGCGCCAGCATAAACTGGCCTTGTGCGATGAGCATTTCCTGGAATGGGTGCCGGAGCAGACGCAGCGGTTCATCGAGAAATACAAAATGTTCACCCACGAGCAGCGCATCCTGGTCGCCGTTTCCGGCGGCAAGGATTCGCTCAGCCTGTGGGATGTGTTGCTGCGCCTGGGCTATCAGGCCGATGGGCTGTACATCGGGCTGGGGATTGACGGCGGGGTGGATTATTCGAACCAGTCGCATGAGATGTGTGTCCAATTCTTGGAAAATCTCAATTCTCAATTCTCAATTCTCAATTCGACCGCCGATCTCCAATATCCAATACCCAATACCTATAATCCAACACTGCACGTCGTGGACATTGCCAAGCTCTACGGCGAGACGATCCCAGAGGTTGCCTCCCGAACGATGCGCGGGCGCGGCAAACCCTGCAGCGTCTGCGGCCTGATCAAACGGCACGTGATGAACCGCGTCGCGCGCGACCATGGCTATGATGTGCTGGCAACGGGTCACAACCTGGACGACGAAGTGGCGGTGCTGTTCGGCAACACGCTGAGCTGGAACGCAGGCTATTTGCTGCGTCAGGCACCGGTCTTGCCTGCAGATAAACCCGGACTGGCGCGCAAAGTCAAGCCGTTCTGTCGCTTTTACGAGCGCGAGACTGCGGCCTATGCGCTCGTGCGCGGGATCGAGTACATCTACGACGAGTGTCCTTATGCGGAAGGCTCGACCAGCATCGCGCACAAGGAAATCCTCAACCAGATGGAAAAGGACAGCCCCGGCACCAAATTGCAGTTCTATTTGAACTTTATGCGTGCGAGAGAGCAAGGCTTGTTTGCCGAGCAGGCCGCTCACGTCGAACTGAATGCTTGCGAGAAATGCGGCCAACCGACCAGCGCGCCAGGCCTGTGCGCCTTTTGTCGTCTTTGGGAAAAACGCTGATCCACCAAGGGCACGAAGAAACGCAAGCCTTCGTGAACCTTCGTGCCCTTGGTGGACAAAAAGAGAGAATCAGTGCGCTACAAATATTTCGATCTCGTGATGGCCTTGTTTGTGACGGTGCTCCTGGTGAGCAACATTGCATCATCGGCCAAGATCGTAGATTGGGGCGTGTCGCTGTTGGGCTTGCCCCTCGCGTTTGACGCGGGCACGGTGCTGTTCCCCCTCAGCTACATCTTTGGCGACATCCTGACCGAGGTGTACGGCTACCGCCGCAGCCGCCGCGTGATCTGGATGGGCTTTGCTTGCTCCGCGTTGATGAGCGCGATCTTGTGGCTGGTGGGGCGTCTGCCCGGCGAAGCGACGTGGTTAGCCAATGTCGGGCAAGACAAGTACGATGCGGTCCTGGGCGGCGTGAGCACGGGAGCAATCGTCGTCGCCAGCCTGGTCGCCTATTTTGGCGGCGAGTTTTCCAACTCGTTCGTCCTGGCGAAAATGAAAATCCTGACTCAGGGCCGCTGGCTGTGGACGCGCACCATCGGCAGCACGCTCGTCGGTGAAGGTGTGGACACGGTCACGTTCATCTCACTGGCTACCCTCTTCCGAGTGCCCGGCTTTGACCCAAGTATCTGGCTGACGCTGGTCGTGACCAACTATGTGTTCAAATGCGGCGTCGAAGCGATCATGACGCCGGTGACGTATCGCATCGTCAACCTGCTCAAGCGCGCCGAACACGAGGATTACTATGATTATGGCACAGACTTTAATCCCTTCAGGCTTGGAACAGAAGGATGAGCGATTCTGAAATCCGAAATCCACAATACCGCTCTGGCTTTGTGGCGATCCTTGGCAAGCCGAACGTCGGCAAGTCCACGCTGCTCAACGCCTACCTGGGGCAAAAGGTCGCCATCGTCAGCGAAAAACCGCAGACGACGCGCGTCCGCCAACTGGGCATCCTCACCCGCCCCGAAGCTCAGGTGATCTTGATGGATACGCCCGGCATCCACAAGCCGCTTCACAGGTTGGGCCAGTTCATGGTCGAAACCGCCACGCACGCGCTCGACGACGCGGACGTGATCGTGTTCCTGACCGACGTGTCCGAATTGCCTGCGGACGAAGACCGCCAGATCGCCGCGCTCCTCCGCGAGCAAGCTGGTGAGCGGCCGGTAGTGCTTGCGCTCAACAAGATGGACCGCCTGCCGCCGGACAAGGTCCAGGAGCACACTGAGGCATACTGGGCGCTGTTGGAAGGCGAACCCAAGCTGAACTGGGACTGGATGATGCTTTCGGCCACGACCGGTGACAATCGCGACAAGCTGCTCGACATGATCATCGCGCGATTGCCGGAAGGCCCGCAATACTATCCTGAAGATCAAGTGACCGATCGAACCGAGCGCGAGGTGGTGGCCGATCTGATCCGGGAGCAAGTGCTGCGCTGTGTCCATCAAGAGGTGCCACACGCCGTCGCCGTCGTGGTGGACAGTTGGGACCAGCGGCGCAGCGGCGCGGTGCACATCGGCGCGACCATTTACGTGGAGCGGGACAGCCAAAAGGTCATCCTCATCGGCAGCGGTGGGACGATGCTCAAAAAGATCGGCGCGGCGGCCCGGCAAGAGATCGAGCGTATGATCGAGGCCAAGGTGTTTTTGGAACTGTGGGTCAAGGTGCGGAAAGATTGGCGCAAAAAGGACGAGGATTTGTACGCCTTGGGGTACGTAGAGCGTGAAGCGTAGAGCGGTCTCGCCGCCGCACCCTGTAAATACGTGCCTGGACTTGGCCACACCTACATCTGGCAGTTGGAGTGCAGGCTTCAGCCTGCCAAGCCGCCAGATGTAGCAGCCTGAAGGCTGCAATCCGGCTATTTGCCAAACACCAGTACGTGCTGATCTAGCTCAGGAGGAACAAGGCTGCCTATCGCAAGTGTTGATCAAAAAAGTCGGCGATCAGCTCGCTCAGCTCCGCGCGCGTCGGACTGGTCGGCGCTTCGACGGACTGGAAGGTGTGATCGGCGTTCTTGACCACCACGAGCCTGGCTGGGACGCCCACTGCTCTGAGCCGCTCGTAAAAAGCCTGGGATGCCTCGACCGGCACAATCATGTCTTGTTCGCCATGTAGAATCAGGAACGGCGGATCGTCTTTTGAGACGAAGGTGATCGGGCTGGCGTGCTCGAGGAGATGTACAGAGCCATCGGTCACCCCAAAGACCGCCAGGGCTTTTTCGGCCGGCATCCCACGCAAATCCGCACGCCCGCTCAAGTCCACGACCGCCTGGACCCGACTGGATTGATCCAGGTATCCGCCCGTCCCCTCGAACCCGGCGTCCGGCGTGGTCGTGCCGAGCAAAGAGACCAGATGACCGCCCGCGCTGTGTCCCCATGCGCCGATCCGATTGGGATCGAGGTGAAAGCGCGCTGCCTGGGCGCGCAAAAAACGGATCGCGCACTTGACGTCTTCGATCTGCGCCGGGAATTTGTGCTGCGGCGCAAGGCGATAGTCCACACTCGCCACAACGTACCCTCGTGAGAGCAACTCGGGCACATCCACCATGCCGTGTGGTTCGGATTTGCTGCCGCCCGACCAACTGCCCCCATGCACGTAGACGGCGACCGGCGCCGGCCTCCGGCCCATCTCTTGAGGATAGTGCACATCCAGCTTGAGCGGGATGTCTTCCGCCACACAGTACGTGATGTCCTGCTCGACAGTTCCCAGTTTGGCCGGATCAAATGGGACGACGGTGGGCTTCCTGGTAGGCTTGGGGGTAGGAGACACGGCAAGTGTCGCCAAAGGCGACGGGGGAACAGCAGAGGAGAAAGGCACTGGCGTTGGTGTGGCAAGCACAGAACACGCTGCGAGCGAGATGCTGACAACGACCAGGCTCAACAAGATCACAAGACGCATAGATGGTCTTTACCTTCAGCAGCCAAGTATATCAGGTCACGCGGAACCTGTAAAGAGACCTGTGTGCAGGCAAAAGCTGCCAGAGAATGTCATTCTGGGCCTTGTGGTATAATGTCTTGGCGAATTGTGTGGCGTTCCGAGCGACGTGAGGTGACGTATGGCAGGTACGCATCAACTCCCCGACGATCCCCTTGCTCGCAGCCAGGCCCCCAGTCCCGGACCATCTCAAGACAGCGAGCCTCTCGCGCCGGCACAGGACGAATGTCTTGATGATGTGACCTTGCCGCCCGGAGGAGGCGGCTTGCGCGCCGAGGCCGCACACCGTCTCCCAGAACCGGCCTACCTCACCGCACAAGGACGCGACCTGCGGATCGATCTGCTTCGAGGCTACTTTGTCCTCGCCATGATCGTAGACCACGTGCGGGGTCCCTCGCCGTTGTACCTGTTGACCGGCGGCAATCGCTTTTACACCTCCGCCGCCGAAGGGTTCATCTTGACCTCCGGCCTGGTCTCAGGACTGGTGTATCGTCGCCTGATTGATCGCGAAGGGATCGGCTCTTCGTTGTTCAAAATCCTCTCGCGGGCTGCCACGTTGTATCTGTTGACTGTAGGCGTTACACTGTTATTTCTGCCGCTTTCCGAGCTGCTGTACCTGCCCTGGGCGCAAGGCGTGGACCTTTCCAGGCCACTCGAGTTCGTCATCAGTGTCTTGACGCTCCACCGCACCTACTATCTGATTGATGTGATGGTGTTGTACACAGTGCTCTTCCTGGTCTCGCCTCTGGCTTTCATTTTGCTGACGAGAGGCAAGACGTGGCTGCTGCTCGGCGGCTCGTGGCTGCTGTGGGCGCTGTTCCAGTTCTTCCCCAATTACGTCGCGCTGCCCTGGCCGATCGCCGGGAACTATTTGTTCCAGTTCTCAGCCTGGCAAGTCCTGTTCTTGACCGGCCTGGCATTGGGCTGCCATCACGATCGCATTCCGGCGCTGCAGTGCCGCAGCACTCGCTTGAGTTTGCTCCTGGCCGGGCTGGGAACACTGGCCTTGGTGGTCCTGTTCTTTATCGTTGACACGCCCACCGAAGCCATGCCGACCAGCCTTGCCATTGACAGCCCGGCCAGTTACGAGATGCGCCTGTGGCTTCAGGAGATGGTTTTTGCCAAAGCCGATCTGCGGCCAGGACGCATCGTGGCTTCCGGTCTAGTCTTTGGCTTTCTCTTTCTCAGTACGACGATCTACTGGCGACCGCTGAAGCAGGCACTCGGATGGCTGCTCCTCCCCCTTGGCCAACACGCGCTCTATGCCTACACCGCCCATATCGCGATCACGGCCCTCGTGGCGATCATCCTGGCTCCCTTCAAGATCGCATCGCCGGGGCCGCAATGGCTGAACGCCCTTATCCAGGTGATCGGCGTTCTGATCATCTGGTGGCTGATCAAGCATCAATTCCTGGCGCCGACGCCTGCTACTCGACGACTGTGGTACGCCAGCCCGGCGGTGATCGCCGTCTTGACCCTCGTAGGGCTGGCCTGGCTGCCATCCCCCTCTCACCCTGGCCTGGCCGCCCCATCTGCCGACACTCAAACGACCCAGGCGCGCCTGGCGAGAATCTTTGGGACGCCGATCCCACCCGAAGCCCTCACGGGTGCGCCCGGTTCCGGCCCCGCTGCAGCACCGACGCCGCCGCCGAGACCCATGATCATGTCGGACGGTGTGGAGCGCGTAAGCGCGTATCTGGGCGATATTCGAGGCTCCCTCCACGAGCGCTGGTTTTACAGCTCCCAGCTTGATCGCGACATGCCCTACTATATCTATCTGCCGCCCGACTATGGCACGGCCGGCCGCCGCTACCCGGTGCTTTATATGCTTCACGGAGGCGGAGGGCATCGAGAAGAATGGGTCGCCTACAATCTGATTGACACCGCCGACGAGCAAATCCGCACTGGCAATATCGCGCCGATGATCATTGTGCTGCCCCAAGGTGATCGAAGCTATTGGATCAATCACGCCGACAATGGTCCACGCTGGGGCGACTATGTGGCGCGTGACCTGGTGCGTCACATTGACAACACGTACCGCACACTGCGCTCGCCTTTGGCGCGAGCGATCGGCGGGCTTTCGATGGGAGGCTGGGGCGCGCTGTATCACGCCTTTCACCGGCCCGACATCTTTGGCATCGTCGGCGCGCACAGCCCGAGCTTCCGTTCAGAAAGCGAGACCGTTGCTTTCCTGGGCACGGGCACCGAGTTCGCCAGCAAAGACCCACTCGTCCTGGCTCGCCAGCTCAATGGACTGGATCGTTTGCAGATATGGCTGGACGCTGGCACCCAAGACCCATGGCTCCCACAACTCGCTGAGCTACATCAAATCCTGACGGACAGAGGGATCGAACATTACTGGCAAACGCCTGTGGGGGGCCACGACTGGAAATACTGGCGGGAACAAGTGCTGGACTATGTGCGGTTCTACGGTCGCGCGCTGTCGCAGCAATGAGACCGAATCAAGTCGCTGCCGATGACATCTGTCACCCAAAGCAACGCCCCCGCAAAATGGCGGGGGCGCAGTGTTGGCCGAATAGTTACTGACAGCTCACATCAATCGCGAATCGTCAACTCGGTCGTTGCACGGTAGGGTACCTGATTGTATTTGATGAATATCTCGATCCGAACGGTGTAACCAGCGGGCAGACCATACAGGTTCACCGTGCAGTAGGCTACACCATCCACCCACGTATCTCCCACACAATCCACATCACGGCCTCTCAGGTGCCAGCGGGCGACCATGCCCTCCCCTTTCGCCGGCTGACCGTTGACGAGCAGGCGGCCATACACCTTCACATCCTCACCCGGCAGCGGGTTCGCTTCGCTGACCCAGGCCGTGACCATGACCGGCGAGATCGTCGGTGCAGGTGTCCGGGTGGGCGCGCGCGTCGCCGTCGGCCCCAGCCTGACGGTAGGCGAAGGCAGCACTGGCGCTCGGGTTGCCGTCGGCGGCAGGCGCGTGGGAGTCGAGACCGCAATCAACGCGGTGGCGGAAGGCGATGGAGACATCGTCGTTGTGGGGGATGACGTTCGGGTCGCCGTTGGGGAAGGCAGCAGCGTCGGCGTGGCGAGCGGCGAAAGAGGCGACACTAAAACGCCAGCGGCACGAGCGGTGGGGGACACAGCCTGTCCACTTGCCGTCGGACTGGCAAGCGGACTCAACGGACTCGGCCCGCGCGTCGGTGTGACGCTCGACCGGCCCGGCGTGGGCGAAACGATGATGGGGCCGGGTGTGACCGCACACCCGGCCAGCATAGCGAGACAGATAACCATTCCAGTAGCGGCACGCAAGCGTTCCATCAGAGCTGCTCTCTCTTCACAGGCGTCACCTCACGCAAGACATCCTGAATCGGCACCAGCCGCCCGACGGTCGTGTAGTGCTCATCGCCGATAGGCGTTGTGGTCTCGCGCTCCTCAAAGCGGCTCATGTTGGCGACGAACCACTGGCGCGCTATCGGTACAGGCAGGATGTAGAGTGTGCGCGGCACGACAAAATAACGTAACCGTTGCGCAATCAGGCTTCAAGTCGTTGGTGGCGCGCCAGAACTCGAACTTTTGAAGAACGGCAAAACGTGTTGATAAGCGACTTGCCCTGATAAGAGAAAGAGCGAACCAGCATACGGCCCATGTT
>DAOTXX010000048.1:0-11812 GCA_034434835.1 Thermoflexales bacterium | reverse complement strand
AGTTGCGGCGATTGATGTACAATTGTCTTGAGCATGGAGGAACCTCGACATCAGATAGGGTTGGAGCAAGCCGCTATCTTACACCGAGAACGCTCGATGCTCAAGTGAGCTCATTTTTGGCGAAAGTCCAGTTGAACTTTCCCTGCACAAAGGGGATCTTTGTCTTGTTTTCGCGGATTAGTGACAGGAAAGTGTTGGGAAATTGATCCGGGCATTGCCCTTCACCGGTATCAACAATCAAATAAGCAGGGTTCTCCTTCGTTCCACACGCAACTAATTGAATACACTCAGCAAGTCGAGTGCGCTCTGAAGCTCCAAGATTGCGGATACGCCCCTCTTTCACCGGGAAGAAGCTTTCAACAGCCTCTCTCATAGTCCGGGGGGCAGTGGAAGAAGTGGGATCAATTCCATGCCGATAACATTCGGCTGTCAGAACCGCGTCAATGGAATTCACAAGTTTTTCAACCAAAGCTGCAACGGCTGAGCTTTGCTGGTTTCCAACAATGCTACGATTGTTGGGAATATCGCCATAGGGCTTCCACACGCTTCGATCTGCCCAATAGCCATGATCTTTCAGAAGCTGAACAACTTCGTCTTCTGTCTCAGCTTGGAGCAGCCGAAGACAAAGATCACGAGTTTGTGTTGAGGACAAGCTAACCATAGCCAAATCTCCTATTTCCCTAGCCAAGCGACCCTCACTTCGTCCTCCACTTGCTTGAACTCTGGATCGCCCGTCACCAAATCTGCTTTGTTTTCTTTGGCAAGCGCTGCAGCGAAGCAGTCAGCAAAGGACATCTTCCCTTTAGCTTTAAACCTTGCCGCTTCGCGTGCGAGTTTCCACCCAGCGTCAACGAACGCAACGCCTAACTGCGTCAATTCCGAGACAGTGCGATCTGCCTCTTCTTCCGACGTTTCTCGTGCGGTGATGTACCAAATCTCTCCAGCATTCACTACCGTTATCATCAGCGGTATGCCATCCTCATGCGCGTTAGCAATAATGTCAGCTACTTGTTGGCCTGCTGGTTCGTCTTCCAGGTAAGCCAGGACAGACCACGAATCCAGGACTAGGGCTTTGGGCTTGCGTGGCATTTTACAGCTCCCTTTCTCGCTTTTTCTCTTCCATCAGCGCCTTGAGCAAGCCCCTGCCTTTATACTTGCCACGCAAGCTGTGAACGTACTCCCGCGTGATAGGCGTCAAAATAATTTGGCGTGTCTCCTCGTTCACCTCTATCTGGATGCGAGTACCTTCTTTAATCGCCAGCTTGCGCCGCACTGAGGCCGGGATGACAACCTGGCCTTTGACAGTAGCATATGTTTCTTTTTTCTCCATTTTTCCTCCTTGTGCTAAGGAGTATACCATAAAAATAAAAGTAAGTCAAGAACAAGTATGTATTACATTCTCAGTTTAGGACAACCAAAACGACGAGGGCAGCCCTGTTGGCCCGGCTGCCAGGATACTGCCAGTGCGAGATGTGTGGCTTTTGTGTTCGGCACACTACGGGTATAATCGCGCTCGATGCGAATCTCTGTCATCGCCACCGTCAAAAACGAAGCTGCAAGCCTCCCTCGCCTGCTCGACTCGCTGGCGGCGCAGACCCGCCAGCCCGACGAGGTCGTGATCTGCGACGGCGGTTCGACCGATGGCACGCTCGACATCTTGCGCGCCGAGACCCGGCTTTCGCTGCGGGTCATCGTCCGACCCGGCGCGAACATCAGCCAGGGCCGCAATGCCGCGATTACAGAGGCAACAGGCGAGGTGATCGCCTCCACCGATGCGGGCGTCACCCTCGCGCGGGAGTGGCTTGAAGAATTGGCAGCGCCATTTGAGCGGGGGGAATGGGAAGCGAGCGATGGAGTCGAGCCTTTAGGCGGTCAAGCAGCGAGACCGGCTAAAGCCTCGACTCCACTTGTTGTGGCAGGGTTCTTTGTGCCTGATCCGCGCACGCCCTTCGAGGTGGCGATGGGCGCAACGGTGCTGCCGCAGTTGGACGAGATCGATCCGGCCAGGTTCCTGCCGTCCAGTCGTTCCGTCGCGTATCGCAAGGACGCCTGGCACGCCGTGGGCGGTTATCCCGAATGGCTGGACTATTGCGAGGATTTGGTTCTTGATTTCGCCTTGAGGGATAGGTTTGGCACGTTTGCGTTCGCGCCCAAAGCCATCGCATATTTTCGCCCGCGTGGGAATCTGCGCACGTTCTTTCGGCAGTACTATCTTTACGCGCGCGGCGACGGCAAGGCTGACCTCTGGCGCAAGCGCCACGCGATCCGTTACCTCACGTACCTGGTCGCCGTGCCGGCCATCGCGCTGGCCGGCGCGATGCTTGCACCGTGGTGGTGGGGACTGCTGCTCATCGGCGCGGCGGCTTACACGTACCGGCCATACCGTCATTTGTTGAGGATGTGGGGCAAGCTGAGCGCGGTGGAAAAGATGCAGGCCGCGCTGCTCGTGCCGGTCATTCGCGTGATAGGTGACATCGCCAAGATGATCGGTTATCCCGTTGGCGTGGTGCGGAGAATCTCAAGACCTTCCGGGTCTCCGAGACCCGAAAGGTCTTGAGTCACGCATCAGGCGGAGGTTGAACTGCCATCGCCGTGAGCGTCTGCGTGTTTTCATTGGCCTTGCCCAAGAGGAACGAGACGAGCTGGCTGCCCAACGCGCCGATGGCGTCCGTCGGGAGATAGTGACTGGCGGCGGCGTCGAACAAGATCGTCGCGTTGGGTGGGAGGTCTTCATCGCCCACCCAATACACCGCGCCGACCAGGATGCGCGGCAGCGCTATGAATTCGAACGCTGCATCGCCGAACGCCAATTTGTCGCCTTTGAGGCAGAGCGCCGCCGCGCGGAATTTTTCGAGGTCGCCGTTGAACCCTTGCGCCAATCGCCTCTCGGCGTAGCCGCGGAAAGCGTCCGCGTAGAACAGGCCGCCGGGCAATTCGCGGTACGTCACCCACTGGTGCGCCAGCGGCGTCCCGTCTGCGCTGTGAAGATACATCAACAACAAAGCCTGCCGGTTCAAACTGGCTTCCGCGCCAGAAGCGTCACGCGCGACATACTCTGGATGGTTCAGCGTGTACACTCGGTCCCACAACTTGACTTGCAGCGTCTTGAGTTTGGGATCCAAGAGCGCGCCGCTGCGGTCGGCTACCTGCCACGGATCGCGGCGAGCCAACTCCTCCCGCAGTTGCGCCACCTTGGGCGCAAGATTGTCGAGCCACTTGAGTGGAGCTTGCGCGGCCAGTTTGTCGCGTTGCTCCTGAAATCGCTGCGGCATGATCCACCTCTTGCTGTTCGCATCTCGTCTCGCACCCCAACGGTGCAAGGCGATTATAGCACAAGTTCTTGCCTGGAGATGAAAAGATGAAACTCTACGATGTGACGCTCCCTGTTTCGCCCGGCCTCCCCGTCTGGCCGGGCGATCCACCCGTGAAGCTGGAGCGGGTCAGACGCATGGAGGACGGTGCCAAGAACAATCTCTCGCATCTGGCGTGCTCGGTTCACATGGGCACGCACGTGGATGCGCCGCTTCACTTTATCGCCGATGGGACAGACGTTGTCTCGCTCCCTCTCGACGCGCTGATCGGCCCGGCCAGGGTCATCGAGATACCGGATACGGACGAGATCACCATCGGGACACTCGCGCGTCTTGACCTGAGCAGGGTGGAGCGGCTGTTGTTCAAGACGCGCAACAGCCACTTGAGCCGGGACGTGTTCCACCGGGACTTTGCAGCCGTGGCGCTGGACGCCGCGCAGTGGCTCGTACAACATGGCGTTCGCCTGGTGGGTGTGGATTACCTGTCTGTGGAGCGATTCGGCGGCGACGGCTCGGTGCATCGCACGCTGCTGGGCGCGGGCGTGATCGTCGTCGAAGGCTTGGACCTGCGCGACGTGCCACCAGGCGATTATACGCTTTGCTGCCTGCCGATGAAACTCGTCGGCAGCGAGGGCGCGCCAGCGCGAGTGATACTGAGCGAAGAATAAAAAGCTTTCAGGCCAGACCTGAAAAAGTCGGCTACTCACACGTCAGCCCATGAACAGACTCGCGGCAGTCGGTGGCCTGTCTTGGGCGCACAGTCGCTCGAGGCGCGGTCGGCAGCGAGATGTGTTTGCCGGTCACAAGCGCCTGGAATCGTTCGAGCGTCATCCCGCTGGATATGTTGATCCGTGTCAGGCGGTAAACCTGATCTGACCGCTGCTGGATGGACGGGCCGACTGTGACCGCCGCGACGTAACCAGCCTGCTGTGCAGCCTGCATCACGCGCGGGCTGGTCGCCCCATACGGGTATGCAAACACTGTCACGCTGCCACCGATGTGCTTTTCGATTTCGGCTTTCGAGTCAACCAGCTCCCGGCGCAGCGTTGCCGCGTCCACCGAATTCAGATTCCGATGCGACAGGCCGTGTGAGCCGATCCAGTGTCCTGCACTGCGCAGCGCCTTGATCTGATCCCACGAAAGAAAGGCTGAGGAGCGCGCGTTGCTATAGTTCGCTACAATGAAAAACGTGCCGCGAAAGCCACGCGCTTGCATCACGGGCACCGCGTTAGTATAGATGTGCGCCCAGCCATCGTCGAACGTCAGCGCAACCGGGCGAGGCGGCAGCGTGGACTCGCCGCGCAGCGCGGATGCAATCTGGTCAATGCTGACGCTGGTATAGCCGTTCCGCTTCAGCCAATCCATCTGCGCCGTAAACTCTGGCAAGGAAACGCTCACTGTGTAGCCATTGCTGCGGCCCACGTGGTGATACATCAGGATTGGCACGGGTACGGTGATAAGCGAACGAGTGATGCGCGGTGAATCCGCGGAGGGCAAGCTGTCGGCTGGAAGGCTGGCGCATGCCAGCGAGACATTCATCAACAGGACAATCAGGAGAGCAAACAGAGCGGGTAAGAGCAAGCGATGGAGGCGCACGTTGTGATGTTCTCTGGTGAGGATGGATTGTTCAGGCGCAATTCTACCACATCTCTGCTTTGCGCGATAATGCTTACACCAGCCCAACTTGCTCGACCAACTCGCGGAATTCGGCGATCAGACGATCGAGCACAGCACGCTGCTCGACCAGTTGGATGTGCAGCTCGATCGCCATCTCGGCCAGCAAGTCATGTCCGCTGTGACGCGCCAGGGCAGCATCAATCTTGAGCAGCATGAGCGGGTCGCGGTTCAGCTCGGCGATCTCTTGCCGCAGCCGGACGACGAGCGCATCGAGCCGGTCGCGCTCGGCCAACAATTCGGCCAGTGTGGGGGGAAAGGCAGGCCGCACCCCGGACCGGCTTGCCTGGCGGCGGAGCATTTCGAGATCGCCGCGCGCGTAGGCGTCATTGATCTCGGCCATGCGTTGACCGCGCGCCTCGCGTTCCACATCGCTCATGGCTAGATCAGGATGGAAACGCTTGGCCAGTTCGCGGTAGAGTGACTTGAGCTCGGCCTTGATCGCCACGTCCGGTACTTCAGAGGGAGGTGCACCTTGCCATTTGGGCGAGCGAGGCGGAGAGGGTTGTTCGTCCACACGGGCTTCGTGCGCGCCAAGACGCAGCTCGACTTCGGCTTCGAGCTGGCTGGGGCTGATCCGGTTGCCATACAGGCGCAAGACCTCGCGGCGCGTCTGGTACTCGGCAATGTGGCGCTTGACGGTATCCAGCTCGTCTTGAATCGGCTTGACCTCGGCGTTGTAAAGCGCCTCGAACGCCGCGATTTCGAGTTCCAGGTCCGTGCGTTCTTGCTCCAGCCGGGCAGCCAGCTCGCGCTTTTGTTCGATCTCGGCCCGCAAAGCTTCAAGCGAGTCTATCGGCTTCATCGCTGGGGATTGTACCTTGCTCACGCAGGAAAGCAAGTGCGATGATCATTGAATTTTCGGGGGAACAGCGGTACAATCAAAGCATGAAATATAATCCGATGCTCCATACCATGATCGTTGTTGTGTGTATGCTGATGGCGGGGTGCGGGCCAGCTCAGACGCCGCGTCCTGACACGCCTGTGCCGACCGAGACGCCCTTGCCCTTGAGTGGTGTGCGCGTCAGCACGCTGGCGCCCCCTGCGTCGAATACGCCGCTTCCGGCGACCCACACGCCCGTCCCACCCACAGCGGTCCTCGAGCCGACCGCCACACCCGGCTGCGTGCTGAGCGCCGCGTTCATCGCCGATGTGACGATCCCAGATGGCACGGCGGTCGTGCCGGGCAGCCAGTTCGTCAAGACGTGGCGGATCCGAAATTCGGGGACGTGCGATTGGGGCAGTGGGTATACGGCCGTCTTTGTTGAGGGCGATCAACTCGGCGGGCCAGGCATCGTGCGGATCGAACCGACGGATGCCGGACGCACGCGCGACGTGTCCATCACGCTCAAAGCGCCGAGCCAACCGGGCGCATATCGGGGCAAGTGGCAGCTTCGCGCGCCGGGCGGCCTGGTGCTGACGGGCCTGACGGTTTCGATCGTTGTACAGGCGACGCCCACACCGACCGGCCCGCCCACTGCAACGCCCAAGCCGACGCCGGTACCGACCTTTGCCGCCACCATTGATAGCTTCGTCGGCCTCTGGGCCGTGGATATTGGTATGAGAGGTTTCGCTACCAATACACAGCGTCTTCAACAACTCCAGATCACTAAAAAGTCGGGTGCTCAATTGCAAATCTCGCCAGAGACAACGTTTGGCTCGCCGTACGAGTTTGGAATAGCTGCGATTACGACTGTGCCTTATGCGGGCGGACCACGTCTGGAATGGGCGTTCGAGCACCCCAACCTCGGCACGGTCCGGTTCACGATGACGATTAACAAGCTTTGCAATGCGAGGGTCAGATTGCGCTACCCCGGATTCGAGGGTACATTCATTATGTACCAGCCACAATGCAAGCTGCCCGGCGAAGAAGATTAAGGTGGGAATCCGTCAACGAATCGCTGACAGAGAGGCGTGACCATCATTCGTTCATTCGGCGGATAGCGGATAGTTATCGGCCATCAGCCAATTGACAGGCAGAAGGTCGAGGGTTATACTTGCGGCAACGCGCAGGTTCAGAAAGGATCGCAACCGTGTCATCCACTCGGTCGGTCATCCGGCATAAACTGGAGCAAGTCTTTACCGAGCCACAAGCGGCAGTGTTGGCCGAAGTTGTTGAGGCCGCTTATACTGACCTGGTCAAGACGAGCGATTTCAATGAGCTTAAATCCATCGTGCGGGACCTGGCCACAGCGCAGAATGAGATGGCGGCCGCCCAGGTGCGCACCGAGGAACGCCTGACGCGGGTCGAGATCGCAGTGGAAAAGCTGGCCGAGGCCCAAAAGCGCACCGAGACACGAGTCGAAGAACTGGCCGAGGCCCAAAAGCGCACCGAGATGCGAGTCGAAGAACTGGCCGAGGCTCAAAAGCGCACCGAGATGCGAGTCGAAGAACTGGCCGAGGCGCAAAAGCAGACTCAACAAGAGTTGCAGTTGCTGGCCAAGGGGCTGCGTGAGACGCGAGGTGAATTGGGTGGACTGTCACGCAGCGTCGGTTATGCTCTCGAAAATGAAGCTTACCGCGCGCTGCCAAGGTTTCTCAAGGAACACTATGGCCTGGAGGTCACGCAGCGATTGATTCGGACCGAGATCGGCGGTGAAGAGATCAACTTGTTCGGTCGGGCTAGGCGCAACGGCCAGTCAGTTTTGATCGTCGGTGAAGTGAAACTGAGACTGGATGAGCGCAGAACGACCCGGCGCCGAGAGGACGCTCTGGCCGTATTGGAGAAAAAGATCGCGGCTGTCAAGGCGGAGCACGGCGCAGAGGAAATTGTCCCATTGCTGGTAGCGCATTATGCGCGTCCCAGTTTTTTGCAAAAGGCTCAGGCCAAGGGCGTGATCGTCGTGCAAAGTTTCGAATGGTAGCTTGATAGAGGCACTGAACGTGCCCGACTGTGCTTGGGGCGTTCTCAATGGCGACCGGTGCCGCGTAAGGTCCACTCCCTAACAAGTCCAAATAAGAGATCCCACCTTCTGCGCAATCCCTCAGCCCAGCGTAGGAAAAGATCGCTTGCCCGGCTGTGTTCAGGGCGCGCGCCGCCTCGATGCGCGCGGCGATCTGATCAAAGCTCACACATTCGCCTGAATTGAGCTGAACGCCGATCCCCGGCAGCACCCATCGCCCGAAAGCTCCTGCCTGAAAGTCTTGCGCAGCCTCCGTCCATTTGGCCAAGTCAGTGATCATGTCCGTGCCATATAGCATCGGCGCAATCGCGTCTATTGTGCCCAAAGCCTGCCATGCCTTCGAATCCTGAAAATACTCGTCGCGCCCCTGCGTGTAGCGCGGCCAGACCGCTGCTGAAAGCAGCGCGCGGCGGTCTGTTGTCTGAGTATAGATACGCGCGACGAGGCCTGAAACTTGCGCGCGTTGAAAGTCACCGCGCCAGTCGGTGATGGTCAACGTGGGGCTGATCTCTAGCGCCTGGCTGTAAGCGGCCATCGTGAATGGATCATACGAGTATTCCGGGCCGGGGTAACGGATGTAATCGAGGTGAATCCCATTGAGCGCATAGTGTGAGAGAAGATAGGCAGTGACTGTGAGCACAGAATCTTGCACCGCCGTCACGGCAGGCGAGGCCCAGGTATATTGGCCCCATGAAATGGGCATCGGATGGGTGAGGCTGTCGTACACGCGCCACGTGTAACCCAGAGCATATACCCCGTGATAGGCTGGCCCATACGTCAACTGGTTCAGCCATTGCGGTGGAGTGATTTGGAGCGTCGGCGTGAGCAGTCCATAAGTGTGGGTGGGGTAGTTCGGATGCAAGGGCGGCGCTTGCCAGGCCGGATAGACGTTGAGATAGGCGTGAACCGAAATGCCGCTCGCGTGCGCAAGTGAGATCATCGTCGCCAGCGGATCAAAGCCGGGATCGTGCCCCAGCGAAGGCCCCAGCGTCCCGGTCAGACGCGCTGCCCACGGCTCCGGTCCCGGCGTGTAATACGCATCGCCCGCGCCGCGTACCTGAAAAAAGATCGTGTTGAACCCGGCGCGGGCGGCATCGCTGACGATCTGCGCCACATCGGCAACTGTCGCCGTGACGCCGTAGCGTGTCCAGTCGTAGCGGCTCACCCACAGCGCGCGCACTTCGGGCTGAGCCAGGTTGCGCATGACGAGGGGCAGATAGACGGTCACGACCTCGGTCGGGGTCAAGACCCGGGCAATACCCGGCGGCTCGTCTTGCCTCTCGACGCCGCGCGCGACAGGCGTGCTCGACAGCCATGCCATCATCAGCATTGCTGCACCGGGCATCATCACGAGCATCCACAATCTTCGAATGGCTTGGGCGTTCATGGATCATCTCCTGCGCCCGAGTATACCTCATAACGTCGAATGGGGTGTGCCGTGCGTCAAACGTCATGCGTCAAATATGCCTTTGACGTTTCACGTTTCACGTTTGACTTTTGACGCTTCCTGTGCCGATGTTATAATCCTGCCCGAGGATGTTTCCATGACCGGTGATTTGCGGGACAAGCTGCGCCAGCTCGGCGTGACCAAAGGGACGGCCAGGCTCAGGCCGACGACGTCCCCGCCGCGCCACGACCGCTCGATTGAGGCGTTGGTGGACGGGCAAGAAATAGAGTCGGCGATGGGGCGGACATTCCTCGTGCAGGAGCGCTACGCGCTCGATCATGTGCACGGCGCGATGACGCTGGCTTCGTTCCTGAATCACCCCGCCGACCTCGCTGCACAATTGTGCCATGACCCCCGCCTGGCTCAGGCTGATCTGGGCCGGGCTGCTTTCCTGGACACGGAAACGACCGGGCTGGCCGGCGGGACCGGGACGCTCGTGTTCCTTGTCGGTGTTGGCACATTCGAGGGCGAGGAGCGCAAGGCCTTTCACCTCCGCCAATTCTTTCTCCGCGAGCCGGACGAGGAAACAGCAATGCTGGCCGCACTGGATGAGGTGATGCAAGAACGCCAGGCCGTCGTCACATTCAACGGACGCGGGTTTGACCTGCCGCTCTTGCAGGCGCGGTACACCCTCGCGCGGATGCGCCCAAGATGGCTGGCGCTTCCGCATCTCGACCTGCTGCCTCCGGCGCGGCGCGTGTGGCGCGACCGGCTGCCCTCGTGCTCACTGTGGTCACTGGAAGGCCAGATTCTCGGCGTGCAGCGGACCCAAGACGATGTGCCTGGCTTTCTGATCCCACAAATGTACGTGAGCTATTTGAACACCGGCGACGCGACCGAGATGCAGCGTGTGCTCTATCACAACCAACAAGATGTGCTTTCGATGGTGACGCTGGCAGCGCACTTGTGCCGGATGTTCGGTGACCCGCTGGAGGCCGCGCTTGATCCGACCGATCTGGTCAGCCTGGGCAAATGGTACGACGACCTGGGACTGGTTGAGCAGGCCGAGCGTGCGTTCCGCGCTGCATTGGAACGCGAAACCCCTGCCGAGCCGCGCACGCTCGCGCTCACCCGGCTGGGCTTTCTGCTCAAGCGGCAAGAGCGGCGCCAAGAGGCACTGGAAGTGTGGCGGCAACTGGCCGAAAGCGAGGACTCGGCTGTGACGGCGCACGTCGAGTTGGCCAAGCATTACGAATGGTACGCGGGCGATCTGGATCAGGCGCGGGTATGGACGGAAACGGCGCTCCAAGTCGTCGCCGCCTGGGCGCCGGGCTATGCGCGGGACCGCGCCGACGAGGACTTGAGCCATCGCCTGCAACGGTTGAGACGCAAACTGGCGTCGCGCTGATCCCAGAGTATTTTGAACTATCGAGTGTGACACGTCAAGCGTCAAGCGTGCGCTGCGCTGGCTGGCAGGTCAATCCTTGATCAACCCTCCGTGATAGACCAACTCGTACACCTTGGTGTTCCCGCGCGTGATCCATTCTTTGCCCGTGAATGAGGTAACGTTGCCTTCATTCGTATCCACGTATGCATCCACGCCCAGCGTGTGCTCAAAACCGCCCAGGAAGCGCCCTTGCGTGTAGAGCTTGGAGAGGCTGGCCTGGATCATCTGCCCGGCTTCCGCCGCCGTGATCAGATCCGGCTCGAGGATGCGCCCATAATAGTTCATGGCCCAGACTGGCTGGTTGTCGAAATAGACGACTTCCTGGCCGATGAAAACCGAGCCGCCCAAGTAGCTGTCGAGGTACGCAAATGCGCCTTCGCGGAACTCGAGATCATGCGATCCGGGTCGGCGCGAGAGACTCTTGGCTCCGCCACCGACGTAGGTTGCGGCTTTGGCGCGGACGATAAAGGCGTTGAGCTGATCGAGCGTGAAATCTGCCATCTCTGCATTTCCTTTGTGGGAGTGTCCAGTCAGACACTAGAGCACGCTGATCACGCCCCAAGCCGCGTGCACGCTGTTGTCGGGGGCGTGTGTTGGGCAGCTTTCAGTCCTCGCTTCACGCGTTCTATTTGCGATTCCGTTCCTTGACGGTTTTCCAGAATTGGTCGCGCGATAGACCTTTGCCTTCCTTGATGCTTCGTCGCGATTTGTTTAGCAATCATTGGTGTCAACTTTAGCCCCGGAGTGCGGCCTTCAGGCCGTAATTTCGCACGCTGAAGCGTGCACTCCGGCCTTTAGTTGACACAGATGGTTTAGCAATGCTTGAAAATGCGGCGAGCGCGCCAGAAGCAGGCGTTCCAGGTCTTGGTCATCTTCTGGAGCGATCAAGACTGCCGCCGTCTTGCCATTACGAGTGATGACCACAGGGCCTTTGGCCGGCAATTCCTCAAGATACGCGGTAACTACTCAGCCGTCATTGCGAGGAGGCCCGCGAAGCGGGCCGACGAAGCAATCTCAGCGATCGGAGCACAGAGATTGCTTCGCCTGCCTTCGGCAGGCTCGCAATGACAGCATGTGCGGTAGACTGGGC
>DAOTXX010000047.1:0-15215 GCA_034434835.1 Thermoflexales bacterium | reverse complement strand
CTTTACCCACTCCTGCCCTCCCAGGACAAGTATAGACCCTGCTGGACGGAGGTTGCAAACGCTATTCAAGTTTTAAGGTTCATGATCTAATATACAAGCAATCTCTGTGCTTCGATCGCTGAGATTGCTTCGTCGGCCCGCTTCGCGGGCCTCCTCGCAATGACGGCTGAGTAGTTACGTGAATTTTTGTGCTAGCGTTTTCCTAGCGGTCGGTGGGTAGAATTCAACCATCTTGGAGAGCCATGGCTGCTGATGACGACGAAAAAAACGGTTCGGTATCTGGCATATCTGGTGCGCCTCTGGCAAGTGGACAGTGCGGAGCGTTCCGTCTGGCGAGCATCCATCGAAGACCCACACACAGGCGAGCGGCGCGGCTTTGGCACTCTATCCCAGTTGTTCGAGTTTCTCCGGGATCGGGTGGCCGAAAGTGACCCGGCGCCCCGGTTGGACCAGGAACCTTAGAAAGCTCCAAGATATTATTAGCCAACTCGGGAGCGGCTGACGCTCCCGAATTCGCATGACCCCATGAGGAGGATAAGAATGAAGACCCGATCTAGTTTGCTCGTATGGTTAACCGTTTTGTTCTTGTTGACCGGGCTGGCGTGTGGGCCGATCACTTCCGTGACGACCAATCCGCCCGCTCAGCCCACCGCGACCGCTCAAGCGTCTCAGCCCCAGGCGACGCCCATCTCTGCCACAGCCACGCCGGCAGCCTCGCCCACGCCGGCCGAGCGCACCGTCCGGCTGGATGCTCTCTATTTTTCCGGCGGCGCCACGGCGACGGGCGGGACCAGCGCGGTGCAGATCAAGGTGCGCCCCTCCGCGCAGCCGGGCCAATTGCGCGTCGGCTTTTTCGAGGAAGAAGTCGGAGGCACGGGCCAGCAATGGCACGCCGCCGGTTGGGAAGCGGTGGTGCTCGGCAGTATTCTGAGCGGAGTAGACCCTGCGGATTACGAATTCTCGTTCAGCGTCGGCGGTCGCATTGATGGCCCCAGCGCGGGCGGCTTGATGACGGTAGGCGTCCTGGCGAGCTTGCGTGGAGATACGCCCCGTGAAGACGCCACGATGACGGGCATCATCAATCCCGATGGCACCATCGGCCCGGTCGGCGGGATCCCCCACAAGATCGAAGGGGCGGCCAAGAAAGGCAAGAAGCTGGTGCTGGTGCCCGTCGGCCAGCGTTACAGCTTTGACTATAACAAAAAGCAATCGGTAGATGTCATCGAGGTAGGCAAAACCCTGGGCATCCAGGTCCGCGAAGTCAACAATATCTACGAAGCTTACGAGCAGATCGTCGGCAAGCCGCTGCCTCGACCCAAGGTGTCGGCCAGCGCGCCCCAGTTCCCGTCGCGCGCCTTTGACCGGCTCAAGGCCAAGACCAAAGAATGGTACAGCCGCTACGACAAAGAGCGCCGTCAGTTCGAATCTTTTCCGAAGCAAATCCAGGCCTTGCTGGCCGATGCCGTGCAGGCAGCCGACGAAGCAGCCCGCAAAGCCGACAAGAATCTGGGTCAGGGGCTTGGCGCGGTCGCTTACTTTGGGGCGGCAGAGGCCGCGGCCGGCATGCGCCGGGCGAACGTCGCGGGGGCGATGATCGAGCGTTACAGCTCGGGTGGCCTGAAAGGTGTGGTGAGCTATCTCCAGTCCACCCAGGCGGTCCATTCCGAGATCTCGGCAGTGGTGGATCAGTTGCAGACGCAAGAACCCAAAACCGTGAGCGATGTGTTGGCGATGTTCGATGCCTACAGCGAGCTTGGCATTGCCGAAGGGCTGGCTCTGGTGGCGGATAGCAAGCTCTCTGATCTGGTAGACAACGCCGACCAATACTCGAAAGAAGAGCTATTGCTTCAGTTGGTGGACATTGCAGGAAATTATGCTCTCGCCAGCGACATGGTCCAGCTTGCGCGGGACGCGGTGGATATCGAAATGGGCTTTGGCGTCACCCCGGCCCCCAAGCCGGAAAAGGTCTTGCGCGTGGCCGAAGTGCTGCGTCGGGCATCGGAGGCGAACCTGGCATTGTTCGAGTCTACGACGATCAACGGCATAGCCAGGCAGTATGGCCTCAGCCCCGATCTGGTCAAGGCAAGGTTGCAGATGGTGGATAATGACTATCTGCTGGCGTCTGCGTCCAACGTCGGGATGATGCAACTGATCGAGCAGGTGGGCGAGGGACCTAAATCAGCCGCCGTGATCTTTGGCAACTCGCAAAACGCCTACGCGCTCTCTTCGAGTCTGGTCGCCAAATACTATTCGCTGGGCGCTCAGGTGGACCAGGATATGAACGTCACTTCCTTTGAGAACGACAAAGCATTGGGAGAGATGTTGGACTTTGCCGAGCAGCGCGCCAAAGAGTTGATCAATCTGTGCGGCGATGACGTGCCGGTGCCGGCCATTCTGTACTATGAGAATGCTCGTTCGGCCAGTCGAGGGAGCGCCCAAGACCAGTTGACAGCGCTGAACTATTACTGGCAGGCGACTGCCCTGGCCCAGGCCGGCGCATTCATGGCTGGCAAGATGCCTTCGGTGAAGTGAAAGCTAATACGCCCCCATCCGGTTGATCGTTGGCATAGGGGCAGGCTTGATGAACTGACCGGTCTGCCTCTATGCCTCAACCCGATGTATTCATAGCTGAAGGGGCAAACGTCGTCTTTTGAACCACCAAGACACCAGGGCACGAAAAAATCGTAACTGTTTAGCCCGCTCCCGGCGGGCTGATCAATCATCCCGCTGATACCGGAAACTGGCTGAACCCAGTTGAGACCGGCCTGCTTCAGCAGGCCTGACGTAGCAGCCGCGAAATTCATTTCGCGGCGAACAGGCTGAGCCGTTACAAGAAATCACAAGGTCTGGATCGCTTTCAGAATCTTTGTCTTTGTGGTGAGTTTTCAGATGTCCTCTTGGCAAATCTTTTTGCCGCTGATCATATGGTAGACACGAGGGATTGTAAAGGGAGAATATCATGTTCATCACTAGTCGCTACTCGCGTTGGTTACTTGTTCTGACACTCGGTGCAGCAGCTTTGCTGCTCAGTCTCGTCCTGATCGGCACATCGTCCGCACAGGGGAATGGGCCGCAAAGCCCACAAGCGCCTGCTGGCAGCGGCTTTACTTATCAAGGCCGCCTGATCAAAAACGGCCAGCCCATCAGCGATGTCTGTGAGCTGAGCTTTTCGCTGTACGACGCTTCAATGGACGGCAGTTTCCTCAACAGCAATACCTTCAGCAGCGTGCCCATCAGCAACGGCCTGTTCACGGTGCAGATCGATTACGGGGCCAGCGTCTTCAACGGTGAAGGGCGCTGGATCGAGACGGCAGTCAAGTGTACCGGCGATGCCAACTACATCACGCTCAGTCCGCGCACCAAATTGACAGCCGCGCCGTATGCGATCTATGCACTGAACAACTGGGCGCTGAACGGCAATAGCGGCACAGGCGGCAGCGGCTTTATCGGCACCACCGATAATACTGCGTTGACGATCGGTGTAAACGGGCAGGGCGCGCTGCGCCTCTATCCGCAAAGTCAAAGCCCCAACATCGTCGGCGGTTACAGCGGTAATACGTTCTCGCCCACGTTGTACGGTCAAACGATCGCGGGTGGCGGATCGTTCTTTTACGAAAATCGCACCTCGCGCGAATATGCCACTGTAGGCGGCGGGCGCAAGAATCAATCCGACGGATACGGCTCGACGATTGCGGGTGGCATTGACAACTGGGCCAATAACGATTACGCCACCGTCGCGGGCGGCTTGCGCAACTATGCCACCGGCAGCTCGTCGGCCATCGGCGGTGGATTCTACAACGTGGCCGCCGGTTACGTGTCCTATATTGGCGGGGGCGATCTCAATCTCGCCATGACCCAGAACGCCACCATCGGCGGTGGTTACAGCAACACCATCACTGGCGGACAACTGATCGCCAACAACACCATCGGCGGCGGTGTCTTTAATTTCAATTCGGGCTTTGCGGCGACGATTGCGGGCGGGCATGGCAATCAGGCGACAGGCGAATGGACCTCCATGGGTGGCGGCGGTTTCAACACGGCGTCGAATCGCAGCGCCACGGTCAGCGGCGGTGAATACAACACGGCCAGCGGCTCACGCGCCACGATCGGCGGCGGCGCGTACAACGTGGCCGCCGGGTCTGGGTCAACGATCGGGGGCGGTGGCTTTAATGGCAGCGGCACGTTCAGTGGCAATCATGCCAGCGGTACGGCGTCCACCATCGGCGGTGGCTATGGCAACATCATCGTCGGCGATGGTCATTACGGCACGATCGGCGGCGGACAGCAGAATCAAATCACGGCGACAGCAGGCACCAACCTCAACATCGCCACCATCGGCGGCGGTTACAACAACAGGGTCACGCTGGGCGGCGCTACCGTGAGCGGCGGCAACAGCAACACGGCCAGCGGCTTTGACTCGGCGGTGGGCGGCGGCATCAACAACACGGCCAGCGGCGGCGCTTCAGTCGTGCCGGGCGGCGCAAGCAACTTGGCGCAAGGCAACACCAGTTTCGCGGCCGGATATCGCGCCAAGTCCTACAACAATGGCTGTTTTACGTGGGCCGACTCGAACGACTTTGACTACGCCTGCACCCTTAACAATGCGTTCACGGCGCGCGCCACGGGCGGCGTGTACTTTGTCACAGGCATCAACGGTTCTGGTGGAACCACAGCGGGCGTCACGGTGCCGGCCGGCGGCAATGCCTGGTCGGCGTTGAGCGATCGCAACAGCAAGGCCAACTTGGCGGCGGTGGACACGCGCGCGGTGGTGGAGAAACTGGCGCAGATTCCCATCAGCACGTGGAATTACAAGACGCAGGATGTCTCCATCCGCCACATTGGTCCCATGGCGCAGGACTTTGCCGCGGCCTTCAACGTGGGCGAAGACGACAAGCATATCAGCACGATTGATGCTGACGGTGTGGCGCTGGCGGCGATTCAGGGCCTCTATCAGCTCACGCAAGAGCAGAAGGCGCAGATCGCCGCGCAGCAGAAACAGATTGACGAACTTGAATCACGCCTGGCAAAGCTGGAGCAGCGAGTTGGTGGTGCGGGAGCATCGCCGGTCACGAACCACCTGCCGTGGGGATGGCTGCTCCTCAGCGGCGTGCTGTTGGGCGCAATGGTCTGGCAACGGCGGCAGGGCGGTGCGTAATGAAACGCGCGGCGTCTCTCACCTCGATCGGTTTGGTGTTGCTCATCGCATCCATCGCCGTCGCGCAGACGGGCAGCGGTTACGATCTGACGTGGAACACCATGGATGGCGGCGGCGGCATCGCGACGGGCGGCGGCTACACCATCGCTGGAACTTTGGGGCAGCCTGATGCGGGGATGCAGAGCGGGGGCGGTTATGTGTTGATGGGGGGCTTTTGGGCCGGCGCCGAGAGTGGTGCTGCGCCTGGCTCAACGGCCACCCCCACCAGCACGCCGTCACGCACCCCAACGGCCACACGCACGCCGACGGCAACGTCTACTGCCACACCCACATCCACCCCTATGGCAACACCAACCGTAGGCCCAGGGTTGAACCATAGAGTATATCTGCCGATCGTCATCCAGTAAATGACAAAAGGTGTTTGTTTACCGACTCGCAAGGCTTTGAGAGAAGCCCAAAGTCATTGTCAACGAATATCGAACGAATAAACGAATTAACCCGCCAGATGTGTTCATTCGTTTATTCGTTGTCCCATTCGTTGACAGGGGTTTCCGCCCTCTTCCAAAGGTTGTGAGGCGACCGATAAACAAATACGTTCCATCGTACTTGCTTACCGTCTGTAGCGAAATGAATTTCGCGGCTGTCACATCAGGCCTGCTGAAGCAGGCCGGGGCCGGTCTCAACTGGCTTGAGCCAGTTTTCAGTATCAGCGGGATGGTTCATCATCCTGCCGGGCGCGGGCTGGACAGTTACAGCGGGGCGGGCTCCCATGCCCGCCTTCTCCCCCTGCGAAGCGGGGGGAGTTGGAGGGAGGGCAGCGGCGTGGGAGCCGCCCATGCTGGGTTTTCGGATAGGTTCTTAGCCCCGCAACCTGCTTGACCTGTGCCCTTTTTGCGTTAAACTTGCGCCTCGCGCAATCGATCTGTGAGGTGTTGAGGTGCAACGTCAATCCAGTCCATTGCCGCCAGGAGCAATCCATTCGCTCGTGGTCGTCGGTGTGTGTCTGTACGTGCTGGTCACATGTGCGGCCTGTGCAACCGACCCCGCTCCCGCACCGGCTTTTACTCCATCGCCATTGCCCGTTTCCTCAGCCACCATCGTCCCGCCGACGCCTACGCTGCTTCCATCACCTACGTTCACGCCCATTCCCACTTTAACCCCTGCTCCTCCGAGAACTCGGGCACCTTCGCCGTCCCCTACCTCTCGGCCATCGCCGACTGTCCCACCAACCACTCCACCCACCGCCCCGCCGCCGACTCTGACCTCTCCCCCGCTTCCTTTTGTGCCGGTTCCTCCGCCTGGGCGCGAGTTCGCCACGCTTCAAGACTTTTGGGACGGAACTGCCGAGTGGGTGATGGAGGTTTACGATGTGGGCCTGCCGATGGGCGAGTCGGACACGGTCTATCGGGGCGGGGCCGAGTTCTGGTCGTATCTGCACGCGAGTCACCAGTCGGCGGGCGTCGTGGATTCGTGCGGCGCCCCGGCCCCTTTCCCTGGCTGCGTCACGCTGTGGAAGAGTCACGACGGTGGTCGCCACTTTGCGCTCGAAAACCCGGTTTGCCTTTTCTCGTGCAGGGCCTGTCCATGCGGCTCTGCCGATCACACTCAACAGCAACAGTATCCGCGTGCCTTTTTCGATTCCGACCGCGCCTACATCGTTTACGAATGGGGAGCGGGCGCGTACATGCGCACTTCGACGGACGGGATCCGTTGGTCAGCCGAAGCCAAGGTCCCCGGAACGGGTCAGTGGTTCGACACATGGACTCGGTGCACGGAAGCGGAGCACATTGGCACGCACCCGAACATCTATGCCGAGACGGAATATGGCAACTGTCTGGTGGGCGCGCCGCCGGGCATCTATATCGAGGGCAATCTGCTCTATGTCTTTGTCGGCCTGGGGCGCGATCCGGGGCACATGGGCTGCTACGTGGGTAACAAATACGCCGGGGCAGCCGGCTTGCGCAAATGCAACTCGAATCCCCTCTTCAAGGGCGCGAGCGAATACGGGCCGCTGGAAGCGCGGGGGACGGCGGCCAATCCCTATTTCGACTTTCGCACGATCTCTTCCGCCGACGTGGTGCGCGTGGGCGATCACTACTACATGGCCTATGAAGGCGTGCGCGGCCCCAGTGACCCCACCGTTGTGGATGACCAGTTCGCGCTGGGGTTTGCCCGCAGCGTCGGGCCGACCATTGACGGGCCGTGGGAAAAATATCCCGGCAACCCGGTGATCATGAATGTGGCGAACAATTGGGGCATCGGCCATGCCGACATGGTCATCGTCGGTCCGGCGACGTATCTCTACACGGCTACTTCGGTTAAGACGCGGGGAAGGTATGTGCTGGTGCGCAGGTGATCACGTCAGGAGCGGATCACGACCCCCGCGGGTTTCTTCGCCAAGTGGTTGGTCCGCCTCATAGGCTGGCAAGCATAGTGTTTGCTCGACCTCGCCGACTTGACCGGTGATGTGCCAAAACGGCACCCAGGCTAACCCAAACGTATCCACGGTGATGTCGCTCTTGCGCGCTTTGAGTGTGATCTGCTGCGCGCCCTCGAACACGCCTGCCCAGCGTTGGTTGATCTCGTTGATCTCGGCGTCGAGCGCGCTGGTCAGTTGATCGAGCATGTCTTGCAGATCGGCAATGACCTCTTCGGACTCTTGGACTTGGGCTTCCGACTTTTCCGTCAGGCGGCGTCGGCGCGCGGCCCACGTGACGGTGTAGCTGGGCCGTCGCCCGGTGAGAAAGTTGAACGCCGATTCGACGATGCCGATGCTCTCTTCGCGCTTGCGCGCGGCCAGGTCGGCCTGGTCGGCGGCCAGCTCACGTTCTTCCTTGCGAAGCTGCTTTTCGATGCGCGCGATTTCGCGTTGATATTTGGCTTTGACCTGCGCGATCTCGGCGTCACGCTTGAGGCGCACCTCGGACTCGACTCGCGCGCGGAACTCGCGCGGTGATTCGTTCGGGACGCCCGGCGATTTGAGCTGAGGGTGAAACATGACGGACACGGTCACGTCGCGATAAACGTAACCTGCAAAATCGCGCTCGAACGCAGCCATCGTCCGGGCGTTCAACGCGCCACGCGGCAGTCGGGCGAACTGTGCGCCTTCTGAAGGTTGGGCGCTCAACCGGCGGCGGTCCACTCGCGCTTCGCTGGCCGATCCCCAATCCACACTTGTGCTGGTTGCAGGCACCGGCGCCAGCCGCGTCACCATCTGTTGATGCGGCGAAGCCAATCGGCGATCCGTAAATCGCACGGTTGCGATGCCGAGCAGGTATGGCTCATAGACCAGTTGCCTGCTTCCGACCAGGAGCGTTTGGCGGCTCTGTTCTTCCCACCGTTTGAGTGCCCACTCGACAGTCGTCGTGGCGGGCACAAAGTATTGGCGCACATCCGGCGGCAAAGCAGGCGGCAGGGATGGTGTTTTGCGCGGGGCCTCCAGTTCCTGTGGGAGCAGGGTCTGGATGGAACTCTCAGTTCGGGGAACAGCCGGGGAAAGCCGGCGCACTTCCTGGCGCGTGAGCGGGCCGCGCAGATAGCTCATCGTCTGGCGGCTCTTGAAGACGATAGGGTGATCGGCGCGCACGTCAGACAGGACAAACACACGCATGGGGAGATTGCCCAACAACGCGCTCAGCTCGTCGCGGTCCAACCCGCTGCCCGATTCAGCCGCCGCGCTTTCCAATCCATCCAGCACGCGCGCCCGGTCGCGGTCAGTGCGCAGCCTGCCGATGAACCACAGGCCAATGTTCGCCAGTCCCTTATAGTCCAGGTCCACCGGATTCTGCGTCGCCAGCACCAGCCCCAATCCCATCGCGCGCGCCTGCTTGACCAGCGCCAGCAGCGGCGCTTTGGATGGCGGGTTCTTGGGGTAGGGAGGGCAGTAACCGAAAATCTCGTCAAAGTAGATCAAGGCGCGCAGCACAGATGCCCCGCGCTGCTGCCTCAGCCAGCCGCGCACCTGAGAAAGCAAGAGCGTGACAAAGAACATCCGTTGAGCGTCGTCCAGGTGGGCCAGGTAAAAGATGCTGGCGCGCGGCTTGCCGTCCCGTCGGAGCAGCGCGTCCATGTCGAGCCGCTCGCCCTGACGCCACACCTCAAAGCCCGGCGAAGCGATCAGATGATTGAGCGCACTGGCCAGTTGCAGGCGATCTTTTTCTGGAAAGAACGTGTCCAACTCAAACACGCCGAGCTGCTGGATGGGCGGGCGTTGAATCTGGCCGATGAGCGTGGGCAGGTCGAGCGACTGGGCCGCTTTCCAGGCGTGCTCAAAGAGATGGGCCAGCAAGATGTGCTCGCGGCTCTGCACCGGGTCGGCCTGGATACCGGCCAGCCCCAGCAGCGCGGACACCAGGCCTTGAATGCGCTCGCGCATTTCCTCTTCGTGTCCAGCCCACTCGCCCGGCGGGGCTTGCAGCGATTGCAGCACGTCCACCGGCACGCCCGCCTCGCTGCCGGGGGTGTAGATGCAAATCTCGGCAGCCTCGCGCAATTGGCGCACTCGATCGGGCGTGATGTTCCATTGGGCGCGCTCGTCGCGCCAGCTTGAGGCGACTTGCCCCGCATACGTTTCCAGCGTCAGATCGTGCATCTGCGCGTCCTCGGGCGCAAGCCAGGGGAGCAAGTCTTCCGACGTGAGATCGGGAAAGGTCAAGGCCAGGTTAGTAATGTCGCCTTTGGGATCGAGGATGATCGCCGGGACGCCGTCGAGCAATGCTTCTTCGAGCAGCGTGATGCCCAGCCCGGTTTTGCCGGAGCCGGTCATGCCCAGGATAACGGCATGCGTGGTGAGGTGCGTGGCCTCCAGCGAGAACACCTGGCCTGTCTGGTTCGCACCGAGATCAAATCGCTTGCCGAGATAAAACAGTCCGCGCTTTTCTTCGAGTTCGCTCATGGCTTGTAGCTCGTCACCTGCCATCCGCATAACATCCTGCGTTTGGTATTGGGTATTAGGTATTGGATAGTCATGCTTTCATCGCTTCAACCAAAGCTGCATGCAAAAGGCCGTTCGAGGCGACGCAGCTCGACGAGGTATAGCTCCACGAGCTGCCGTCAAGCTCGGTGAGCTGGCCTCCTGCTTCCGCGATCATCAAGCCACCGGCCACGCAGTCCCACGGCGCAAGCGCCCAGTGAAAGTAGGCGTCCAGCCAGCCCGCGGCGACATAGCACAGCGAGAGCGCCGCCGAGCCGACCGAACGAAACGTGTGAATGTGTCGGGAGCACCGAACCATCGCCGCCAATTGCTCGGACCGCTTGGTCGGCTCGCGCGCGAAATCGAGCGCGACGAGTGCACGTTCGAGCTTATCCGTCTGGCTGACGCGCAAACGCTCGCCGTTCAGCGTCGCGCCCGCGCCGCGCTCGGCGCAAAAGAGGTGATCCCGCATTGGGTCATAGACCACTCCGACCAATAGCTCATCACCTCGCGCCACACCGATGGAAACGGAAAAGGAGGGCAGGCGGTGCGCGTAATTCGATGTCCCGTCCAGCGGATCGAGCACCCAGATCGTCTCTGTGTTGTTGCCAGGCGCCAGCCCTTCTTCTGACAGGATGCCATGTTTTGGAAAACGGGAGCGAATGATCGAGACGAGCGTCTCCTGGGCGGCGAGGTCAGCATCGGTGACAATGTCGCGCAAGCCCTTGGCGCGCACCTCGCGCTCCTGAGGCAATCGTCTGGCGATCTCGTGTCCGGCGGCGCGCGCTGCCTCAATGGCCGTGTCGAGCAAATTCATCTGTCCTCGTGGATTCGTATCAGAACCTTACAAAGGTTCACTTGAGTAGCGCATTGACTTGAGCTTCGGCCTTTTCCAGCGCCGCCGGCGGAGCCTGCCCGCCAGCCACTGCTCGCAGCGTGTCTGCCAGCACCTGACGGGCTGGTTCCCAACCGGGCACGGCGGGTTCGCTTTGACCGAACGGCAGCAAGCTCAAGGCGATCTGGATGCTTGGGTCTGGGTCTTGGTCGAGCATGGCTCGCGCCGCCGAGTTGCGGAGCGGCAAGGTGGTGGTGGCCTCGGCCCAGCGTCGCGTCTGGTTCATGCCTCCGAACCAGCGTATGAACAGCCACGCGGCCAACTGTCGCTGCGGAGCGGTCTTGAGCACGGTCCAGCTTTGACCGACAAACAGCGCCACCGGGTCAGGTGTGTTGTGCGGCAGGGGCACAATACCCCAGCGGAACAACCGGCCCTGGTCCACCGCCACTTTGTAAGCAGGCAGCTCGTTGCTCGGCGCAATGGTGAACAGAGTTTTGCCGTTGGCAAAGTCAATCCGATCCCACGTTCGGCCTTGAGCAAGATAAGCCTGGCGGAACGGAAAGGTGTCGCGCAGGATGTTCAGGGCGCGCACGCCGCCCTCATTCAAGCTGAACTGGGTCGTTCTGGCATCCTCGCTGACCAGCATCCCGCCCCGGCTGAGCACCAGCGCGGAAAACGTCCAGGCATCGGCGACCATTGCGTATCCGTATGTCTCCGGCTGACCGTCACGGTCCGAATCCATCGAGGCGCGCTGGCACATCTCTTTGAACGCGGGCCAGGTGAGCGGCGCGCTCTGGTAGCCCAACGACTTGAGCCAGTCCGCGTTGTAATATAACACGATCGCGCTGCGCTCCATCGGAAAGCTCATCCACTGCCCGTCAAGCTGTGGGTTGCGATCGCTGTTGAGAAAAACCGGGAAAATGTCCGCGCGGTTTGCCTCGTCAAGCCCCCAGCGCGGATGGTTGAGGTAGGGGTCGAGCGGGACGGCCGCGCCGCGCTGGACATAGTCGGCGGCATGATACGGATACAACGTGATCAGATCGGGCAAGCCGCCTCGACCGAGTGCGTCGTTCAAGCGGTTGCGGAGCGTGGAATACACACCTTGATATTGCGGCACGACGACGATGCGCCAGGGGTTGGTCGAGTTGAATTCATCCACGAGCCGGGCCAGCGTGTCCGCAGCCGACCCGGTCAACGAATGCCACAAGATAACCTCGTTGCCAGTTGGGTTCAAGCGGCTGAGGTCGTCCACGGCTGCGGAAGCGGGCGGCGCGATGGCGCGGCAGCCAGTCGTCCCTAGCAAACCGATCACAAGCACAAGGGACCAAAAACGATATGACATCGGAACCCTCACGACGTTTGACGTTTCACGTTTGACGTTTCACGTTTGACGCTTGACGTTCGGGCATTATAAACGAAAGAGAGGGGCGCGTCAATCACTTGTCGAATCAAGCGACGCTGCTATACTTGCGCCCATGTTCCCGGTGCTATTCACACTTGGTTGGATTGACGTGCCCTCGTTTACCGCGCTGATGGCGTTGGCGCTCGGCGTAGGTCTGGGGCTGACGTGGTGGCGAGCGCGACGGATGGGCCTCCCATCGTCGGATGTGTTGGACGTTGCGTTTGTCGCGGTGCTGGTCGGCGTGGTGGGCGCGCGCGCAGGTTACGTCGTGGCCCACTGGGATTATTTTCAAGTCGTTCGGGTCGAGATCGCTGCCCTCTGGCGGGGTGGGCTATCGTGGCACGGCGGGCTGCTAGGCGGCGCGGCCGGCGTGCTGATCGGCTGCGCGTGGCGGCGGCTTGCTGTTCGCAGAAGCCAGGTATTGGATGCGCTCGCGCCCGGGCTGATGGCAGGCGCGGCGCTTGGATGGATCGGCGCCTACTTGGCCGGGGTCGCCTATGGACGTCCCATCCTGCCCGGCGATCGCTGGTGGTTTCTTGCGGCAGACCTGCCGGACGAATATGGCTTGTGGAACCCTCGCTTTATCACACAGCTTTTGGGCGCGGCATGGGCGGCGGTATGTTTCATCGTTGCTGTGGCAATAGGGCGGTTCCAGGTCGAGAATCCGGTGGACGGAGGTCAGAGGTCGGAAGTCGTAAGTCGGAGATCAGGAGTTGGAGCCTGGACGTTTGCGGTGACCATGGCTCTATACAGCGTGGGGATGTTTGCACTCGGCTTTACGCGCGGTGATATTGTGCCGGCTTTCGGCGGATGGCGATTGGATCAGGTGATGGATGCGGGGATCGCGGTGGCTGGGGTGGTGTATGGGGGCCTCAAACGTGAAACGTCAAATGTCGAGGCGCCGCCTATGACGCCTGACATTTGACGCATGACGTTTGATGATCAATCTGACTGGGGTTATAATGTAGCTAGCCAAGGGTCTGTTTCAGAGGCGAGGTATGGTCTCCATCGGGAGATTGATCGCTGCCCTCTGATCTTTGGCAAAATGGTCTTTTGACAACAGAATTGGGACGAGCGTGGAGGTTGGAGCAATGAGACAAGTTGTCATTTATGCAGGTGAAGACGGTTACTGGGTGGCTGAATGCCCCAGCTTGCCTGGCTGCATCAGTCAAGGCAAGACAAAAGAAGAGGCGGTTGCCAATATCAGAGAGGCGATTCAAGGATACATCGCTGCCTTTCAGGAAGACGGCTTGCCAGTGCCTGAAGAACGCTTTGAGACATTGGTGGTAGCCGTATGAGCAAGTTGCCAAAGATTTCGGGCAGGGAATGTATGAAAGCACTCGGAGGGATTGGATTCTATCTGAAACGACAAGAGGGAAGCCATCTGATCCTGCGTCGTGACGATCCTTTCGCACAGGTGGTTGTTCCTGACCATAAAGAACTGGATAGGGGGACCTTGCGCGCTATCATCAGACAGGTGGGTCTCGGTGTAGATGAGTTTGTCAAGTTGCTATAGCATTTCCGCTTCGCCACGCACACCCGCTACGATAATGGCAAAAGGCGGCTGGTATGCGGCAGTCGCTTTCACTCCCTGAGAAGCCTATGCCTCTCTTTTCTCAACCTCACCGGCGTTACAACCTGCTCACTAACGAATGGATTCTCGTCTCGCCGCACCGGGCTGAGCGCCCCTGGCTGGGGCAGGTGGAAAAGCTCCCGCCGGAGACTCGACCTCAGTACGATCCCACCTGCTATCTGTGCCCTGGCAACGAGCGTGCGGGCGGCCATCGCAATCCGCCGTATGAGGGCACGTTTGTCTTTCAGAATGACTTTTCGGCGCTCTTGCCCGATACTCCCCCAGCCGAACTGGATCAGCATAGTCTGCTGCGCGCCGCCAGCGAAAAAGGGCTTTGCCGCGTGATCTGCTTTTCGCCTCGTCACGATTGGACGCTGCCGGATATGCCGCTGCCCGACATTCGCCGCGTCGTGGACGTGTGGGCCGAGCAGACGCTCGATCTGGGCGCAAAGGATTTCATCGGCTACGTGCAAGTATTTGAAAACAAGGGCGAGATGATGGGGTGCAGCAATCCGCATCCGCATTGCCAGGTTTGGGCCAGCGAGCGCGTGCCGACGGAACCGGCCAAAGAGATCCGGGCGCAGTCCGCCTACCTGGACGAACGTGGCACGTGCCTGTTGTGCGATTACCTGGCGCTCGAATTAAAAGTGGCCGAGCGCGTCATCTTTCAGAACGATCACTTTGTCGTGCTGACGCCGTTTTGGGCGGTGTGGCCGTTCGAGACGATGGTGCTGGCGCGGCGGCACGTCGACTCGCTGCCAGACTTGAACGACGCCGAACGCGACGCGCTGGCGGACGTCATCAAGCGGCTGACGACGCGCTACGACAATCTGTTCGGTGTGTCATTTCCTTACTCGATGGGCTTTCATCAGTCACCCACCGATGGCGCGGAGCATCCCGAAGTCCACCTGCACGCGCACTATTATCCGCCGCTCTTGCGCAGCGCGACCGTACGCAAGTTCATGGTCGGCTACGAGATGCTGGGCAACCCTCAGCGCGACCTGACCGCCGAGACGGCCGCCGCCCGCCTGCGCGAGATGAGCGAGGTGAACCGATAAAGCATTGAGACTGGACAGGCACATTCAGGTCTTGCCCTGGCTGATGTGGAGAAGACCGAGTTCAGATGTATCGAGTCGCGTAGGAAGGGACATTGAAAATTGACGGGTATTTCCCACATAGTGTGGGTAAATCCCTGCAACCTGTCATTGCGAGCCGCCGAACCCCCTGGCGGGGGCAGGTGCGGCGAAGCAATCTCATTTTCCCTACCCGGAGATTGCTTCGGAAGCCCGCCACGCTTCGCTCGCGGCTTCGGCTGCGCGCCCTCGCAATGACAGCGCG
>DAOTXX010000046.1:0-11128 GCA_034434835.1 Thermoflexales bacterium | reverse complement strand
CACGGGATTACCGCTAGCGGAGGTGATGACCGGGTAGTTGAGCAAATCGTTGGGACCTGTATCGGCATCGTCGGGATCATTCGGCGTGTGACCATCGTTGCCCAGATCAATTGGCAAGCCACCATTATTTCGGACCTCTATCGGCGCAATATCATTTCCGTATGCCGTAGCGCCGATCACAGCAATACCTGCACCACCATTGTATGCAACCAGAGTGGGATACGCCAGCGTACGGTTTGCGCCGTTCAACATTATCCCCTGCAGTCCGTTGCCGCGCGCGGTCGTGTTATCGGTCGCTACGCCGATACGGTTGGCTTGACCGATGGAGGTATCTTCGGAATCCTCGATGTAAATTCCTTCCCGCGTGTTGCCCGAGATGTACTGAGATACTCCACTCGATGAGCCAATCGTGTTGTTGTTCGATCCGCCAAACACGCATACCCCCGCCCAGCCGTTGGGGATTGCGCTGGTGCCAGCCGCGTTCAGCCCGATCAGGTTGGAGTCTATGGTGTTGTTCCATACTCCAGAGCGAAGATGGATGCCACAGTGCGTATTGCCGCTGATGATGTTGCGGTCGGCGAGCGTCGTCCCGCCGATGATGTTGTCGTGCGAGCCATCGGTGAGTGCGATGCCGTCGTGGCCGTTTGCCATCGCAGCGGTGCCGGAATCGCTTGTGCCGATTTTGTTGCCTCTCATAGTATTGTAATGGGAGTTGTATGCCCACACACCTGCCCAGCCGTTAGCGGAAATCGTATTGCCGGCAAGCGTGTTGTTGTTGGCATATCCGAGATAAACACCAGTCTGGATGTTGCCATAACTCACGGTTGATTGGGTGCCGATAAGATTCCCTTGAATCAGGTTGTCGTCAGAGTTTAGGATGGTAATCCCGTCCGCGCTATTCAAACCAATAACATTCCTGTCGTCGGCGTCACCTCCGCCGACGAAATTGGTGTATGCGCCATACGTCAGCCGGATTCCGCTTTGGCTATTCAGAAAGACGAGGTTGCTTCGGATCTGGTTGTTGGAGGTACTGCCGTCGTTGCTATACCCTGTTCCGGTCAACCGAATGCCGTCTCCATGATTGCGAACAATCATGTTTCGCTTTATGACACATGAGCGTACCCCGTCGGTATAACTGGCTTGCAGAAACACGCCATTTCCGCCGTTGCCCAAATCGGCTTCGCCGCTGTTTGTGCCAATGTAGTTGCCATCCGGAGTATTGCCATCCGCCTGCACGCCGATGTACACATAGTCCGCGCCTGAAACGTAGATACCGTCTTGGCTATGGCAACCAATCGTGTTGCCATAGATGTATGCCACCCCGTTGTTCGCGCCGCTGCCGCCGCTGCTGTTCGGCGCGACATAAACACCGTGGGCCGAATTGCGCGTGACGCCGCTGGGGGAACAGTTGGTCGCGCCGGGCACGGTGCCAAGATAGTTGTAGGCGATGCGCGCATCTTTGCCGCTGGCTACCCAAATATCCGCGACACCCGAAGGGTCGCCATTGACAATGGAGAGGTTGGAAATGGTAATGTCATTACCGCTGACAGTAAAGACCTTCCCAGTGGGGGACATTCCGCCAGCATCAATCCGCGGCACGCCCGCACTGCCGTTGATCCACGTGCCGGCATCGGTGAGCTCCGGCAGTACGTTGGTCAGGTTGATTTGTGTCACCGATGGGTGGAAAGTGATGTTGTCGAAGATAAAGCCACCGCAACCACCAATGATGTAGTAGTCTTCAAAGACACAGCCGCCCAGTTGCGCCGCCTCCGCGGAAGAAAAGGGGCCAAGCAGAGTCCCATTCGCCACCAGAATCGCTTCGCGCAAAGTCAAAAAGTTGTCCGTCGCGACCGTGTCGGCGGAACTGTTGACCACAAAGTTGCCGGTGGCGCGCGCGACGCGAGGCGCGTGCCAGGGCATGCTCATGGTCACCAACACCAACGCGATCAGCGCTACTCGAAGCGCGTGTACGGGGCGCGGCACAACCAGGCGCCAGGTCCCCAAGGCGAAGCATGTTTTGGCGTTCATCTGTTTTTTCCCTCCGTAAAGTTTTTCAGAATAGCGATCTCGCCGAGCGCGGCGGCGATGATCTCGCTCACCTGCGATAGCTCTCGAAAGTAAACCTTTTTGCCCGCACCCAACAGCTCAACCGAGCCGCGCCACTCGCCGGCATTGGGCGTGGCCTCGTCAGGTTCCCACCACAATCGCACGATGAAAACCGGGCGAAGAGTCAATTCGGACAGGCTTCGGGTCTCGGTCATGGCCCTATCATAGCACAATGACCGTCCGAAAATCGTTCGGCCGGCGTCCGAAGGAGGGGAATGGGGGAATTATTTGTAGAACGGCATTGGTTCTCGCGCAGCATCTTTTCAATAATTGTAACTGCCCAGTCTGTTCGCCGCGAAATGAATTTCGCGGCTGCTACGTCAGGCCTGCTAAAGCAAGCCGGTCTCAACTGGCTGAGGTATTTGGAGTGGTGGTGAAGGTGTAGGCAACCTTCCCGAAAGCTGATCCTTCGCTGGGCTGGGGACAAGGCTTTCGGGAAGGTTCATTCTACTGTTTCAGCACCAGCGGCAGGTATACCTTTCTCTGCAAAATACATTCGGTGACCACCTGCACGTCCTCTGTATCTATCTTTTCATTTCGGTTCAGATCATAGTGATAGTTGTATAGCAAATCGCCGCGCCCCAGGCCGAGTCGAGCCGTCACGCCCTGGAGGTCGGCTATGTTCGTCGCGCCATCACGGTTGACGTCGCAATAGGCCAGCTTGTTCTTGATCGTCACTGTAACCGGTACGACGACCGTCTGCTTTAGCGTGGAACTGGTGAATGTCAGGACGCCAGTGTGCACGCCGTCGTTGAGCTTGTAGACCTGCGCCAGGATTGTTAGCCCGGAGGGCGTTGTGCCGCTCCTGGCGCTGGCGCCCAACCAGTCCACATTGGAGGACAGTGTCCAGGAGGCCGGGTTGCGGCTGGTCACCTGAACAGGTTGTTGCGCCCAGGGTGTATCCAGCGCCAGATCGTCCGTCAGGACGATGGCGGACGGATTGACGGCCAACTGGTCGGGTGGCAGCGTGCCGGGGTTGTCATTTTTGTCGTTTGGATCTGTGATGGCGAGGATTTCATCGGCGTCACTGTAACCATCCCCATCCGAGTCTCCGTTGTTCGGGTTGGTATTGCGCCGCCGCTCCATGACATTGGGAAGCCCATCGTGGTCTTTATCGTCATAGGCATTGTTCGCCGAAAGCGGGGCAAGCCGATCAGCCAACTCTTCGTCGTCGGCAATGCCGTCATAGTCATAGTCGCCCCGGACGGCCACCGTGATTGCCGTCGCAGCAAACAGCCCCACGCTGTTTGTGGCCGTGAGCGTGAGCGTGTGGACGCCGACGCTGAGGAACACGTCGAGATGGTTGCCTGTTCCGAGCGCGCCGTCACGGCTGCTGCTCCAGGCCAGGCCCGAATCGGCCACGTATCTATCCTGATTGTCGTTCGCGCCGCCGACTAACACGAGTCGTTCGCCTTCCAAGATCGTCGTCCCCCGGGCTGGCTGCGAGATGAATGGACGCGGCGACTGGTTGCTGACGGTGAACTGATTCGAGGTGCTGCTGCCCTTATTCAACCCATCGTTGGCGGTCACGCGGACGCGGGCCTGCGTGCTGCCTCCGAGCAGGAACACGGGCACCGTGATGGGGTTGTTGCCTGTGCTAGAGCCAATCGGTATCCACTCGGCCCCGTCCCTCGAATAGTCAACCGCAATCTCCAGCGCATCTCCATCAACGTCATTCGCCATCCATACAATCGGGACATCGCCAGCCTTGAACACCTCGCCGCCGGCCGGGCTGATGATGGTCACCTGGGGCGCATTTTTGCCTGCGTGGAAACTATCCAGCACCGTGTCGCCCTGGCGCAGCTCGATCGTCATCAGGTCCGTGGCGCGTAGAATGGTAGCGGCAAAGTAGCCGGTCTCGGTTGGCGTGTAGGGGCTGGTGTTGAAGCGCGGGATCACGCCATAGCGGCTCAACTCTTTGCCTTCAGGCCCAAGCTGGACGAGCCAATAGCCGCTGGCCGTCCCGAGGCTGAGCTTGGTGTTGTCGCCCAACGCTTCTACGCTCATCAGCTTGCCGAGGGGCGCAGTTTTGCTGACCACGCCGGACACACGCAGGCGCGGGCCGACGATAGCGCCGGGCGCTGCCCCGCTCGGGCGAACCGGGTTTGTCGCCGGCGGGTTCGGCAGACCGACTGCCTCGACGGTCGCTCGCAGATCGCGCCAAAAGCCTTCGGCGGACGTCAAACTGTACTGGGCGTAGACCGGCGCCATATCTACCGGCTCGTAAAAGACATTATCGTTCTCTCTCGTGCAGGCATAGCTCATGATCGCCTTGCCCCGCTTGCGGTTGTAGGCGTCAAGGATATCGGGATTTGGAGGAGGAGGCTCGGGATAAAATTGCACTCCCGAGATGGGATTGACGACCGGCTCAAACACGCCCGGCTGGGCATAGAGCGTCTTGTGCCGGTTGTAATAGCTGGGAGTGTCGCCACATTCGTCGGGGTCTATTTCATCGTTCACCGAATGGCTGATGTTATCCCACACGCTGCCGTTGGGCGCCAAGGTGCTGACCAGGGTAAAGATGTGACCGAACTCGTGGCCGAACAGTTCGCTGATCTGATCGTCATCGCCGCTGGCCCAGCCGACATAGAGCGGAATTTCCAATTCGCAGCTCTCGTCAAAGTCTCCCAGCGTCAAGACCTCAAGCACGCTCGCGCCAATGTCGCACAGCGTATCTAGCGGTTCCGCCAACAGATTGACCACGGCGCTGAGATCGGGCCAGAAAGCTTGACCGGGCGTTGTATCTGCGGCGTCTTTGGCTCTGGTTTGAATGACGCCAAAAGCGATCAAGGCCGGCCAACTGGAATGGTGTTCGTTCCACCGTTCGCGGATAGCGTCCATGCGATGAGATTGCACGAACAGATCGTCTACGTCGCCGATTTCAACATAGCCAGGGGGCACGGTGACAAATATGGGCGACCAGACGAGTTCAACGCGTCCGGTTGGCATGATGCGCCGAACCAGATCATCTGACCCGTCCTGGACATGGGCTTGCATGTCCAACCATTCCTGCTCAGTATAGTCGTTGGGCATAAAGGGTACCAGGAGCACCCGCATAACGCGATTGGGCCGATAGAAATCGGTGCGGCTGCTCTGCGCGACGAGTTGGCCCGATCGCCACAGCGTAACCTGAGTGGTCAAATTTCCCTGGACAAAGCCCGGCACGCTCGGCGTCACGTCCTTGACGTTGATGGCGTTGATAGTATCGCGCAGCATCACCGGGTCAAGCGATGGCACCGCGTTTATAGTGAGAGAGTGCGGGATGGTGCGCGTGATGCTGTGGCCGGCGGCGTCGCTAAGCCTGATTTGAATCAAGTCCACCTCAAACCGCTCGGTCGAATAACGCGGCAACGCCGGAGAGTGAGTCAGAAAGCTCGAAACCAGCATGGGCCGGTTCGCCATCAAGCCATAGGCCGAGAGACCCTGGTTGAGCGCAATGTTGGCGATATTCAGGTCAAAGTGCCTGAACGTCGAGGCGCTGGCTGTGTTGGCTTCGCAGTTGAGCGGATGGTTGATGACGTCCACGTTGCCCGAGCCATCGCCCGATTGGATGTACACGCGCAGTTCGGTCGGCGAAGCAAAGAACGGTCTGCGCTGCGCGCCTCCGCCCAATGCCACCTGGATGCCGTCGGCGTCAAAGTTCGTGCCGCGGATCGAGATCGGCACGCCGTTGTTGCCGCCGGTCGGATCAAAGCTGCTGATGACGGGCACGGCGCAAAAGGCTCGGCGGCCACCGCTGCCGGTGTATGTGACGCGCCGCCCGCGCGAATTGACCGACACCTCGCCGCTGGTCGTCTCAGGCCCAACCCGCACCGTGATCCGGGTCTCGGACGCGCTCAATACCTCGACCGGCGTCCCACCGATGGCAACGTCAAGATCGGCCGGGTTCGCGCTGAACCCGCTGCCGGTGATCGTGATGACCGTCCCGGCGCTGCCGCTGTTGGGCGTAATGCCAAAGATGGAAGGCTCCAATGTGCCGAGCGGCGGCAAATAGGTGCCGCGCACGCTCAGCCCGCCCGTGATGGGCCAATGGCCGAACCAAATGTAGCCCGCGCGGTCGGCGGCGTTGTCTTTTATCGTCGAGGCAATCAGCCCCGAGTTGGTCGAATAGTACGCCTGCCATCCCCCGGAATTACGCACCGAACCGCCGGCCCACAATCGCCCTTGATCGTCCACCGTGAGCGGCAAGTTGATGGCGCTCTGGCCCGGCACATTTTCGGTGTAGAAATTGTCTCCCGTCGGGTTAAAGAACGCCAGGCCATTGTTGGTGCTGACGGCCACACGGCCATCCTTCGCCTGGGCCAGGTCGTAGATATAGTTGGAGGGTAGACCGTGTGTGGTACTGTAGACGTGCCAGTGCTCGCCGTTGAACGTCGCCAGCTTGTCGGCGGTGCCGACCCACAAGCCGCCCGGCATGTTCTTGGTGTCCACCAGCAGCGCCTGCACGGTATTGTTCGGAATGTTCGAGTTGCTCGTGTTAAAAGTGACGACGTACCGGTTGCGGTCGAACAGTGTCAGGCCATCGGCGCTGCCGATCCAGATGCGGCCTTCTCCATCTTCGGCCAGCGCGTAGACATAGCCCGTGGGCTTGTTGCCCTCCACGTTCGTGAGCATATCCCAGCCGGTGGAGGTGTACAATCGCACGCCGCTGGTCGTGCCGACCCAGATGCGGTCGCGGCTATCGCCCAACACGACATTGACCGGGGCGCCGCTAACGTCGCGCGTTTCCCACGTCTTGCCATCGGGCATCAGCACGTACAGGCTAAAGACCGTGCCGCTGATGGTGGCTGCGAATAATCGCCCGCGCGCCGTCCACACGCCATACACTTGCTGCTGGCGCAGGTTGCTCACTTCGTCGAGTTGCTGCCAGCGCGGCGCAACCGTCACCAACTGCCCACCCTCTTTGCCGGCCCACACGCGTTCTTCCGCCGCGCCCACGGCGCTGATTCCGCTCTTCCAACCGACAACCGTAGAGCCAGATGTGACACTGATCAGACTGCCCACCGGCCCGGTCAGCCAGTTGGTCGCCGCCGAGCGCACCGTGCCAGAGAGATTCTGGTATGTCATCAGCCCGCCGGTCTCGTCATACTGCGACTTGACCGAGACCCAGATGCGGCCATCAGCATCCACATCCACCGCGGTTGCAGCCGCGCCGACCTCTGGCGTGCGCAGCAGACCGGTGTGCGCGCCGGTCGGCGCCATAATTTGGCAGACACCCTGGCCGTCTATCGTAGGCCTGGCCGGGCTGCTCGCAGCTTGGGCGGCGAGAGTTGGATAGTTGGGCGAAACTACCCACAGGTCGCCGCTACGGTCAAAGGTCAGATCTTGCGCGTTGTAAAGCACGCTGCACGGAAGGCCATAGTTGGTAGTCGCAACAAGGTCGTACTCCGCTGTGGGCGTGTAGATCATGCGTTGCAGATTGCCGTTGACAATCGCCCACAAGTCGCCCAGCGCGCGATGCGTGGTCGCTCTGACGGTCGAGTTCGGAAAGGTCGTGCGCCAAAAGTAACTACTCGGATACCACCAATCTGGCCACTGCAGCCCGCTGTTTTTCGTTCCAAAGAAAGGCGCGCTGTTGGTATAGAGATAGCCGGGCCGCAGGTCTATCGCCCACATTTGTTGGGTATCGGAATAAATGGTGGTGACGCTCCCGCCCACGATCAGCTTGCCGCCGCCGCTGTTGGTGGCAGCCCAGAGATGATCGTTCTCGGCGTTGTACCGCGCATCATTGACGGCCGAACCCAAAGCCCAGTCGTTCCGGCTGCCGTCGCTGTTATAGCTAGAGAGGGTTCCGTTAGACTGGCCGACCAGCACCCGGCGGCCGCTGCCATTGATCGCCGTAATGGACAAAGACCCGGGCTGCGGAAAGTCCCAGCGCCCCAGGGCAATCTGCGGCCCATCGCCCAAGGGGATGCGCCAGATGTCTTGTTTGGGCGTCGCGCCAAGTCGCCCGCCCATCAGGACGGCCTGGCGATTGCGGCTGTCGTAAACCAGGCTGGCGGCTTCGCGCCGCTCGGGCAATTGCATCGGCGTCTCCCACAACTGCTCATACAGCGGGTCGAACGCGAGGACGCGATCCGAGAGCGTCCCGCCGATTACATAGATCAGGTGCGTCACGGGGTCTTCGACCGCGCGCATGTACAGATTGGGGCCAGGCAGCGGGGCCGTGGTCACGGCGCGGAGCGTACCGGTGAGCGGGTTGGCCCCGATCTCGATCGCATAGGTGCTGCTCAAGATACCTGTCGGCCCATTGCCTCCGAAAATATAAATCTGGCCGGTGGCCGAGGAATAGGCTGCGGCAAAATCGTCCAGCCCGGCTGGCGTCGGGGTTGGAGTGAAAGGCGCAATCGTTTCGGTCGCCGGGTCGAACACGTAGATAGTGTTCAACCACGTGGCGCTGGCGCTGGCGCCGCCCAGAATGTAAATCTTGTTCAGGCGCGGATGATAAATCGCTGCGCCCGGCGTCATCCCAAACGGCAGCGTGGCAGCCAGTGTACGCACTGCGCCGCTGTGAGGATTGATGGCATAGATGGTCGAATGATAGGTGGAGGGGGCAGTGTAACCGCCAAAGACATAGACTGTATCGTTGGCAGTCGCAAAAGCCGCGACTGCATCCTCGCGTCCACCGCCAGGCAAGGTCGCAGCGGTGAACAGGTAGCCGCTGCTGGGGTCCACAAAATCCACCGACGCGGAATACCCGCCTCCACCATAGCCGCCGACGAGCACCGCGCGATTCATGGCAGACACATAGGCCGTCGCCGCGCCATAACGGGTTTGCGGCAGCCGGCTGAAATTCTGGTCTATAGGCGCGAGGGCTGGTCGAGGCGGAGCTTGCGGGCCGGTCAAGGCAGCATTGCCGCGCGCAGTGCCGTGATTGGAGCCGATGCTGTCTTTGTAATCGTCCGTCAGGTGCCATACGGCCACCAGGCCCGGCCGCGGCTCGTCCAGCGCCACGTGCATCGTGCGGCGAATGTCGTCCTGGCTGCGGGCCACATTCCAGATGCGGACTTCGGCCAGGTTGCCGGCAAACTCGTACAGGAACGATGGGCTGTCGCCGATGTCGGCGCCGATGTAAAGGGGAGATGTGGTGCTGCTGAACAGTCCGGTGGAGGAGCCGCTGTAATCCAGTTCGCCGTTGATATAGTACCGGACCTCAGCCGTCGGCCCGACCGACGGCGCAACCCAGATGACGGCGATGTGTGTCCACACATTGCTCGGAATAGAAGTGTTGCCGTCGTGATAGTATCCTGTGCCGCCACCTGTGTAAAAGCGAATCTTGTCGTTGCAAAAGCCCAGCCAGTAGGAAGAATGATAATTCTTGCCGACGATGGTCTGGCAGCCGATACTCGTGCGGCGCACCCAGGCTTCGATGGTGAGCTGATCTGTCGGGTTCAATGCAGGACTGTTCGGCACTTGCACGTAATCGCCGCTGCCATCAAGCGCCAACGAGTTTTGAAAAGCCGCCATAGCAGTGGGGGCGGCTTGAGCGAATGGTCGAGGCGAGTCCGCTTGCGACGGCGCCGTCTGTGGGGTTGAGGCAGGTTGGACGATGCCAACCGGCAGACTATTGACGAGCATGACTAAAACCAGCAAAATAGGGAACCTGCGCTTGAAGGTTGACACTTCAGTTCTCCTTTCGTGTGTTATTTCAAAACCATTGGAGTAAACTTTAGCCCCGGAGTGCGGCCTTCAGGCCGCGTTTTATGCAGGCTGAAGCCTGCACTCCAAGCTCAAGTTGATACGCATGATTTCAAAACTAATGGCAAAAAGACACGATGATTGTCACGGGGGCTCATTTTTCCCCTTAAAATTTATCTGCGCCCTGGCTGGCCGGACAAGTCTCGCCGAGCGCGGCGGCGATGATCTCGCTCACCTGCGATAGCTCTCGAAAGTAAACCTTTTTGCCCGCGCCCAACAGCTCAACCGAGCCGCGCCACTCGCCGGCATTGGGCGTGGCCTCGTCAGGTTCCCACCACAATCGCACGATGAAAACCGGGCGGAGAGTCAATTGGGACGGGCTTTGGGTTTCGGTCATAGCCCCAGAATAGCGTAACCGTTGCGCAATCAGAGCCGACTTGGTTCGGCTCGGCTCAAAACTCGAACTTTGACAAGTGCATACACTGAACTCCCTTTTCGCTTAAATTTTTTGGACTATTTCAAATTCGGCCCATTTTGCCAGCAAATCTTGAGGCTGATCGAATGACGGATACTCGTTGCGTTTGGTGCTGGCTGTCAAATCTCCAACAGCGCGTTTGGCAAGCCTCGAAAAGTGTAGATTTTATAAGGCTTTTCCGACATTGGCTACAATCTTCGATTTGCCCAATTTTTTAAGCGAAAAGAGAGCTGAAGCCCTCGACTTGTGGCAAAATTAGGGGGGCTACACCATTCCATCCCACGTCAGGAGGGCTTTCCCATGATTCTACCACAACGACTTTCACCTCAGCGGGGGTCAGTGTCCACATTGGTTGAGCGGCTGACCGCCGACGACCGGCCTCGGCTGTATCTGCCGGATGACCCACCTCAGCGGGGCGCCCCTGTCCTGGTCTTTCGCGTGAGCTACCGCAGTGAAGCCGAACGGATCACCGAATTGGTCGGGTCGCACCGCCTGGGTCAGGCCGTGGACGCGACGACCGACCACGCCCTGTTGGTCTTGCTGGGCGAGTACGCGCGGCACATCGGGCTGATCGAGAGACTGCAAGCGGTTCCGATTGACCAACGTACCCGAAATCATACGCCCCAGAGCAAGCTGATCGAGTTGCTGGTCGGAATTCTGGGGGGACTGGAACACCTGGAAGACCTGAACCAAGGTCCCCAGCCATTGGTCAACGATCAGGCCGTGATCGCCAGTTGGGGGCAGACCTCGTTCGCGCACTATTCGGGCGTCAGCCGGACCCTGGAGGCCGCCGATGACCAGACCCGCCAGGCTGTGATTGAGGCCTTGCAGACGGTGTCGCAACCGTTCATTGATGCGGAAGTGATGGCGCTGGCGCGCCAAAGGCGGCCGTTGGTGGTGGATGTGGAC
>DAOTXX010000045.1:0-3497 GCA_034434835.1 Thermoflexales bacterium | reverse complement strand
CCGTCTGGTGGAGCCAGACGCTCAGGGGGTGTACCGCTCTGCCATACTGCCCGGCTTGAGGCTGCGAGTGGAATGGCTGTGGCATACACCGCCGGTTTTGCAGGTTCTACGAGAATTGCAGGTCATTTAGCGCATCTTTCTCTCGACCGCCATCAGGTAGATGCGTTGCAAGTAATACCGAGCCGATCGCAGTGGGCGAACGTCAATGACAGTCGGATCACGCCAGCGCCCTGATCGAGATCGCCCGACGTGAAGGCCAGGTCACCTGGATGGCTGCCCGTGCATCCGACAACGCGCCAGCAGTGTACCCAGATGTAATGATTTGATGAATGCATCCAGCAATTTATGCGCTTACACAGCAGGGAGAACCGTCATGGCCACGAATGAAAAGACACTAGACAGACTTGGGCGTCTTGAGACTTTTTATCGTCGGGGATACCGGAGTGATGTCATTGACCGCTCACTGGACAAGATCATTGCATTGGAAAGAGCAGACGCCGAGCGCGAGGAGGCTAACCTACGGGAGCGATTGCAGGCATTCGAGGCGCAGTATCAGATGGCGTCCCCGGCTTTTTACCAACGGTTTCGGGCGGGGGAGTTGGGGGATGCAATGGACTATGTAGAGTGGAGTGTCTTTTACGAGATGTGGCAAGCTGCGCGCGAACGTCTTGAGGTTTTGAACGCTGAACTGGCATGATGGATCCGTACTCGTACCTGGTTGAAATCAAAGCCAAACTAATAGCCAGTTCTGCCGTCGTCACGTTCACTATCATCGAAGAGCGCGCTTCGCCCGACCGGGGTTATTTGCGCGCGCGGTTGGCTCTCAGCAACAATGACTTTCTGGAAGTGGCCGAGTATTTTGTCCTGGAGGAAGGACGTTGCGTGACAAGGCGTTACCGTCATCAGTGGATGGACGAGTCTCAACGTAGACTGAGGAAGCGTTGGGATAACGTGGAGCACTTTCCCAACCTACCCGGTTTTCCACACCACATTCACGTGGGTGCAGAATCACAGGTCGAGCCAGGCAGTCCTATGAGCATTGTGCAACTGATTGATGTCATCGAGCATGAGCTCGGTCAACACTGAAGTGAGGAGGCACTCGCTTTTCCGATCTGGTGGACGCGCTTGACCTGGCCTGGGCTGCCTCCGAAGCCGAAGAGTGGATGGATCCGCACGGACTGGCTGCCGTATTGGGCTGATTGCGGTGGACGAGTGGCCAGGGCAAAAAGATTCCTTTTGCATACCGCGATTGGCGTTGCATTGGGATTACTGGCGGGCGTGATGGGAGCGTTTGTGGTCGAGTACTTGCGAGAGGCGCCAGGAACGCCAGGCGAATCGCGTTCAAAGCAAGCATCTTGAGGGCGGCGGCGCTTGGCGAATGGCGACGCAGGCCATGCGCTGCGCGCCGGGACGACGACATAGACTTCACGCGGCCACAAACTGCACTTGACGGCAGTGGTTAGTGTATGCAGCTCAGGCTGTCAACGAATCTGGAACGAATAAACGAATCGCCGGGCCATCATTCGCTTATTCGTTGGCCATTCGCTGACAGGAATAAAAGAGGGATGGAGGCGTGAGATGAGCGCGCAAGAATCAGTGACATCGCCGGAAAGAGAATCCCCTAGACCGTGGCCGGCCAGGCCCGCCGGCTGGAGGATGATCTGCGTCGCCGAGTGATTGAGATGCTGTTAGAGCCAGAACGCCGCAAGATGACCTATGAAGAATTCCTGGCCTGGGCTGACGAAGACACGCTGACCGAAAGGGTTGTGCTGCTTCCCTTTCAAATAAAGTTGGCGCAGTCGGGTCGAGATTGTCTCGCCAGAGAGCGTGGGGCGCGACCGGGGAGAGAAATTCTACGAGTACGAACAGGCGGGTATTCGAGAATACTGGTTGATCGATCCCCAGCGCGAACAGGCGGAGTTCTACCCATTAACCCCTGAAGGACGCTACCGCCTTACGCTGCCGGATGCAGAAGGGGTATACCGTTCGGCCGTGTTACCTGGCTTCTGGCTGCGGGTGGCGTGGTTGTGGCAGCCGTCGCGAGTCTTGGAAGCGCTGCGGGAGTTGGCGCTAATCTGATGCGCCGTTTGGCATTGGGGGAATAGCCGTGAGAATTGTCTGTGCGGTCGGCGATCATCTGCAGTCCATCAAGTATTGGCATTGGCGTGGAATGCGAGACTGTAGAAGCCAAAGACGCTTTCTGGCTTGCCCTGGATATGTCTATAGTCCGTGCACTAGAGAATTGGGTTGCAGTGGAGATCGCGCCGTGGATGGCAGGGGAAATGAGGTGTTGATATGGAACAGACAGGCGTAACCCTGACAGTGGAAGAAATCAAGAACTTTGTTTATCGGTTACCGCTTCTGGAGTTTATCGAACTGGCGGATGAGATGGAGGAGCACGCTGAGACGCTCACAATGATGCGGCTGGCCGAATCGGGATTTGCCGAATGGAACGAGCCGGGCGAGGACATCTATGACCACCTTGCAGATGAACGTTGAGCAAGGCGAGGTTTGGTTGGTGCGGTTTCCCTTCACCGATCTGACCAACACCAAACTCAGACCAGCCGTGGTGTGGGCCGTATTGGGTGAAGATGTGATCGTGGTAGGGGTGTTCTCAAAGGCGCCTGTCAGACCGTTGAAGGAGACGTGGGTATCGGTCGAAGAGGGGACGCAGGATTTCGTTCTGACCGGGCTGGCAAAGACGTCCATAGTCAAGGCGGAGAAACTGGCGGTTATCCATCGTTCTGTGCTTCAGCGCAGGCTAGGGAGTATGTCACCCGCACTGATGGCGCAGATCGAGGTCGCCTTGAAAAAGGCGTTGCATCTGGGATAGCTGGACCTACGCCACCCGGAGAACTGCCGGGAGGCCCTGACCTTGGCTGATGGCAGCACCTTCGACGAGGTCTACCAGTTAGCGGCCGACATGGCTGGGAGTATGATCTGCGTCGCCGGGTGATCGAGATGCTGTTAGAGCCAGAACGCCGCAAGATGACCTATGAAGAATTCCTGGCCTGGGCCGACGAGGACGCATTGGCCGAATGGGTGAACGGAAAAGTGGTGATGAACAGCCCGGCATCGAGGCAACATCAAGGCATCATGGATTTTCTCGTCAAGGTAATGGGGATCTATGTCGAGGCGCACGATCTCGGGACAGTGATCAGTGCGCCGTTCCAGATGAAGTTGGAACAGGGCCGCGAGCCGGACGTGTTGTTTGTAGCCCGGGAGCATCTGGAGCGGCTCAAAGAAATCTTTCTGGATGGCCCGGCAGACCTGGTGGTGGAAATTGCTTCGCCCGATAGTCTGGAGCGCGATCGCGGCGCCAAGTTTTACGAATATGAAAGAGCCGGCATCCCCGAATACTGGTTGATTGACCCCCTGCGGCAGCGTGTGGAATTTTACCAACTCGACGCGGAAGGTCGCTACCGTCTGGTGGAGCCAGACGCTCAGGGGGTGTACCGCTCTGCCATACTGCCCGGCTTGAGGCTGCGAGTGGAATG
>DAOTXX010000044.1:0-3952 GCA_034434835.1 Thermoflexales bacterium | reverse complement strand
TGATCGGCGACATTATGAAGCGCTTTCCGCCCGGCGTGCTGCCGCCGGTGGACAAGGTCACGCAGCGCGACCCGGCCGAGATCGAAGCTCTGCTCAAGGGGCCGCTCAATGGCGGCAAGCATCTGTATACGGTAGCCTATCCGCCCTAGGCTCCTATCTGGATCGTAAATGCCAAGAGGCGTTCGCGGCCCGATGAATACTTATCGCGTCGCCAAGATCGCGAGAGTCTCTTGATTGGATTCTACTCGCTCTGCGACAGAAAGGTGTAAAACATGAAAGCGCTTGTTTTGGATGGCGATTTTGAGCCGCGTCCCGACTATCCTGTTAGCGAAACGGAAATCAAGACCCGCATTGCCCGCCGGGGCGGCAGTGTCTGGCGGAACACAAGAATACAAGTCGTCCAGGTTCCCGATCCCGAAGTTGGCCCTGAAGATGTGTTGATCCGAATTCGCGCTTGTGGTGTCTGAGGGTCTGATCTCCATCTCGTCGAGATGGATGAAGATGGCTATCAAATCTATCCGAGCTGGACCAAGCGGCCTGTGATCATCGGGCATGAATTCGCCGGTCAAGTCGCAGCGGTCGGCAGCCAAGTCACCGATTTCAAGGTCGGCGACTTGGTCACCGCGGAGCAACTTCACTGGTGCGGCAAGTGTGCTATCTGTCGCAAGGGGCTTTACAACCACTGTCGCAATATGGGACGACTGGGATTTGTCACGAACGGCGCTTTTGCTGAATATGTTGCCGTAAAAGACAAGCACGTCTGGAACATTAACGGGTTCAAAGATAGATTCGGCAGCGAAGATGCCGCTTATGAAGCCGGCGCAGTCATTGAGCCAACCGGGATCGCTTACAATGGTTTGTTTACACGCTCGGGAGGTTTCCTGCCCGGTTCCAGCGTTGTTATCTATGGCGCGGGACCGATTGGGCTGGCGTGCATCGCGCTCGCGCGCTTGGCGGGCGCGGGCCAGGTCATCGCTTTTGAAATCAGTCCATCGCGCCAAGCTCTAGCACGCGATCTGGGCGCCGATTTCGTCTACAATCCCGAAGAACTGGCCAAGCAGGGAAGCTGTCCCCACCAAGTGGTGATGGAACTCACCGACGGATATGGCGCGGATATGCACGTCGAGTGTACCGGGTTGCCGAAAGTCATTCTGCCGGAGATCGAACAGTCGCTGGCAGTCAATTCCAAAGTGGTGAACCTGGGACGGCGCGCCGGGACTACGCCGAGCACACTCTCCATCTATCAAGACACTGGCAGCCAATCGTTCGGCAGTTTAGGGCACACCGGCTATGGAACATTCGGCAACATTATCAAGCTGATGGCAAGCGGTCGCCTGGATATGCGTAAGATGATTACTGCACGTTATCCCTTGGATCGCGCCGTCGAAGCCATCACAAATTTGGCTAACCGCGAAGGTGGCAAGATCATGGTCAAGATGCAGTGATGACCTCAATGAGGTGAATCATGGCATGGGTCGAATTCAGCGATACGAATGTAGAAAAGCAACGAATTGGCGTCATCGGCACTTCTTTTGGCATGAATCACGTGCAAAGCGCGACGATCGTGCCGGAAGCAAAGCTGGTCGCGGCTTGTGATCTCCGCGATGAATTCCGCGCTCCCATCGAAAAGATGGGGGCCAAGTTCTATACCGACTACCGCCGCATGCTCGATACAGAGAAACTCGACGGCGTCGTCGTAGCATTACCCAATCATCTTCATGCGCCGGTCTCCATTGACTGTATGGAGCGCGGGTTGCCCGTGATGGTCGAAAAGCCTGTCGCGGGTACACTTGAAGATGCTGACAAGATGATCGCTGCGACGGAACGAACCGGTGTTCCACTGCTCGTCGGCCATCACCGCCGGTTCTCGCCCTTTTGCGTGCGCGTCCGCGAGGCTTTCGCCAATGGCGAACTGGGCGACCTGATCGGCGTGTCGGTCTTGTGGACGATGCTCAAGCCGAAGGACTATTACAACGCCGAGTGGCGGACGAAGAAGGCTACGGGCGGCGGCCCCCTGCTCATCAACACGATTCACAACATTGATGACCTGCGTTACATGACTCAGCGCGAGATCACGCGCATCTATGCAGAGGCGAGCAACCACACGCGCGGCCTCGAAGTCGAAGATACCGTCAGCATCACGCTTCGCTTGCAGGGTGACGCGCTGGCGACGATCTTTGTCTCCGACTGTGCCCCGGCGATCTGGGCTTACGAATCCACAACGGCGCCCTGGGAAAACCCGTTCTTTTACTACACGCCCGCCGACTGTTACTACTTTTTCGGCACCAAGGGCGCGCTCACGCTGCCTCAAATGCAACACGTCTTTTATCCTGACCCGCAAAAGGAAGGTTGGCAGTATCCGACACAACTAGATCGGCTGGGCGTCAAGCCGGCCCATCCACTACGTCTGGAGATGAGCCACTTTTGCCGCGTGATTCGCAAGGAAGAGACGCCGCGCACGACGGCGCGCGATGCTCGCAAGTCACTCGAAGGGGTGCTGGCGATCATGCAATCGCGTGATACCGGGCAGGTTGTTGAGTTGAAATAACTCGATGATCTCCCTATCCATTTTGACGGGACTATTTGTGACGCCGATGCTGCTATCTCTGTATTGATAAAGTCTGTTGGAACAATGGAGGAATGATGAAGTTGCTGCGTGTGAATATGGGTCAACTGGCAGCGCGATGGGAGCCTGTACCTGATGTCTACCAACATCTCGGCGGCCGCGCCCTCATTGCCAAGTTGCTGCTTGAAGAAATTCCTGCTACGTGTGATGCGTTAGGCCCTCACAACAAGTTGATCTTTGCACCGGGCCTGTTGGGTGGCGCAGGTGTGACGACAGCCGGACGCCTATCGGTCGGCGGCAAAAGTCCATTGACGGGCGGCGTCAAGGAGGCCAATGCCGGCGGCACAGCAGGAGATATGCTGGGCAAGCTGGACATCAAAGCCGTGGTGGTGGAGGGACAACCCCAGCAAGCCGGGTGGCACATTTTGCACATCAAGGATAATACGGCGGAGTTGCTGCCGGCTGACCATCTCGTGGGCCTGGGCACCTATGCTACGTCTCAGCGGTTGCAGGAGCAATACGGACAGGACTGCTCGGTCATCTCTATCGGCCAAGCGGGCGAGTGTCTGCTGAGCGGAGCCGGGGTCGTTTGCACCGGGGAGGATGACCAGCGCAGCAACATTGCGGCTCGCGGCGGCCTGGGCGCCGTCATGGGAAGCAAGCGTCTCAAGGCCATCGTGATTGAAAAAGCGGATGCCCGGTCAATCCAATTGGCCGATCCGGAACTCTTTCGAAACACAGCCAGGCAGTTTGCCCAAGCACTGATTAACGATCCCAAGGTAGGACCCAAAGGCGGCACACATACATACGGGACAGCCGCCATTGTCGGGACCGTTAACGAAATCGGATCGCTGCCCACTCGAAATTTCAGCAACGGCAACTTTGAGCACGCTGCCCAGTTGCGCGGCGAGCACATGCGCGAGGTCATTCTCGCTAGAGGGGGCCGCATCGGGACGCGCTGTATGCCGGGCTGTGTGATTGCCTGTCGCAATTTGTATGTAGATGAAGCTGGGCAGGCCGTCGTCGGCACACTGCAGTACGAGACGATCGCCTTGATCGGCTCGAATCTGGGCTTGGGTAACCTGGATGATGTCGCCCGGCTCAATTACATGTGCAATGATTTTGGCCTCGATACGATCGAGACGGGCGCGGCGTTAGGCGTTGCGATCGAGGCGGGGCTGGCTAGATTCGGCGATTTCGAAAGTATCGTCAGCCTGTTGAAACAAGCGGGCGAAGGAACGGTGACAGGCAAGCTCATCGGCTCCGGCGCAGTGACCACTGGCCGGGTCCTGGGCATCCGGCGCGTTCCGGCCGCCTTGGGCCAGGCCATGCCGGGCTATGATCCCCGCAGCCTGAAAGGAAACGGCGTGACCTATGCCACGTCAC
>DAOTXX010000043.1:0-15107 GCA_034434835.1 Thermoflexales bacterium | reverse complement strand
TATCCTCTGCTCACCTCCTTCTCATTCAAGCATGGGCCCATATGCTGCATGGGAGTAACTACTCCGCCGTCATTGCGAGGAGGCCCGCGAAGCGGGCCGACGAAGCAATCTCAGCGATCGAAGCACAGAGATTTCTTCGCCTGCCTTCGGCAGGCTCGCAATGACAGCCTGTGCGGTAGACTGGGCTGAGTAGTTACGCATGGGACGCATCTGCAACTACCCACCGATCACTGAGAACCGATCACTGAAAACTGATCACCGATCACTGATCGTATCATTCGCTTTTTTGACCGCCGCATCCAAGAGCGCCTTGACATCGGCCTTGGGATCGGTGATAACCTTGCTCATCACCTCCCGGTCAATGAGCAATCGAACGGCGTCGTAACCTGCCACCGCCGGCTCGGCCACCGAGGCAGGCAACCAATCCATCAGCTTGCCGTACAGGTCCGCGACCGGGCCATAGAACCTGTCTTGGCGGAGACCTGCCAGTGTATCGGCCCGCGCGCTTGCGCGCAGTGGCAGATAGCCGGTCGCGGCGCTCCAGCGGGTCGTCTGCTGCTTTGCGCTGAGGAACCGGATCACCAGCCAGGCCGCCAGCTCTTTTTCTGGCGTCGTCTTGTGAATGACAAGACTCGCGCCGGAAAGAACGACGCCGGGCGTGCCAGTATGAGGGGGCAGGGCAATGTCCCACTTGAACCGGCCTGCTTTGCTGACCGCATCTGCATAGAACGACAAGCTGGTGGACGAAGCCAATACGAACAGGACCTGGGCCTTGGCAAAGCGGGCCTGCTCGCCAAAGTTCTCGCTCGATGGCACCTCGACCGCGCAGCCTCGCTCAAACATCCGCTGGATCATCTGGACGGCATCCACGCTGGCATCACTGTTGAAAACATAGGCCTTGCCATCCTCGGACAAGAGACGCCCGCCACGCGAAAACACCAGCGTGGCAAAGTTGGTCGCGTCGTGGCGAAAGGCCCAGCCGGTCTTGTTCCTGGCCTTGTCCACCGCCCGGCAGGCCATCTCTTCAAATTCCTTCCAATCCTTGGGCGGCGAGCTATAGCCAAGCTGCTTGAGCCAATCCGCATTGTAATACAAGACATCCATCGAACGCTGAACTGGAAAGCTCAACCGCTCAGCCGGATAGAGCGGATTGAAATCGGTTTGAAGCATGGCCGGGTAGAAATCACCCAGGTCCGATTGGCTTAACCCATACTTTTTGCTTTGGATGAACGGGGTCAGGTCCATGATCGAACCTTGCGCGCGGTACACGGCCGCCTGGCTCTGAAAGGCCGTCGAAAGCTCCGGCGGGGCACCAGCCTGAATCGCGGCATTGACCTTACGGTAAAGGTCGCTGTAGGTGGTCCCGGCGATCCCGGCCTGGGCCGTGATGCCGTATGGATTCGTCCGATTGAACTCGTCCAACATCGCCTGGATCAGCTCGTGGTCCCGCTGTGACCGCTCGTGCCAAAAAGTGATCGTGACCTTCTTGCCGGTCAGGTTAATAGCGTCCACCTGCTCTGGCGTTCTGGGCGGGTTAGGGGTCCCAAGCGGCATCCCCGTGGGCGGCGCGGCGACGGGCAACGCAGTATCAGTGGGTTGCGCCGTTGGCGGCACGGTATCAGTTGGCCGCACAGTTGGCGATGCGGTATCGGAAGGCCGCGCCGTCGGCAACACCGCGGCAGCCGTGGGAGTCCAGAGAGTCAGGGCGCGCTGGGCACTGATGTTCCGCGCAATCGCCACCCCGATCGCGATCAAAACCACGAGGCCCGCCCCGGCCAACGCCAGCCACCACGGCTTGCGGGCCGCGCGCGCCTGTGGCTCTGGAGCAGGAGGCGATGGCATCGAGGGCAAGGTCACCGTGTCGGATTTTTGTTCTCCGCTCGCCGCGCTCAGCATCCGCCAAAACTCAGAGACCGAGTGCGGGCGGTCCGTCCGGCGGGCGGCCATCGCGCTGAGGATGGCCTGCTGCACCGTCGGCGAGATCGCCGAATTCATCTGGCGCGGTGGGACGAGTTGCCTATCACCACTTTGCAGTGAGATGCTATCGGGGGGAACCTGGCCGGTGAGCAGCGCGTAAAGCGTCGCGCCCAAGGCATAGATGTCGGTGCGCACGTCGGTGCCCGTCATGGTGTACTGCTCGGGCGGGGAAAAGCCGGGCGTCACGTTCATCGCGCCGGCCATCGTCTGGCTGCCCACCTCGCCCACTTTGGCAATCCCCAAGTCCACCAGGAACACCTGGCCCTGGGGCGTGACCTTGATATTTTGCGGCTTGACGTCACGATGAATGATGGGAGGCTTTTGGCTGTGCAGGTATTCGAGCGCGCTGCACGCCTGTTCCATCCAGGCAATGGCGCGTGCCTCCGGCACGGGACCGCCGCGAGCGATGATCTGCCCCAGATCGTCGCCGGGGATAAAGTCCATGACCAGGTATTGGTTGCCCTCGGGCGTAACAAAGTGATCGATCACGCGCGGCAGGCCGGGATGACGCAACTGGGCCAGCATGAGCGCTTCCCGCTCGAACTGCCGTCGCGCCGCGTCGAGGACATCTGGCGAAAGCCCCGAGCCAGAGACCGTATTTTCCTTGACGGCGACGGTTTGCTGCAAGCGAAGATCATAGGCGCGATACACCGCGCCCATGCCCCCCCGGCCCATCAGGTGCTCGATCCGGTAACGATTCTCCAGGATACTGCCCGCGGTTAGTGCCATCGCTGCTTTCCGCTCTCACGCCCTGTCCGGCGCGAGCTGCCGTCCCATCACACTACCCCTTGAGGCCCGTCGTGGCGATGCCCTCGGTAAAATATTTTTGCGTGAAAAAGTAAAACACCAGGACCGGCACAACCACCATGGCCGAAAAGGCCATCATCAATTGGATCTTGGTGCCGCCCTCGCCGACCAGGAACTGCTGGAGGCCCACCGCCAGCACGCGCATACTGCTGTCGCGTGTCACCAGGAGCGGCCACTTGAAGCTATCCCAGGCCGCAATAAAGTTGAGCAACCCGACGGTGACGACAGCGGGTTTGGACAGCGGCAGAACGATCGTAAAGAGGTAGCGCAAGTGCCCGCAGCCATCAATCAACGCCGCGTCGAACAAGTCTTTGGGAATCTGCATAAAGAACTGGCGCAGTAAAAAGATGCCAATCACGTTCGCCAGGAAGGGGACGATCAGCGCCAGGTACGTGTTGTACCACTTCCATTGGAACATCATGACCACTTTGGGGACCAGGGTCAAATCGCCGGGGATCATAATCGTCGCCAGGAGCAGCATAAAGAGTAGATTTTTGCCGGGCACATCCATCTGCGCGAACGCGTATGCCGCCAGGATGGAAGTCAACAGCACACCCGATACCGTCGCCAGCGTGACGATGATGCTGTTGACAGCATATCGGAAAAACAGGGGCATCTGCCACGTCTTGTCAAATCCGATCGTCTTGATCGCGTCCGGGTAATTGTTCCACTGCAGTGCCTCGTCTCCCAGCGGCCACCACGGCCACAGTTGACCGGCGATCACGCTGCCATAGGTCTTGAGCGAGGTGGTGATCATGTACAGGAAGGGGGCCACGGCCAGGACTGCGCCCACTGTCAAGACCAGGTAGACCGCAAGACGTCCCCCCTCTACATGAAAGCCGGGCCGCAAGGTTCGGGTTGGAGTTGACATGGTGGCTCTCCCTCTAGGCATAGATCACGCGGCTGCCCGCGACTCGGTTCTGGATGATCGTCAGCAGCAGAATGATGATGAACAAGATGAACGACAGCGCCGCGCTGTAACCGTAGCGGTTGTACTGATACATCTGCTGAAAGATCAAGATACTGGTCGTCGTCGTCGCAGTGCCCGGCCCGCCCATCGTCATCACGTAAATGTGATTGAACGCCTTGAACGTCCCGATCACTGTCAGGATAAGCAAAAAGAACGTCTGCGGGGAGATCAACGGGATCGTGATGCGGCGAAAGAGATGCCAGCCGCTCGCGCCATCAATCTTGGCCGCCTCGTACAGCTCGTTCGGAATGTTGCCCAGCCCGGCCAAAAAGATGGTCGTGTCGTAACCGACAAACACCCACGTCGTGTAGATGAAAATCGCGACCAGCGCCAGGCTCGGCCCAGCCGCCCAGGCAGGCCACTGGACGCCCGCCGAGGTCGCTATCAATTCCAAGACCCCGCGCGGCTCGCCCAGCCATTTAAGCCCCTGCAGCCCCAACGCGCGTAGAATATCGTTGATCGGCCCTTTGTCCGGGCTATACAGGAACGCCCAGACCGAAGCCGAAGCGACCGTCGAAGTGATGTACGGCATAAAGAACAACATGCGATAGATGGGCTTGCCCTGGATGTTCTGAAACAAGAGATAGGCCAACACCAGCGCGATGCTCAACTGGACCACCACCGACAACAACGAGTACCAGGCTGTCACCGTGAGCGAGTGCCACATCTCTGGGTCCTGGAAAGCGCGGGTGTAATTGCCCAAGCCCAGGAACTGGGCGCACCCTGTGACCTTCCAGTTGCACAGGCTGATGTAAAAGCCATAAAAGACCGGAAAGAACTCAAAGACGGTGAGGATAGCAAACGCAGGGAGCAACAAGAGATACCCCAGCCCGGCTTCTTGGAGTTTACGAAGTCGGCGGCCTGTCAATAAAGCAGGACGCGCAGCGGGAGCGACGGCTTGGGATATAGAAGACATGGCGCATACCTCCTGACACTCAAGATGCACAAGAGGAAAACATGGTCACACTTTTGGCGGTATCGTTCAAGGGGTATTGAGAATTGATTGACGGTCCGGTTCGATAGAAAGTCAGCACAACTGATTGCGCACTGCCCAAAAGACCGCGACCTATTTTATCACGAAAACTGAAAGCGTGGTAGAATCCGGGCGTGTGCTCAACTTGTATGGGAATCGATCCCTACCCCTCGCCCGAAAAACCTTGTATAATGGATTTGCACAAAAATCTGCCCGATACTCGACCAGCAACCCGACCTCACTTGACGAGATGTGGAGGTGTACCATGATTCAGCAAGCCAGTATTGGTGAAGCGCAAGCCCATTTGCTGGAATTGATTGACGCCGCGCTCAAAGGCAAGACAGTGGTGATCACAAAAAGCGATCAGCAGGCAGTTCAACTGGTACCTGTCGTTCGTCCCGCGCATCGTCAATTCGGAAGCGCTCAGGGGCTAATTCAAATGGCTGATGATTTCAACGCTCCGCTCTCGGACTTGGACGAGTACACTGTATGAGACTCTTGCTCGATACACACAGCTTCCTGTGGTTCATCGGCGGCAGCCCCCGACTCAGTTCAGAGGCACGAGCGCTTATCGAAGACACGTCGAATCAGGTACTGCTGAGCGTGGGCAGTCTGTGGGAAATGGCAATCAAGATCAGCCTCGGGAAACTGAGCCTGGCAGAGCCATTCGAGGTTTTCATTCCTCAGCAGCTTGAGCTTAACCAGATCGAGTTGTTGGGCATCACTGTAAACCATGCTGCAGCGGTATCAATCTTGCCATTTCATCACCGTGACCCATTCGACCGCTTGCTGATCGGCCAAGCCCAAGTGGAGCAGATACCCATCGTGAGCGATGACACCACTTTCGATGCTTATTCCATTGCCCGATTGTGGTAATCATGGGCGGTTGCAAGCTCAGTCTGACCCGAATCACAATTCTAACCCAAGAGTCATTCTGTGAAAATTGTTCCTATGGATCCCCACCTCGCCGAACAATGGCGATCCGAAGAGAAAGCTTGCGTTCTGCATACCTGGACCGCGCAAAGTCAATGGAACGCGCCCACGGTGACCGGCGGCTCCGGCGCATGGTTCTGGGATGACCAGGGTCACCGCTACCTCGACCTGAGCGCGATGGCGGAATGTTCGCACCTGGGGCATCAGCACCCTGCTGTCATCGAAGCGATCAAGCGCCAGGCCGACGAGATGATGTTTGTCACCTCCGGTTGGGGCAACCGGACGCGGGCGCGCCTGGCGAAAGAGCTTATCGAGCGCGCGCAGATGCCCGGCGGCAAAGTGTTCTTTGCGCTGGGCGGCGCCGAAGCAAACGAGAACGCGATCAAGATGGCCCGCTGGGCGACCGGCCGGCACAAGGTGATCACGCGCCACCGTTCCTATCACGGCGCGACGGCCGGCGCGATGGAGCTTTCCGGCGATAATCGAGGCTGGAACTATCCGCCGGGGCCACCTGGCGTCGTTCACGCGCTGCCGCCGTATTGCTATCGCTGTCCATTTGGATTGACCTACCCGAGTTGCCACATTCGCTGCGCCGACCACATCGCGGAGCTGATCGAGTGGGAGGGGCCGCACACGGTCGCTGCTGTGTTGGTCGAGCCGGCTGCCGGGACGAACGGCATCACGGCACCGCCGGAATACTGGCCGCGCCTGCGCGAAATCTGCCGTCGCTACGGCGTCCTACTCATCGCCGACGAGGTCATGAGCGGGTTCGGGCGGACGGGCAGTTGGTTTGCATGGCAAAGCTCGCCCCCACCCCCGGCCCCTCCCCCGCAAGCGGGAGAGGGAAGTCTGGCCCCGGACATGATGACGCTGGCAAAAGGGCTGACCGCCGCGTTCATGCCGCTTGGCGCCGTCGTCGTCAGCCAACAGGTCGCCGATTACTTTGAGGACCACATACTCGAAACCGGCCTGACGTACAGCGGCCACCCGATGTCGTGTGCGGCGGGACTGGCCGCCATCGAGACCTATGAGCGCGAAGGACTGATCGCACGGAGCCGAGAGTTGGGCGCGTGGATGCACGGCCAACTGCGCGAGATCGCCGAGGGCCACCCGAGCATCGGCGACATTCGCGGCCGGGGGCTGTTCGCGCAAATCGAGTTTGTCAAAGCTGGAAGTCAAGAGCCGCTCGCCAAATGGCCGCAGACGCCGCCCGTGTTGCGTCAACTGGTAGTCGAAGGCCGCCAACGTGAGATCAGCCTGGCGGTACGCGGCAACTTGATCATCCTTTGCCCACCGCTCATCATCGAGCAGGCCGACCTGGCTGCCGGGCTGCATGTGCTGGATGAACTGCTGAGCATGGTGGATGAGGCGGCACATCGCTAGTCGCGTGTCATCTACTGCCAAGCCGAGCGGCCAGAGCGGCCGTTGCAGCAGGAGGAGCGCATAAAATGGACAACGCAGATTCTCGCGCCAGGGGCTATGTGCTTGCTGCCATTCTGGGCGCGATTGGAGGCGGACTTGCCGTTGCGCTGGTTACGCGGGCCATTCCAAGGATGATGGCCCGCATGATGTCCGAGGGAATGTGTAAAATGATGGCACAGGTGAAAGAAGGCAGCTCGCTGGCAGAGATGTGACGGCAGATGATGACAGGCTTCGGCGAAGCCTGTTCGGAATAGGCGACATCCCACATCGCGTGCCCGGCACGAGGAGTCGAAGGTATGGCTGAAGCATCTTCGAACGAGATTGAATCCAGGTCGGATCAAGAACACCTCAACGCCCTGCGCGCCTACGAGACGTTAGGTCGCTTCCTGGAAGAAGATGGCTGGTATCCTCAAACCCTTGAGGAGAAACATGCCTATCGCATGTATTATCGCGGCAAGAACGGCGAGCTGCGCTGCTTTGCACAGATCCGCATCGAGTACGAGCAGTTTGTCTTTTACGCCATCGCCCCAGTCAACGTGCCGGAAGACATCCGCCCGGCGGTGGCCGAGTTTATCACGCGCGCGAATTACGGCATGCGCATCGGCAACTTTGAGCTGGACTATGCCGATGGTGAGGTGCGCTACAAGGCCAGCCTGGACTTTGAAGGCGAGGTGCTGACGAACAATTTCATCCGTCGCGTCGTCTATCCCGCTGTGCAGACGATGGATCGCTACCTGCCCGGCCTGATGAAGGTGGCGTTCGGCGCCATGACGCCGGTCGAAGCGATTCAAGAGATCGAGGGCCAGTGATGAGCGTTCTGCTGTGCTGGAGCGGCACAAAGACAGCAGTGGCTTGATATATCGCACGGTGTTAGCAGAAGGCAAGGAGGTGTACGTTGCCTGGGAGCGCCGCGGATTGGCTGCGTCGTGATCAAAGCGATTTGGCGCTGGCTAGCTTTGCTGCCCTCTCAAGTTTCAGCGCCGCTAGAGGCAGAAGAGATTGTGAGTCTGACCAGTTATGCGGTGATGTTCAGGTATCCCGGCGATTATGAGGATGTGACGGAGGAAGAATACCAGTGGGCAATACAATCGGCGCGAGCAGTTTTTGCATGGGCAGAACAAACGAGAGGATTATCGCAGCCGCCGCAAGGGACTGACTGATCAACGAGTTGTACCCGGATGATGATATGGATGCTCAGAAAAAGACTGTGGTAGGGGCAGGCCTATCTCCCTCTTTAGGGGGTGCACCTGCCCTGGGCGACCGCAAGGGTCGCCCCTACCCCAAAACATTATCTGAACGTCATAGATCAATGGCCAGGAAAGGAAATGGAGAGATGGCAACGAGAAAGACGATCAAAAAAGCTGCGACCAAAAAGATCGCTGCCAAACGGTTCGCACCCAAAAAGCCAGCGTTGAGCAAGATCACCTACGCTACGTTGGCCATGCCACCTGACGATCCGCGCCATGACGCCTTTGACCAGGCCGTGGCCAACGTCAAGGCGAACCTGGGCAAATCGTATCCCATGATCATCGGCGGCCAGCCGCGCATGGCGGCCGAGCAATTCGCCGATAGCAGCCCGGTCAACACGTCTTGGATCTTGGGTTACTTTCAAAAGGGAACCGTTCAAGACGCCCAGGACGCCATTGCCGCAGCGCGCCGGGCGTTCCCCATCTGGCGCGACCTGGGCTGGAAGCAGCGCGTCAAGATCATGCGCAAGGCCGCGGACGTGATCAGCCGGCGCAATTTCGAGATCAGCGCGCTCATGACGCTGGAGGTCGGCAAGAATCGCACAGAAGCCTTGGGCGATGTGGAAGAGACCGCCGACCTGATCCGCTACTATTGCGATCAGATGGAAGCGCACAAGGGCTTTATCACGCCGATGGGCAAGGAGAGCCGCAAGCACCACAACACCAGTCTCCTCAAGCCCTACGGCGTGTGGGCCGTCGTCAGTCCATTCAACTTTCCGTTCGCGCTGGCGGGCGGCCCGGCCGGCGCCGCGCTGGTCGCGGGCAATACCGTCGTCTTCAAGCCCGCCACCGACACGCCTTTTGTCGGATACAAACTCACGGAATGTTTCCTCGAAGCGAGCGTGCCCGAAGGTGCGTTCAACTTTGTCACTGGCCCTGGCTCGACCGTCGGCGAAGAGATCATCACCCATCCGGGTGTAGATGGCATCACCTTCACTGGCTCGTACGATATCGGGATGCACATTTATCGGACGTTCCCTCAGGCGCGGTGCACCTATCCGCGTCCCTGCATCATCGAGATGGGGGGCAAGAACCCCGTCCTCATCAGCCGCCAGGCCGATCTCGACGTGGCCGCCATGGGCGTGATGCGCAGCGCGTTCGGCCTGCAGGGCCAGAAATGCTCGGCGGCTTCGCGCGTGTACGTCGAACAGCCCGTCGCCCAGGCGTTCCTCGACAAGCTCGTCGCATGGACAGACCAGATCGTCATCGGCGATCCCAGCCAGCTCAACGTATGGTTCGGCCCGGTCATCAACAAGAAAGCCTACAACGATTATATGCGCTATTGTGAGGACCTGTCGCAGTCGAGCCAGATCGTTTGCGGCGGCAAACATCTCACCGAAGGCAGTCTGGGCAAGGGTTTCTTTTGCGCGCCGACGATTTCTTACGGGCTGCCATTCGACCATCCCTTGTGGCAAGAAGAAATGTTCCTGCCGATCACGACCGTCGCAGCCGTGGACGATCTCGATCAGGCGATGCGGCTTGCCAATGACGTGTGCTACGGGTTGACGGCCGGCTTTTATTCAAACGATCCGCAAGAGATTCAATGGTTCCTGGATCATATCCAGGCCGGTGTGACGTACGTCAACCGCGCGGCCGGCGCGACGACAGGCGCGTGGCCCGGCTATCAACCGTTCGGCGGATGGAAAGGCTCCGGCTCGACCGGCAAGAACGGCGGCGGCCCGTACTATGTGCAACAGTACATGCACGAGCAAAGCCAAACGCTGGTGGATTTGTAATGGCTGATCCCCGCCTTGCCTCCTTCCCCCCAACTGGAGCAGGGCTGGGGACAAAATAAGAGGTGTCTCATGTCCGATCTGCCCGGTTTAGATGGTGTCATCATCACCAGTTCAGGCTACAAGCTGCTCGGCGCACTGTATCGCGCGGGCGGCCCCGGCCTGCATCCCACAGCGATTTTGCTGCATGGCATCCCCGGCCTGGAAAAGAACACCGATCTGGCCTATGCCTTGCGCGACGCTGGTTGGAACACGCTTATCTTTCATTATCGAGGTTGCTGGGGCAGCGAAGGGGATTACACGCTGGCGGGCATTCCCGATGATGTGCGCGCTGCGCTAGACACGATCCTCGCCGGGGATTTTGCCGTGGACCCGGAGCGCATCGCCACAATTGGGCACGGCCTGGGCGGATGGGCCGCCATTATCGCTGCCAGCCGCGACCCGCGCATCCGCGCGGTGGTCACGTTGAATGGCATTGCCAACCTGCGCACCATGTCGCTTTCGGATGCGCTGGCCGCTGATCACGCCCGCTTCCTGCGCAACATCACCGGCAAAGGCATCCAGTCGCAATGGCGCGCGCTCGAGTGGACGTACAACCCGGTGGACGTGGTGGCTCTGTTGCACTTTTGTCCGTTGCTGATTGTCCACGGCGAGGCAGACGAGGTTGTGCCGGTTTTGCAGGCGAGGGAACTCAAGGACAAGGCTGGTGACGCGGCTGAAGTGGTTTTGATAAAAGGCGCCGATCACGGCTTTAGCTCGCATCGCCAGCAGATTGTGGAAACGGTCGTGACGTGGCTCAAGCGCAAACTTTGAGCCGCAACGCACAATGCACACACAAGGAGTCTATCCATGCACTCCGCCGCTTTACTACGAAACATTGGGCTGGCAGCCATCGTACTGCTCGCCATGGCATGCAATCTGTCCGAAGCAGTGTTCGTACCGCCCACAGCCACATCCACATCCATCCCACCCACAGAGACTCCCACCCCCACAGCCACGTTGACAGCCACGCCAACGCCCACCTCAACTCCCAGTCCAACCAGGACACCTAGACCCACCTTTACCCCAACCGCCACCCCAGCCCGGAAGACGCTCACAAGCATACTGTCGAGCGGCTGGATTCTCTACGAAAAGCCCACTGAAGGGTATGCCCTCGCTCTGCCGCCGAGTTGGGAACAGATTGATCTGCATCCAGAGGCCATAGAAGACATTCTGGACGCGTTTGGCAAGCTGAACCCAGAGATAGGCGACTTGCTTGAAGAACAGATTCACAGCCAGATGGCAGCCGGACTTGGGTTCCTTGCAGTTGATCTTGACCCTGCGGGCGTCAAAGCTGGCTTTCCCACCAATTGCAACATCTTTAAGCAGCAGCTCAACATCAAAGCCTCGTTGAACTTTTATGTGCAAACGACCATACCGCAATTGGAAAGCTTGTCCAATATAGCCGGCCCCGTCACGCATCGTCGTGTGCAAGTAGCAGGCTTCGAGGCCGAGGAATTCGAGTATCAGCTCAGTATGTCCACTGCTACGAAAAAGACTGTCCGTATCGCAGTAACCCAGTTCCTGGTCATCCGGGATAGAGACATGTACGTGATCTCTTTTAGCACGCTGGCCGACCAATCGCAAAAGCACGCGCCAGTGATAGACAAGATCATCCAGAGCTTCAAGCTAATACCGTAGCCAGCGTAAATTCCAGACAAAGCGTATGCCCGATGAATCATTCCACGATTCATTGGGCATTGTGTTTGCCTCAGTCTTTTCAAAATGCGGGGGCATGCCCGCCATTGGGCAGAGGTTAAGATAATCAGTCTTTTACGATCCTCCGATACAAATCCGGGCGCCGGTCGCCCACCGTATCCATCTCGAACACGCCCGGCTCGATGACGAGCCGCTTTTGACGCGCCAACGTCGGATCGAACGTGGCCGTGATGATCGTCTCGTCGATCGTTTGCGCCATCGCCAACCGCCGACCGGACGGATCCACAATCTGGCTCTTGCCAATGAACCGGGCGCCCCGCTCCTGGCCGGCGCGATTGACGGCGACCAGGAACAAGCGGTTCTCCATCGCGCGCGCCGGTGCAATAAAATCGGGCGAAGCGTCCGCGCCTTGCGGCCAATTGGTCGGGAGCGCGATCACGTCCGCCCCTTCCAGCGCCAGACAGCGAGCCGCCTCCGGGAAGCGCAGATCGTAGCAGATCAACATCCCGATCCGCCCGATGCTGGTCTCGTACACGCGATAGGGGTCTGGGCCGAGCGCCGTGAGTTTGTCTACGCCCAGGAACGGCAAATGCGTCTTGCGATAGACGCCTACCAGTCCTTCCGGCCCGCACAGCACGGCCGAGTTATAGATCGCCTCGCCTGCTTCTTCCAACATCCCCACGACCGCGTACACGCCGAGCTGTTTGCATGTTGCAGCGATCGCTTCGGTCGAAGGGCCGGGCACTGGCTCACTCGCTGCGCGCGCCTCGTCAACGTCCTCGAACACATAACCCGAAAGCGCGCACTCGGGAAATACTACCAGCCTGGCCCCTTGCCCGGCGACCTCGTCTATCAGCCCCAGGATGCGGACACGATTCTCCCGCACCAATCCGATTTTGGGATCGAATTGGACTCCGGCCACAGTGATCTGGCTCATTTCACGCTCCTATCACAGGGCAGGCACACCCCCTGAAGAGGGGATAGGCCTGCCCCTACGGTCGTCGGTCATTCAGCGATAGGCAAACGGATTCCCTTGGGTGATACAGTCCTGGAGTCTGGCCGCCAGCTCTGCCAGCGTCCTGGCCTCGATGCGCTCGACTGTGACATCAAACGGGGCGACCTGACGCAGGAATTGCTCCAGTTCCGCCGAGACGCTCCACGGTTGGCCCGCGCTGCCCAGAATCGTGATCACGTGTCGGTCACCGTGGACGCGCAGCGCATCGTCGTGACTGAACCCGCTCGTCACACGAAAGTGGAGCGCATAAGGCGCGAGCGTCGCCCACACATCTGGCCCGGCGCTCTGCGACATCAAGACGTACTGGCTGTTGTAGCCCAGCGGCGTCGGCGGCGCATCAGCCCCAACGACAGCGATCACTACACCTGTGTAATAGTGCTTCAAGATCATCTCATGATCATAGCCGCGCCGGGCCATAAGCACCGCGCCATCCTGGCACATGCCCACGCCGTGATTGCCAGCCGGGCGCGGCGGCTGGCACAGACACAGGACAGACTGGCACCAGGGCACCTGACCGGGCCAGCCCGCTTCCGCTGGCGTGTTAGTGCGTCCGCCGCAGTGCCCAAAGTAATAAGCAGTGGCAACCTGGCCGTTGAACCCAAGATACTGCTCCGCCGTCAAGAGCACCGCTGCATCGGTCGAGGGAAACGTTTGCGACGACCACACCTGGCAATGGTCGGTCGCGCAAACCTCAGCGGTACCACCGTGGCGCGGCCTGCTCAAGGCAGCCAGCGCGTACGTGCGCGCTGCGACCGCCTGCGCCTTGAGCGCTTCCAGTGGCGCGGCGGGCGACATCTCACGCGGCAGCACGCCGCGCAGATATTCCTCCAGATCCAAAAGTTGAACCTGAGGCGGAGGCTGATCTCCAGATTTTGCCCAGTTGGTCCAAACGCGGATAGTGGTCATGGGGACCTCCACTTTGCGGCACGCCAAACCAATCGGCACATGCGTCGAAATCAAAAATCCAAAATCCGCAACAACAAAGCGGGATCGGCGTTGCCGCCTGAAACGATCACACCGACCCGCTTGCCTTCGACCCCAGGCGTCTTGCGCGCCATCACGGCAGCCACCGCCACCGCGCCCGTCGGTTCAGCCAGCAGCTTCATGCGGAGCAGCATGAAGCGCATCGCCTCGATGACGTCGGCATCGGTGACGAGCACAATGTCATCCACCAGGCGACGCATGATCTCGAACGTGAGGACGCCCAGCGAGGTCGTGCGGATGCCATCGGCAATCGTATCCGGCACCGGGATCGTGACGCGCGTGCCCGTTCGCAGGGACTGCCAGGCGTCATTCGCCGGCTCGGTCTCGACGCCCAAGATGCGCACATGGGGGCACATCGCCTTTGCTGCCAGGGCGCAGCCGGAAATCAACCCGCCGCCGCCGACTGGCGTGAGCAAGACATCGAGATCAGGCACGTCCTGGCCAAGCTCCAGCGCCGCCGTGCCCTGACCGGCAATGATGTGCGGATGGTCAAACGGTGGGATGATCGTCAGCCCGCGCTCAGAGGCCAGTTGGTGCGCGATCGCTTCACGGTCGCCCGTCAACCGGTCGTAAAACACGATCTCGGCGCCATAACCACGCGTGGCGTCCACTTTGATCGGCGGCGCATCCGACGGCATGACGACCGTAGCGGGAATATCCAACACCTTCGCCGCCAGCGCCAATCCCTGCGCGTGATTGCCCGAAGAAAACGTCACAACGCCGCGCCGTTTTTGCTCCGGCGTCAACTGGGTCAGCGCGTTGTACGCGCCACGAAACTTGAACGCGCCGCCGCGCTGCAAGTTTTCGCACTTGAAAAAGGTACGGCATCCGGCGATCTGATCGAACGTGCGCGAGGTGACGACGGGTGTGCGATGCACCTGCCCGCGCAGCCGCTCGGCGGCGGATTGGACATCGGAAAAGGTGACAGTATCGTTGTCCATCCGGCTGGTTCATCACAGACGGTACCGGTCGAGAGCAGGCGAATCTCGTACTATCATCTCAACCATCCACAGAGCCCAATCCACCTCTTGGGGTTCAAACCCATGTTTGTCCCTGAACGAGATTGCTGCGGCGTTGAAGATCGGATAATTCACGCTCCAGTCGGATTCTTCCAGCCCTTGAATTCGACCGAATAATTCAAGGCTTCGATGAGTGGTAGGTAACCAAACATTATACTGCTCTGGGTCTTGAAGATAAAGAAGCAATGTGGCAATTCCAGGGCTGTTGCAAAGTCAGACCGGGCTTCCCAAGACGAGTTGGACAGCCTCGTTCAGATGAGCCGCGAAGCGTCGTCGGGCCTCGGGTACATTCTGGACGCCGCGCCGTGACAACAAGCCAAGCACCAAAT
>DAOTXX010000042.1:0-43152 GCA_034434835.1 Thermoflexales bacterium | reverse complement strand
CGGTGACAGGGTGATCGAGATCACCCTGTCACCGTGTCACCCCGTCACCTTGTCAGTAGCGATCAATACGTCAGCTTGCTTTCTCGCTTGATCCGCTGCCGAAAGACATAGTAGCTCCAGCCCTGGTAGAGCAGCACGATCGGCACCAAGACGAGCGCCACGATCGTCATCACCTGAAGCGTATAGGGGCTGGACGAGGCATTGTAAATCGTCAGGCTGTACCTGGGGTCGAGGCTGGACACCATCACACGCGGGTAAAGCCCCATAAAGGCCGTGATCACCATCAACGAAATGCTCAGGCCATGGAACGCAAACGCCCAGCCATATCGCCGCGTCCGCAGAAACCAGCCGACGGAGAGCAGCGCCGCACCCGCGCCCAGCGGGACTGGGCCGGGGTTCACACCCAATCGAGTGAAAATGTCGGTCGCCAAGTAGCTGGCGATCATGAGCGCGAAAATCAACACGACTGCCGGCCGCCAGAGTGTGTTGGCAGCGTTGTGCGCCTTTTCCGCGAGATCGTTTGCGGTCTTGAGCGTGAGAAAGATCGCGCCGTGCAGTGTAAAGCCAACCAGCGTCGTCAATCCGCCGAGCAGGGCATACGGGTTCAGCAAGGTAAAGAAATTGCCCACATAGTTTTTGTTGGCGTCAATTGGCACACCGCGCACTATGTTTGCCAGCGCCACGCCCCACAACAGCGCCGGGATCAAGCTGCCGACGAAAATCAGCCAGTCCCACATCGCGCGCCAGGTGGGGTTCTCGTCCTTGCTGCGGAACTCGAGCGCCACGCCGCGCACGATCAGCCCGACGAGCATCAGCACGAGCGCCAGGTAAAAGCCGGAGAACAGCGTGGCATACCAGCCAGAGAACGCGGCAAAGATCGCGCCGCCGGCCGTAATGAGCCATACCTCGTTGCCATCCCAGTGCGGGCCAATCGTGTTGATGAGGACGCGGCGATCGCGATCGTCCTTGGCCAGAAACGGCAACAAGATGCCCACGCCATAGTCAAACCCTTCCAGGAAAAAATAGCCGATGAACAGCACGGCGATCAGAATGAACCAGACAGTGTTGAGATCCATGGCGCGCCTCCCTACGCTGCTGCTGGAACGGGCGACTCGGCGAGACCCGGGCCGCCTTTGGCGTACTTGTTCAGCAAATAAATGTCGGCGGCCATCAGCACGCCGTAGAGCAAGGTAAAGGTCACGAGCGAGGCCAACACCATCCCCCACGAGACCGTAGGCGAGACCGCCTGCTCGGTCTTCATCAGGCCGAACACGATCCACGGCTGACGGCCCAGTTCAGTCATCAGCCAGCCGGTGGTGTTGGCGATGTAGGGCAAGAACAAGGCCCACGGCAACAACCTTAGATACCAGGCTGATGTGTCGAGACGACCTTTGAGCACGAGGAACAGGCCCACGAACGACAGCAAGACCATCAACAGGCCCGCCCCCACCATCAGGCGGAACGACCAATAGATCGTCGGGATCGGCGGGCGGTAATCGCCGGGGCCATATTGCCGGGTGTACATCATTTGCAATTCATCAATGCCTTTCACCTCGCCCGTGAACCGGTTATAGGCCAACAGGCTGAGCACGGCCGGGATGCGAATGGCAAACACCTCGCGGCGCGCCTCGAGATCACCAATCGTCAAGATCGAAAACGACGCCGGGTCTTCGCTCTTGTATAGGCCCTCGGCCGCCGCCATCTTCATCGGCTGGACCTGCACCATGTGCTGAGCCTGCGAGTGTCCCAGCAGCCCGACCATCACACTGCCGATGACGCCATACACCAGCGCGATCTGAAGCGAGCGGCGGAAAAACTCGGCGTCGCTTTTGCGGAGCAAATGCCACGCGCTGATGCCCAGCACAAAGAACGCAGCGGTCGTTATGCCGGAAAAGAACACGTGCGGCCACTGCACCCAAACGTGCGGATTGGCGAGCAAGGCGAAAAAGTCCGTCATCTCGGCGCGGCCACTGCGGAGGACGTAACCCACCGGCTCGTGCATGAACGAATTGGCGATCAGAATCCACAGCGCCGAAAGATTGGAACCGATCGCCACGGCCCACATCGTCGCCGCGTGCACGCCTTTGGAAAGCTTATCCCAGCCAAAGACCCAGATGCCGAGAAAGGTGGATTCGAGAAAGAACGCCAGCAAGGCTTCAATCGCCAGCGGCGCGCCGAACACATCGCCCACAAAGCGCGAGTATTCCGACCAGTTCATGCCGAACTGGAACTCTTGTACGATGCCGGTCACCACACCAAGCGCAAAATTGATGAGAAAGAGTTTGCCCCAGAATTGAGCCAGGCGCTTGTACAACTCGTTACCGTAGCGAACGTAAGCACTCTCCATGATCGCCACGAGAATCGAGAGCCCCAGCGTCAGGGGGACAAAAAAGAAGTGATACACCGTTGTGATGGCAAATTGCAAGCGGGCGAGCAACAATGCATCCATGATCTGCCTCCTTATCCGAGCTACCCGGCGTGATCTGTCGCACAGACTTAGAATTCCATGCCTGCTGACGGGCAGGCGTCAGGGCAGCGGCTTGACGATATGCCGCTCCCCCAGGCAAGCCGGATTCATCCGGCGCCGCGGTCTAACGCGGACAGTTCATGTCCGCGCGTTCCCGCGCAGACGAGTCCACTCAGTATCATGACGGCTGGCAGCAACGTACCAGGTTTCCATGGCAAGTTTCACTTGCCTCTTGAGATTTGTTATTTGACCTTTGACAATTTGTCAAATGTGGCTCGATTCAACTCCGCGGCCAAAATATCGCGCGCCTTGACCCAGGCCTCATGGACTGTACAAACCTTCATCAGGGGACACTCTTGAGGATTGACCACACACACGTTCAGTGCCAGCGGGCCTTCCATCGCCTCCACCACATCGAGCAAGCTGATCTGGTCGGCGGGCCGCGCCAGAGTCAACCCACCGTTAAGGCCGCGTGTGGTGACGAGCAGCCCGGCGTTCGCCAGTTGCGTGATCACCCGTCGAACCAGCGCGCGCGGGATGAGCCGCTTCCTGGCGATGTCTTGAGCCGTCACCCGCTCCCCTGACGGCAACATCGCCAGGTGCAAAATCACACGGCACGCATAATCGGTCTGACGGCTGATCGAGATCACCCGGCGCTCCTCACGCGCTCCAGTATAAAATGATACCAATACAGTATCAATATAACGCTTTTCCAGAACGTTGCCTAGTGACAAATGTCATATTCTGTCATATGACGCGCAACCTCCCGCAGGTATACTGAGTGTGGTCATGTTTCGCGCTTTTGTATTTGTCCTCATCCCTGTCAACGAATCGCCTTCGGCGCAACGAATCAACGAATGAGTGCGGCCAGCGGGCCTATTCGTTTATTCGTTCAATATTCGTTGACAGGAGAAAAGCGCAATTTGTGCCCGTGTTGGGTACATGGACACTCGGCGCGGCCATCAAGTTTCATTTTGTCATTGCGAGAACCTCGTGCCCGTACCCCCTCCAACTCCCCCCGCTTCGCAGGGGGAGAGGGCGCAGGGGAGGAAGCCGCGCCCGATGAATCGGGCTGAGAGCTGGCTAACGGGAGGTTGATGAAACACGCCCAAAAGGCAAGCCCCCGACCTTGTTCAAGGCCGGGGGCTGCGCCAGTGGCAGGTCGCGTACGCCACTTAGCGATTCCGTTTTCGGAAGGTGTAATCGTGCGTCACCACACGGTAGCTATCCTGCGCCGACGCGCTGGTATAGAGCGGGTCCGGGCACAACGTCGCCTTGTCCTGCGAGAGCGTCACCAGGTTCGAGACCGCGCTGCTGGCAAACACACGCCACGAAGCCGGGTTCGGGTCAAACACCAGCCCACCCTCCGGCGAAGGATCCACCGCCACCGCGCGCAGCACGAAAGGCGATTGCGGCGGCCAGGCGCTTTGCGGCAGCGCGAGCAGGATCAGCCGATCCATGCCCCACAAATCGCCCTGGCTGCTGGTGAGCCACAGATGCGTATCGGTGCCCACGCTGGGGTTGACCGCCGTCTGTCGCAGCGGCACCGGGCGAGCGTCCCGGGCGCGGACGATCTGGATGTCGCCCATCGTCGTATCGGTCCTGCCGTCAATCACATACACCCGCGCGGCGCTGATCGAAGCGACATAGATGCGATTGCGGACTGTATCCACACTGATGCCATACAGGTCGCCGCTCAAGTGGACCGTCGCCAGCTTGGTTGTGCCGCTGAGGACCGAGACAAAGCCCCACGGCACGCCGCCCGTGTGATTGCTGACGTACACCTTGTTGGTTGTCGTGTTGATCGCTATGTAGGCAGGCTGGAAAAAGCCCGTCAGCTTTCGGGCGACGCTCAGGCTGCCTGCGTTGACGATTGTAACCGAGTCGTTGTGATAGCCTGTGACATAGATCAGGTCCGTATTCGGATTGTAAGCGACGGAATAGGCGCCCACGTCCTCGCCCAGGCCGATCGTCGCCAGCACAGAGGGAGCCGCGCCGCTCACATCCACGATGTACAGCCGGTTGCCTCCGGCCACGTAGGCGCGGTGGCGCGCTTGATCCAGCGCCACCCCTTGCGCGCCGGGCAGGTTGTCGAGCACGTGAACCGGCGCGCCCGAATTATCCAGGATCGTCAGGTTACCGACGTTGAAGGCATCGCCCTGATTGGCGACGAACAGATGACCCGCCGCAGAATCATACGCCATCCCCATTGGACTGAACTCGGAGGGCATCACGCACCACACCGCCGGCGCGCAGCCGGGCGGGGTCGGCGGACACGGATCATAGATTGTCAACGTCGCCGGATTGGGCGAGCCGAGCGCAGCATTGACCGGTCGCACGAGCGTCAAGATGACTGTCTCGGGCGATTCGGTGAGCGTATCGGTGAGGATTCTGACCGCAAAGGTCAGGCTCGTCGTGCCTGGCGGGAAGGTCAGTGTCCCGGTCGCCGTGATATAATCCAGCCCGGCTCTCGCCGTCCCATCGGCGGTGAAATAGTCCACCGTGACGGTCTGCGCCGAGGGAGCGTTGAGCACGACTGTGATCGTGGCGACGCCCCGGGTCTCTAGCACGCGGTAATTGGCGCTGCTAAAGGCCACCTGGACTGAGGGAGGCACTGGCTCTTCTTGCCTCAAGATGATGGGCAAATAGACCTTGAGCGTTGTGCATCCTGTGATCGGGGTTTGGTCCACCGACCAGTTGTTGCTCAGACTACATTCCGACCCGGCGCCGCTCATGTCCACTCGATTGATGATCCAGTTGTTCCCACAGTAGAACGGGTCATTGACTCGCACGATGAATTCGAGCGCACCGCCTTGATGAGGGCCGAGCGTGCCGAGCGAGATGGTATAGAACCGCCCGCCAGCATAGGTCCAGCCGCCGCCGACGTAGGTCGTTTGAGCGGGCAGCGTCTCGGTCAAGATCACATTGGTGGCCGTCATCACGCCGTCATTGACGTAGAGGATGGTGTACGTGATCCACTCGCCGGGCTGGGCGTATTCGCGCTCATTCTGCATGGGGACGACCCGCGCCTGACCATAGAGCTGGCGCTGCACCTGCTCCCACGCTTGCTGCTGCGCCAGTGGCAGCGGGCCGATGTTGTCGTTCTTGACCACAACCAGGTCCACGCCTTGATCCACTGGCGAGACCAGTGTGAACGGCGGGCCATCGCTGATCACGACTGTGTTGGTGACGGTGGCATACGGGTAATTCTGATCCAACCGAACGGGCAATCGCTTGACATCAACCCCCGGATAGACCGCTGGTGCGATCCAGGAGCAATAGATGTTGCCGGGACAGGTCCAATCTCCCGGCGCGCCCGCATAGGTCGTGGAGATGGGCAACGTGTCTGTGATCGGCACGTTGTAAAACGTCGTGGTCGTCATCGTGTTGGTATAAACAATCCAGTAATTGAAAACCTGGCCGGGCACGATGCACTCGGCCCATTTGCTGATGCGCAACGCCAGGCGTCGCACAGGCGTATCCTCATAAGCGCAGTTGTTGGCCGGGTTGCCGTCGGATTCGGCGGCAAAGCCACAGACTTGATTGACGAGCAGGGACACGCCCGCCGGGAGCGGATCGTCCACCCGCACGACAAAGTAATAAACGCGCCCGGCGCCGGGCGGCAGCGAGCCGACGGACAGCACGTAGGTGATCGGCGTGACTGCTACCCAACCGGAGCCAGTGACAAAGCTGGTATACTGAGGCAGCGTCTCGGTCAAGACGACGTTGGTGGCCGTCACTGTGCCGTTGTTGATTATAGCAATCGTATAGGTGATCAGGTCGCCTTCATAGACAAAGTCGCGGTGCTGAGTCACGGCCTGCGGTTCAAGCAATTTGGACTCGCGCAACAACTTTTCCACCAGTCCGCCCGGCGTGGTCGGGCCGACGTCGTCATCCTTGAGCACCACCAGATCCACCGGACACACACTGATGACCGGCGGCGAAGCGGCCGTGTTGTTCGCTGTGTTTGATTCGGGCGTGGTCGTCGTGATGACGACGGTATTGGGCGGCACGACGAGATTGCAGTCGGACGTGCCCGGGTTTACCTGAAGCGTCAGGTTAAAGCTGCGGGACGAACCGGGCAGCAGTGTGCCCGCCGACCAGACCAATGGCCCGGTCGTGCCCGGCACGCACGCCGAGCACGGCAAACCGCTCGTATCGGCCACATACTGCGTGCCCGCAGGCAGGACATCGGTGATCACCACACCGTAAGCTGTGGCGTTGCCCACGTTGCTGTAGACGATCGTATAGGTGATCCAACCGCCTGCTGCCGTCTGAGTGATGGCTGTGGTCTTGGCGATCGCCACGTCGGCGCAGACGAGAGGCAGCGGTCTGGCCTGTCCGCTGTTGTTCGCCAGGTTACTTTCGGGCGTGCTCGTGGAAATCGAGACGCCGTTGATCAGCGACACACCACACAGCGATGAGCTGCGATCCACCTGCAGCGTCAGGTTGAAGCTGTAGGATGAGTTGGGCGGCATCGGCGTGGGGACTGACCAGACCAATGGCCCGGTCGAACCCGGCGTACACGCCGGGCACGGCAAACCGCTCGTATCGGCCACGTATCGAGTTCCCGCAGGCAAGACATCGGTGATCACCACGCCATAAGCCGCAGCGCTGCCCACGTTGCTGTAGACGATCGTGTACGTGATCAGCTCGCCCGGCACAGCTTGAGTCAGCGGCGTCGTCTTGGTGATCGCCACATCGGCACAGACGAGAGGCAGCGGTCTGGCCTGTCCGCTGTTGTTCGCCAGGCTGCTTTCGGGCGTGCTCGTGGAAATCGAGACGCCGTTGATCAGCGACACACCACACAGCGATGAGCTGCGATCCACCTGCAGCGTCAGGTTGAAGCTGTAGGACGAGTTGGGCGGCATGGGCGTGGGGACTGACCAGACCAATGGCCCGGTCGAACCCGGCGTACACGCCGGGCACGGCAAACCGCTCGTATCGGCCACGTATCGAGTCCCCGCAGGCAAGACATCGGTGATCACCACGCCATAAGCCGCAGCGCTGCCCACGTTGCTGTAGACGATCGTGTACGTGATCAGCTCGCCCGGCACAGCTTGAGTCAGCAGCGCCGTCTTGGTGATCGCCACATCGGAGCAGATCACCTGAACTGGACCGGCGCTGGCCGTGTTATCGGAGTAATTTTCTTCCACCATGCGGGTGCCGATGGCGACCCCGTTGGTCAGGCCCGCGCCGCAGGTGGCGCTGGAGACTGTCGCGGTCAGGATAAAGCTCTCACGAGCACCAGGCGGGAGGCTCGCCCGCGTGTAAACGACCTGGGGCGAGGTCTGGATGCGCGCCCAGCCCAACGCCGCGGCATTGTCGTCCAGCCAGATTGTGCCGGCCGGCAGCGTGTCGGTGATGCGGACATCGCTCGCCAGGATCCCGCTCGTGTTGCTATAGGTGATGCTGTAGGTAAGCACACCTCCAGCCACCACCTGCGTCACGGCGACCGTCTTGGTGATGGCAAGGTTGGTCGCCAGGAAGCTGACCGGGATCGTGATGGGATAGTTGCAAAACGCCGTCGCTGTGATGACGGCGGTGCCCACCGTCGGCGCCGAAGTCAGTGTGGCCACGGCCAGGCCGCTATCGTTCACCACGACCACCGAAGGGCTGATGACGCCCAGCGAAGTCGCCAGCCCGATCCGGCGCGCGTTGGGCGCGGGCGGATTCGTCGAATGGGGAGAGGCAGGCGGGGCCGTGTGCCCCAGCGCATCTCGGAGCGAGATCGTGATCACGCTGGTAGAGACGCCATCGGCCGGCAACGCGGCCGTCGTCGTGATGAGCGAAAGTGTGATCCAGGGCGAGAGATTGATCGCCCCCAGGTACTCTTGGCCGGACGACGGCGTGTTGGTGCCCCACCAATTGTAACGAGCATCCACCGTCAGATCGTCGTCATTTCGCAGCTCGAAGCTGGGGACGGAACACAACGCATTATTCCATGCCCAAGAACCGATGCCGTCATTGTCCGCCGTGTACTCGAGGGCGTCCTGGCGCTCATCGTGAACGGTGTTGTAGGACACGATCGTCGTCGCCATGCCGGGCGTGCCTGTGATGTAAATCGCCGCTCGATAGTCCGCGCCGCCTCCGTTGCTGAACACGTGATTGGACTGGACCACCGGGCTGCCCTGATCAGAGAGATAGATCGCGCTGCCTGTGTTGAGAAAGATCGAGTTACTCAATACCTGGTTGGACGAGCCGGTCTCTAATCTCAAGCCCTCGCCGTTGCCATAGATTCGATTGTAGCGGACAATGGCCTGATCCTGAACGAGCAAATAGGCCGCGCTGCCAGGGTTCATCGCGATCGAGTTGCTGAGCACCTGGTTATAGGACCCGATCTCTAGCCTCAAACCGGCCAGCGCGTTCGAGATCGAATTATTGGCGATGACGTTGTTGTCGCCGCCCACCGTCGGTAGCCCCGTGGTGAGTTGAGCCGTAAAGTTGATGCCATATTGTTGGATGTCGCGGATGGTATTGCCGACGATCTGGTTACTAAAGGCCTTGTTCAAGACGATACCATTCGTGGAGTTATAGATCACATTGCCCGTGATGACCGAATAATCGGTGATACCGCTGATCGCTCCCCCCGTGCCGCCGCCGTCGCCGTTATAGCGAAAGATGCTCGACGCGATTTGGACGCTCTGTACGCCCCCAATGGTGACGCCCGCGCAAGCGTACTCGATGGTGGAATGTTCGATGCGTGCGCCCTGGCTTCCAAAGGGAAGGACGATGCCGTTCCAGGAACACGGTGTCGTGGAGACGGCTGAGGTAAACGTGATGGGCCGGGAGGGCGCGCCCAAAGCCTGGAGACGGCCCAACACCACCAGATAGGCGCTCGACTCGAACTCGATCCGCGTGCTGGTGATCGGCGAGATCGTCAAAATCACGTCGGGCTGGACCGTCACCGTGCTCGTCATCACGCGGTAGCAATAATCCGACCAGGTCGTATGCGTAAAGATGTCAAAGACGACCGGGGTGCAGGCGGCAGGGAGATTGGGGGCCGCTCGGACAGCCGGCGCGGTCTCGGATGCCAGCGCGATCAGCCCTGAGGCCATGCCCAGGCCAAGAACGACGATCCCGGCGAGGATGAGAGTTCGCTTGACCATACTTTCCCTCATGCGGTATTGCGGCGACTCGTTACGGCCTAATCTGCCCCTCTCATGACAAGACTCATTCAGGTCAAAAGGAGCAAGTGGCAGAAACACTACACGTATTGTACTCCTGAATATCGGCCCAACACGTTTCGCCTTTGCTACAATTGGGTTACGAACTGGTTTGTGTCCCCCCTGCCCCGCTGGTATAATTCGTCTCACCCATCCACTTGGGTAATTGTTCGGTCGCCCAGGGCAGGCGCAAGGCCTGCCCCTACCATATATCTTTTCGGTCAAGCAACGAATGACAAACCAAGACCCGCCCGCCATCGGCGCGCTCCAAAAGTTGAACGGGCTGCTGATGGCAGTTGCCATTGCCGTTTTCATTGGCTATTTTGGGATTTATCTGCTGTATGCGCGCGGCGTCATGCGCTTTCCCTACGATTACGATCAGGGCGAAGGGTTCGAGGTCAACGACGCGGTGCTGTTTTCACGAGGCCAATGGCCTTATCGCAGCAATGAGATTTACCCATTTTATGCCTCCAATTATCCGCCGCTGTTTCATCTGATGATGATCCCGCTGTTTCCCCTGGTCGGCCCGACGCTCCTGGCCGGGCGGCTGGTATCCTTTGGGGCGACGCTGGTCATTGGCGCGACGGTGGCCGTGGTCGTCTGGCGCAAGACGCGCTGGGCGGGTCTGGCAGCGCTGTGCGGGCTGATGGTGTTTGCGTCGAATTACATCTATCACATCGGCCCGCTGGCCCGGCTGCATCTGACGATGGTGATGTTTGAATTGCTCGCCATGGTGTTCATCGCCGAATCAGACGACGCGCGCCATGGCAAGCGCAACCTGATCCTCGGCCTGGTCTTTTTGACCGCTGCAGGATGGACCAAGCAGATGGCGATAGCAACCGTCGCCGCGGCGTTCTTGCACTTGCTCATCTGCCACCCCCGGCGCGCGATCCTCTCTGGCCTGGTCTTTGGCGGGGTCAACGCCGGGTTGTTCCTGTTGATCAATCTTGCGACGCAAGGCCAGTGGTACGTCAACATCATCCAGGCGAACGTTAATGCGTACGACTGGGGTCAGGCCTGGTTCCTCTACCAGCAGTGGTTCCGTCTCCATTGGGTGATCGTCCTGCTGGCTGTGACTCGGGTCGTGTACGAAGCGGTGACGCGGCGCTGGTCGGCTTATACCATCTGGTTCGTGCTCGCCGTGTTGAACGCAGCGTTGGCCGGCAAGTGGGGCGCAGGCGAATCGTACTTTACGACGGCGGTGGTGGCGGCGTGCGTGTGCGCCGGGTTGCAAATACCCAATTTCCAATCCCTGATCAAGTCGCACGTTGCACGTCGCAGGTCGCAATGGGTATGCGGAGCACTCGTACCGCTCCTGTTTCTGTTTCAAGCGCGGGCGGTGCTGCACCTGCCGACGGACGGGCGCGTTTTTGGGACGCTGGCCGATCTGATCGGCGTTGGGCGGCAAGCGTCGGTCTATAAAAACTATTCGTACTATGACAGCGCGGGCTATACGCAGCTCGGCCACATACCGGCGGATTTTGATCATGCCGCCGCGCAGCGCATCCAGGCGATCGTGAACGATGCGCCCGGCCCTGCGCTCACCGAAGAAGCGACGTGGGCGATGCGCGCGGGCAAGGACGTGGTGACCAATCCGACTCAATTGTTGAATCTCTACAACAACGGGTTATACGACCCGTCCAGCCTGATCGAGATGATTGACCAGCGGGCGTTCGGCGTGATCGTGCTGCGCGCGCAATTCTACCCGCCGCCGGTCTTGGAGGCCATCGGCCAAAAGTACCACACGCTGACGGATGTGGACATGAACGGGTTCACCTACCACATCCTCATTCCGAGGTAGCGCTATGATAGACGTACTGCAATCGCTCCGATGCACTCAATGTGGTGGAGGGCCATTGACCGACCAGGGGGATGGCACGATCGCGTGTCCCTACTGCGGCTCGACGTTCGCCCATCCCGAGCGAGTATGTCCACGCTGTGAGACGGTCAACGAAATGGAAGCGCGTCAGTGTGTCGCGTGCGGCGAGAAGCTCAAAGAGCCATGCGTGCGCTGTGGGACGCTCAACTGGGCGCAGGCCAGGTTTTGCCAGCGGTGTGGTGCGCCGCTGGGCATACTGGAACACATCGCGGCGCGCCGCTCCAGGACCGACGCCGACCGGCTGCAAAATATTCAGGCCGAAGCGCCCCGTCTGAAGGAAGAGACCGAGCAAGCCTCGCAGAGGCGACTGGATGAAATGTGGGCCAAAGAGCACGCGCGATTGGAACAATTGGCCCGCGACAAAGCCGAGCAGCAGCGCCAGGAGCGGCTCATTTGGATGGTAGCCACCGCCGCCATCCTCATCCTGATATTGGCCGTCGTGGCGCTCGCCGTGATCGCGCAGGTGAGGCCGCATTGAACTCTTCCGAGGTGTATCAGGTCAAACTGCCCGTTTTTGAGGGGCCGCTCGATCTGCTGCTGTATCTGATCGAGCGCGAGGAACTCGACATCACAGCCGTGTCGCTGGCGGCGGTCACCGAACAGTACCTCGAGTACATGGCCTTGTTGGAAAACCTGGTCGTGGATCAGCTCGCCGACTTTTTGGTCATCGCCGCCAAGCTGATCCTCATCAAGTCTCAAGCCCTTTTGCCCCGCCCACCCGGAATTGAAGTTGAAGAAGACGTAGGCGATGACCTGGTGCAGCAATTGCTTGCCTACAAGCAGTTCAAAGAGGTCGCAAAGGGACTGGGTCAGCGTGAAGCCGAAGGCTTGCGGAGCTTTATCCGGCTTGCCCCGCCGCCCAAGATCGAATCCTCGCACGTGGACCTGACGGGCGTCACGATCGAGGATTTGCTCAAGGCCGTGCGGCGCGCGCTCGAAGTGGCCGAACCGGCGCCTCCGGTGGGCGACGTCGTCAAACCCTTTGTGATCACCATCCGCGATCAGATCGCGCTGATCGAGCGGACGTTGCAGATTCAGCCGTACATCAGCTTTACGCAGTTATTGCAGCGCGGCACGCGCATCGAGATCGCCGTCACGTTCCTGGCCGTGCTGGAATTGCTCAAGCGCCGCCGCATCGAGGTAGTTCAGGAGCGATTGTTTGGAGAAATTATCATCCAGCGCGGGGAAGACACCACCCCGCTGATCATTGCGGACGACTCGGAGCTGGAAGAGGAAGAAAACGGGGACGGGGCTTAGCGCCAGAGCGCGAGCACCACCCCTACTGCCGCGCCCAGCGCATCAACCATCACATCCGTCGCCAGAGACGTGCGCCCCGGCACAGACCTCTGGTGAATCTCGTCGGTCACGGCATACACCACAGCGATCAGCCAGGCCCGCCACCAGGCGCGCCGGTCCACCAACGCTCGCTGGCTGAGCCAGCCCAAAATCAGGTACTCAATCAGGTGCGCCAGCTTGCCGACCCAGGCCGGCTGCCCCCAATTCAAAACAGGCTGAGGCTGGGCCGAAAACACAAAGATCACACCCATCCACAAAACCACCCACATCCATCTCTTCAGCCGGTCTCGGAGTTTATCGCCGATTCCCAACCCCTTTGAGATTTGACGCATGACGTTTGACGTTTGATATTTGATAGGCTGCCTCCACCGTCTCCACCAACCTGTCCCAATCGAACCTGGCCCACACGCGCTGCCGCGCCGCCTGCCCCATCGCCCTGGCCTTGTGCGGATCGGCCAGCATCGCCAGCATCATCTGCGCGAACGAGTCCGGGGCGCCTGGCTCGGCCAACAGGCCGCTTACACCATGTTCGATGTATTCGATATTCTGCCCCACGCGGCTGGCGACGATCGGCAGGCCCATCGCCATGTACTCGATGATCTTGGCCGAGCACTTGGCGCGGTTGATCAGGCTATCGCGGTAAGGGTAGATCGCCAGGTCGGCCGCCGCCAGGTAATCGGGCGCAAGCGCATGGGCGACCCAGCCGGTAAAGAGGATCGCGCGATCCAATCCGCGCCGCGCCACATCGGCCTGCAGGGCCGGCAGCCCGTCGCCCGTGCCGAGGACGGCCAGCCGCAGATTGGGAACATGCGGCAGCACGCGCTCCATCGCATCGAGCGCCTGATCGAGATCGTTGCCATGCGGGATGTGACCGAGGTAAACCGCCAGCGGCGCATCGCTCACGCCCAGCCCGGCGCGAATCTGCGCACGTTTCTGGATGGACGCTTCAGGTCGCGTCCGCAGCGCTTCGTCCGGGCCGTTGGGAACGTAGAACACGTGCGCCGGGTCAATGCCCATTCCCCAGGCTTGGGTTTGCAGCGTCCGGCTGGCGACGGTGACTGTGCGCGCGCGGCGGAGCATGTCGGCTTCCTGCCAGATAAAAAAGCGGCGCCATAACGGCGGATACGGGTTGACGTCGGCCCAGCCGCCGCGCCCTTCCCAGTCATCGTGGTCAAGCACGAGCGGCACGCGCGAGAAAGTCGAAAGAATCTGGCCCGCCAGTCCGCTGTAGCCGATCGGCTTGAAGACGTGGATCACGTCTGGCCCAAGCGCCAAAGCACGGCGGGCCATCGCCCAGGCCACCACGATCGGCGTCGCGGGCGTCACACGGCGGATGACCATGTTCACCAACTGCACGCCATCCTGCGTCCACTCGCGGCCCGAATCGGCCAGGTTGTCGTAGGGCGGCATCAAGATCGTGACGGCATGTCCGCGCTTGACCAGCGCGCGCGCGGCAAAGAACGCTCTTGCGCTCACGGTGCCTTTGGGCGAAAAAGCGAACGGGCCGAGCATGACAATGTTCATGGTGTACGTTCCGAGCCGCAGTGGGCTGGTTTCATCGGGGGCCTGGAAAAGAAAAAGGACAGGCCGGTTGACCTGCCCTGTCAACGCTACTTTTCCATCGTCCTTTGGAGATTATAGTACTCTTGCCGGATCTTGTTGACCGGCCGGATGACCTCTTCGAGCGGCGTCCGCGTGATCCTGCCTTCCACGATGCCCACCATCACACCCGACACACCCTCGTGGAGCGTCTCAGCGGCCGCCGCGCCCAGGCGGGTCGCCAGGATACGATCATAAGCCGAGGGGCTTCCACCGCGCTGCACGTGGCCGAGCACCGTCGTGCGGACTTCAAAACCCAGCTCTTCTTGCCGCCCCTTGAGATATTCGACTAACGCCTGCGTGCCGGGGCGCCAGCCTTCAGCGATGATGATGATGCAGTGCGCCTTGCCGCGGATGTAGGCGTCCGAAAGAACGCGAGCGACATCGTCCAGCGAAGCTTCGACTTCGGGGATGAGCGCCAGTTCCGCGCCCCCGGCAATGCTGCCCATCAGCGCGAGATAACCGCAGTCGCGCCCCATCGTTTCGATCAGGAACGCGCGCTGGTGGCTGGAAGCTGTGTCTTTGATCTTGTCAATCGCACCCAAGATCGTGTTGAGCGTCGTGTCCACACCGATGGTGATGTCGGTGCCGCCAATGTCGTTGTCAATGGTGCCGGGCACGCCGACGACGGGCACACCCTGCTGCTGCAGCTTGAGTCCGCCGGTCAGCGACCCGTTGCCGCCAATGACGACCAGGCCATCCACACCAAAGCGATTCAGGTTGCGGATCGCTTCACGTTGACCGTGTGGCGTCATAAACTCGGCGCTGCGCGCCGTCCCCAAGATCGTGCCGCCGCGCCCGATGATGCCGCCAACCGAGCGCGCATCCATCGGAAAGACCTCGCCGTCAATCAGTCCGGCGTAGCCGCGCCGGATGCCCATGACTTCCAGGCCCAGGGTCAGGGCTGTGCGAACGACAGCCCGGATGCACGGGTTCAAGCCCGGCCCGTCGCCGCCGCTGGTCAGCACACCAATGCGTTTCATGGGTTGTCCTCCTTCACAGGACTGGACGACTCGCTCAAGCCAGCCTCGGGCTGATCGGGGGATGTGGGTTCAGGCTCTTGCCGTACGACCGATTCGGACTCGGGAAGAAGCTGCGACTCTTCGAGTTTGGGGAGGGCCGATTCCACCTGATTGCGAACAGTGTCCTGCAACTCCGCCAGAGCCGCCAGTTCTTCGTTGAGGCCTTTGGTCAGCTCAGTGTAATAGTTCCTGAGATCGCGCAACAGCACGCCGATCTGGCGAGCCGCCCGGATCATGCGCAGCGGGCCAAGCACAACCGTAGCGAGGATCAGGATCAGCAACAGCTCGGAGCCGCCGATGCCGAAAAAGCTGTCCATCTCAGCTCCTCCTTGCTATCGCCGCTAGAACGATGCTGATGATGTACAACCCGCCCAATGGCAACATGACCATACTCATGTTGATCGGGTCAATGGTGGGCGTGATCACCGCCGCTACGATCGCCATCACGACCACGGCGTGGCGCCAGTACTGGACGAGCTGACTGGCCTTGACGATCTTGAGTCTAGCCAGGAACATGACCACGAGCGGCATTTCAAAGCTCAAGCCGATCCAGAACATGACCGACGTCACAAATTCAAAATAGTTGTTGGGACGGACCTCGGTCTTGATCCCCAGAAAGTTGATCAAAAACGGCAGCGCGACGGGCAGCATCACATACCAGGTAAAGACGACTCCGCCGAAAAACAGCAGGCTGGCAAATGGCACACTCAGAAGCAGCCACTTTTGCTCTTGCGGGGTGAGGCCGGGCAGAATGAACCGAATGATCTGGTAGACGACCACCGGCATCCCCAGCACCAGGCCGCTCAGCAGGGAGACGCGCATAAAGATGGCAATGTTCTCGGTGACCTCGATCGAGACCAACGCCTGGCGTCCGCCGATGGGCGCGGCCAGGAAATCCACGAGTTGCCCGGCAAAGATAAAGCTGAGCAGCGTGGTCACAACAACTGCGGCAAAGGCCTTGAACAGCCTCTGCCGCAATTCCTCCAAGTGCTCCAGGAGCGGCATGGAGGTGTCAAGCTGCGCCTTGGCTTTCCGATGCGCGCGCCCGAACGCGCGGACATAGTCAAGCCACGACCGTCGTCCGGGACGCCTGGCCGATGAGGTTGTGCTCATGCCGATTTATTTTTCCTCGCCTTTGGTCTCCTCGGCCGGTTTGTCATCACCCGACAGGCCCTTGCGGAACTCGCGAATGCCCTGGCCCAGTTCGCCGGCGATCTTGCCGATGCGCCCCACACCAAAGAGAACAATGATGATCACAAGGATGATGATCAACTCGGTAGGACCCAAATGAGGTAGCATTGCCTATTCTCCTTTCAGCCGCCACCAGGCGGAAATCTTGCGCAGCCATTCTAAATCCGAACGGAAAACATGTCAATCGGGGACTTGCCTGGTCTAAATCTCAAAACCCGGTACAATATCGGCGTGCCATGACTGCTCAGCCTCCCGCAGGTTCAGCAGTAACCTATGATAGGTTCGGTAGGCGGAATCATCGGTTCGAAGGAGGAAAAGTGAGCGATCAAGACTCTACCAGCTCGCGGTCGAATCCGTCAACGCATGAGGCCTCAGCACAAGTCGTCACGCCGATCGGCGCCCGCATCGGCGACGTGAAAGCCGAGACCCTCATTATCCGGCAAGGCGCTGCGCAAACCATCGAGGCCTCGAACGTGACCATCCGCCAAGGCGCCGCTCTCCAACTGAAAGCTGAGACGGCTGAGATTGTCCAGGGCGGCGCCGTGTTGGCGCAAACAGAAAAACTGACCCTCGGGCCAGGCGCGGCTGCCCTTGGAGTACTGGCCGATTCGGTGACCATGGACCAGTCGTTGGCGCGGGCCGTGATCTCGCGCGGGCCGATGGGCATGGAACAGTCTGGAGCGATTGCTGTGATCGCGCCCCAAGCGTCCGTCAGGGCCTCGCTGGTCGGGCTGCTGTTTGCGCGTCACGTCGAAGGCGACGTGCAGACAATATTCGGGCCGCGCGCCGCCGTGGCGTTCGGGGCAGCGTTTGGGGCAGCGTTTGGGGTCGCGTTTGCGCTGGCCTCCAGGCTCGGACGGCGACGCAAGCGATAAGGACAACGCCCCGCGGGAGGCTGGGGTCATACGGCCTCGGCCAGCCACTGGCCGAACTGAGCCAGCGTGCCTCGCATACGCGGGTCAAAGCCGGCAGGCACCTCGGCGCTGGGATTGACCCAGTAAGCGTGCAGCCCTGCGCGCAGAGCGGGCGCGATGTCATTCTCCCAGTCGTCACCCACCATGACACACTCTCCAGGCTTTCGACCAATACGCTCGACGATCTCGGCATAGTAGCGCGCGTGCGGCTTGCACGAGCACATCACCTCATAAGAGGTGACCAGGCGATAGGGCAAGTCAGCGACGCCGGCCCACTCTAGCCGCTGGCGGATCGCCGTTTCCGGGAACAGTGGGTTGGTTGCGATCACAACGTCACAGCCCGCGTCCAACGCTGCCTGCACAACCGGGCGCGCTTCGGGCACGGGACGCGCCAGCCCACGGAGCTTGCCAAACTGCGTGGCGTAAAAGTCATCAAAGACCGGCATCAACTCTTCCGCCGTGCGACCCACGCGCGGGAAAAAGTCGGCGATGAAGGCCTGCTGATTCGTGACGGTGGTGTCGGTGTGTTTCACCATCGCCTGGGTCGCCGCCAGCAGGGCCGGCATGAATTGATCAGGTGGGACCAGATGCGCCACATGCGGAGTCAACAGCCCAAAATAGCCCCGCAAGAAACGATCCATGTTGTTTTCCAGCAGCGTGTCGTCCAGATCAAAGAGAACTGCGCGGATGATGGCGGCCACGATCGTTCCCCCTTTGCCAGAAATCGGTTGGAAGACTATTTCTCTTGCGCCGTGAAAATTGCCGCGCCGGGGCGATGCAAGTGGCACTGGCCGCAGCCCACGCGCGGTTCTTGGACTTCGGTCGCGGTCAGCGTGCAGACCGCATAAACCTGGACGTGACGGGTCAGGCCGAGAAACCCTCGAGCGACCCGAGCTTCCAAGGCCATGTTCGGGCAGGCGTTGTCGCGCAGGATGGCGGGCACCGGGCAAGTGCGGCACAGCGAAGGCTCCCAGCGCTCAGACGCCGGGTTGCGTCCGAGCAGGCGACACTCTTGCTTGGAACGACCGCGGTAAAAGTCTTCAAAATAGTAGCGGCACTCTCGGCCGTAGGGTGTTTTCATCGCATCCCATCAAAAAAACGGCGGCCTCAACATGCCGCCCTTGAATGCAATGGCCCACCAGTTTCTTGACGGGCCTCGACTTTGGGTATCAGGTATTGGATATTGGCTACACCCGCGTCACGTACGAGCCTGTGCGCGTGTCAATCCGGATCGTATCGCCCTCGTTGACGAACAACGGCACCTGGACCCGGTAGCCGGTCTCGACCGTCACATATTTGTTCGCGCCGGTTGCCGTATCGCCTCTGACTGCCACATCGGATTGAACGACCCTCAAGTCCACCGCCGAAGGCAACTCGACGCCCAGAGGTTCGTCGCCGTACATCTGAACCACAACATCCAGACCATCTCGTAGATAGTACACATTGTCCTCAAGGACCTTGGGTTCCATCACCACCTGGTCGTATGTCTTGGAATCCATGAACGTGTACAGGTCGCCGTCGTGGTAGAGGTATTGCATCTCACGGTTTTCGATGCGAACGTCCTGCACGCGATCCCCAGACTGAAAAGTTTTCTCAAACGTCGCCCCTGTCCTCAGATTGCGGACTTTGGTGCGGATGACGGCATTGCCGCGCCCCGGCTTGTGGTGATGATACTCGATGACGCGCAAGAGTTGCCCATCTAGCTCAAAGGTGACTCCCTTGCGGAGATCGTTGACGTCAATCATGGTAACTTGCTTCTCCTACTGCCCGAAATTCGCGCCGATTATACCGCGCCTTATGGGGTAGTCAAGTAGTCGGATAGTCTTGGAGTCGAGTAGTCGAGGGTCAGGCAGCCAAACCACACGACTACAGGACTAGACGACTAGGGGACCACCTTGCGCACCGTGATCGCCCACTGCGACACGCCACACGATTCGACACCCAACACCTGGTCGCCCTGTAACTTGACGCTGCGCGGCACGTTCTTGGTCGCGGGTTCGTAATCCACCAACACACGCAACACCTGGCCCGGTTGCATCTCTTCCAGCGCCAGTTTGGTCTTGACAAACGTGTAGGGGCACACCTCGCCCCGGATGTCCAGCTCACGGTCAACAGACAAGTCGCTCATGCTTCGATTATACCACGTTGCCTGGCCTGACCAGACAGGTTATAATGTGCCATGAGCAATGTCACAAGTTGGAGACCAGGCGAGATGATCGAGCAAACGTTACATCTTAACCCGATCGTGCAAGCGCTTCTGGCGACCCTGTTTACCTGGGGACTGACGGCTCTGGGATCAGCCGGTGTCTTTTTGACCAAGACCGTGAACCGAAAGGTGTTGGAGGCGATGCTGGGCTTTGCCGCCGGCGTGATGATCGCGGCCAGTTTTTGGTCGCTGCTGGCTCCGGCTATCGAAATGGCAGAGGGCAGCGCCATGCCGGCCTGGATGCCTGCGGTGGTCGGCTTTCTCATGGGCGGCGCTTTTTTGTGGGGCGTGGACAAGATTCTCCCGCACCTCCACCTGGGGATGCCCATAGAAGAATGTGAGGGGATCAAGACGCAGTGGCAAAGAAGCATCCTGCTCGTCCTGGCGATCACGCTGCACAACTTTCCGGAGGGCCTGGCGGTGGGGGTCGCGTTTGGGGCCGCGGCGGCAGGCCTTTCATCGGCCACCGTGACGGCTGCGATTGCGCTGGCGATTGGCATTGGGATTCAGAATTTTCCAGAAGGGCTGGCGGTTTCGATGCCCCTGCGTGGAGAGGGATTGTCTCGCTTCAAAAGTTTTTGGTACGGACAACTCTCGGGCACGGTGGAACCCATTGCCGGGGTGTTGGGGGCTGGGGCCGTTTTGCTGATGAGGCCCATCCTGCCTTATGCCTTGAGCTTTGCGGCCGGCGCGATGATCTTTGTCGTGATCGAGGAGCTGATTCCAGAGTCTCAGCGCGGCGAAAGCACCGACATTGCTACGATAGGCGCGATGGTCGGATTTGCTGTCATGATGCTGCTGGATGTTGCGTTGGGTTAGTTTGTCGTGTCAGTACAAACAAGCGCGCTCGTCAAGTCATGAGCGCACAAGGAGGAGAAATGTCCCGGCATATGATTCGTTTGTCTTGCACATTGGCGCTCATCGCGCTGCTGAGCGCCTGCGACCTTCTGCCCACCCCGACTCCCCCACCCGGCGAGCCGCCCGCGGCGGCTTTGTTGCCCAAGTTGTCCGGCTACACCACCGTTGAAGGTCAAAGCCTCACCGACTATATCGGCAAACTGAGCGGCGGCGCAGCCCTCCTCTCGGGCAATCCAGAACTCGCGGTGTTGCTCACTGCCGTGGACCGGGTCGTGGGCTGCTATCAGCAGGTCGGCGCAGTGCGTGCCCGGCTCTACAGCAACCAGGCCCAGCCGCTCTCGGCGGGCACGGTGGCGATTGCCGACAAGAAAGCGTTGCTCGATCCGACCAACTTTTTCAAGTGTGTCGTCCCTAACGTGCAGGCCGGCGCACAATCGGTCCAGATCGAGCCGTGCAAGGCCAGTTACACGCTCAAGCGTGACGGCAACGAGTTCTACGTCCTCTACGCGGGCACCACACGCGAGATCTGCCAGGCGTTCTGCCAGAACCTCGAACAGTGCACCGCACACAAGTAATACACCCTGCCGCAAACCATCTCGTCGCTATACCGCCGCGGATGGTGGGAAACAGCGCGCCGGCAGGCAGCGCTGGCGTCTGAACGCCTTTCAGATCTGTGAATTTCAGCGGCTCGTAGTAGCGACTTGAGTCGCTTGCCAACCTGGACGACCAAAGTCGTCACTACGGGCCAATTCACAAAATAAGTGTGCTCCGTATACAATTCACGGGCAGTCCTCTTGCTGTCACCGCCCGGCGCTTTCCTTCGTCATACCTGGCAAGGAGCAGCGATGGAGAGCGCCCCAGTTCTCGACCGGCAATTCCAGCTCATGACCCGCGACGACCAGGCGTACTTTGAGGCGCTGTTTGCAGCGTACCAGCAGCCGATCTTGAGCTATCTCTACCGGCTGCTAGGCGATGCCGAACGCGCCGAAGAGCTATGTCAGGAAACTTTTGCCCGCGCCTACCGCGCGCGCCGGTCACTCGACCAGATCGAAAACGTGCGCGCCTGGCTGTATCGGATCGCCACGAACGCCGCTCGCGATCAACTGCGCCGCCGCCGCCTGCTAGCCTGGCTGCCTTTGTTCGACGAAGACCCGCTGCTCATGGTCGAAAGCCCCGAAGCCTCGGCGCTGGAAGCGCACGCTGTCGAGCAAGCCCTGCGCAAGCTCGACCCCGATTTGCGTGTGCCGCTGGTGCTGTATTCGTGCCAGGAGCTTTCCACGCAAGAGATCGCCGAGGTATTGGGCATCAGCCGGGACGCCGTCAAGCAGCGGCTCGTCCGCGCCCGCCTGCGCTTCAAACAGTTGTACTGCCATGAATGATCCTAAACTCGACCATCCCCTCACCCAACTGGCAACCTATCGCGAACTGACGCCCGCCGAACGCCAGATCGTCCAGGCGCACCTGGCCGTCTGCGACAAATGTCGCGCGCAGTTTGAAGCATTTCGCCGCCAGGATGCGTTGCTATCCGAGTTGCCCGCCCGCCTTCCCCGAAGACGGATGCAACTGACGCCCGTGGGCAAATCGCGCTTTTGGAGCGGATTAATCTCGCTGGGCAACTGGATGGCTGTCGGCGGGACTGCGACGATTGTGATCGCCCTGGTTATCCTCGTGGGTGTCATCGCCACCTCGGCTGCGCCAACAGGCAGCGCGCCCCCTGCGCCCAGCGCGCCGATCTCGATTCCACCAGACCTGCCTGCGCGCGTCAATCCGTGGGTATTGGCCGCGCCGTGGATCGGCGGAGCCGTGGCCCTGGTCGGTTTGCTATTTGCGTTGGGCAAGCGCAGCCGCGTATGGTCGGGCATGGGCATTGTGCTATCGGCCGTGTTGATCTGGAGCTATGTACCGCCTCTGACCGCGCTGCCCAACCCCGGCGGCTTGATCTGGCGAATGACAGGCAGCTACGGTTACGACCCCAATCTGCCGTTCAAGAATATCTTTGTCGTCATCGGCGATCCCACTGCCAGGTTGCGTCCATACATGAATCGCTTGATCGGACAAACAGGGTTGGATCCCCTTGACCCTGTCCAGCCGCTGGCGCGTTACGCCTTTGAGCGCGTGAGCATCCTGTATGACCGTCGTATGGCGCTCGTGACCACTCGCTTTGTCTATGCCGATGGCTCCAGCCGCGTGTATGATGTTCCGTTGTTTGACGCTATATCGGGATTGGCCGATCCGGCGTGGGGGTTTTACCTGGCTAACTGGCTGAACGATGGGCTGGGCCGACTGCGCACCGAGCATCTGGCTCTGCCCGGCCAACCCTTTGCCACCGAGTCCAGTCTCATCCGATTGGGGGACGCTGTGCGACTCCGGCTTTCGCCTCAAGCTGACCGGCTTGATGCGATCAACCCAAGTCATTGGGCCTGGCTCAGCAATCGTTTGCAGCGATTGGTCTGGTCGCCGCAGGGCGATGCATTTCTGATGGTCATCCAACGGTCGGATCGTTCCCGGCAACTCTGGCTCGTCCCCATGGACGGGTCTGCGCCTCAGCCGGTCACGCGCAGCGGCAGTGTGTACGAGTATGGCTGGTCGCCAGATGGCGCGTTCATCGTTTACACGGCCCCCGGCGAGGCGAGGACATCCACCGAAGGTGCCGGAGCGCAATTGGTCGCCGTGAGGCGCACGGCGCTGCAACAGCCAGTCGCCCGGCGCGCGATCACCAACGTGAGCCTGCCCAGCCTGAACGCGCAAGGCATCTGGTACGCCCAAGATGGTGCACTGTGGTTGATGGACTGGAACACAGCCCAGTCCGCCCGCGTGACCGACCTGCCAGAGTTTGGCCGCTATCAGGATAGCAGCCCCATGACCTCTTCGCCGGTCGCTGTATCGCCCGACGCATCGCGGGTGGCGTATGCCTGCGGCCAAGACTTGTGCCTGGCAAGCCCCGATAAAAGCGATCGGCACACCATCCGCGCGGCAGGCATCCGCTCGATCACGTGGGATCGCAGCGGCGCACGGTTGGCAGCGGTGTCACTGGATGCCAACAATCTGGGGCCGGTGAGAGTGCTAATCGTTTCGCGCGACGGCGCCTTGGTGCACCGCGCCGAGGTCGCCCCCCGCGACGCGACCGATCCCCCGCAGTGGACGCCGGACGGTCAGTTCGTCTTTGTGCAGACCTATCCGCTCGGTGGACGGCGCATCCTCGCCGTCAACGCAGACACAGGCCAGGTGCTCGACCTGAGCCGCGAGCACTGGGACGCCTACTTTGCGCTCAGCCCGGATGGCAAGAATCTGCTGCTCAACAACGGGCGCGGAGGATTTTGGCTGGCACCGGTGGTCAGGTGACAAACTGCAAACGTAGAATCTCCGTCCCAATCGTGCAGGCACACATGCGATTGGTGGATCTGTGTCACATCTCCTTGCATCAGCAATGCAGCGCAGGCTGTGCCCCCGGCCTGTTTCAACCAATCTGTGATAGAATAAACGCCAAGTCGAGAACGACGACTGGAGCAACCACAAGAGGCTGACATGGCAGTTGTGGATAGACCACAACAACTCGAAACCAGGCTGACGCCCAATGAGCGCGCGGGGCTGACTGCCTTTGTGGATCGCCTGCAGCAACGTTACGGCGACGACCTGCTGCGCGTGCGGTTGTTCGGCTCCAAGGCGCGCGGCGATGCCCATGGGGAATCGGATTTTGACCTGCTCGTCGTTTTGCGAATGGACCACGCTGATTATCGGCGACACTGGAATGAGCTGGTTGATCTGGTGTGGGACATTCAATTAGCCTACAGCATCATCATTTCTTTCATCCTCAGAGACGAAGCGCAGTATATCAGGATGCAGCGCGATGGATTGCTCCTGGCACGCAACATTGAGCAGGATGGAGTTGACCTGTGGACGACGCAACCCGGCGCGCCTACATTCATGCCCGTCTAGCCAAAGCTCGTGACGATCTGGCAGCCGCCCGCAGCCTCCTGGAGCTGGGCTACCTGCGCGTTGCCGTCAATCGCGCGTACTATACGATCTTTCACACCGCCTCAGCAGCGTTGCTGTGGATAGGCATCGAGCGCGGCCGTCACCTGGGCGTGCAGTCAGCCTTTGGCGAGTTCCTGGTCAAGCCAGGGATCATCGAACCCGAGTTCGGCAAGCTTTACGCCAAAGCGCGAGAGGCTCGTGAAGAGCAGGATTACGATTTGGAAGCCGAACTGTTGGCTGCCCAAGATGCTACCCAGCTTGTAGACGACGCCGAACACTTTGTGAATCGGATCGAGCAGTACCTGCGTCAAGCCGGGGCGATCTGATCTGTGACAAAATAAACGCCAAGACCGACGATTGGAGCAAACACAAGAGGCTGCCATGGCAGTTGTGGATAGACCACAACAACTCGAAGCCAGGCTGACGCCCAATGAGCGCGGGGCTGACGGCCTTTGTCGATCGCCTGCGGCAACGTTACGGCAATGATCTACTGCGCGTGCGTTAGACAAAGCGCACAGCGATCTCTCCAACGCCTGCAACGATTTAGAGCATGACTTCTTCCGGGAAGCAGCCAATCGAGCGTACTATCAGGACGCTTTACAGATCATACACAATGCTGAACGTTTTGTGAACCGGATCGCGGCTGGCTGGGGCGATTTGATCCGCCGCGCCCCATGGTAACCTCCACCCGGCAGACCAACCTTCACCTGCCGGGTGGCGTCGTCTCGGCAGCAGATACCCTCACGCGGAGCGGTTGCCTGCCCAATGAGGACTAGGAAATGGCAGCAGCTTGGCGAGGCTGAAATAGTTCTTTGGCGAGGGGAAGGCGGATGAAAAAGTCATGGCCGTCAAAGAGGACGTCTCCTTCGATCTGTTGTCCTTTTTCGGCGATCAACTTTTCTAATCGCAGGATGGCGCTAAAGCGGCTGGCTTGCTCTGGATTAAAGTAACGGCGACCATCGGAGCGACATTCGTAGATCAGGTACGGAAAAACAAACCGTCCGCCAGCGATGGGACGGGTGACCTCGACAACGACCATCGGCTCGCCGCATGCCGGGCAATGCAAGGCAGCCGAATAGGCCCCGGGCACAATCTCGAACGGGGTCTCCTCATCCAAAATGTCCTCAGGAGTATAAACTTGCTCATCCATCAGCGTCAATCCCTTTTACTGCGCTTGTACAGCTTGATCTGCCAATCCGACGACGGGTAAGCTGTCACGATTTCGGCTGCGCCTTTTTCAAATTCAAAAATCACCGTCAGGTAGCCATTCGCCAGACCAATCGCCATGTAACGTCCATCTCTAGCACGGCGGATCATCGGCTGGCTGAACAGGATTTCCTCGGCGTCTTCGGGCAACACACCGTGTTGAGCCTGGATTTTCTCTGCGATCTGTGTCCCGCGTGAGATTATACCCCGAAAGGCGGAAGGCACAAGAGTTTTTCCGAATGGCTGCACCCCCAGCCTGTTTCAACCAATCTGTGATAGAATAAACGCCAAGCGAAACCAGCGCGAGCATAACCCATTGGCGATTTGCCCTGACTCTCCCCAGCCAGCCCACCCCGTCAAACCTGTTGCCTCCGATTCCTTTCATCAGCAACTACGAAATCAAGTACGCTCAAGCCCAGTTCTCGTCAAACCCAAGCGGCGCAGTTACTTTGACGGCGAAATCGTCACAGCACAAGTTCACGGGCTGGATGGCCGTCTGTTGGGAACCGAACATTTGCGCATCGAATCGAGCGTGGGCGGCGGCCTGGCCGGGACAACACAAAAGGGAGTCCAGCCACAGGCGGACTCCCTCTCGCGGGTTGCGACGGAAGGGTTACATCTCCTTGGCTTTGTAGCCAGGGCCTTCCTTGTAGAACTTGTAATTCGGCTGGATGTCGTCGCGCAAGTTGACGACCTCGCCGCCGGCGGCCTCGACCTTGGCGCCGCCAAAGGGGATGCGGCCCTGCCCGGCTTTCATCGTGTACGCGGCAGGCACTTCATCTTCCGGGAAGATGGCCTCGTAGGGGCACTCGGGCACGCACGCGCCGCAGTCAATACAGGTGTCCGGGTCAATGAAATACCACGGCCACTCGGCTTCCGGCTTGCCCGGGACGATGCACTCGACCGGGCAAACCTCCATGCACGCGCCATCGCGCAGACACAGACTCGTAATGATGTGGGTCATACCTTCGCCTCCTGGGGTCAAGAAAAGTTTCTGCGGCACGCGCCGCCTTAGCCACGAGCCTTTGCCAAGCGGGCCGCCACGTCCGCCCAGTTGACGACGTTCCACCAGGCTTCCACATAAGCGGCGCGCTTGTTCTGGTACTTGAGATAGTAAGCGTGCTCCCACACGTCCAGCACGAGCAACGGGACAACGCCCCACTGCGTGAGCTGCTGATGCTTTTCCGATTGGAGGATCACCAATTGATTGCCCTGCGGCTGCCAGGCCAACACCGCCCAGCCGCTGCCTTCGACGGCGACCGCCGCCGCGCTATAGTGCTTCTTGAAAGCCTCGAAAGAGCCAAAATCCTTCTTGATCTGCTCAGCCAGCGCTCCGGTCGGCTCCCCGCCGCCGCCCTGGCCGGCCGGTGCCATGTTCGGCCAAAAGAGCGCGTGCATAAAGTGGCCGGAGCCATGGAACGCCGCTTCGCGCGACCAGTGCTTGACCAGCGCGTAATCTCCTGCGGCGCGCGCTTCGGCCAGCTTCTTTTCCGCGTTATTCAAGCCATCCACGTAAGCTTTGTGATGGATGTCGTGATGCAGATGCATGGTCTGCTCATCAATGTACGGTTCGAGCGCATTGTAATCGTACGGTAGTGGAGGTAATTCGTGAGCCATTCTCGTTTCTCCTTATCCTTTCCTGGTTAAATTGGGCCTTGACCCCACCCTGGCTTTGAGGGTATCATTGCGATTGCGTGCTTTGACGCAACCAGTGCACATTGTAGTCTGTTTCAAAGGGGTTGTCAAGAGTTAATGGCAAACTCGCCTGATCACCGCTCATCTGTTCCACCTATCTTGGGCATCCTCGTTGGCATCGCTGCGGTTTCGTCCGCTTCGATTCTGATCCGCTTTGCCCAGCGCGAGGCACCGTCGCTCGCCATCGCCGCCGCACGACTGACGCTGGCCTCGCTGATCCTCATGCCACTGGCGCTGACACGCTACCGAGTCGAGTACCGTAAGCTGACACGCGCGGATGGGTGGCTGGCGGTGTTCTCTGGCATCTTTTTGGCGCTCCACTTTGCCACATGGATTTCGTCACTGGAATACACGACTGTGGCCAGTTCCGTCGTGTTGGTGAGCGCCTCGCCGCTATTTGTGGCGATTGCGTCGTGGCTGTTCTTGCAAGAAAAAGCCGGCCGTCGAGTGATCCTCGGGCTTGGTGTGGCCTTGGCCGGTGGAGTCATTGTCGGATTGACCGATCGAGGCGGCGTGATGCGCAACGCGCTGCTGGGCGATGTGCTCGCGCTGGGTGGAGCGCTCGCCGTCACGGGGTACTGGATCATCGGACGGCGCTTGCGCGCCAGGCTGTCGCTCGTGCCCTACATTGCCATCGTGTACGGGACGGCCGCAGTGACGTTGGTGCTCATGACGGGGGTGGCGCAACAGACATTTGTCGGCTACAGCCCACCTGTCTATCTCTGCTTCCTGCTGCTGGCGCTGGGGCCGCAACTGCTGGGACATTCGTCGTTCAATTGGGCGCTGGCGCACCTGCCCGCCACGTTCGTCTCGGTCGCCACACTGGGCGAACCGATCGGCTCGACGATCCTGGCCTACCTCATCCTCAGAGAAACGCCCACGCCCTTGAAGATCGTCGGCGCGGCATTGATCCTGGTTGGAATTATCATCGTTTCACACAAGACCGCCGAGTCCCCATAACTTGACGCAGCCAGCAATCTCGGTTATGCTTGTAGCGAAGGAAGGAGGCACCGTGATGGGGACGACATCTGGCCCTGCAAAAGCGGACGAGCCGTCAGACTGGCGTATCTCCCCGGCCTTGCGCCAGCAATTGCTTGAGGCCTTGTTGCCAGAACAGCCAACCGCCAAAAAGATGACCTACGCCGAGTTCCTGGCCTGGGCCGACGAAGACACCCTGGCCGAATGGGTCAATGGGGAGGTGATTATGACTTCGCCCGCATTGGACCGGCATCAAGACCTGATACGGTTCCTGACATCGCTTTTGGGAGATTATGTGGAAGCGCGGTCTCTGGGGGTGGTCCGTCCCTCGCCATTTCAGATGAAGCTGGAACATGGCCGTGAGCCAGACCTGATCTTTGTGGCGCGTGAACACCTTGACCGGTTAATGGAGACCCACTTGAATGGCCCGGCTGATCTGGTCGTAGAGATCGTTTCGCCTGACAGCATCGGGCGCGACCGAGGAGACAAATTCCTGGAATATGCTCAGGGGGGTATCCCCGAATACTGGCTGATTGATTATCAAATGCGCCTGGCCGAATTCTATCATCTGAGGGCCGGACGCTATCGTCTGGCCTTGAGCGGAGAGGAAGGCGTCTATCACTCCCAAGTTTTGCCTGGCTTTTGGCTGAAAGTGGAATGGCTCTGGCAAGAACCATTACCATCCCCACTCCGGGTGTTGGGAGAAATCGCGGGCATAGATCCACAACTGGTTGAACAGTTCTTGCAGGCATTGAAGAAAGGGGGTGAGGCGATGCGCTAAGCACCTATGATTCTGCCAGGCACAGCATATAACCGCTTTGCAAAAAGGAGGATGAAAATGAAAAAAGTGGCACTCGCTCTCTCGCTTCTGATGATCGTCAGTCTCATCGCCGCATGCGCGCCTACGCCTACTCCTGCGCCAGCGGCAACCTCTGCCCCTCAAGCCGCACAGCCGACCCAGCCCCCCGCGGCCACCAAAGCCCCGGCGGCTCCAGGCGGGCGTCTGGCCCTGGTCAAGAATCGCGGCAAGATCATTTGTGGCGTGAATGATGCGCTACCGGGTTTTAGCTTCCTCGACAAGACGACCGGGCAATTCGTCGGGTTCGACGCCGATTTCTGCCGCGCCGTTGCCGCCGCCGTGCTCGGCGACGCCAAGGCGGTCGAGTTCCGACCGCTCAACACCGCCCAGCGCGGCCCAGCGCTCCAGACCGGCGAAATTGACGTGCTCATCCGCAACACCACCTGGACCGTCAGCCGTGACACGTCATGGGGGCTTTTTGCGCCCACGACTTTTTACGACGGCCAGGGCATGATGGTCAAAAAGAGCCTGAACGCCAAGACGCTCAAAGATCTGAAAGGCGCGACGGTCTGCGTCCAGACCGGCACCACGACCGAGCTGAACCTGACCGACCAGATGCGCGCCGCAGGCGTGGATTTCAAGCCGGTTGTCTTCCAGGACATTGACCCGACCTATGCGGCCTACGAGGAGGGCCGCTGTGATGCCGTCACGAGCGACAAGTCGCAATTGGCCGCTCGCCGCTCAGTGTTCAAGAATCCCGCCGACCATGAAATCTTGGATGTCACCATGTCCAAGGAACCCCTTGGCCCTGTTGTGCCGTTGGGGGATGATGCGTGGTTCAACGTTGTCAAGTGGGTGGTGTATGCCACCTTCGAGGCCGAGGAGCAAGGGATCACCTCCAAGAACGTTGACGAAAAACTCAAGAGCACCGATCCGGTCGTCAAGCGACTGTTGGGCGTGGAAGGCGAGCTCAACAAAGGCTTGGGATTGGAGAAGGACTGGGTCGTCAAGGTGATCAAAGCCGTCGGCAACTATGGCGAGATTTATGACCGCAACCTCGGCCCTTCAACGCCGCTGAACATCCCGCGCGGCCTGAACAAGCCGTGGACGCAAGGTGGGCTGCTCTACGCGCCGCCGTATCGCTAAGCTTGTCAGACCCTTGGGGTCTCCCCCAGACCCCAAGGGTCTAAAGGGTCTGCCATGGAGCAACGTTCAGCCGTCCCGTTCTGGCGAGACGTGCGCGTGCTCACCGTTCTCAGCCAGATCGCTTTTGTCCTCATCGTCGCAGCCTGTGCGGCCTTCCTCTTGAACAATCTCACAACGGCCATGAGGCAGCGCGGGATGGTGATAGGGTTTGACTACCTGCAGCACACGGCCGGCTTTGAAATCGGCGAAGGCCTCATCTCCTATCGCCCCACCGATACCTATGGGCGGGCTTACCTGGTGGGCTTGCTCAACACCCTTCTGGTGAGCCTGGTCGGCATTATCCTGGCGACCCTCCTGGGCGTGATCATCGGCGTCGCCCGACTATCCTCCAACTGGCTCATCAACAAATTAGCTGCCATATACATCGAGATCATTCGGAACACACCGCTCCTGGTCCAACTGGTCTTTATTTACTTTGGCGTCTTTTTCCAATTGCCCCCGGTGGCCCAGACGCTCGAGTTCCCCGGTCGTATCTATGCCAATCAGCGCGGCGTCTTTATCCCGCGCCCGATCGCTTCTCCAACCTTTCTGTCCTGGTTGGCCTTTGTGGCTGCGGGTTTGATCGTGGGATTCATCATCTGGAGGCTGGGTGCCCGCTTGAAGAACGCCAACCCCTGGGTCGCCGGCGCGATCGTGATCGCCGTTGTGATCTTGATCCCGGCTTTGGGTTGGATAGGATTGGGCACGCCGCCCCTGACAGCACAGGTGCCAGTCCGGGAGCGATTCAACTTTCAAGGGGGCATTGCGCTTTCGCCTGAATTCAGCGCGATCCTATCGGGCCTGGTGATTTACACGGCCGGCTTTATCGCCGAAGTGGTGCGCGGAGGCATCCAGGCCGTGCGGCGGGGCCAGATCGAAGCCGCTCAGGCGCTCGGGCTGAGCAGCGCGCAAATCCTGCGCCTGGTCATCTTTCCGCAAGCGATGCGTGTGATCGTTCCACCACTCATCAGTCAGTACCTCAACCTGGCCAAGAACTCGAGCCTGGCCGTTTACATCGGCTTTCCCGACCTGTTCGGAGTGAACCAGACCATTCTCAATCAGACCGGACAACCCGTCCCAGTCATTGCACTGGTCATGGCAACATATTTGACGATGAGTCTCCTGACTTCGTTGATCATGAACATCTACAATCGCTACGTGCAGATATTGGAGAAATGAACCATGGCAACCACGGTTGAAGACATCGGGCCACCGCGAATGTCGGTGGGCGTTGTGGGGTGGCTCAGAAAGAACCTGTTCAGCACGTGGTACAACGCTCTGCTCACCCTGTTCTCCTTGTGGCTGATCTACACCGCCGGCAGTCGGATGTTGGTGTGGGCTTTGACAACTGCGCGTTGGGGCGTGATCACACAAAACTTGAGGTTGTTCATGGTCGGCCCGTTCCCGCCGGAGCAGACGTGGCGGGTGTGGCTCTGCCTGGTCATGATGTCATGGCTGTTCGGGCTTTCGGCAGGCGTGTGGGGAGGCACCGTTCGGACATTAGGGACTGGCCTCGCCGCGGTGTTTGCGATCTTGATCCTCTTGCCGTTCGGCCTCAACACACGCATCTGGCTTGGCGCCAATCTGGTCGCCATCATCGGAGGATTTTTGCTGGGCATCGTCAGAGGCTTTTTGCTGGGCAACAAGCGTTCGACCTGGGGACGCTGGGTCTTGATCGCGTGGCTGATCGGTTTTGTGTTGGCGGTCATTGTGTTGCAAGGGTTTCGAGGAAGCACCTGGCTGCCCGAGATCGGCACGAACCTGTGGGGCGGCTTGCTGTTGACGTTCATGCTCGCGCTCGTCAGCATCGTCGCGTCCTTTCCGCTGGGAGTGCTGCTGGCCTTGGGAAGGCGAAGCCGCCTGCCGGTGGTCTCGCTGTTCAGCACCGTCTATATCGAGGTGATCCGTGGCGTGCCGCTGGTGACGATCTTGTTCATGGCGCAAATCATGGTGCCGTTGTTTTTGCCTGCGGAAATACGGCTCGCAAACGTGGTGCGCGTGATCGTGGGGATGACTTTGTTCAGCGCAGCGTACCTGGCGGAGAATGTGCGGGGCGGCTTGCAGGCCATCCCCTCTGGTCAGGTCGAGGCGGCTCAAGCGCTGGGGCTGAACAATGCTTACGTGACCCTCCTCATTGTGCTGCCCCAAGCGTTGCGTCTGGTCATCCCGCCCAACGTGGGCCTGTTCATCAGTCTGTTCAAAGATACCACGCTGGCCGCAATCGTCGCGCAACTGGAGCTGTTGAGCATCGGGCGCAGCGTGCTGGCGCAGCCCGAGTGGCTGGGCCGACAAACCGAAGTGTATCTGTTCATCGCGGCCATCTTTTTCGTTTTTAGCTACGTGATGTCGTATGCCAGCTATCGGCTGGAAGCTGCCCTCGGCGTGGGCAAGCGATAAATCACAGTCCTGTCATTCCGAATGCATGAGGTGTGCGTCATGACCAGCGAAGCAAAAGACAAAGACATCATCATCTGCCGGGATGTGCACAAGTGGTTTGACCGTTTGCACGTGCTGAGGGGCATCAGCCTCACAGTCAAAGTGGGCGAGGTCATTGTCATCTTTGGTCCGTCGGGTTCAGGCAAGTCCACCTTCATTCGCACGATCAATCGCCTGGAGGAGCACCAGCGCGGCGCGATCATTGTGGATGGCATCGAACTGACCAACGACATCCGCAACATTGCCGCAATCCGCAGCGAGATCGGCATGGTCTTTCAGCAGTTCAACCTGTTTCCTCATTTGACAGTCATGCAAAACATCACGCTCGCGCCGACCTGGGTGCGCCGCTGGTCGAAAGAAAAGGCTGAGCAGATCGCGATGGATTTGCTCAAGCGGGTGGGCATCCCCGAACAGGCACACAAGTATCCTGCGCAACTTTCGGGCGGTCAGCAGCAGCGTGTGGCAATTGCGCGCGCGCTGGCGATGCAGCCCAAGATCATGTTGTTCGACGAACCGACGAGTGCGCTCGATCCTGAGATGATCAAAGAAGTGTTGGACGTGATGATCGAATTGGCAAAATCCGGGATGACGATGCTGGTCGTGACGCACGAGATGGGCTTTGCGCGCAGTGTGGCCGATCGCATGGTCTTTATTGACAGCGGCCAGATCATCGAAGAAGGCACGCCCCAGCAGATCTTTGGCGACCCTCAGCACGATCGCACCAAACTGTTTCTATCACAGATTTTGCATTGAGTCTCAAACGTCAAGCGTCAGATGTCAATGGTGTGATCTGACGTTTGACGCTCGACGTTCGATTTGCCTTGCATCGAGAATTGGCATACAATAGGCGCACTGTTCAGGAGGTCAAGATGATGCAGGTCCGCTGCCAACGGTGCGGCTGGATGATGACACTCGGACGCGAGGCAATTGCGCTGGCCCTGGCCGAAGCACAGCAACGTCATGAACAGTACCACGCGGTGGACTGCCCACATTGCCGTCGCGCGATCAAGATTCAGGTCTCGGAACTCAGGCGCAAGTTGCCAGCCAACTATCCCCTGCCCGAAATTCCCCCGCCACCCCCAGCGGAATCTACCGGCTAGAAAGGGGCTTGTCCTGTCGCTCATCGGGCGCGTGCCCGAATCCACCTACGGAAAGGAGAAATATTATGGAAATTCGTTGTCCTAATTGCGGATGGTCTTCGGAAATGGCAGCAGAGGCGATCAAGGCCGCGATTGCCGCAGCAGAAGCAGCCCAGGCCGATCATCACATCGAGCATTGTCCGCGCTGCCAGTGGGTGATTCGCGTCTCGCTGGATGAACTGCGCGCTGCCGCCGCCGCACCAGCGCCCGAGGCTGTGGCAGAGGCTGCGCCGGCGCCGGCGCCCAGGAAGCGTGCGGCTCGCAAGCCAGCCAAGCCCAAGGCCAAGAAGGCTGCACCCAAGAAAGCCGCCAAGAAACCCGCCAAAAAGAAAGCTGCCAAAAAACCAGCCAAAAAGGCCAAAAAATAGGCGCTTGCCTTCGCGGCAAAAAAGTCACCGCAGAGAGGCCGAGAACGCAGAGAGTCAACTAATCTCTGCGCTCTTGGCGTCTCTGCGGCCAGTTTTTTCGGTCAGGCTCGCTCAAACCAGCGAGCGTTTGTCACCCGCACCAAGTCATCCACGCGCAGCTCGAGGTTGATCCCGCGCTGCCCGGCGTTGACGCAGATGCGCTCGTGCGCTCGGGCCGCCGGGTCAATCCAGACCTCGAATCCCCGATTCAGCAGCGCCAGCGCGCCGATGCCCCCCACCAGCAGCCCGGTCAGCGATTCGGCCTCTTTTTGCGTTGCCATCCGCAGCTTTTTGTCGCTCGTTGACCGGGCCAGCGCGCGCAAGTCCAGTGCACAGTCGCCGGGCACCATCACCAGAAGCGGCCTGGCGCGCGGCGTCTCTCGCATCACGACGAGCGTTTTGTACACGCGCTCGACCGGCACCCCCATGGCCTGCGCGGCCTCGACCGCCGAATGGATTTCGGGCGCATACTCGTGAACCTCGTAAGCGATGTGGCGCTGATCGAGCACGCGCATCGCATTGGTTTTGGCGCTCATGGTTGGATCACGACCGGCGTTCCGATGTCGGCCCAATCGTAGAGCTTTTTGGCGGCCGCGGTGTCCAGGATCACGCAGCCAAAAGAGGCCGGTCGCCCCAATAGGCCAGCCCACAATCGCTGACCATTCGAGAGAATCGGCAGGGCATGAATGCCGTTCTCGATCCGGCCCACGTAATAGATACCCAGCCAGTAAGGCATCTGCAAATTCCACGTGCTGGCATAGGCCATTGGGATCTTGTCCAACACCTTGTACGTGCCGGGCGCGGTGGGCGACTTGGCCATGCCCGTCGAAGCGACGAAGGAGAACACGACCTTGTCGCCGCTGTATGCCCACAAATGCTGCCGCGAAATGCTGATGACGATCTTCTTGCCGCCGCCCGCCGCTGGATTGGGCGCAGGCGCGATCCCGGGGATTTGCCCCAGGCCTGGAATACGCAGCACCTGTCCCACACGGACCGAACTGGGATTGAGGATGCCGTTGGCGGCCGCCAGTTGTTCGGTCGTCAAGCCATAGCGCAAGGCGATGCGGAACAAGTTTTCTCCAGCCGCCACCGTGTGCTGAGTCGGTCGGGGCGCCGGGGTACTGGTCGGAGGCAGAGGCGTGCTCGTCGGCGTCACAGTGACAACTGTCTCTGAGACAGTAGGGCCAGGTTCCGGCAGACTAGTGGTATCTGAAATCGGCACAGTGGGTTGCGGAGTTGGTATGTCCACTTCCGGCGCGAGAGTGCTGGTCGGTAGGATGGGTGCGCTGGCGGCCTGTGGCGTGCTGGTTGGTAGAATGGGTGTGTCGGTGACCTGCGGCGTGCTGGCGGGATCGCCATAGGCCGGGATGATCAACGTCTGCCCCACATACACCAGCGCCGGGTTGGAGATACCGTTGATGGAAGCCAACGCCTGAACCGAGACGCGATACCGCAGCGCAATGCGAAACAGATTCTCGCCAGGCTGCACGACGTGAATCTGTCCACTGCCTTGCGCAGAAGCAGTGGCCGGAGTGAGCCCGGCGAGCAGCACAAACACCCAAGCAAACGCGATCAGTCGTTTCATTCCCACTCCCTCGATATTACTCTGAAGACGATTGGCATGCTCTGGCCCAGAGATCAGGGAAGTACGTCGCCACCTTTGACAGAATCCCATGTTCAAGATCACCTGGCAATGGTTCAAGACGAAAACGTTCTGACGCCCAAAGAGCTGTATCAGCCAACGGGTAGTATTTGAGCTGCCCACCAGACTCTCCATACCACTCGAAAACTGTGCCTCGATCATCATCTCCGTTGAGATGCCCGGTTGTGGGAAAGTACCACTTGAGATCACGTGGATCGGGCAACCTGAGCGCAAACCAGTGCAACTGATACCATCCACTCTTATTCCAAGAAAGCGCCAAATACAAACTTGACGCAAGGTCAATGTTCCCACCTTGTTCGACGCTGGCGGCTCGATGCCATGCCCCTACCAACTCAACCAAGGCGATGCCTACCTGTCGTGGGCGTTTCTTATAGTTCGCCTCATTGATCCTTTTCGTTTTCAAGTGTGCCCAGAATTTCCTGGCCGAATTGGATAGTTCTATCGTGACCCGGCCATCCCGATCAATCCTGTCGAGTTCTCCTCTCATTTTGCATGAGACTCCGTACTTGACATCGGGTCTGCCCGGATCAGAGAGCAATACATCAAAGACCGCCTTGGTTTCCGGGGCGACTGCATCAAACGCAAGAGCAACTGCGCGTTCAAAGTCTCTCCAGCCTGGCAAGGTTCCCCCTTTGGTCTTCTTGTCTTGCAACATGCCAGTTCCATCTTGATAAGTGCTCAAGATAAGGCGCAGTTTTTCAACCTCTTGGGGCAGTGGCGGCCTGTGGACAAATGCGAGAGACATCAATTCATTCCTTTGCTCTTGTGCGGTTCACACGTGAGGTCAGTTCAAGGTCATCTCTCAAGAGTTCGTCCGTTGTAACTTCGAACAGTTGCGCGACGCTGAGAACAAGCTCAACAGTGGGCATCTTTTTCCCAGATTCCAACTCACTGATGTAACCATGTGCAACATGCCCAAGGGCAACAGCGAGTTCTTTGAGTGTCATACCACGTTGCGTCCGCAAAGCTCGTAGCTTTTCCCCAAACCTCTGTATATTTCCAGTACGCGTGGCTCTTGACATCTTTCAAGTAATGTGCTATAATGTCTCTAAGAGAGACATAGCGTCAATATAGTTTTCTGAAAAACTCTGATGGCAAAGAAACAAGTCGAATATCGGATGTTGAATAGTCCTATCAAGTGGGTGGGCGGCAAGTCGAGATTGCGCAAGACCATCGTTCAGATGTTGCCCTCCCACACTTGCTATGTCGAGCCATTCGCGGGCGCTGCTTGGGTGCTCTTTGCCAAGCCACCGAGCGACGTCGAAATCTTGAACGATCTTGATCAGGAACTCGTTACTTTTTTCCGAGTAGTCAAGGAAAAACCCGAACAGCTTATCGAGTCGTTTGAGTGGGAGCTCGTATCAAGGGCCGAGTTTGAACGTCTTGCCAATCTAGAGCCTACTCAATTGACCGATGTTCAGCGTGCACACCGATTCTACTACCTCATCATGGCAGGCTGGGGTGGCGAGCTGAACTATCCTCGCTTCCAGACCAGTATCACAGATGGCGGACACGGCAACCGATTGATCGGCGCGATCAAGACTTTGCGAGAACGCCTGCAGCCGATTCACGAACGCCTACGCACTGTCATTATCGAAAATCTTGACTGGCGCGATTGTATTGACCGGTACGACCGGCCAGGCACCGTCATGTATGTCGATCCACCCTATCCCGAAAACGGCTGCAACTATGCCTACAATATGCGGGACTGGAACGACCACCGACAACTGGCCGAGCGGCTCGGCGCTACCAAGTGCAAGTGGATTCTATCCTCGTATGACATTCCCGAAGTACACGCGCTCTACGACAAATACTGCATCACCCCAGTGCGATCTTCATCAGGAATGAAAGCAAAGAAAAGCGGCGCCGAGCGAGTTATCAATAGAGAAGTCCTCATTACCAACTTCCGGCCTCCCCAGAGTCCGCTCTTTCTTCCTCAAGACATGCAACAACTCTTACTTGAAGAACAGGCTAGCTACCAGGTCCCAGATGACCGGTTAGAATAGTCCCACTAGCCCCATCCTTCTTACCACGCACATCTGCGCATAATAGTACTCTGGAAAGAAAAGCCCCGCAAGTTCCATCAACTCTTGCAAGGTAGAGGGAAGTAAGTTATTCCACGTGTAGGCGCTGTCATGCCACAATCTGTACAACAGGTCGAGCGTTCTAAAGGTTCGCCTCCTGTTCTTGCCGCCTATCACATGTCAACGTCGCTTACCGCGCGGTGTGATCGTCCAAGCCCCACTTGAAGCGCCTGCCAGAGCCAATCGTCTTTTGCGCTGTTCCTGGTACGCTCGAATCTCTGCGCCCAGGGGATGGCTGCGGCTGATGCGAAGGTGTGTGATCGAACACACAACAGCTTCTTTCGCGCCTGGCGCCGTCACATCGCACGAAATGCCGCCTTCGTCACCGGCGTAGAACACTTGCTTGATCTCCAACTGCTGGGGCAAAGCAATGCCCTTTTCCCTCATAAAGCGTTCCAGTGTGCTCGTCGGCCGAGCAGGGATCGGAAGCTGCGCTTTCATCTTGTTGACCAGCGCCCTGGCCTGATCGTAGTCATCAATCATCTCTCTTCCTCCAAGCTCATTTTGCCACAGACCTGTGGTATACTCGCCCGCAAATTTACCCAGAGGTTGCCCACAGTGAATCTCACGACATCATCCGAACGAATGAAACGCCTGCCCACGCAAGGGTGGCTGGGCCTGCTGCTCATCGTCATCTCCTGGCCGCTCAACTGGCTGTTGACCGGGCCGCGGACACATGCGCTATTCTTCCCACTGTGGCTGGGCTACATTCTCGTCGTAGACAGTCTGGTGTTTCTCCGCAAAGGCACGTCCTTGTGGACGCGCAGTCACACACGCTTTGTCGGGTTGTTCCTGGCCTCTGTCCCTGCCTGGTGGCTGTTCGAGGCGCTCAATGAGCGCGCCCAGAACTGGCACTATATCGGCCGCGAGAATTTCACCGCTTTCCAGTTCTTTGTCCTGGCTACCTTCAGCTTCTCGACGGTCACCCCGGCCGTGTTTGAAACAACGGAACTGGTATCCGCCTTTCTCCGCCGCGTGCGCGGGCCGCTGATCCGCCCCACACGAGCAACGTGTGTCGCGTTCTTTGTCGCGGGATGGCTGATGCTCGCGCTGCTCCTGGCCTGGCCACGTCACTTTTTTCCCTTCGTGTGGCTTGCGGTGTTCTTTATCCTCGAACCTCTCAACGCCGCCCTGGGATTCCCCTCGCTTTCCCGCTGGACACGAGATGGGAACTGGCGCCCGGTCGTCGCGCTGTGGTTAGGGACCCTCATCTGTGGATTCTTCTGGGAACTGTGGAATTTTCATTCATTTCCAAAATGGATATACACCGTCCCCTTGGTGGATTTCCTTCACATTTTCGAGATGCCGCTCCTGGGCTATGGCGGTTATTTGCCCTTCGGATTGGAAGTGTACGCGCTCTACAACCTGATCGGTGGCCTGCTATGCAATGTCAGAAGCGACTATGTCCAAATAGACGAACTGCCGACAACATAGGAAAGCCGCCTTACGGTTATCGCGTTTCGTACACGTCGGCAAACATCACGGTTACAATGTCTTGGGCGAACGACATCAAATCCTTGCCCGCTGCGCGGTTCTCTGGCGATTGAAGCGCCGCGTTGAGCGAGTCCCGGTCCGCAAAATACGCTTCGAACATCATGTAGTAGGGCGGCTCGCCCAGCGGCCCGGCAAAAAAGCGCGTGAGCTCGGTCTTGACAATGCCCGGGATTTGTTCCATCAGCGGCAGATGGACATTGGAATAGTGCTCTTCAAAGGCCTGAACATTGGCGGGTTTCCTGTATAACGCAACGAGCTTGACCATGATGCTTCTCCCTTTCGACTTGCAAGGATTATATCACCGGGACTGGGGCGGGTCAAAACATCATGGCACGTGCCACCCCTCGGATGTGAGCATGAAGATGAGCATCGTCGGTTTGCCGCTGGAGCGAATGGCAACAACACTTGCCAGATGATCAGCCAGCGCAATGCGCAGAGGCTCCCAGCCCGACGCGCGCGCAGCGCGAACGATCGCAAGATACTGCACAGCGGTCGGATCACGAAACGCGCCGCTGACGTCTAACGCCGCGTTGATGTCTTGCAACATGCGCCGCGCGGCAGTCCAATCGCCAGCCCGTTGCGCATCGTGCGCGGCGAGGAGCATGGTCTCGAGCGCCACGTTCTCATCCGCGCGTGGATGCCGCACCCAATCCGCGACGATATTGGACGATTCGGCGCGGCGCAAATCCGGCATCCACACCTGGCGATGGTACGCCGAGGGATCAAACATCTGCTCGTACCGGCGCACGGCATCATAGTAGGCGATGGTCACGTCCAGGTCATCGCGTTGGCGAGGCGAGATCGCGATCGCGCGCAGGTGACCCAACCACTCGCGCTCGATCGAGTCCAGTCCTTGCGAATACGTCTGACGCAACGCCCGGTCGAGTTCATCTGCATCGTCACCGCGCGGGCGTCCCAAAGCCCGCAGAAATTGCTTGAAGGTGTCCAAACCGTCGCGCTCGATCAAGTGTTCGACCAGGCTTGCAGCTTCCACATAGGCCGTCTCATGCTGATGCGAATAAAAATCGCGAGCAAGCTGGCGGAGCGGAATGTGCTCACCGCGCGCAAGCAAAGCCGCAGCGCGCTCGCCCAACGGCTCCGGCTTGTAATGTCCACCCGCCACCCAGACGGCCAGGCCTTCGGCTATCATCGTATGGAGATCGCCCGCCAGTTGGCGATGCAAGACATGGGCCGTTTCGTGGCGCACGATTTGTGTCAGATCACCTGCGGCATAGTTGCGATCGAGGTATGAGATGGCGATCCAGTCGCCAGCAAATCCGCCGTGACCCAGCACGCGGCCCATGAGATAAATGTCCAGCTTGTCGCGCGGCTTTTCCCCAAACTTGCTTTCGGCAAACGTCACAGCTTCGCTGGCGATGGGAATGATCTGCTGCAAGTCGCGCTCGGCAGCGCTGCCCGTGACAAAATGAAACCGGCAGCAGGTTGTCTCTTGAACCGCCCACCGTGCGCCGCGCTCCTCGGCAGGCAGCTCAGTCGCGGGGCGGAGCGTGAGCGTGACGACAGTCGAGTTGTTGGTCGTGATGACATCCGCTGCCCCCAGCGTCCCACGCGGATCGATCGTGACGGTGATGGGGAACGTGCCCAAAGAGCCTGCTGTGCTCCACACCCACTCCAAGTGTGCCTGGCTGGTCGCCCGGGCCGCAATCGGGCCGGTTTCACTTTCAGCGTGTTGACCGTCGGGCAATTCGACCAAGACTGGCACACGGCTCACGTCTGATGAACCATTGCGGACCCTCACCTGAAAGCTGACCTTATCACCGCTGAACAGCCCTCCATCGGGATGAACAAGCACATCGGAAGGGTCGAGCCATATGTCGGACAGAGGGGAAGCAGGTGACCCGATGATCGTCGGGTGCGGGGTCAAGGTTGGGGAAGGGCTGGACGTCAAGTTCTGAGGGGCTGTGGCGGGCAAAAACGTTAGCGTTGGAGTTATGTCAGGTACAAGAATAGCGTCGCAAGCCAACACCGCACACGCCAAGAGCGCCAAAATGACAATTATTCGTTGGTTCATCGGCTTTATTGTACCATTTTTCGCACCCAAAAGCCAATTTTCTGCCAAACCCTTGATCATCGCTCGGATTTGTGCTATCATGTCACCATAACGTTGAAAGTCGAGGTTTGCCGGACAGATGTATCCAGAGAGCGAGATCCTGTTTCCGACCCGCTGCATCAGCCAACTGGCCCGCCTGCGAGGCAAAGATTGGCACGAACTGGTCGAATACGTCGCTTCCCTCCCAGAAACCCACGAAGATTCATTGGCTTTTTCGCTGATGATGATCAAGTTCAACAGTTGCCTGACGTGCGATCTGGATAGTTACCGTGCGTCTTTGGGCTGTAGCACTTGCGCCAAGCGGATGATCGCCGGGTTCAAAGGCTCGGACAAGGCTCTGCAGCGCAAGTTTGACGAGGCAAGGGAAGAAGTGATCGCCTACCTGGAAGTGACGGGCCAGCGCATCAGACGGCCCAAGCGAAAGCGCGCGGTCGCCCGACCGCAACCGGTGCTCGCGCGCGCGGCAAGATAATGTTCAGTACCAGGTGATCAGCAACCCCTTTCCTGTGGTGAAAGGGGTTTTCTTTTCTCTCCCCCGTAGAATTGCGGGGGCATGCGCTAGCAGTTTGGCGCTGGCGCACAGGGTGGCGCCGTGATACACTGGGATCGCAGTCAAGCAAAGGAACGGTCGCGTTTGATCATCTCCATGTGAGGGGAGGCCCCACCAGTCTTCCCCTCAAGGTTAGCGATATGGGCTGCAGGGCTGACACACCCTGCAGCCCGTTTGTCTATCCGTTGACCAGGCTCGGGCGGGGAAGGGTTTCAGTAGATCCAAACAAGGTGAAACTCACCTCCAGAAATTCGCCCTTTGCGATTGGGCATATTGACAAGCTGACGGGAATAGGTGTAAAATTTTATCGGCCAAGCGATTTATCGCTCTTTGCATGGTTGGGTTGTAGCTGGGCGCCTTCTCCTGTTCGATTCTCCGCGGGTTGGGCTGGTCGAGCACCTTGGGCTTGATCCAAACGTTGCCGGAATCTGTGTTACGCCATGATGGACAAGAAACGCAGACGTCGGGGAAAAAAGCCTGGCCCCAAGCTATTACCGCACGACCTGAAACGCAAGCGTATCACGATCACGCTTGCTCCCAAGTATCATAAACAAGTGGCGGCACACAAGCCGCCTGGCAGGTTTGTTGAGTATTGTGTCTCGCTTGCGCGATGTATAACCTGGGAGCAATACAGCCAACTTGTTGAGGTCTCTCTTGCTATCGGCGAGACAGTTGACAAGTTGGTTCATTACGCTGTGAAGGGGTATTTAGACAGATTCGGTACACCTAATCGTCCCAATTAAGAGTTAGATGAAACGCCGACACCGAGAACGAGAAATAGCAGCGCGCGACATCGCCAACTGGGACGAGGTGCGCAAATATATTGCGACGCAGTTTGACAAGATGGTCGCCCTGTACCGGCGTCAGTACGG
>DAOTXX010000041.1:0-57118 GCA_034434835.1 Thermoflexales bacterium | reverse complement strand
TATCCTCTGCTCACCTCCTTCTCATTCAAGCATGGGCCCATATGCTGCATGGGAGTAACTACTCCGCCGTCATTGCGAGGAGGCCCGCGAAGCGGGCCGACGAAGCAATCTCAGCGATCGAAGCACAGAGATTGCTTCGCCTGCCTTCGGCAGGCTCGCAATGACAGCCTGTGCGGTAGACTGGGCTGAGTAGTTACGAATGACCAATGATCGCCGGTCGAGCTTGCGGACAGGCTGAGAATGATGGAAATGATGGCTGTCTCGTGATCTGACAAGTCAGGGAGGAGTAGACAGTGGCGCAGACAGCGTTTGCACCCTATCATGACGGTTTTGCCTTCGTCAACTGGTGGACGTTCGATGAAGCGGAGCAGCGGCAGTTACATGACGCCTTTGGACGCTATCTGACGCGAGCGCACATCTTTGGGGCAGCCGCATTTCGAGTCCCCGGGGCGATCCTCATCCCCCGAGGTATCCTGGCCCTGCGTAAGGAGCTGGAACACCATCTGGCCCAGGGATATGGATTGTGCGGCGGGATGTGTTTTACAGTGCTCGATTTCAAGAAAGCCAACCTCCCTCTGCCCAGAGGCCGGGGGATAAGCGATCAACCGGGTGGAGGAACGCGCCTGCGCAACTATATCTGGAAACGGCAGTTGGAAAGCCTGGTCAGCGACGGGGCCAAGTTCCTGGCCTGGCTGATCATCTTGAACTATATCCCTTCAGCCTGGCCGTTCAAGGGAGGCGCCGGCTGGCTGCTCGCCCAGTCCAAGCAAGAGTGGAAGAAGCTGAAAGCCTCCATCAGCGCGGGAGAACCTGTGCCCATCGGACTGGTGCGTGAGACACCGAACATCTTTGACGATCACCAGGTTCTAGCCATCGGCTATGAAGAAACCGATGCGGCCCACGGCACGATCTACCTGTACGACCCGAACTGCCCAGACGGAGTGTCCACCATCAAGCTGGAATTTGGCAAGCAGAGGCTCGACGGTCAGGAAAGTTGTAGCGCGCCGGCACCACTCCGAGGCTTTTTCTGCGAGGTCTATACGTCTTCCGATCCCAGAGAAGCTCTCGTCCCATCAGAGCTATAGCGTCGGTGTGTAGAGTGTTTTGAAAACGCCGCGAGGAGGTTCAAACCATGGCACGGGACAGCCATGGCCGAACTCGAGGCAAAAGGATCAAGGAAAGGAGAAACCCGATGAAGTTCTCAGTTCTATCCTGGAACGTCGAAGCGTTCCGGGGAAGCCAGGCACAACTCGCCAATGTCGCGGCACACATACGGAGCCTCAACCCGGATGTGTTCGGCCTCTTTGAGGTCGAAAACGTCAACATTGTGGCGCTGATTGGGGAACATCTCCCTGAGTATGACTACTTTTTGACGGACGGCCCGGAGAACAAAGAGATTCTCATCGGCGCGCGCCGGGGCAAGTTCGAGCAGTCCGTCTTTACTCAGAAGCGAGAGTTCAAAGCTTATAATCCCACCTTGCGCCCGGGCGCGCTGTTGAGCGTCTCGCTGGCGGGCGAGTTCTACAACATCCTGTTCCTTCATACTGATTCTGGCACCGAGGCGCCAAGCTTTGGCAATCGCAACGAGATGTTTGACAAGATCTGGAAACTAAAGGCCGCGCTCGATAAGCAAGCATCGAGCGGAGCCGGCCGATTCATCGTCTTGGGCGACTTGAACACGATGGGGCTGCAATTCCCGGCCAGGAAAAAGAGCGATACGCGGGTCTCCGAAGCCGACGAGATCAAGGCGCTGCAAGACCTCGCCAGCAAACAGGGCCTGACGCTGCTTGTCAAGGAGTTTGACAAGACTTTTAACAACGGCAAACTCACCTCCGACCTGGATCACGTGCTGGCGACGAACAACCTCACATTTGGCGAACTCGGGCAGGCTTTAGGTCAGCCTTTCTTTGTCAAGGTGACCGGCTGGCAGCAGCTCACGGGAGCTGCCCGGAAAAAGTTCATCGAGACGATCTCTGATCACTGCTCGCTATACTGTGAAGTGCTATAGCCAGGCCTGAGTAAACGCACTGTCATTGCGAGGGCGTCCTTCGCTGCCCTTTTGACTTTGCTCAGGATAAACTCCGCGCCCAGCAACTGCCCGGCCACCAATTCCACGAATGACACGAACTATCTCTGCTTTCGCGAAATTCGTGGAATTCGTGGCTAAAGACAAAACGGGTTACCGGTTCGGATTGGCGACCCGCACCGGATGGAACATCTGGTAGCGCAGCAGATCGAACGTGAATGGCTGCTTCAAGGCGATGCCGCGCCGGATGGCTTGTTGAGCCTGCGCGGCGGCCTGTGTCTCGCCTGCGAACTGCGCGCCCACCAGGCGGCCATCTTGCAGCACAAAAGTCTCGACCGTGTCGCCCATGCGCTGCCTGCGCCGCTCGCCCTGCAGACTGCCCAGCGAAAAATACGCCCGGCCAAAGACGATGAGGACATTGGCATTGATCGAGCCATTGTAAGCTGTAGGATGCCCCAGCATGTTGAGCGCGGCCACTCGCCCGGTCTCGATCGCCGTGGGGATCACCGCGTTGATGGCTCGCCGACCCAGAAAGTCGAACGTCTCGGCGCAGTCACCTGCCGCATACACGCCCTCGACCGCCTGGAGGTGCTCGTCTACCAGGATGCCCCCGCCGTGGCCAATCGGCATCTGGTCCGGGTCCACAAAATCAATGTTGGGACGGCGGCCCATCGCTATCACGACCGTGTCGCATGGAACCTCGCCGCGCCCGGTGCGGACGCTTTTCACCGGGTCGCCATAGATCGAGCGCAGCCCTTCTTCCAGGCGCACCTCGACGCCATGTGAGGTCAGCCGCTCTTGGATGAGCGCGGCCATATCCGGGTCAAAGACGCCCGGCAGAAGTGTGGATTCTTTCTCGATCAAGGTCACACTAGCTCCGCGCTCGCGCAGCACCGAGGCCAGCTCGACCCCGATACGTCCGGCACCGGCCACCACCACTCGCTTCATTCGACGGGCCTTGAGGCGGCGAGCGTCCTCCAGCCAATCGAGTTTGAAAACGCCTCGCGCTCCCACGCCCCGGATTCCCCACTTGCGCGCTGAAGCGCCTGTCGCAACGAGAAGGCAATCGTAGGTCAGGCGCGTTCGGTCGTCTAAAGTAAGCGTATGCCTCTGCGTGTTCAGCCGCGTGACCGTCCGACCGAAACAAGTATGCACGCCCATGCGTGCGTACAAGTCCGCATCGCGCATGAACAAGTTCGCCTCGTCTACTCGTCCTTCCAGGTAGGCAAAAAGCGATGCGGGTGAATAGAAACCATCCTTCTCCCGCGAGACCACGGTCACCTCGACCTGCGGGTCGAGGGAGCGAATCGTCTCCAGAGCCGTCACACCCGCAAAACCGTTGCCAACGATGACGATGTGCATGTTGTGTCTCCTTTCCGGCGAGCTGTCGCATTGGGACGCGCCAGCTCTGCAGCCATCAGCCCCCAGTCACAAAGGCCAGGATAGAGATTACGTCTCCATCACGGACAAGCGTGTTGATCCCATCCAGATAGTACACACTTGTGCCATTGACAAGGACAGTGTAACTCCGTTTGAGAGAATCGGGTGTTTCGAACAATTGCTGAGTAAAGCCGTGCTGCCCCGCCACTGAACGCAACAGCTCCACAAGAGGACAGGGATGGGGAAGGTCAACGTCAAAGGTGCGACCGGCGACCTGACCCAAAGCAGCATAGATTTTCAACCTGACTCGGCCCATCGCAACGGTCCCTTCGACCTGGGAAAAACACAAACCACTGAGGCAAGCAGATTATATCACAGGGCATTGGCTCGGACAAAAGGGCATCTGCTGTGGTCAACCTCAGCCCGCGATCCATTGCATTACCCGCGCGGGCATCTCGTTCCGATTGGCCTGCGTGACCTCCCATACCGTCACCTGAGGCATCTTTTTGAGCGCGGCGACCCAATCGTGCTCCTTTTGCATCACCGTCGCCACGACGACCCGGGACGACATAGCCTTGAGGACTGCGCCCCGGAACTCGCCAGAGAACAATTCCATCTTGCCGATCTCGTCTACGATCACGATCTCGCGGGTCTGCATCGCCTGACGAATCGCCGTCACGCCGACCGCGTCGAGCGCCGCGACGTCCACGCCATATCGCCCCACCCGGTTCCGCGAGCGGATGTCCACGTGCGCCATCACCGCCTCGGCGCCCCCGGCGGGGAGCGTGATGAGCCGAAAACCCTTGCGACCGCCGGGGCCGCGGATCTCTTCGGTGTAAAAGCCACCGGCGCGCTGCCCCAGCGCGCGGGCCACTTGCTTGATAATTGTCGTCTTGCCCACGCTGGGCCGTCCTGTGAGCAGCAATGTGCGAACCATACGATGCCTCCATCTGTCCATGTCCATTTGACGTTTGACGCATCACGTTTCACTTGCAGTATACCCCAATTGGCCTGCAAACGCTTTTGCGGTTAAAATAGCAGGCAATCGGAGATTGAGCGACCATGACACGCAGACGACTCTACAACACTCTTTTGGTGCTTCTGACCTTCATCGCCACCATCGTTTTGCTCAAGCTGTTGTGGGACATTGCCGCGCCATTCACCGATCTCTTGTTGTTATTCGGTGTGGCCTGGCTGATCGCCTTCACCTTGAGGCCTGTGGCGACGGCGATGTCGCAGGGCAGGCTGGCCTATCGGCTTGTTCTGGCTGTGCGGCAGCGCTGGGGCGACGCGCGCGCGAGCCTCGTCGAGCGGGCGCTTTACCCGGTGGCCGTCACGCTTGTCTACCTCGCGTTGTTGGCGATCTTGATCATCTCCCTCCTCGCAATCATCCCGATGAGCGTCCGCGAGATCCGATTGCTCGTCGCGCAGGTGGGATCGCATGTGGACGAGTTTCCAGCCTGGTGGACAAGCCTGCAACAAGACATTGCCAATCGGTTCAACCTCTCACCGGACGTATTGAGCCAGTTCTATCGGACCCAAGACATGAGTCGGCAGATCACCTCGCTTGTCGAAGCGATGCCGCGCACGATCGCAGGACTGATCCGCGACATCGCTTCGGGCGTTGGCGTGACCTTGTTGACCCTGGCGCTGAGTTACTATTTGATGCTCGACGGGCCACGGTTGGCCCGGCAAATCTATGATCTGTTGCCCCGGCGTTTCCACGACGAATACGAGCTCGCCGCCAGGATGGTCTCGCGCACATTTGGCGGATTTTTGCGCGGTCAGTTGCTGATGGTCGTGCTGTCTGGCGTCGTGACAGCCATCGCCGCGAGCATCGCCGGGCTGCGCTTTGGCCTGATCATCGGCGCGCTAGTGGGGTTGGTGATCTTTGTCCCCGTCATCGGCGCACCGATTGCCATGTTCTTGCCCAGCATCATCGCGCTCCTGCAAGGCGCCCCGCTCCTGACCGCGCTGCTGCTGCTGGCGTTCCTCACGGCGTTCCAACAGGTGCTGCTCCATTTTCTGGTGCCCCGCATCATGAGCGAATCCGTCGGGATGCCCTCAGCGCTCATCTTGATGTCCGTCTTGATCGCCGCGCGTTTGTGGGGCGTGTGGGGCTTTGTTTTCGGCATCCCCGTCGCCGGGGCGATCTATGCGACAGGGCTGGCGCTGCTGGGTCGCTTTAAGCGCGAGCAAGACAAGCTCGATGCGGCGCAAGGCGAGGAGCACACATCCCAGGACGTGGCGCCGTGACCGACCTCAGCCGTGACAACCGCCTGATGATGCTGGCGCTGTTTCTGTGGGCCAGCGGCGAGGGCCTGTTTTTCTTTATCCAACCGATCTATATCCAGCAGCTCGGCGCAAGCCCGGCGCAGATCGGCGGGGTGCTGTCGCTGGCCGGGTTCGGATTGGCAATCGCCTATTTGCCCGGCGGCCTTCTGGCCGACCGCGCCCGGCGCAAGTGGGTCTTGATCGGCGGGTGGAGCCTGGGGATCGTCGCCGCGCTGATGATCGCATTGGCCCGGGATTGGCGCGGCGTCATCCCGGGCATCTTGATGTATTCACTTTCGGCCTTTTGCGTGCCCGCGATCAGCGCGACGATTGCCGACGCCGCCGGAGACAAGCCGCTGGCGCGTGTGCTCACGCTGACCTACGCTGGCTATTCAGCCGGCAACATCGTCTCGCCGTGGGCAGGCGGATGGCTCGCCAGGCTGACGGACATGCGCACCGTCTACCTGGTAGCATCCGCTTGCTTTGTCGCTTCGATGTTGGCGATGCTCATGGTCTCGACCCGCCCCAGACCGGCGCCAGCGCGCGCCTGGCAAACACCATCATGGGTCATCCTGCGCCCAGGTGTGCTCATGGGCCTGGCTGTGTTCGCCATGTTCTTGACCATGTACATCGGTCAGCCGCTCGCGCCCAACTTTCTCAAAAACATCGCCGGATGGTCGGTGGATCGGATCGGCCTTTTAGGATCGCTCAATGCGCTAGGTGTAACTCTGGTATCGCCCGCGTTGGGACGTTGGAACGTGGAGCACAGGCAGCACGGGCTATGGGTCGCGCAAGGATTGGTGTGGCTTTCGCTGGCCCTGCTACTTTTGGGCGCGCAAGGACTGCCGGGGCTGGTCTATGCCGCGTTCTTTCTGCGGAGCGGCTACAGCGCATGCCGCAGCCTGACCGGCGCACTGATCGCCGGGCAAGTTGCGGAAGAAAATCGCGGCGTGGCCTTTGGGCTGGCAGAAACATCGGCCGCTTCAGCGCAGATGGTTGCGCCGTACCTGGCCGGGCAACTCTACAGCATCCTTCCCGCCGCGCCGATCCTGGCTGGACTGGCGGCGATCCCGGCCGGGATGGTGATCTCGGTGGTGTTGGTACGGGACATAGATCACAGGACACGCAACGCACGCGAAGCGGGCTTGTCGCAAGCTCAACTGCGCTCAACCGAGTAGGGGGTCAGAAAAAATCATCACCCCAGGCTGGCGACCGGGGCTGCGTATTGTGGGCTTGCAGCCGGGCGGTTCGGCCAGCAGTCCATGACCCACGATTCGCAGGAGGTGACGTATGGATCCTATCTATGAATGGGGTATCCGCCTGATCGCCTGGCTGCAACAGGCTGCTCCGTGGCTGAGCAGTCCGATGCGACTGTTCAGCTTCTTGGGCAACGAAGAGTTCTTTTTTCTCTTCCTGCCTTTTCTCTACTGGTGCGTGGACGCGCGATTGGGCATCTCGGTCGGCGTCATGCTCAGCTTTTCGGACAGTCTCAAGAGCTTTCTTAAATTGGCTTTTCACACCCCCCGACCCTACTGGGTGAGCAGCCAGGTTCAAGCGTTGAGCCACGAGATTGACTATGGCCTGCCCTCCGGCCATGCTCAGAACGCCGCTGCGATCTGGGGCACGGTCGCTACCTTTGGCCGCATCTGGTTGCGTTGGCTGATGGTTGTGTTGATCTTGCTCATTGGTCTTTCGCGCATCTTTTTGGCGGTGCACTTGCCGACGGACGTCCTGGCCGGCTGGCTGATCGGCGGGTTGCTGCTGTGGGCATTCGTGCGTTGGGAAGCGCCGATCCTGGCCTGGTTCAAACGCAAGACGCTGGCGCAGAAACTTGGCCTGGCCTGGGTGACCTCCCTGCTGCTGATCGCGCTCCCGTTTGTGGGCCTGACCTTGGCGCCGTCCGCCGATCCGCCCGACTGGGAAATAAACGCTGCGCGCGCCGCGCCGCCGCTGCCCGGCCAACCCGCCATCAATCCGCGCGACATGACTCGCATTGTCGGCGTGGGCGGGTCATTCTTTGGACTGGCGGCCGGCGTGATCCTGCTGTTCCGTCAAACCCATTTTGAAGCACGGGGCCAGTGGTGGAAACGCATCGCACGTTATGTGATCGGCGTGATCGGCGTCGTGATCGTGTGGCGCGGCCTGCAAGTGGTCTTGCCGCGCGATGCGACACTCGTGCCACAACTCTTGCGCTACCTGCGCTACGCACTCACCGGCTTTTGGGTCGCCTATGGCGCACCGCAAGTTTTCATCAAGCTCAAATTGTAAGAGTATTTCTACTTGACGTGGGTAGCACTGTCATTGCGAGCGACCGAAGGCAGCGAAGCAATCTCATTCCCGAAAGGGCAACGTGACGGGCCAAAGGTCGCACTTGCGAGAACTGACCCTTGCTGATAATATTAAACTGTGTGACCGTTGAGCTAGTTCAAGCCAGCATCCTCACTCCTGAAAGTAAGGAGAGATGACCAATGCCCCCGAATGGACGGATCCCGCTTGAGGCTATGTTCGTGATCTCCTACCTGGCATTGGCGGTCGGGCTGACGGTCAACGCGTGTCGCAAACGTTCCCTGGCCCACGCCATCCCCCTCCTGGGTTACCTGGTGCTCCAAGCGGGTTCCGCGCTCGCCGTCCCGCTCAAGAGCCTGTTGCCATTCTTGAATGTCAGCCTGTTGACCGTGATCGCCGAGTACCTGGAGGTGATCGCGCCAACGCTGTTACTATGGGCGACGCTGGTGCTCTCCCGCTCCAGGCTGCGCGCGCGGCTGCTGTTGATCCCGCCGATTCTCGTGACCGGCGCAGCGTTGGCCTTGGACGTACGCGCCTTTGGCCCGCCCGGCATCGTCCTCGCGGATAACGCGCGCTGGGTCTTGAGCATGCTGGCATGGATCGTCGCATTGGGAACGGCGATGGTCGTCGCCTGGCGTACGCGCGTGCTTGCCTCCAGCCCGCTGCATCGCAACCGGCTGCGCTATTGGATCGGCGGGCTGCTGCTGATCACTGCCGGCGATGTGATCATCCTGCTGCTGCCTGAACGGATCGTATCGCCGCAGGTCGGTGTGGGGGTGCGCGCGCTGGGCGCTGCGTTAGCGACTGTGACCTGGGGCATCTATTATCTCCCGGACGTGCGGGTCATAGTGCGTCGCACGCTTGGGTATGCCATCCTCACGCTGGTCACGTTTGCGATTTATCTGGCCGGCATCCGATTGGCACACACAGCCTTCCCGATCGCCCCAGATCAAGAGCCGTTGTTGGGCGTGGTGCTCGTCGCCAGCGTCCTGGCCTTGGGGTACGAGCCACTTCGGCAGGGCATCCAGGCTCTGACCCAACGGTTGATGCGCAGCGCCGAAGTGGACTATGCCGCCTCGTTGAAAGAATACAGCCAGCGCATCACACACATGCTTGACCTCGAGCCGCTGGCCAAGATCGCCGTGGAAACCGTCAGCACCACGTTGGGGGTTTCCCGTGGCGCGCTGTTCATCGCCCAGGACAACGCCGATGGAGAACTGCTCTTGGAGGCAGTCGGCGGGACGGGTATTCAACGGCGGGAGCAGCTCTCGTGTCCGCCGGATAGCCCGCTCGCGCAGCGGTGGCGTTCGGGAGGCGGCTCGCTGCTGCAGTACGATATTGACGTGCAGCCGGCCTTTCGCCGCGTGAGCGCAGCCGAGCGCGGGACGCTCGCCCGCTGGAATATGGAGATCTTGATGCCGCTGCGGAGCATGGGGCAGCTCGTCGGCGTGCTGGCTTTGGGAAGCAAGCAATCGCGCGACCCATACTTTGACAGCGACCTGGCGTACCTGACGACGCTAGCCGACGAAACCGGTGTGGCGCTTCATAATGCGCGCCTGTTTTCTGACCTCCGCAACGCTAACCAGGAAATGGAGTCCCTCAATCGCGATTTGGAGCAAGCGAACGAGCAACTGCAGGAGCTGGATACGCTCAAGTCGGCGTTCATCGGCGTCATCACGCACGAGCTGCGCAGTCCGTTCGCCGCGCTCGACTTTTCGATGCAGTTGATTCAAAAGTACGGGCTGGACAACTTGCTGCCAGAGCAGCGCGAACAGCTCGGCCAACTGGCCGAAGGCCTCCGGCGCGCGCAGACGATGATCAACAACCTCATCACGTTTGCCGCGTTCCTGAGCAAGCAGGGGCAACTTCGCATGGCCCCGATGGATATGCGGCTGCTGGCCCGCGAGACGATGGCAACACTTGAGCCGATAGCCCGCAAGCGCGCGATCACGATGACGCTTGAGTTGCCCGACACACTCCCCACGGTGCACGGTGATCGCGAGCGGCTGGCCGAAGCGCTCTATCACCTCCTGCACAACGCCATCAAATTCAACCGCGATGGCGGCTCCGTGACCTTGCGCTGTTATGCCACCCCGGAAGAGATGATCGTCGAAGTGTCGGACACGGGCATCGGCATCGCTCCCGAGCGACTGCCCGACATGTGGAAAGACTTTACGCAGATCGCCGATCCCCTCCGGCGCGGCGTGGAAGGCTTGGGATTGGGCTTGCCGCTCGTGCGCTACGTGATCCGGGCCCACGGCGGCCAGGTCTGGGCGCGCAGCGAGCCGGGGCAAGGGAGCACGTTTGGATTCCGCATCCCGTTGGACGCAAATGTGTCATCAACGGACAAGCCATAGCAATATATACTCGGCGCGGCCACCAAGTTTCATTGTAACTACTCAGCCCAGTCTACCGCACATGCTGTCATTGCGAGCCTGCCAAAGGCAGGCGAAGCAATCTCTGTGCTTCGATCGCTGAGATGGCTTCGGCGGCCCGCTTCGCGGGCCTCCTCGCAATGACGGCTGAGTAGTTACGTTTCATTTTGTCATTGCGAGGCCGAAGGCCGAGGCAATCTCCAGCGAGCGCAAGAGATGGCTTCGCGCCACCTGCCCCCGTCAGGGGGTTCGGGCGCTCGCCATGACAGTGCGCGACGGCCAATGGCCTACGGACAGAATGAAAGTTTATGACCGTTGGCTGCATATGAAGGGCGAACGCAAGCCACCACTCCCTGTGAGAAAGTGAGGGCTTTACCCTCTGAGTGGCGCGAGATAACGCCGCCGAAAGTGAATCACCCCCATCAGCAGCGCGAATTGAACCAGCGCCAGCGCAATCGTCGAGAACTGTTCAAAGAAAAAGACGAGCAGGTTCACCGTTGTGAGAGAGAGCAGCAAGCCCAGGTAGCCCAGGGCGATCCCCAGCCGCTCTCGACGCATCAGCAGAACACAGGCCGCCAGCAGCACGACCCCGACCGCCCCCTCCAGAGCCAACTGAAGCCGGAACCCCATCAGTCCCGCCGCGCTCCTCACCTGGCCCCACTCGATCAGACGGGGCAGCCAGCTCGCTCCCTCTGCGGGCAGGATAGCCGTCAACCCGATCACAGCCGGATCGAACAGCGCCTGAACCCCCAATCCGCCCAGCCCTAAGATGAGAATCAGCTTGAGGCGGCGGCGCGTGATCCACCGGGCCTGCTGCGCCCGAAGCCAGCCAAGCCATCGCTCCCACAGGCTTGGCTGGTGTGGTATGACCCGGAGATCGTTCGAGCCAAGGAACTGGCCCAGTTCGTTAGCCAGATGAGCCAGATCCGGATAGTCATTCTGTCCTGCAATAAGGCGCAAGCGTGTCTCGAGGTCAACACGTTCTTGCCGATCCAGGTCCCGGTCGAGCACTTCTTGCAGATCGTCAAACACCCGATATAGCTCGGACCGGGCGTCTTGCGAAGGTGGGCGGCGGACACTCAGATAGACCAGCACTGTGAGCAGAAAGAACGCATAAATGATCGGCGCGGCAGCCGGGTAAAAGTAGTCGTTGCTGCGCGTGATAAACTTGCCCACCTCGTCAATGAACAACCCCACGCCCGCGCCACTCAACAGCGCCGCCAGCCTCAAGGCCCAACGGTTTGCCAGGATCAGCGGCAGCAACGCGGCGATGAACAGCAACAATCCACCCCACAGCAAATGGGCGATGTGCAAATCGCCACCGCTGATTTGAGGATAGCCTGTGAGTTGAAGAAAGAGGCGCGTGAGCGTCACCGAGGCGGCAAAGCTGATCAGTGAGATCAACAGGTATTGCTCGGCATCCTCACGCTTGACGGGCTGACGCACCCGACTGATCAGACGGTTCATCGTGTCCCCTACATACAGGTCGCAGGCCAGTCTACCATCAGTCTATTCCACCGTCACACTCTTGGCGAGGTTTCTTGGCTGATCCACGTCGCACCCGCGCCGGATCGCGGTGTGATACGCAAGCAGTTGCAGCGGTAGAACGGCCAGCACAGGCGTCAAAAGGGGCGCAGTCGCCGGCACGTACAACACGTGATCGGCCTTGCGGCGGATCGCGTCGTCCCCTTCGGTCGCCACGGCAATAACGATCCCGCCGCGCGCCTTGACCTGTTCCACCTGGCTCACCATTTTATCATAGACTCCATCGCGCACGGCAATCGTCACGACCGGCATCCGCTCATCAATCAGCGCGATCGGGCCATGCTTCATCTCGCCGGCCGGATAACCCTCCGCGTGGATATAGCTGATCTCTTTGAGCTTGAGCGCGCCCTCGAGCGCAACGGGGTAATTGATGCCACGCCCCAGATAGAGAAAATGCTCACGGTCGTGATAGAGGTTTGCCAGCTCATCATAGATGGTCGGCGCGTGCGGCGAATGTCCATTGACCAGCACACGCCCCATCAAGTCCGGCAGGCGCGCGAGGTCATCCACGAGCACCCTCAATCGCTGACGGTCGAGCGTCCCGCGCAGTTGACCCAGGTAAATGCCCAGCAGATATTCGTCCACTAGCGACGCCGTGAACGCCTTGGTCGAAGCCACGCCGATCTCTGGCCCGGCGTGCATCAGGATGAATCCATCCGAGAGCCGGTGCGACTGAGAGCCGACGACGTTGACAATGCTCCACAGCCGGGCACATTTGTCACGCGCCTCTTCCATCGCCGCGAGTGTGTCCACCGTCTCGCCGGACTGGGTGATCACCAGCACGGCAGTGTTGGCGCCGAGGATCGGATCGCGATAGCGGAACTCGGAGCCATAATCCACCTCGACCGGGATGCGCGCCAGTTGTTCGATGATAAACTTGCCCACGAGCGCAGCATAGTACGACGTGCCGCACGCAACAATGAAAATCTTGTCCAACTTGTGGGCTTCGTCGGGCGTCAGGTTCATTTCGTCCAGGCGGACCTCGCCGCGTTGCCAGTCCGCGCGGCCACGGATCGTGTCCGTGACCGAGCGAGCCTGCTCATAGATCTCTTTTTGCATGAAATGGCGATACGCGCCACGCGCCGCGCTGACCGGGTCATAGGGGATCGAGTGAACCGGCAGCTCGACGCGCTCGCCGCTATCCAGCTTCACGACCTTGAGACCATCGCGCACGACAACCGCCATCTGACGGCTTTCGAGAAAGATCATCTGGCGCGTGTGTTCCAGGATAGCCGGCAAGTCCGAGGCAACAAACATCTCCCCCTGCCCCACGCCGACCGTCACCCCGCCTGCGTTGCCGATGCGCGAGGCGATCAGGCGATCCGGATGACGGCGCTCCATCAACACAACGGCCTGCGCTCCCTTGAGCCGCAGCAGCGCGCTGCGCGCGGCCTCCTCGAACGATTGACCATCCCGCATGGCCTGTTCGACCAGATGGACGATCACTTCGGTGTCGGTCTCGGAAGAGAACCTGTGTCCTTGCGCGCTCAGCTCCTGGCGCAGCGCGGCAAAGTTTTCTACGATCCCGTTGTGGATCACGACAAGATCGCCTGTGCAATCGGTGTGAGGGTGCGCGTTCGTTTCGCTGGGCGAGCCGTGGGTCGCCCAGCGCGTATGCCCAATGCCCACATGACCCTGCAGCGGGCCTTGATCGAGTTTGCGTTCCAGATTGGCAAGCTTGCCGACATCGCGCCGAATGCCGACGCGTCCATCGTCACCGATAACGGCAATACCGGCGCTATCGTAACCGCGATACTCCAACCGCTTGAGGCCCTCAAAGATGATCGGCGTGGCCTGGCGCGGCCCAACGTAGCCGACAATACCACACATGGGAATCCCTCCTGTAGATGGCAATTGGCTGATAGCTTATAGTCTATAGCAGATGGCGTGTGACTATCGGCCATAGGCCATCGGCTATCAGCTATCCGTCAGACCCCACTGCGCGTCATATTGTCCCGCTCGTCGCCGGGCGGATTTGATGCGCGCTTGCGCTTTCGGAGGGGAAAAGAGGGCCGTGGCTGACCCTGGAGGCATCCGCTGATCTTTCGATTTTTCCCGCCAGCAGTTTAGGAATCTGCTTCATGCGGGTTAGCTCTGCCTCGCGACAGAGAACCTCCGCCTCGTCAACTGTTGCCAGTGATCGGTGATCAGCTATCAGTCAATCGGTCACTCGATTAGCCGTTCCGGCTAACCAGGCACTGATGATTGATCACTGACACAGTCCTTGCGCTGTTTCCCCTCATACTTGGATTGTGGTGATCACCTCCCTTCAAGACACGCCAAGCGTTGAAATGTGCCCGGATGATAAATGACTCGGATAACGAGGGTGTAACAGAATCAAGCGTCGTGTAACAGGCGTGTAACGATAAGACGGTCTTGCCTTTTACCGGTTAGATTGAAGTCAGGGCACAGTGGTGCTGATTATACGGGTTCAATTCACGCCATCAAAGCCTCAAGCACATCCTTCATGGTGGAGGCCAGCGCCACAGGACGGTCCAGCGCATTGGAGATGTCCGAGAGCGAGACATCATCAAGCGCAACGCCCGTGGGGTGATCGAACATGATACGCGGCAAAATCACCAGCTCGCCCAGATCGCGCGTCTTGAGCTGCGCGATGGCATCCTGGCCCATCAGCAGCCCGGCAACCGTGACCGTCTCCCCCAACTGCTCGTTGCGCAGTGGTGCCACCTCCAACTGTGCGCCGCTCAGTCGAGCAAACTCTGTGGACGCTTCTCGCAACACCGGCGCAAACAGCTCGCCCGTCGCTAACGTCACCTTTGAAAATTGAAATTTGAAATTTGAAATTTTCCTCTTGGTCATTCGCCACTCGTCCAGAAATCCTCGCACCATGCCCAGGCCATTCTCTTCCAGATGGAGGCCATCGTAATGAGTGCGCGGTGGGATGGGCCGGCCAGTGACGAGATACCATTCGTCGGTAGCGTAGACAAAGCACACGCTCAGCCTCTGGCGGAATTCCTTCTGCCAGCGTCGAACCTGATCGAGCACAATGTTCATTTCGGCCAGTGTGTTGGGACGCTCACCGTATTTGTGGTGACTGGTGATGCCGACCGGCACGATGGACACCGATTGCACTGCAGGCCAGAACCCGGCCAGATCGCGGATGCTGCGCTCCAGGCGCACACCATCGTTCAGTCCTGGGGTGACGACGATTTGAGTGTGAACTTGGATGCCGCGCTCGGACAGCCAGCGGAGTTGCGCCAGAATGTCGGGCGCGTCTTGATTACGGAGCAGCTTGCGGCGCACGTCCAACTCAGTCGCGTGGACCGAGACGTACAGCGGTGAAAGGTGCTGCCGCTCGATCCGCTCCCAATCGTGCGACGAGAGATTGGTGAGCGTGACAAAGTGACCGTAGAGAAAGCTGTAGCGGTAATCATCGTCCTTGATGTAGAGCGTGCGCCGCATCTTGGGCGGCATCTGCAGCACAAAGCAGAAAGTGCACAGGTTGTTGCAACGGCGAATGTCAATGTCGAAGGTAGGATGCGCAAATTCAAGTCCGATCGGCTGACCGGATTTCCGATTTCCGATTGCGAATTGCGGATTGCCGTCTCGCCGATATGTGATTTCCACCCGGTCTTCGGCGGCATAAAACTGGACGTCAATAACGTCTTCCACTGGATGGTCGTTGACCGCCAGCAATTCATCGCCAGGTTGCAGGCCCATCTCGGCGGCCAGACTGCCCGGCTCGACCGAGGCGATAATGCCTGCGCACGCCAGAGTCGGCGCGATAATGTGTTCTTTGTTGCGACCGTGGGCAACGTTGGGAGCAAGCGACACACGTAAGCACGTCATTATGGGTCCTGGCCTTTCACCAAGCTCTCGACCACTCGCAGCACGCCTGCGATATCCAGATGAGTCGAGTCAACAGTGATCGCTTCTGCTGCCGGGCGGAGCGGAGCGGTCGCTCGCTCGCTATCAATCTGATCGCGCCGGATCAACCCCGCCAACACTCGCTCAAACTCGGCGTGCTCGCCGCGCACCTGGATCTCGCGCAAGCGACGGCGCGCGCGCTCCTCAATCGAAGCGTCCAGGTAAATTTTGAGGTGCGCCTCCGGCAACACAACTGTGCCAATGTCGCGCCCGACCATGACCACACGCCCGCCCAACCCGATGCGCCGCTGCTGCGTCGTCATCGCCGCGCGCACGCCCGGATAGGCCGAGACCGGCGACACGTATTGGTCCACTTCCGGCGTGCGGATCGCCCAGGTCACATCGCACCCATCGCACATCACGGTGTATTGTCGCCCATCTGCCACCGTCGGCGCCAGGACATCAATCCGCACCCTTTCGGCCAGCATGGTGACGGCCGCCTCATCGCCGATATCAATACCGCGATCCAGCGCCGCCCACGTGACCGCTCGATACATGACTCCGGTATCAAAGTAGAGATAGCCCAACTGCTCGGCCAGCAATGCGCCGATCGTGCTCTTGCCCGAAGCCGCCGGGCCGTCAATCGCAATGATAGATGGAATCATTCGATGTTTGTCTTGACGTAGGATGCCTCATTCTACCCATTGTCGGCGTTTTGGACAAGTTGCAAGTCACAGGGCGCAGGCGCCGAAAGCAACTCACCCCACCTTTGCACCAAGTTTCCCTTTTCCCTTGGTGCTTCGACTTGTCATTCCGAGAACCCCATACCCGTCGGCGGGCATGTTTAACGACAGAAACTGCTCGCGCCAGTGTGAGCGCGCGGCGATGAATTCGCCGCGCTACCGAGCGGCGACCCGTGAACGGGTCTTGAAGTTGGCTTCAGCCAGCGCCGTTATGTAGCCCGCCGACTTTATCGGCGGGCGGGCACACGCCTGCAGAGTAAGTTTCTGAGTAGCCTGCCGAAGGCAGGCGAGGAATCTCTCCTGGAAAGCAAAGGTATTTGTTTACCGTGTCCAGGCTATTTGGCCCCTGCGCCGCGAAATGAATTTCGCGGCTGTCATGTCAAGCCTGCTGAAGCAGGCTCGGACCAGGGCTAACCGGCTTCAGATGGTCCGACTCATTGAGACCCAAGTAAAATTGTGATTGTTGACTGGTCGTCTCATAGCCTTTAGAAGAGAGCAGGTTCCTGTCAACGAATGGGACAACGAATAAGCGAATGAGCGCATCCGGCGAGCTGATTCGTTTATTCGTTCGATATTCGTTGACAGGAATTGCGGGCTTTTCTCCAAGCCTTGCGAGTCGGTAAACAGATACAAGCAGAGATTCCTCGGCCCCCGCCTTCGCGGGGGCAAGCTCCTTCGGCCTCGGAATGACAAAAGCGGGGTTCGATACGACCATAAAACGCTGAATCGGGAAACTTTTGCTTTGCACTCAACTTTCGCAAAGGTGAGTAAGCTACGTTTCTCTCGGCTCCCCTTTTGTGCTAAAATCAAATCGTCCAATATCCAATCCCTGATACCCAATTTCGAATACCCATCCCCTCTGATGGAGACGCCTGTGCAAACGCTGCCTTCCATTCCTCACCGGTCAGAAACCATTCGCGCTCACCAAAAGCGTGGCGGGCGGGTAGCCGCCATCACTCCGATTCACTATCCTCGCGCCTTGCTGCGCGCCTTTGACATTCTCCCGGTCGAAGTCTGGGGGCCGCCCCGTGTGGACCCGACGCACGGAGCCGCTCACTTGCAGCCTTACGTGTGCTCCATCGTCCGCAACATCCTTGCGTTCCTGCAAACGGGTGGATTGGATGTGACGGACGTGATGGTTGTCCCGCACGCCTGCGACTCACTTCAAGGGCTGGGCAGTATCCTGATTGATTTCGTCCGGCCTCGTCAACCCGTTATTCCCTTGTACCTTCCGCGCGGCCGGCGCGCCAGTGATGTCGAGTTCCTGGCTAATGAATTTCGTTCCATGTACCGGCGATTGGAAGAGATCACGGGACGCTCGCCTTCGGATGTCGAGCTGATGGAGCACATTCAGCGCGAAGAAGCTGCCAATGAGAGCCTGGCGCAACTGCATCAGCAGCGCACCCATCTCGCGTTGGACGACCTGGAGTTTTATCGCCTGATCCGCTCGCGCGAGTATTTGCCCGCCGAGACCTTTTCCGAATTGGCTCGCGCGGTGCTGACCCCCATCCCCGACCCTCTCCTTTCCCCCCAGCCCCCCTTCCTCTCCCAAGCTGGGGAGAGGAAGGGGGGACGCGCACAGCGCGGGAGGGATAGAGAGGGCATCCCCATCGTCCTTTCCGGCATCGTGCCGGAGCCAATGAGCCTGTTCGAGTCGCTGGCCGAGATGGGCGGCGTAGTTGTGGCCGACGATCTGGCGTGCTGCGGGCGCAGACTCTATCCGCGCGGGACCAGCGACGATCCGTTCGTGCGTCTGGCCCAAAGCCTCTTGGGCGCACCGCCCGACTCGACGCGCGGCCATCCGATCCAGGAACGACTCGATCATCTCGTCCGATTGGTCAAGACCTCAAGGGCAAAAGGCGTCGTGTTCTACGACGTGAAATTCTGCGAGCCGGAGCTGTTCGACCTGCCGATCCTTCGCAAGGGCCTACAGGAGATGGGGATTCCCACTGTGACGATTGAGGTGGACATCAGCGAACCGCTTTCGCATCAGACGCTGACCCGGTTGGAGGCCTTTTTGGAGATGATTGCATGAGTGCAGCCAGCGCCTTCACTTATCACTTGAACGTCAATGTGCTGGGACGGGCATTTCTCCGGCTGCAGCGGTGGCAGGCCGAACGACAGGCCGCCGGAGGCGCCTCTCGATGGAAGAGCGATCGCCTGGCGCCGCCGCTGCGGATCGCACCGCGCGCCAAAGAACTCGTCGCGCGTCACTGGCTGCAAGGTCGCTACGCCAACGGGTATCGCAAAGTGGCATGGGTCACGTCCGGCGCGCCGGTCGAACTGCTCAAGGCGCTCGACTTGTACGTGCTCTATCCCGAAAATCACGCGGCGATCTGCGGGACAGCGCGCGTGGCGGTGGACATTGCCAGCGAAGCGGAAAACGCTGGCTACTCGCGCGATATTTGCTCCTACGCTCGCACAGACATCGGCAGTGTCCTTTCCGGCAAGACGCCTGTGGGCAAGTTGCCCAAGCCAGATTTGCTCCTGGCCTGCACCAACATCTGTCAGACCGTCTTGCAGTGGTATCGCGTGCTGGCGCACCACTTTAACGTCCCCCTCATCTTGATTGACACGCCGTTCGTCTATCACGCCCAGGCCTCCGAGCACGCCATCGAGTTCGTCAAGCGACAACTGGAAGAAGCCGTGCCGATCGCCGAACAGGTCGCCGGCAAGTCACTCGACGAACGCAAGCTCAAACAGGTCGCTCGCTTGAGCAAGACGGCCAGCGAGTTGTGGCTAGAGATCATGGAGCGCAACCAGCATCGCCCGGCGCCCATCTCGGCCTTTGACGAGTTCATCCAGATGGCGCCCATCGTCGAGATGCGCGGGGACGCGGCCACCGTAGATTTTTACGCCGAGCTGCTGCACGAAGTGGACGAACGCATCGCGCGCGGCATCAGCGCGGTCAAGCACGAACGGAAACGCTTGCTGTGGGATAACCTCCCAATCTGGTATCGGCTGCGTTACCTGGCCGAGTTTCTGGCCGAACACGGCGTCGCGCTGGTCGCTTCGACTTATACGAACGCCTGGGGCGAGCTGGCTCCGCTGATTGACCCGGAGCGACCACTAGAGTCGGCCGCGCGCACCTACCTTTATCCGATCCTCAACCGCGGGACCGGGCACAAGCTCGCCACGATGCAGCGCATGATCGAGGCCTATCACCTCGACGGCGTCATCCTACATTCGGACCGCTCGTGCAAGCCTTATTCCCTCGGGCAGGTAGACCAGCGGGATCGGCTGATTCACGATTGCGGCGTGCCCGCGTTGCTGCTGGAAGCCGATCACAACGACTCGCGCGCGTTTGCTCAAGAGCAGGTGGCGAACCGGTTAGCGGCGTTTGTCGAAATGTTGGGGTGACGAAGGACAAAAGACGAATGACGAAGGACGAAGGACGAAAGACAAAAGACGAAGGACGAAGGACGAATGTCAAAGGTCGCTGCGAGGAGCCTCGCAGGGGCGACGAAGCAAGCTCCGTGTGCGCGCTGGGGATTGATGTTGGATCCACGACCGTCAAGATCGTTGGGGTGAACGCGGAGGGAAGTCTGGTCTGGCATCACCTGGAACAGGCCGAGCCGCGCGTGGAAGATCAGGTCGAGAGGTTTTTGGCGTGTACCCCCCCATTCATCCCCCCCGCTTGCGGGGGGGACAGAGTGAGGGTGCCCCTCGTCGCCACGGGCTACGGTCGCAAGCTGGTCCATCAGGCGACGCGCAGCGTGACCGAGATCACGTGCCACGCCACAGGCGTTTTTCGAGAGCTGGGACACGGCGGGACGCTGGTGGACATTGGCGGGCAGGATAGCAAAGTCATCGGCATCGGCCCCAGAGGCGACGTGACCGATTTTTCGATGAACGACAAGTGCGCTGCCGGAACAGGACGCTTTTTAGAAAACACCGCCAACCGGTTAGGCGTGCCGCTGGAGCGCATGGGGCAGGTCGCGCTGGCGGCCTCGGAAGAGGTGGCGATCTCGAGCACGTGCACGGTCTTTGCCGAGTCCGAGATCGTGTCCCTCATCGCGCACGGCGTGGCAGTGGAACCCATCTTGCGCGGACTGCACCGCTCGCTCATCAAACGCATCGTGGCGATGATCCGCACGGTCGGCCTGGCGCCGCCGCTCATGCTTTCGGGAGGAGTGGTGCAGAACCCGGCCATCTGCCGGATGTTGGAAGAAGAGACGGGGGAAAAGGTGATCGTGCCGCGCCATCCGCAGCTCATGGGCGCGTATGGCGCGGCGCTGATTGCGTTGGAGAAAGTGAACGCCGATAGAACGCTATAGCATACCCATCATCCTTCGGCATCGCTCAGGACAGACTGCCCAAGGCCACGTGCGGAATCAAGACGCTTTCCAACTGGCGATGTCCAAAAGCCACTACCAATTGACGGCAATCTCCGTCGGGACGTTCGGGCGCCAGACTGAAAGCCCAGCAGAGGAAGCACGAATGACTGCGCCCATCCGCTTGGCCTTTTCATCAAATTCTGAATGACGGAGAATGCGGCGCACAAAAACGGCCACTTCGTCCTTCTCTACGGCCAAACAAACGAGGCAGTATCGCGCGTGACATAGGCTACGATCGTAAAAGCCCAAATCGCGCGTGAAGAAAGTGGCATCGCGGAGCTTGTGCAAAAAAGGGATGATTTCGTCATCCTTCATCCCCTTTCGCCCTACGTCAACACCAATCTGATGAACTGGAATTCCCCAACTCTGCAACAGTCCACGCTGGTCTTGGCGAACGTTTTCGTCGAGAATGTTCATGTGGAGACTGGCTCCAGAACGAACTCGTCCGTATGCTTGAAGAATGCTTCACTCGATAGTTTTACCGCCTCGGCAATGGCTTCTTTCGTGATGCTACCATGCCACTGCTCAATGATCGTCTCCCACGCCATCCCTTCCGCAACCATCTCCAATACATCCGAAACAAAGATGCGTGTGCCGCGAAAAATCGGCCTTCCATGACAGATGGCAGGGTCAGCAACGATGTAGCGTCCCAACAGTTTAGCTTGCGTATTTTTCCCCTTCCCCAATCGCGTTGCCAACATAGCGCGCGGCTGTTTTCTTCCTAATGGTTTAGATTGCGTATTCCTTTTCATTTTTGCGCTCCTTGTCTCACGCTTTGATTATACACCAGAAAACTATGACCACCCAAAATCGGGCGGCATCGTGCAGAACCCGGCCATCTGCCGGATGTTGGAAGAAGAGACGGGGGAAAAGGTGATCATGCCGCGCCATCCGCAGCTCATGGGCGCGTATGGCGCGGCGCTGATCGCGTTGGAGAAAGTGAACGCCGATAGAACGCTATAGCACACCGACGCGCGGTGGGAATCAATTTCGCATTGGATACGCTACGTCCCTCCGCCGCATGTTCGAGGCGCGTGTGTCAGGCGATAGCTTTCTCTCCTGCTGCCATTTCGGCAAGATCGGTTTCAGGAACACTGTCCATATACAGCGTATCGGGACAAAAGTCTTGGCCGTTCTCCCATTGCACACTGCCCAAGAAAGGCCTGACCGAGTTAAAGACGCTCATATCTTGCAACTCTTGGAATATCCCTATGTTCAGATAGGGTTTCACGTCGAAGCGTTTGACTTCGCCGTTGGTGAAAACCAAAGTGATTGTGTAGTCAGGGTTAGGCTTGACTGCCTTAACTCGCGGATTCATAAGCGGCCACTCTTACTTCAAAGGCTCAATCTTGAAGACAGTTTGCCCCTGACTGGCCAGTTCCCAGTCTGCCATCAACTCGTCCTGATGAATTTCAATCCATGCCTGTACCAATTTCAGTCTGCTTGCCTTTAGTTCGCCTTCAAGTATTTCGCCACTTGGGATAGCAATGACTGCTTCTTGGTCTTGATATTTGACGTGAATATGAGGAAGATGATGCCGTCGCCTGTCCAGGTAGTACATCGAAACGATGATTCCGTAAAACATTGAGATGATTGCCATAGTTCGGACCTTCCTGGCTTTTGCTGTCGGCTTCGTTGCCCTGCCAAAAGCATTTTGATTATACACCAGAAAACTATGGCGACCAAGATCGGGCGGCGTGGTGCAGAACCCGGCCATCTGCCGGATGCTGGAAAAAGAGACGGGGGAAAAGGTGATCGTGCCGCGCCATCCGCAGCTGGCGGGCCGATGCGTTTATTCGTCTGGGTGTGACCAAAATCAGTGGGTCACCCCGTAGGGGCAGGCCTTGCGCCTGCCCCCATGCGGGCGACCGCCAGGGTCGCCCCTACGCATCAATCAGATTTGACGAGATCCCTCGACCTTCGTCTTTCGTCCTTCGTCATTGGGTCTACACCGTTTCCTCCGCACAGGGCTGCGCCACTTGCGCCTTGCGTATCTCTTCCTCGCGCAGGGCGCGCCGCAGGATTTTGCCGATCATGCTCTTGGGCAGCTCGCTTCGGAATTCGACCTCCGACGGAACTTTGTACGGCGTGAGACGCTCTTTGAAATAGGCAATGAACTCGTCCGGCGTCGCTGCCTCGCCCTCTTTGAGGACAATGTAAACTTTGATGCGCTCGCCCTTACATTCGTCGGGGATGCCGACGGTGATGCCTTCCTTGACCTTGGGATGCTGATAGATCAGCTCGTCAATCTCGCGCGGAAAGACGTTGAACCCGCCGACGATGATCAACTCCTTCTTGCGATCCGTGATGTAAAAGTAGCCATCCTCGTCCATGTAGCCGATGTCGCCCGTGTAAAGCCAGCCACCTTCGGCAATCGTCTTTTTCGTCTCTTCGGGATTCTTGTAATAGCCGAGCATGACGGTGGGGCTTTTGAGGACGATCTCACCTAGCTCGCCCGGCGGGAGGTCGCGCCCATCGTCGAGGCTGACGATTTTCACCTCCACATCGGGGAACGGGATACCGATGCTGCCGACCTTGTGCATCCCCTTGTAGGGATTGGCCATGATCGCCGTGACCGCCTCGGTGAGGCCATAGCCTTCGATCATCCGTCCGCCGGTCTTGCGTTCAAAGTCATCCTTGATCGCGCGCGTCAAGGGCGCGGCGCCGACGAAAATCCCCCGCAGGCTGCTCAGATCGTAACGATGAATATCTGGCAGATTGTTGAGCGCGACGAACATGGTCGGCACGCCGATCAAGAAATCGGGCCGATATTTCTGAATCGTCTTGACCACGTCCCTGGCCCTAAAGCGCGGCATCAAGATAATCTCACCGCCGGCCAGCACCGGCGCGTTCATCGTGACGCTCATGCCAAAGCCGTGAAAGAGCGGCAGGACCGCCAGTATCCTCTGCTCGTCGGTCAGGTTGCCCCAGGCGACGATCTGGTGAGCATTGGCGACCAGGTTATAGTGCGAAAGCATGATGCCTTTGGCGACGCCCGTCGTGCCGCCGCTATAGATCAGCACCGCCATCTCGTCCGGTTGGACTGGCTCCGGCTGCCAACCAGCAGGCGAGGGCTGCTTGATCAAATCCTGGAATTTGACGAGCGTTCCATCCAGCCCGCGCGTGAGCCGCCATTCTTGCAAGCCCTGAACGAGGTTGAGCGGGACGGGCAGAAAATCAGCCATGCGACTGTAGATGATTCGCTTCAACGGGGTCTTGCCGCGCAGCGATACGACCTTGGGCAAGAACAGCGGGATCGTGATGACGGTCTCTGCGCCCGAGTCGTTGAAATGAAATTCCAGTTCGCGCCCGGCCGAAAGAGGATTCAGCGGAACGATCACCGCTCCGGCTTTGAGCAGCCCATAGTACGCGATGAGAAACTGGGGTGAATTGGGCAGGAGCATGACCACCCGATCTCCCCTTTGGATGCCCAGCCTGCGAACGCTTGCGGCAAAACGGTCGGATAGGTCTTTGATATGCTGATAGGTGAGCCGCTTGCCAAAGAAATTTGTGCATGGGCTTGCGGGACGCCTGGCGGCCGTCTCATCCAGGATGCAATAGAGTGGGATACGCGGATACGTGAGAGTCGGCGGGACCTGGTCATAAAACTTGAGCCAGCGGCGGGCCTCTGCGGTTGGCTGTGACATGGTCTGCTCCTTTCGCTCACCACCACGAGGGAAACCGGCATACAGATTATATTACAGAACGAGTCCCTAATTCAAGCACCATGTCAGCATCCCGCAGATCACGAACCTGCGGCAAGTTGCGTTGCTTGCGCGAAATCCCGTCCGGTTGTATCCTTGCTCCACCATACCCGCAAAATATGAGGGAGTTGTTAATGCACCGTCCACAGCGTCGCGGGTCAAGCGGTCCCAATCCGCTGGGCCGCGCGATCGGTTACCTGAGTCACTATAAGCGGCTGGCCGCATCAGCGTACACCAGCCTGTTCATCTCGTCCGTGTGCTCGCTGGCGATCCCCTTTATCACGCGCACGATCATCTCGCAAGGCATCCAGGCAGGGAATGAATCGCTCATCGTCTCGTTTTCACTCTGGATGGTCGTCATCGCAACGGTCGGGGGAGTCTTTGCGTTCCTCCAAGGCTATCTGGCCGAGCGCGTCTCGCAAGGCGTGGCGTTCGACTTGCGAAACGAGCTATACGAAAAGATTCAACGTCTCTCGTTCAGCTACCATGACAAAGCGCGCACCGGACAACTGATGACGCGCGCCACCAGCGACGTGGACCAGCTGCGCATGTTTCTCGGCCAAGGCTTTTTGGTAGCGATCAACTCAATCCTGATGATGGTGGGCATCACCTTCATCCTCTTGGCGCTCAACTGGCGATTGGCGATCGTCACACTGCCCATTCTGCCGATTGCGATTGTGTTGTTTGCCGTGTTCGGCCGCACCGCCCGCCCGCTCTTTATGGCCGTGCAGCAAAAGCTTGGGGCGTTCAACACGATCTTGCAGGAAAACGTCGCAGGCTTTCGCGTGGTCAAGGCGTTCGTCCGCGCGGATTTCGAGCGCCGCCGCTTTCAGGCTGCCAATCAAGACCTGGTCCATGCCATGCTCAAGGTCAACCGGACCATGTCGTTCCTGTTCCCGGCCGTCTTTCTGATCGCCGGGCTGGGACAGATCGCCATTCTCGGCGTGGGCGGCATGTATGTGATTCAAGGGACGCTGGGCGTGGGCGAACTCGTCGCGTTCACGTCTTACCTGTTGCTGGCTTTTTTCCCCATCGGCCAGCTCGGCTTTATCCTCACATTGATGAGCCAGGCGGCTGCGTCCGCCGAGCGCATCTTTGAAATCCTGGATGCCCAGAGCGAAGTGAGCGATGCGCCCAATGCCCGAACCTTGCCGCCCCTCCAGGGCCGGGTCGAGTTCAAGAACGTCACCTTCCGCTACTTTGGCGGTGGCGAGCCGGTGCTCAACCATGTCTCGTTCACGGTCGAGCCGGGGCAGGTCGTGGCGCTGCTCGGCGCGACGGGCAGTGGCAAGTCCAGTATCATCAACCTCATCCCGCGCTTTTACGACGCGACCGAAGGACAGGTGTTGATTGACGGATACGATGTCAAAACGGTCACGCTCGACAGCTTGCGCTCGCAGATCGGCATCGTGCTCCAAGAGACGCGGTTGTTTTCCGGGACGATCCGGGACAACATCGCCTATGGACGCCCCGATGCCACACTGGATCAGGTGATCGAAGCAGCCCAGGCCGCCGCCGCGCACGATTTCATCGTCGAATTTCCCAAGGGCTACGATACGCCCGTCGCTGAGTTGGGTGCGTCGCTTTCCGGCGGACAAAAACAGCGCATCGCCATCGCGCGCGCGTTGCTCATGGCTCCCCGCATCCTCATCCTGGACGACAGCACCAGCTCGGTGGACCTGAAAACCGAAGCGCGCATCCAGGCCACCCTGCAGCGTCTGATGAAGGGCCGCACCAGCTTTGTCATCGCGCAGCGCATCAGCACCGTCCAAAACGCCGACCTGATCATCGTGCTCGACAAAGGCCAGATCGCCGCGATGGGCAAGCATGAGGACTTGATCGAATGTGAGCCGATCTATTCCGAGATCTATTACTCGCAGTTGGTCGAAGATGTCCCGGCCGTCCAGACCCTTGAGGCCTCAGAGACCTCAAGGGTCTATGAAGCCACGGAGGTGGCGCGATGATGTTCGGTGGCGGCCCTCGCGGGCACGGATTTTTGGATCAAGAAGCACGCAAGGCCAGGCGCAGACAGGCCACGCTCGCTCGTCTGCTGCGTTACTTTGCTCCGTATCGCGTCATCTTGTTCGGCGTGGCGGTCATGATCATCTTGGGGACGCTCGTCCAGGTGGCCACACCGTTCCTCATCGGCCAAGCGATAGACTGCTTCATTGCGCCGATGCCTGCTTCACGCTGCGCATTGGCCTCCCATCCTGCGCCCAGCCTCGGTGGACTGGTGACGGTTGTGATCGCGTTGGTTGCGCTCGCTCTCCTTTCGGCGGTAAGCGGCGGCTTGCAATTCTACCTGATGGCGCGCGCGGGTCAGCGCATGGTCCAGCGATTGCGCAATGAATCGTTCGAGCAGATTCACCGCCTGAGCGTCAGCTATTTCGTCAAACATGAGACGGGCGACGTGATGAGCCGTCTGACCAACGATGTGGACACCATCACGCAGGCCGTCAACTTTGGATTGGTGCGTGTGGTGGCCGATAGTTTGTCGCTGGTCGGCATCGTCCTGGCGATGCTGACGCTCAGCACGGCGCTCGCGCTCTTGAGCCTGCTCGTCGTCCCGGTAATGGCTGGCGTGACGTTGTTCCTATCCGATCGAGCGCGGCGAGCGTTCCGAACCTCGCGCCAGCAAATGGGCAACGTCAACGCCGACTTGCAGGAAAGCATCGCCGGCGTGCGCGAAGCCCAAGCGTTCAATCGCGAGGCCGAAAACATCGAACAGTTTCGCCGCACGAACCAGGCCAACCGCGACGCGAACGTGCGCGCGGTGACAATCACCTCCGCGCTGATGCCTTCGCTCAACGTGTTGAGCACGATCGCCACCGCGATCGTCGCCGGGGTCGGCGGCGTGATGGCCGTGCGCGGGCAGCCCGTGTTGGGCCAGGTGGTGACCATCGGCGTCATTGTGGCGTTCATCAATTACACCGGGCGGTTCTTTCAGCCGATTCAAAGCATCGCGCAACTATGGACGCAACTGCAAAGCGCGTTGGCCGGAGCCGAACGCATCTTTGAGCTGCACGATGAGCAGATCGAGATCGCCGATGCGCCGAACACCATCCCGCTGCCCCCGATCCAGGGCCGCGTCGAATTCCGCCATGTGTCCTTCAGCTACACCGACCAGGCGACCGCTGGCGAAGAGATATGCACCTTGTGCGACATCAACCTTGTCGCCGAGCCGGGCCAGGTCATCGCGCTTGTCGGCCCGACCGGCGCGGGCAAGACGACGATCATCAATCTCATCCCGCGTTTTTACGATGTCCAAGAAGGCGCAGTGCTGATTGACGGCCACGATGTGCGCAGCGTGACTCAGGATAGCCTGCGGCGCCAACTGGGGATCGTGCTCCAGGATACGTACCTGTTTTCCACGACCGTGCGAGAAAACATTCGCTATGGCCGCCCCGACGCGACCGACGAACAAGTCGAGGCCGCGGCCCGGATCGCGCTCGCGCACGACTTTATCCTGCGCTTGCCCGAAGGGTACGACACCATGCTGGGCGAGCGCGGCAACAACCTGAGTCACGGCCAGCGGCAGCTCATCGCCATCGCCCGTGCCGTGCTTGCCAATCCGCGCATCCTGATCCTGGACGAGGCGACGAGCAGCGTGGACACGCGCACCGAGCGGCTCATCCAGCGCGCGCTGGCCGATCTGATGAAGGGCCGCACCAGCTTTGTCGTCGCGCACCGGCTCAGCACGATCCGCAACGCCGACCAGGTGCTCGTCGTGATGGACGGCCAGATCGTCGAGCGAGGCCGACACCAAGAATTGCTCGCCCGGCGCGGCCCGTACCATGACTTGTACATGAGCCATGTGTGGGGGAGGCCTGAAGCAACACCGGTATCTGGCGATGGAAGGAAAGATGCGCAAGCGGCATCTGTTCCAGCATAACGCGCCAGGCGTCAAACGTCATTTCTTGACGTTTGACGCTTCACGTTTTCACTACCGGACACTTTTACCCAAGGCGGAGTTTCACGAAGACAAGGTCAGGCTTTTCTGCCACGAATTGCACGAATTTCACCAATTTGGGGTTCACATTTTCGTGTCCATTCGTGGAATTCGTGGCAAAATAAAAACTGTCCGGTAGCAAATTCACGTTTGACAGGAGACTCGCGTGCCAGACCTGGCAATTACTAACCTGTCCCAACTCGAACCGGGACGCATCTTTTACAGCGGCAAGCTGTACATCGTCGAAGCGACAGGCAGCGTGTCCAAGGCGCGTCCCTGGGGCGCGCCGCCCGGCACGACCAAAGATTGCCTCACGCTCTCCTCCAAAAGCACGCTGGCGCGTTTTTACCCGGTGCTGGAACGCGCCATGGTGCTGCCGATTCTGGAGCGTGCCGATTTCCTGGTGGACGGTCGCCCCACGGCGTATACTTTTGCAAACGAGAAAGCCGCTCAACGCGCGGCCCAGCTCGATTGCGATTTGGCGATGCGCTGCGGCCTGAGCATCCAGCGCATCTATCGCCTGGCCGCCTGGCTGCTGACCGATGGCGCCAGGCCGCACCGGCTCTACCATTACCACGCCACCGAGGCTTCCGACGCTGCCTATCAGGCGTACTGCGCCCAGAACGATTTTGTCCAGCGCACATGGCCGGACGAGATGACGCCACACTGGAAATTCCTGTTCGACTAGTGGTATAACCAGGCCAACATTCATTTCGCGGTGAACAGCCTGAAATCCTTGAGGGTAAAAATTCTGTAACCGTTCAGACGGTTGCCTTTTTCTCACCACAAAGACACCAAGTTTTACTGACCTGTGGTGACCTCTGGCGGAAAAAGTACGAGCCACTGACAACGTTTCAAAAATTCTTTGTGCCTTCGTGTCTCGGTGGTAAAGATGGAACACCCACTGAACGGTTACATTCTGAACCAACAGAGCAAGATTTCACCGCCGAGGCCGCTGAGGACGCAGAGAGAACACAGAAACCTCTGCGTTCTCCGCGCGCTCTGCGGTGAGAATACTCTTCGGTTTGAGGCGAAGCTTCGCTGGACAGTTACATTGGGGCAACACATGATCTGGCAGTGACCAGGCCATTGAAAGCAGGTGTCTGATGTTCCCTATCAGAGATACGATTCAATCGCGCCGGTTTCCCTTTGTCAATTATCTCATCATCGGCCTCAATATCGCCGCCTTTGTGTTCGAAGCGTCCATGGGGCCGCGCGACTTGAACCGCTTGATCCGCGTTTTCGGCGTCGTGCCAGTCCGCCTGATCGGCGACCTGGGTCCGGGTCAAATGCTGACCGTGTTCACGTCCATGTTCCTGCACGGCGGCTGGCTGCACCTGATCAGCAACATGTGGACGCTGTACATCTTTGGCGATAATGTCGAAGACCGCATGGGGCATTTTCGCTACTTGGCGTTTTATCTCATCAGCGGCATTGTCGCCGCCGCGGCGCACATCCTGACCGGGCCGGACTCGCGCGTCCCGGTGGTGGGCGCCAGCGGCGCGATCTCGGGAGTATTGGCGGCCTATCTGATCCTCTTTCCCAACTCACGGGTCATCACATTCCTGCCGTTTTTCTTCCTGCCCTGGTTCGTCGAGATCCCGGCAGTTTTCTACTTGGGATTCTGGTTCGTGTCCCAGTTGTTCAATGGGATGTTTGCTCTCAGCGTCGCAGAATCCGTCAGCATGTACGGCGGCGTGGCCTACTGGGCGCACGTGGGGGGCTTTGTGGCAGGCTTGCTCCTGGTCAAAGTCTTTGAACAACGACGCGCCTACCCTCGCTGGTATGCTGACGAATACTGGCCGTGGTGAAAGGAGACTGCCATGTCCATCTTTGACTTCTTTTGGGTCTTTTTCATCATCGCCTCGCTTCAGCCCATCTTGCGCCAAAAGATGCTGGAGGCTGCGCGTCAAAAGCTGCTGCATCAGATCGAGCAAAAGCGCGGCAGCCGGGTGATCGCGCTGGTTCATCGGCAAGAGACGCTCAGCCTGCTCGGCTTTCCGCTCATGCGCTACATTGACATCCAAGACTCGGAGGCCATCCTGCGCGCTATTAAACTGACCGATCCCCAAGTGCCCATTGATTTGATTTTGCACACGCCGGGCGGATTGGTGCTGGCTTCCGAGCAAATCGCGCGCGCGCTGTGCCGTCACAAGGCCAGGGTCACCGTGTTCGTGCCGCACTATGCCATGTCGGGCGGCACGCTCGTCGCATTGGCGGCTGACGAGATCGTGATGGACGAAAACGCCGTGTTGGGGCCAGTTGATCCTCAACTGGGGCAGTACCCAGCGGCTTCGATCCTCAAAGCCGTCGAGCAAAAGCCCGTGGCCGAAGTGGACGATCAGACCCTGATCCTGGCCGATATGTCACGCAAGGCTATCGAGCAGGTCAAACGCACCGTGACGGACATCCTGGGTGACCGGATGCCCTGTGAGCAGGCGGCCAAGATCGCCCACGTGCTGGCGACTGGCACGTGGACGCACGACTATCCCATCTCAGTCCAAGAGGCGCGCGAGATCGGCCTGACGGTCAGCACCGACATGCCCCAAGAGATTTACCAACTGATGAACCTGTTCCCGCAAGCCGCCCAGCGCCGCCCGTCGGTCGAGTATATCCCCCTGCCCTACGCGCCCCGAGACGAGCGTCATCGCCAGCCCAAGCAAAACGGGGGCAGCGCTTTCCCCAAGTAGCAGGCTGGGCCGGATTCCCCAACTTGTTGGGGGACCAAGTTCGGGACTCGATGTATTTACCTGAAACAGGGAGATCAGGCCTTGACAAGGTGTGATATAATCAAACCAGAACGTTCTGGAGTGTAAAAGAGGGCCTATGGCGACAAGCGCGAATCAATACGTCGGCCTGACCGAGCAGGACATTGAACTGCTGGTACAACTGGATAGAATCGGCGCGGCCACGCCGATGCAGTTGGAAATCAAGACGGGGCGTATCGGTGATGATCTAGAGGATCAGCTCGAGCGTCTGTTGGAGCGCGGACTGGTCGAAAGCCGCGAGCTCAAGAACGGCTACGAAAAGAGCATTTACCGCGTCTCGCGCGCTGGCCGCAAGATCATTCACTAACCCTTGCTTGCCAGGCCGCTCCATGACCCCCATTCAGGTCGTGCTCCCCTTCCTTGTCACTGCGCTGGCCGGCGCGGTGTTAGCTTTTTTCGAGCTTCTCGGCACCTTTCAGCGCATCACCCCCATCGCCCTCCGCAGCAAGTGGGGGTTGATCCTGTTGGGCATCAATGCGCTCTGGGCAGTGGCCATCTATGCCATCGCTCGCTATGTCCTCAACCTGGACGGGGGCATCTGGATGGCTCTGGTGATTGGCCTCATCTTTCCCACGATCCTCCGCAGCCGCTTTACGTTCTATCGTCAGACTGGCAAAAAGGAAGAAAGTCTGACCGAACTGTCGCTCAAGTTGGACGAGTTTTATCGGACGCTGCAGGACTGGTGCTACACGGAGGTCAACGATCTGTTGGCCGAACGCCTCGATGCGCAGGCCGAGGCGATCAAACAGAAATACACTGCCAAAGAACTGGAAGATAGAATCCGAAATCGGATCGCTGCCGACCCCATGTTGGCCAAACGCCAGGAACACGAACAGCGGCTCGAAGAAATTCTGACCAAGCACAAGGACGACGTCAAGCGCCGCCATCACACTCTAGCCCTGTTCCTCATTGAAATCAGCACGCCGGAAGGCATCCGCGCCCTCACGCACTAGTCGCCGCCGGGCCCTCCCCCGCACGCCTGATCATTCCCCACATCATGCCCAGCCCATACCCCCCTCCAACTCCCCCCGCTGCGCAGGGGGAGGGCATGTTTAGCAGCAGAAACTTGTGCTTGGCGTGCCCGCGCGGGGATGAATTCCCCGCGCTACAGGACGACGCCTGATGAATCAGGCTAGTTTCCGGTGCGAAACCCGGCGGAGGGCGGCTCCCATGCCACTACCCCCCTCCAACTCCCCCCCCTGCGCAGGGGGAGAAGGCGGGCAGGGGAGCCCGGCCGGCTCATTGTGTCCCGGAAACCAGGCTCAAGCTGGCTTCAGCCAGCGCCGCTGTGTAGACCGGCGATTCATCGCCGGTCGTCCCTGCGGAAGGACGCGCAAGTTTCTGAGTCGCAAGCCCTCAGCAGGCGAGGAATCTCTGTCCCGGAAGGTAGAGTCCTCGGCCCCTGCCTTCGCGGGGCAAGCTCTTTGGCCTCGGAATGACAAAAGCGGGGCCTGATACGACCACCAAATGCCGAATCGGGATACTTTTGTTGCTGAGAGGTCATTTTGTCCAAAACATTATCTGAAGGACTATAGGAGATCACTGAACAAGTCATCTTTCTACCGCCGAGGCCGCTGAGGACGCCGGGTTTTATCAGGTTTTTTCTGCGCTCTCTGCGCGCTCAGCGGTGAAAGAAGGGGTTTTTCAGCACCCTCCTAGTATTGCTCAGGCGCTTGGCCCCGGCTTGCCACCACACGCGGGTATGTGACGCCAGCTTGCGCCTGCGGGTAAATACCCACGACCTCAACCTCGAACTGGTGGCAGTCGCCATAGTCGAAATAGTACAGGAACTTGTGCCCTGCCGTCAATCCCAGCTCGCCCAACACTGCTTCGTCGGTCCACGGCGGGCGGTCGTCTTCATAGGGACAGGCAAACGCATACCGCTGATCGTGCAGCTTGCCATTCATATAGAACGAATACAGGTGATCAGCGTCCCAATGGATCGCACGCTGAATGGCGAAATGCAAATCGTCCAACGTTTGCTCCGAGCGCAATTCAATGGTGCGATAAATCTGCTTGTTCCAACCGAACTTGACCTTGAGCGCGTACACGCCGCCGGGGTTATCCAGCGGCACAGGCAACTCGGCCTGCCGCAAAATAGCCCGCGCCTGAAAACGCGGCCCGAACGCGCGGTCCTTGGCCGCAATCTCGCGCACGCGCGCCAGCATATCCGGCGGAAACGGGCGCTCGGCTTGCACATAGGTGCGCCCCAGGTACTCGACCGCCAGCTCGCGCACCTCGGCCTGCGGATGCTGCGTCAGTTGCCACAAAGTTGCCTCGGCCTCGGGCACACCCCGGCGGATTGCCAGCAGCGCAAGCGCCGCCACTGCGCACTGGCGGCGCTTGACGGCAAAAAGATCGCGCGGGCGAGTCCATGTCAAAATGTCCTGCCAGAACGGAATCGAGGCCGGTTCAAGCGTCACCGCGATCAGGCCGAGCAGGCCTTCCTGGATGTACGTGTTGCCCGTGCCGCCTCGCGCGTACACGCGGCGATACAGGTCTTGCGCACGGAGTAGGTCGGCCGCGTCGAGCGCGACCGGGGTGTGCAGGGGCAATCGCACATCCACCATGCTGCGCGGCTTGAGCGGCGGATGATCCAGGAAATCGGCCAGGCAGTCAAGCCCGGCATGGACCTGGGCTTGCAGTTCAGCCAGCCTTTGTGGGGGAATGTCGAATCCGGTATAAAAGAGCCAATCCTCAAGTGGGTCTTGATGGAACATGTCGTCACCTTTCACGGCGTAGGTCAACGCGGCATTGGTGTAAACTTTGGCCCCGGAGTGCGGCCTTCAGGCCGCGTTTTATGCAGGCTGAAGCCTGCACTCCAACCTCAAGTTGACACGTATGGTCAACGCGGCCTCAATCGCTTCTATTGGCTGTGCCTTTCTTGAACACGCGCATCCACTCTTTGACTTCGTCTCTCGTGAGCCGGATATTATCGCGCTCATCGCGTGGAAGGCTTGGCGCCCCTGACGGCTCAAGCACCCTGCGGGCAAATTCCTGCGACGGGATCACCTCGACGTGCCGCGCTTCGCCCTCGCGGCGCAACGCTTGATCGGAGGTCACAAGCTGAATGTCACGTGGCCGGGCCGCCTCGCGGAGCCGTTCCAGGATCACCCGGTCGGCGTTGCTGTGCGACCCGGCAAACACGACCTTGACGGGCCCGGTGGACAGATCGCGCGACCAGCCGCCGGGGATGCCGTGATCGAAGACCACCGTGATCTTGCGCTTCTTGCGCGCGGCAAACTGTCGCAATTTCAAGACTAGCTGCGCTTCATCGTCCGGGTCAGCCAGCGTCATCCCCGGCATGTGGGCAATGAGATTGTGGCCGTCAATGAGGTACGGCATGGCGATTGTCTTTCGTCCTCATCCGGGCAGTTTCTCCAGGTTGGCAAAACTTGCCAGCACGCGCTTGACGCCGGATTTTTTGAACGCGATCGTGACCTCTTCATCACTGCCATCGGGCCGGCTTTCGATGACAACACCCTCGCCGAACTTGGCGTGGCGCACGCGCTGACCGGCCCGGAATTGCAATTCACGCGACTTGGGTTTGAGCGCGGGTGACATCGGCTCCCACTTGGTCGCGCGCGCTTGCGATGAGCCGGCCTGGGGCACGGCGCCCTCGATCAAATTGCGCGGGATGTCGGCCAGAAAGCGACTCGGCTCGCGCACATTGTCATCGCCCCACGTAGAGCGGCGAAAAGCATAGCTCAGGAACAGTCGCTTTTTAGCGCGCGTCATACCGACGTAGCACAGCCGCCGCTCTTCCTCCATCTCTTCGGGATCATCGAGCGAGCGACTGTGAGGCAAAAGGCCTTCTTCCAACCCAACGATCATCACAATAGGGAATTCCAGCCCCTTGGCGCTGTGAAGCGTCATCAGTGTTGGCGCGTCGGCGTTCTCGTCGTACGCATCCACATCAGAAACCAGCGACACATCCTCCAGGAACTCGGTCAAGGGATCGTCAAAGGCCGAGTGCTTGTAGTCAGACGCCACGCCGCGCAATTCTTGAAGGTTCTCCCAGCGGTCCCGGCCTTCCTCAGTGCCGTCGTTGACGTGGCGGCCATAACCGGATTCGGCCAGGACTAGATCCACCAGCGCCCCCACATCGAGCCGTTCGCTGCGAGCAATCCAGTTGTCGAGCAAGGCGACAAACTCAGCCAGCGACTGCGCCGCACGCGGCGCAAGCTGCGCCACTGACCCTCGCGCTCCCTTGAGTTCCTTCATCACCTGATAGGGTGACTTGCCAGTCTCCTTGGCTATCTGCGCCAACGCCTCCAGCGTCTTGGCGCCGATCCCGCGCGGAGGCACATTGATGACGCGCCATAACGCAACCGAGTTGTGGGGATTATGGATCAAGTGGAGATAAGCCAGCACATCTCTGATCTCACGACGAGCGTAAAAGCGCGTCGCCCCAACCAGACGATATGGCATGCCTGCGCGGACAAAGGCATCTTCAATCGCGCGCGATTGCGCGTTGGTGCGATACATGATGGCAAAGTCGCTCGCTTTGGCCTGACGCTTGGCGACCATGCTGGCGACGGTATCTACGACGAATTGCGCCTCGTCGTCCTCATTGTAGGCTTCCTGGATCGTGATCGGCACCCCTGCGCCGAGCTGAGTGAACAACTTTTTCGGCGTGCGGTGCACGTTGCGCGAAATGACCTGCTGCGCTGCGTCGAGGATCGTCTGCGTCGAACGATAGTTTTGCTCGAGCAGGATGACCAGCGCGTCGGGGTAATGATCGCGGAAGCGCTGCACGTTTCGAAAGTCTGCACCGCGCCATCGGTAGATTGATTGATCTTCATCGCCCACGCAAAAGACATTCCGGCGATTTGCAGCCAATTGCCTTACTAATGCATACTGCGCCGTGTTCGTGTCCTGAAATTCATCTACCAGGATGTGCTCGTAGCGGTCCTGGTATTGGCGCAGCACGGCGGGATGCTGGTCAAACAAGATAACCATCTGCATCAACAGGTCGTCGAAATCGAGCGCATTGTTGGCCCGCAAAAGCTGCTGATAACGTTCGTACACACGCAGCACGATCTCGTCTGCATACGTCCGGGGCTGGAACAGCTCCAGCGTGATCAGTTCGCTCTTGGCCTGGCTGATCTTGTTCTGCATTGTCGTCGGACGATATTTCTTGTCGTCCAGGTTCAGGTCTTGCAGCGCCCGTTTGACCAGCGCAAGCTGATCGTCCTCGTCGTAAATGGCAAACTCGCGCGCAAGCCCCACGCGCGGCGCTTCACGGCGCAGAAAGCGCGCACAGATCGCGTGAAATGTGCCGAGTGTCAAATCCTTGGACTCGTTGACGCCCAACAACTTTTCCAGCCGCTCGCGCATCTCGCGCGCGGCCTTGTTGGTAAATGTGACGGCCATGATGTGACGCGGTGCAACCCCGCGCGCCTGGACCAGATAGGCCACTCGCTGCGTGAGCACGCGCGTCTTGCCCGAGCCTGGCCCGGCCAAAACCAACACCGGGCCATCTGAGGCTTCGACGGCCTTGCGTTGCTGGGGATTCAGATCGGCGAGCAATTCCATAGCTGATAGCAGATGGCGGATGGCGGATGGCGGATAGCGGATGGCAGATGGCGGATGGTCAGTCTTCAGCGCTTGCAGATTCGATCCAAAATTCGTGCCAGTCGCTGCCTCGCCCGCGAGCGGCGGAACCTGGTTCCGCTGCTTCAGCCGTAGAGTGTTAGAACTGAAAGCCCTCTTTGTATCGAACCACTTTGTACTGGAGGTTGGTCACAAATTGATCCAGTTGTTGATTCAGCCGCTCCCATTCTTCGCTCTGCATGACACGCTTGAGCGTTTCCATGTCCGGCGCGACAAAGGCCGTCATCCGCAAGGGATAATCGCCATAGGCTGTGTGCCATGCCTCAGAGACGGCCAGTCCCATCTCCTGCACTCGAGGGATAAATTCGCGCAGGATGAATTCGTAATAGGTCTGTTGGGCTTCAGGAATGATGTCGTAAGACATCAACAGCTTGACGCGCGGGTCTTGGTGTGGCATGGTCATTTCCAGATTCCGGCGATGGCCGTGTTGCATTTGGGACAGCGGCCCGTTCCGGCCAGCTTGTTACTTCGAATGTAATAGCCATAGCGCGCGACGAGCAGCTCGCCGCAATTATGGCAATAGGTGTTCTCGTACGTTCCTGTCATGCCCGGTAAATTGCCGGCATACACATAACGCAGCCCGGCCTCTTGACCGATCTCGGCAGCGCGCAAAAGCGTTTTGGCGTCCGTGTTATCGGGATCGGTCATCTTGTAATCCTTGTGGAACGCCGTCACGTGCCAGGGGATGTCCGGCGAGACCGAAACGAGAAAGCGCGCCGCGTCCCACAACTCTTCGTTGCTGTCGTTAAAGCCAGGCACCACCAACGTGACGACCTCAAGCCAGAACCCCATCTCATGGACCATCTTGACGCCATCGAGCACCCGGTTCAACACCGCGCCGAGCTTGCGATAGTTCTTGTCGTTCATCGTCTTGAGGTCAATCTTGTAGCCGACCATGTAAGGCCGAAGGTATTCCAGCACCTCGCGTGTCGCGTTGCCGTTGGAGATGTACACACAGCGCAGCCCGGCCTGCGTCGCCTTTTTGAACACCTCGGCCGCCCACTCGGAGGTGATGAGTGGCTCGTTATACGACGAGCCAACCAGCTCTGCATGGTAACGTTGGGCGATCTTGATCATCTGGTCGGCGGTGACGAGCTGCGGCTCGACGCCGGCCTCTGGATCGCGCAAGGTCTGCGACGTAACCCAGTTCTGGCAATAAGAGCAATGCAGATCGCAGCCCAGCATCCCAAACGTGAGCGTGTATGAACCGGGCAGGATGTGAAAGAAAGGTTTCTTTTCGGTGGGGTCCACGTTGAGCGCGCCGACATAGCCATGCGGCACCCGCAACACGCCGCCCTCGTTGAATCGCACGTGACAGATGCCACGCCGTCCTTCTTTGATGATGCAGCGATGCGCGCAGGCGTAACAGCGCACTGCGTTAGGCGGAGCATCCAGCTTTTCGTACAGCTCCCCTTCAACCGTCAACTCGTCAAGGGTTTGTTCCAAAGACACACTTGCACTTGCCATCGGACTTGCTCCTGACCAACTCACCATGACATCTATAGATGTTCAGAAAAAGACTGTGGTAAGGGCAGGCCTTACTCTGGGGTATTATAGCACTTTTCGAGACATCCCTCACCCGGGTCGGAATCCACCTTTTGGCCTTCGCACAATACGGTTTTCCGACGCCAAACTAGCCAAACCGCGTGATTCGTGATACACTTGAAACACTTACTGACAGGTCGAATATATGCGTTGTCTGCTGATTTCTGATGTCCACGCGAACCTGGCCGCGCTCGAAACAGTGTTCCGCGACGCAGGGCAGTTCGAGGTGGTTTGGTGCTTGGGCGATATGGTGGGCTATGGACCCGACCCCAACGAGTGCATTGCCTTTCTACGCAAGTATCCACACGTCTGCCTGGCGGGCAACCACGACTGGGCTGTGCTGGGAAGGCTGGATATACGCGGGTTCAATGCCGACGCGCGTATGGCCAATCACTGGACTCAAGCCGTGCTCAAGCCGGAAGCGCGAGCGTACCTGGAAAGCTTGGAACCCCGGTGCGTAGAGCGCGGGTACACCCTGGCGCACGGCAGCCCTCGTCAACCCGTCTGGGAATACATTCTCGACCCCCTGACCGCCGAACTCAATTTCCCGGCTTTCAAGACACCGGTCTGCTTTGTCGGCCACACGCACGTGCCAGCGTGCTTTTACCTGCCTGAATCGAGCGACGACCATCTGTGCGAGCCGCGCTCGCCGCGTTACGGCCAAACGATCCCGCTGGACGGTGGACGATGGATCATTAATCCAGGCAGCGTGGGTCAGCCGCGCGACGGATTGCCGTATGCCGCCTATGCGATCCTGGACCTGGAAGCCAATACGTTTGAGCACCGGCGTGTCGAGTATCCTATCGAAGAGACGCAGGAGAAAATGCGCGCGGCCAGGCTGCCGCCTCGCTTGATCGAACGACTGGCCCTCGGACATTGAGCACTGCGATCCGATGGAACAACCTGCCCCGCTCGTGCGTCCTACAGGCAGATCAATTCTCTTGACAGGAGTACCCTGATGAACAAGACACTTGTCTCTGTGATCGTGCTGCTTATCCTTGCCGCCGGATGCGGCGCAGCCGCCACACCTCAGCCAGTGGTAGTAACCCGCGTCGTCACCCTTCCCAAATCTGTAGAGCCTCCTGCCAGCTATAGTGACGAAAGTGGGGGAGCACGTGTGTTTGGCTTGCCGCCTTTGCTCGAAACGAGCAGTCAACCTCAGGTCGCCAACGCCGCAGGCGCGGAACGGATGATCGTCTATACCGGTCAGCTCGCGCTGGTCGTCCAGGATACGCGCGCGGCTGTCGAGCAAATCTCGCAGATCGTCAAAGACGTGGGGGGCTTTGTCGTCTCGTCAAACATTTATCAGGATCAAGGACACGCCCGCGCGACGATGACGATCCGCGTCCCCGGCGAGGACCTGGCGCAGCTCAAAGCGACCTTGACCAAGATCAAGGCGCTGGCGACCAGTGTGGAGAGCGAAAGCCTCAACGGCCAGGACGTGACCGATCAATACGCCGACACTCAGGCCGAGATCGAGAACCTCACCGCGCAGCGCAACTCGTACCGTAGCCTGCTCGACCGCGCGACCAAGATGGAAGACATCCTCAACATCCAGACGCGGCTCGACCAGGTTCAGGGACAAATCAACAAACTGACCGGTCAGCAGCTCAAGCTCAAAGAAAACGTCAAGTTTGCCACCGTGAGCATTGACATCACGCCAGACGCGCTCGCGCAGCCCATCGTCATTGGCACGTGGCGTCCCGCAGGCACCGCGCGCGATGCGTTCCGCGCGCTCCTCAACGCGCTCAAGTTCATCGGCGACGTGCTGATCTGGGCCGTCATTTGCGTCCTGCCCATCGGGTTGCTGTTCGGCGCGCCCATGTTCCTGATCGGTCGCCTGGCGCTCTCGCGGCGTCGCAAAAAAGCCACTCCCGCCCCACCCCCATCGTAACACACCCATCGGTCGAATAGTTGTATAATAGTCGGGTAGTCCGATCTAGGATTACCCGACTTTTCCTTGTCTACTTGTTTCCTGATCCACTTGTCTACGTTTGATCACGGAGCAGAAAATGTCAGTTGCAATTGTGATCCTCGCCGCCGGAATGGGCACGCGCATGAAATCTGATTTGCCCAAGGTGCTGCATCGCCTGTGCGGCCGGCCGATGGTATCGTATGTGGTCAAGACGGCGCGGGATTTGACCGGCACACGTCCGCTCGTCGTGGTCGGCTACGGCGCCGACCTGGTTCGTCAGGCTCTCGGCGACGAGGCAGACACGGTCTTGCAGGAGCCGCAGCTCGGCACCGGCCATGCCGTGATGCAAGCGCAACATGCGCTGCTGGGCCGCGCCGATACCGTGCTTGTGCTCTATGGCGACGTGCCCTTCATCCGCGTCGAGACCTTGCACGCCATGCTGGATCATCATGCGCGTGAGCAAGCGACCCTGACCCTCTTGACCTTCCGCCCGCCCGACCCGCTGCGCTTTGGGCGTATCGTCCGCGATGGCGACGGTCACGTGCAGGCCATCGTCGAGTTCAAAGAGGCCACGCCAGAGCAGCTCGCTATCCGCGAAGTCAACAGCGGCATCCAGTGCCTCCAGGCCAACTGGCTGTGGACGCACCTGCCGCACCTGCCCATCAAGCATGGCGAGCGATACCTCACCGATCTGGTCGAGATGGCAGTGGCCGAAGGACGAACCGTGACTGCCCTGGAAGCCGACGCGGACGAGGTATTGGGGATTGACGACCGGGTGCGGCTGGCCTGGGCCGAAGCCAAAATGCGTGCGCGTATCAACGAGCAACTGATGCTTTCTGGCGTGACGATGATCGATCCGGCCACAACCTACGTCGAAGCGGGCGTGACCATCGGCCAGGATACGGTCATTTTGCCGAACACGCACCTGCGCGGCAAGACTGCCATCGGGCACGCGTGCGAGATCGGGCCGAACTGCATCATTCAAGATTCGATGATTGGTGACCGGTGCGTCGTCAAGGCTTCGGTTTCTGAAGGAGCGACGCTAGAGGACGATGTGGACGTTGGGCCATTCGCCCATTTGCGCAAGGGCGCCTACCTGTGCCGTCACGTCCACATGGGCAACTTTGGCGAAGTGAAAAATTCGCGGCTGGGGCCTGGAACCAAGATGGGCCACTTTAGCTATCTAGGCGATGCCGAAATCGGCGCGAACGTCAATATCGGCTGCGGGACGATCACCTGCAACTTTGACGGCGTGAACAAACACAAAACCGTGATCGGCGAGGACACATTCATAGGCAGTGATACCATGCTTGTTGCGCCTGTCACTGTGGGCAAAAAGGCTAAAACCGGCGCGGGCAGCGTCGTGACGCGCGATGTGCCCGATGGCGCGCTGGTGTATGGCGTGCCGGCGCGGGTGAGGCAAACGAAGGACGAAGGATGAAGGACAAACGCTGCCGTGGGTCTTTTGTCCCTCATCATTTGTCAAAGTGGATAATCAAGTGGTCGCCGAATTTTCGTTGCTCCTGGCGCTCATCGTGTTGAACGCCTTCCTCTCCGCCTCCGAGGTGGCGATTGCGGAGGTGCGCAAATCACGCCTGGCCCAGTTGGTCGAACAGGGTCATGCGACGGCAAAGGTGCTGGAGCGATTGGCCGAAGATTCGAGCCGGACGCTTGCCACACTTCAACTGGGCACGACACTGGCCGGTTTTTTGGCTGCGGGCACGGCGGCGGTGACGCTCGCGCCGCAACTGGCCTTGACTTTGGCCCAGGCTGCGTGGCTTGCGCCGTACAGCCTGTTGCTGGCGGTCCTGATCGTCTCGCTTCTGCTTGGATTGGTCATGCTGATCGTGGGCGAGCTTGTGCCCAAGGCGCTGGCGGTGCGTCATTCTGAGCCTATTGCGTTCTTTGTCGCGCGCCCGCTGGATTGGGCCGCCACGCTGGCTGCGCCTCTTGTGAAACTGCTTGTCGGACTCTCAAACCTCATCTCCGGGCCGCTGGGCGGAGCCTCGCGCGCGGGTATGAGCCTGATCACCGAAGAAGAGATCAAGACGGTGGTAGACGCAGGCGAAGAAGGCGGCGTGCTCGAAGAAGAAGAAAAGGAAATGATTTATTCCATCTTCGAGTTCGGCGACAAGCTGGCGCGCGAGGTGATGGTGCCACGCATTGACGTGGCAGCGATTGACGCCGCCACTCCTCTGCCGGAAGCCGCCGATACGGTCATCCAGGGCACCCACAGCCGCGTGCCGGTTTACCAGGGCACGATTGACAACGTGATCGGCGTGCTCTATGTCAAAGACTTGGTGCGCGTCTTGCGCGCGGGCGACCTGAGCGCACCGCTCTCGCAAATCGTCCGGCCGGCCTACTTTGTACCGGAAGCCAAAAAGGTGAGCGACCTCTTGCAGGAGCTGCAGCAGCGCAAGGTCCACATGGCTATCGTCGTGGACGAGTACGGCGGCGTGGCCGGGCTGGTGACGATTGAAGACATCTTGGAAGAGATCGTCGGCGAGATTCAAGACGAATATGATACAGGCGAAGAGCCATGGTATCGGCAAGAGGCCGATGGCGCGTACGTCTTTGACGCACGAGCCAACCTCGACGACGTGAGCCAGTTGCTCGGCGTGCCGCTCCCGGTTGACGAGTCCTATGATACACTCGGCGGCTTTCTCTACGCTCAATTGGGCAAAGTTCCCACCGCAGGCGAGCAATTGAACTCCAACGGGCTGATCATCCAGGTGCTCAATGTCTCCGGGCGGCGCATCGGCCAGGTGCGCGTCCGGCGTGAACCGTCCGCTCCCAGGAGTGAGGATGAACGATCAGGAACTGATCCGACTGGCGCAGGCAGCGCGTAAGAACGCCTACGCGCCTTATTCAAATTATCAGGTCGGCGCGGCGCTGCTGACGGAAGCCGGCCAGGTATTCACCGGCTGCAATGTCGAAAATGCTGCGTACCCCATGTCCCTGTGCGCCGAACGCGCCGCGGTGGTCAAGGCCATTTCAGAAGGGCAACACGAGTTCGTGGCGATCGCCATTGCCACGCGCAATGGAGGCAGTCCATGTGGCGCATGCCGCCAGGTCTTGCGCGAGTTCGCCCCGCGCATGCGTGTCTTGATCGCCGATGACGCGGGCCACGTTCGCGAGTTCAGGCTCGATCAGCTTTTGCCCGAGTCGTTCGGGCCAGAATCTCTATCGTAACCATTCACTTGCGCGCAGCGACAACAGGAATATAATCTCGGTGAACATCCGCCCCCGCGCGCGCTTGGCACGTCGGCGGAAATCGAGCAACCCCATTCTGATAGAAGGAGAGCAGATATGAGCACGAAACCCAGCGCCCCCCTCACATCCAGCCAATCTTTGCTAGCGACCAACATTGCAGTCGTCCCCCAGTGGGATCCCAAGTACAAGCGCCAGGTGACCCGTTACCTTTTTGCGGCTGTGCTCGGCCTTGTGTTGGCAGGTTGGATCGTGACGTTGTATTGGCTATTCGGTATCACAAGCGTTACCGATGCCGAGCCAGCCAGGTCATTGACTGGCGTGGACCTGGCCGTCGTGTTGGCGCCAGTCCTGGCAGCCGCCGGGGGTGTCGAGCGGCTCCTGGAGACCATTTTTGGAATCATTGAACAATACTGGCTGACGCTGGTGGCTTACCTGGGACGCGGCCTGCGTTGGCTGCGCAGCGCCGAGACCGAAGTGCAGGAAGCCCGCAAGTGGCTGGCCGAAGTGTCGGTCGAAGCCAACAAAATTCTCTCTCAACTCCCCACTACCCCCGAACAGCTCCAGGCCATGGTCCCTGACCAACTCGACCAGGGCAAGACGATTGACGAGTGGCGAGCTGAAGTCATGGCAAAGGCGGAAAAGCAGCTCGAAACAGCCAACACCCTGATGGGTCTGGCTGAACAGCGCCTCGCCAATGCCGAGCGCGAACTCACCAACGGCGTCAACGCGCCCGGCTATAGGAGCGCCAAGCGCGCGGCGAGCATTGTGTTGGGTTTGTGGCTCGGTGTCATCGTTGCCGGGATGGCGCAGTTGCAGATGTTTGCCTTGCTTGGCGTGGGAATCGTCCCGGCCAGGATAGACGTGTTGATCACCGGCCTGGTCATCGGCAGCGGCTCGTACCCCGTGCACTCACTCGTCGGAGTCTTGCAGCAGACCAAAGACACGCTGGAGGGCGCACAGGGATTCCTCAAAAGCAAAAGCGAACAAGTGCGCCAGTTGACCGGCAAGTGATTCCGACCGCTGACCACAGACGGCGGACTACAAAGCACGACGATCGATCGTCTGCGTTCAATTGGCAAACGACCCTTGTCGAACTGTATTGGACAGCAATTCAATCTCCAAGTCTCAATGACTTGGAGATAGTTTCGTTGGCTATGGTATAATCGCGCCGATGCCTGAAGAGCGACTGTATCGCACCGAAGCGATCATTTTGCGCCGTGTGGACTTTCACGAGGCCGACCGGTTGTTGACGATTTTTACGCCAGGCCGCGGCAAGCTGCGCGTCGTCGCCAAAGGCGCGCGCAAACCCGGCAGCCGCAAGAGCGGTCACGTCGAGTTGTTCACGCGCAGCACCTTGCTCATCGCCAAAGCGCGTGAACTGGACATTGTGAGTCAAGCCGAGACCATCGAATCGTATCGCGCATTGCGCGAAGATTTGCTGCGCTCGGCTTACGCGCACTATTTTGCCGAATTGTTGGATCGCTTTACGGGCGAAGCGGAAGAGAACGGCGCGCTCTACGATCTGTTCGCGCGGACGCTGTCGCATCTATGCGATGCGCCGAATCCTGCGCTCGTCGCTCGCTACTATGAATGGCAGTTGTTGACCCTGGCCGGTTACCAACCGAGGTTATTTGACTGCGTGAACTGCGGCCAGCCGCTGCGCGAGGTCGAAAGCGAGTCGCCGCCCTACGGCTTTGACGGCGCTCGGGGCGGCGTGTTATGTGACAGGTGCGCGCCGCGCATGCAAGATGTGTCACCGCTCTCGCTGGCCGCGCTTCAGGTGTTGCGCCATGCCGCGCGAGCGGACTGGTCTACGTTCGCTGCGCTCAACCCGCGTCTGCTCGTCGCGCGCGAGGTCGAACAGGTGATGCAGCGCTACATTACCTACGTCCTGGAACGCAATCTCAAGTCAGTCGAATTCCTGCGGACGCTGCGACTCGAAATGACCACCGGGTAAATTTCATTACTCCATCAGGAATGGTATGTCCAAACCACTCTCGTTCCAACAAGTCATCCTTCGCCTTCAAGAATTCTGGGCCGAGCAGGGCTGCCTGATCTGGCAACCCTACAGCGAAAAAGTCGGTGCCGGCACCGCCAACCCGGCTACGACGCTGCGCGTGCTGGGACCGGAACCCTGGAACGTGTGCTACGTCGAGCCGAGTTATCGCCCGGACGATGGCCGCTATGCGGAAAATCCCAATCGGATGCAGATGCACACCCAGCTCCAGGTCATCCTCAAGCCCGACCCGGGCAATCCCCAAGAACTTTATCTGCAAAGCCTCGAAGCGATCGGGATTGACCGGCGCAAGCACGACATTCGCTTTGTCGAAGACAACTGGGAATCGCCCGCGCTCGGCGCATGGGGCTTGGGTTGGGAAGTCTGGTGCGATGGTCTCGAGATCACCCAGTTCACGTATTTCCAGCAGGCCGGCGGTCAGACGCTTGATCCGGTTGCCGTCGAATTGACCTATGGCCTGGAACGCATCGTCATGTTCCTGCAAGACCAGCACAGCGTGTGGGAGATTGACTGGGGCGGCGGCCGCACCTATGGCGACGTGTACAAGACGCCCGAAGTGGAGCACTGCATCTATGACTTTGAAGCAGCCAGCGTCGAGCGGCTGACGGAGATGTACAAGCTCTATGAAGCCGAAGCGCGCGCCTGCCTGAGTCACAAGCCGCCGCTGGTCATCCCCGCGCACGATTACGTGCTGCGGTGCAGTCACACCTTCAACGTGCTCGACGCGCGCGGCGCGATCGGCGTGACGGAGCGCGCGGGCTATTTTGCCAAGATGCGCGATCTTTCGCGCCAGGTGGCTGCGGCGTATCTGGAGCAACGACAGCGGGAAGAGTATCCGTTCTTGAAAAGTAGACAGGTAGAGAGTGGACAAGTAGACCAGGTGGCTTTGCCGTCCTTGTCTACTCAGTCCTTGTCTACTTGTCTACTAGAGATTGGCGTTGAGGAATTACCGGCAGGTGATTTGACAGCGGCGGTGACGCAACTGCAAGAACTCGCGCCCAAGATGCTTGACGATGCCCGGCTCGATCATGGGACGATTGCGGTGCACGGCACGCCGCGCCGATTGGTCGTGCTCGTGCGCGAGTTGGCGCCACGCCAGCATGCGCTCGAAAAGGTCGTGCGCGGCCCGGCGGCCAAAGTCGCGTTTGACGCAACTGGTGCGCCGACCAAGGCCGCCGAAGGTTTTGCGCGCGGCCAGGGCGTGCCCGTCGCCAGCCTGGAGATTCGCAAAATGGAAGGCGGCGATTACGCGGTCGCCCTCAAGCGCGAAGAGGGCAAGCCGACGCCCCAGGTTTTGGCAAAGCTGCTGCCCGAACTGATCGCCGCGCTCAAGTTCGACAAGACGATGCGCTGGAACTCGACCAACGTCGCTTTCAGCCGACCGATCCGTTGGCTGGTGGCACTCTTGGGCAAGCACGTCATCCCGTTCGAATACGCCGGTGTCACCAGCGGGCGCACCACCTTCGGCACCCGCGCCGACAGCTCGCCAGCGTTGAAAATCCAGAGCGCCGATGCGTATCTCGATGTGCTCAAATCGCAAGGCATCCTCCTCAACATTGCAGAGCGCAAAGCCACCATCCGCACGCAGATAGACAAGCTCGCTGCGTCCGTGGGCGGTCTTGTGCCAGATGATCCTGGCCTGCTCGATGAAGTGACCAATCTCGTCGAACAACCTACCGCTCTCCTGGGCAGTTTCGACCCTGAATATCTCTCGGTGCCTCAGGACGTTCTTGTGACCGTCATGCGCAAACATCAACGCTACTTTCCAGTCGTCCAATCTCCAACACCTAATACCCAATACCTCACACCCAGCCTCCAACCTCACTTTATCGCCGTCCGCAACGGGCCACGAGAACACCTCAAGGTCGTCACCCACGGCAACGAAGCCGTTCTGCGCGCGCGCTTTGCCGACGCGGCTTATTTTGTCCGGCACGATACGCAAAAGAAGCTGGAGGAATTCTTGCCGCGCCTGGGCACGCTCACGTTTCAGGCCAGGCTCGGCTCAGTGCTGGACAAGCTCCGCCGGATCGAAAGCCTGACGCCCCGCATCGCCGCGATGCTCCAGCTCTCGGAGCAGGAGGCGCAATTCGCTTCTCGCGCGGCGCACCTGTGCAAGGCCGACCTGGCCACGCAGATGGTCGTCGAGATCACCAGCCTGCAAGGCGTGATGGGCCGCGAGTACGCCCTGCGCCAGGGCGAGCCGCGCCAAGTGGCACAGGCCATCTTTGAGCACTATTTGCCGCGCTACGCAGGTGACAAACTGCCAGAGAGCTTGCCCGGCATCGTCGTGGGGTTGGCCGATCGGCTGGACAGCCTGGTGGGTTTGTTCGCCGTCGGATTGGCCCCGACGGGTTCGGCGGATCCGTTCGCGCTGCGACGTGCAGCGCTCGGCATCGTCCAGGTGCTGGTCGAAAAGAATCTTTCGCTTTCGCTGCGCGAAATGCTCCAGGCGGCGGCCGAGGTTCAGCCCGTGCCAGTCAGCGATGAGGTCATCGCCCAAGCGCACGACTTTATCGTGGGCCGATTGCGCGTGCTATTGACCGAGCAAGGTTGGCGTTATGACCTGGTCGAGGCGGCGCTTGCCGCGCGCGGCGATGATCCCTGTCGCGCCCGGCAGGCCGTCGAACAACTCACGGCCTGGGCCGCACGTCCCGATTGGAACGACTTGCTCTCCAACTATGCGCGCTGCGTCCGCATCACGCGCGAATTCAAGGAGCTGTTCCCGCTCGACATCCGCCGCGATCCTGAGCCGGGCACGCAGGCGTTGTATCAGGCTTACCAGCCCGTGGCTGCGCGCATCACGCCGCAAAGCAGCGTGGATGAATTCTTTACCGTGTTCATGCCGATGGTGCCCGTCATCTCTCAATTCTTTGTAGACGTGCTGGTGATGACTCAAGATCAGACCGTGCGCGAAACGCGCCTGGCGCTGCTTCAGCGCATCGCCGCACTGCCGCAAGGGATCGTGGACCTGAGCCAAGTGGAGGGATTCTGACGTTTGCGCTAAACTGCCGGTGCGCTATAATGTGCTCCGCGCCAGTGGCCTGTCGGCCACGAGAACAACCAGTTACTCAAGAGAACAATGCAACTGGATAAAGACAAAATCCTTGCACGTGAACTCGGTCGGCTTGGGGGACCAGGCGCCAGCCTGGTCGCCAGATTGTTGCCCAACGATGTTCTTGAGCTCACGCTAGAGACCCACAGTCCGCCAGAGAGGGTATTGGACGTGGCGTTCACGATATTGAGCCAGGAAGGACAGATCATCCAAGACCACAGATCTGATCCTGACCAACCTGCGATTTGTGCAGTGATGGGATCGGGATTCTGGGCTCTCAATCCAGCTCTGATCCAAGTCCAGGTGGTTTCCACAACAGACAAAGGAACCAGGTGGTCCATCATTGGGACAGCTAAAGAAGGGCTGATCAAGCAGCATGCGGGAGAACAGGCAGCCAAGAGAATTGCAGACCTGATGACGCAGGCATTGGCCGATCCATGCGTGTCAACTTAAGGTTGGAGTGCAGGCTGCAGCCTGAATAAACCGCGGCCTGAAGCCCGCACTCCGGGGCTAAAGCTTACACCAATGTTGGCCGATCATACTCTCGCAGCACACAACGACATGGGGCTGATGCGCGCGGCTCATGCCGAGCCACAGACTGAAATCTAAAATCCGAAAAACAACTTCGGATCATTCAAAGGAGTACTAGCATGACCAAGTGGGTTTATATGTTCGAAGAAGGCAACAAGGATATGCGCGACCTGCTCGGCGGCAAGGGCGCCGGGCTGGCCGAGATGACGCGCGCCGGGTTGCCGGTTCCGCCTGGCTTCATTATCACCACCGAAGCCTGCAACGCTTTCTTTGATGCCGGCAAGCAGTTCCCTGAGGGCATGTGGGAACAGACGCTTGAGGCGCTCCGCAAAGTCGAGGAGCGCATCGGCAAGAAGTTGGGGGATCCCCATAATCCACTTCTGGTGTCTGTCCGGTCCGGCGCCAAATTCTCGATGCCCGGCATGATGGACACGGTCCTCAACATCGGCCTCAACCCGACGACGCTGCAGGGCATCGCTCACCTCACGGGCAACGAACGGTTCGCTTACGACGCCTACCGTCGCCTGATCCAGATGTTCGGGCGCATCGTCAAAGGCATCGAAGGCGAAAAGTTCGAGCACATCCTGGATCGCTACAAGGCCAAGACCGAGGGCAAGAAGGACACCGACCTGACGGCCGCGATGCTCAAAAAAGTCGTCGCCGATTACAAGGCGCTCTACAAGAAGGAACTCGATCAGGAATTCCCCGACGATCCTTACGAGCAATTGCGCCAGGCGATCGAAGCCGTGTTCGCTTCGTGGTTCGGCAAGCGCGCAGTGGATTACCGCAATTACAACAAGATCCCGCACAACCTGGGCACGGCTGTGAACGTCGTGACGATGGTGTTTGGCAACATGGGCAACGACTCGGCCACGGGCGTCGCCTTCACGCGCGACCCGGCCACCGGCGAAAAGACGCTGTATGGTGAATACCTGACCAACGCTCAAGGCGAAGACGTCGTCGCCGGCATCCGCACGCCGCGCAAGATCGCCGAGCTGCAGCAGGAATCGCCGCAGGCCTTTGAGCAGTTCTTGAAGATTTGCGATATGCTCGAGCGGCACTATCGCGATGTGCAGGATATGGAATTCACCATCGAGCGCGGCAAGCTGTACATGCTCCAGACCCGCTCAGGCAAGCGCACCGCGCAGGCCGCCGTCAAGATCGCCGTGGATATGGTGCGCGAAGGCCTCATCACTAAAGAAGAAGCTCTGCAACGCATCGAGCCGAGCCAGATCAACTTGATGCTCCTGCCGCGTTTTGACATGGCCGCCAAGCAAAAGGCCGCTCAGGCAGGCAAGCTATTGGCCCGCGGCCTCAACGCCTCGCCCGGCGCTGCCACCGGCCTGGCGATCTTTGACGCGGACACGGCCGAGACGCTGGGCAAGGCAGGCAAGTCCGTCATCCTCGTCCGCCCCGAGACCAATCCCGATGACGTTCACGGGATGCTCGTCGCCAAGGGCATTTTGACTCAACGCGGCGGCGCGACTTCGCACGCGGCGGTCGTGGCGCGCGGCCTGGGCAAGCCCTGCGTCGCAGGCTGCGAGGCGATCCGCGTGGACAGCGAAAAGAAACAGTTTGTCGCGGATGGCCAAGTCGTCAAGGAAGGCGATCCGATCTCGATTGACGGGACCGAGGGCGAAGTCTTTGAGGGCAACATCGCTACCGTCGCGCCAGAGTTTGAAAAGGAAAGCGACCTGGTTCAACTGCTGACCTGGGCCGATGAAATCTGTGCGCGCGACGTGCGCCCGGCCTACGGTTCCTCGCCGACCAAGGGCTTGCAGGTGTGGGCCAATGCCGATTATCCGCGCGACGCCAAGGTCGCGCGCACGTTTGGCGCCAAGGGCATCGGCCTGTGCCGCACCGAGCACATGTTCTTTGAGCAGGAACGCCTGCCGTGGGTGCAGCAAATGATCCTCAACGCTTCCGAAGCGCAGGCTTACTTTAACAAAATCAGACGTGCGGAAGACGAGCTTCAGCGTCGCCCGGACGATCCCAAGCTGCAAAGAGCCGTCGAAGAAGCCAAAAAGATCGCCAAGAAGCAACCCGCCGTCAAGGCCTACGAAAAGGCGCTCGCCAGGCTCTTACCTTTCCAGCGGCACGACTTTGAGGGCATCTTTGAAGTGATGGATGGCCTGCCTGTCATCATCCGCCTGATCGATCCGCCCCTGCACGAATTCCTGCCCAGCCACGAATCGCTGCTCGAACAAGTGACCGACCTCAAGGCGCGCATAGACGTGCTCGGCAAGGTCAAAGGCTATCGCCCCAAGAAGGGTGAGAAATCCATCAAGCAGATGCAGGCCGAGCTGGCAGAAAAAGAAGAGCTGCTCAAGACCGTCAACGCGATGCGCGAGGCCAACCCGATGCTGGGTCTGCGTGGCATCCGCTTAGGGATCACCTACCCCGGCATCACCGAAATGCAGGTGCGCGCGATCTTTGAGGCGGCCTGCAACATGACCAAGAAAGGCATCGTCGTCAAGCCCGAGGTCATGATCCCGCTCACCGGCCACGTCAACGAACTCAAAGTCAGCCAGACCTATCTCGAAAACGTTGCCAAGCAGGTCATGCAAGAGAACGGCGTCGAGATCGAGTACAAGTTCGGCACGATGATCGAAGTCCCGCGCGGCGCGCTGACCGCCGGCCAGATCGCGGAACTGGCCCAGTTCTTTTCGTTCGGCACCAACGACCTGACGCAGACGACGTTCGGCTACAGCCGCGATGACGCCGAAGGCAAGTTCCTGCTACGCTATGTCGAAGACAAGGTGCTCCCGGAGAACCCATTCCAGGTGCTCGACCGCGACGGCGTGGGGCAGCTTGTCCGCATGGCGGTGACTGAAGGCCGCAAGACCCGACCCGATTTGGAGATCGGCATCTGCGGCGAACACGGCGGCGATCCGTCGTCCATCGAGTTCTGCCACCAAAGTGGGCTGAACTATGTATCATGCAGCCCGTACCGTGTGCCAGTCGCGCGCCTGGCCGCCGCGCAGGCCGCGCTGGGCGCGGTGACGCGCGACAAGTAGTCTTGTAGTCCAGTAGTCTTGGGGTCCGGTAGTCAGACGTTCTCGCATTTGGATGATCCGACTACCGGACCATTGACTATTCGACCGAACGACCGAATGTCGGGCATGAGGGCCCAACCTGGTTTTCCGATAGGTTCATGGTCGAGCAGTGCAGTGATCTGACTGTCGGGCCTGTCAGCTACCAGATTTCGTAGCAAGGGAGGCAACAAATGCAACGCGATTTTTACGTCGTCATTGAAAGAGACGAAGACGGCTTTCTTGTTGGCGAGGTACCTCAGTTGCGAGCCTGCTACTCCCAGGGACGAACGCTCGATGAGTTGATGAAAAACATCCGTGAGGTTGTCAGCCTCTGCCTTGAAGAGCAACTTGAAGGAGAGATATTTCCAGAGTTCGTTGGCGTTCAAAAGGTGACGGTGTAGATGGCCCGTCTGCCTGTGCTCAAAGCAGAGCAAATCATCAACGCTCTGGAAAAAGTCGGCTTTCAAGTTGTTCGGCAACGCGGCAGCCACGTTCGTCTCCGGCATGAGGACGGGCGGGTTGTGACCATCTCACGACTCCTATGAGCGTCATTGACGAGATCAAGAATCGAATAGACATCGTTGACCTCGTATCCGAGACCGTCAAGCTGAAAAAGTCCGGGCGAAGTTACACCGGCTTTTGCCCGTTTCACGCCAACACCCGCACGCCGTCGTTTGTCGTCTGGCCGGAGACGGGCACGTGGAAATGTTTTGGCGCGTGCAACACAGGTGGCGATATTTTCACCTATGTGATGAAGCGCGACGGGCTCGAGTTCCGGGATGCGCTGGAACTTTTGGCCCGCAAAGCCGGTGTCACACTGGAACCGCGCACACCTCAGGTCGAAACCGAGGAAAAGGAACACGAGCGGCTGCGCCAGGCGCTCGAGGCCGCCACCCTGTACTTTCACAGCTTGCTGCGCAGCGCGCCGCAGGGACAGATCGCACGCGATCACTTGATGCAGCGTGGCATCACCGACGAGACGATCGTCAAATTCCAGTTGGGCTATAGCCTGGACGAGTGGCACGCGCTCGAAGGCCATCTCCGCAATCGGGGCTACTCGCGCGAGGAACTCGTCGGCGCGGGGCTGCTGGTCCAGCGCGACGATGGCACGGTCTTTGATCGCTTTCGTGGGCGGCTGATGATCCCGATCCGCGATGTCAAAGGTCGCACGATCGGTTTCGGCGCGCGAACCCTGACCGGCGAAGAGCCTAAATACATGAACTCGCCGCAATCGCCGCTGTTCGACAAGAGCCATGTGCTGTTTGGGATCGATCTCGCGCGCCACGCGATCCGCAGCGCCGGGTATGCCGTCATCGTCGAAGGCTACATGGATGCGCTCGGCGTACATCAAGCCGGATATGCCAACGTCGTTGCTTCGATGGGCACCGCGCTCACCGAAGCCCAATTCCGTCAGTTGAGCAAGCTATGCAAGAAATTCACCCTCGCGCTCGATCCCGATACCGCCGGCGTGCAGGCCATGTTGCGTGGGCTGGATGTTGCGCGAGAGACGCTTGACCGGGACACCTCGCCGGTGTTTGATGCGCGTGGGCTGATTCACTTTGAGGGTCACCTGCAGGTAGATATTCGCGTGCTGGTGATGCCGGGCGGGCGCGATCCGGACGAGGTCATCCGCGACGATCCCGCGGGCTGGCCTGGACTGGTCGAAAATGCCCTACCTGTAGTAGAATATGTGCTCCAGACACTGGCGGCGAATTACAATCTGAATGACCCCAAGGGCAAAGCGGCATTCTCGCGGCAGGTCGTTCCGATCATTCGAGATGTCTCCGACCCGGTCGAGCGCGAGCACTATGTCCAGCGACTCGCGCGGCTGCTGCGAGAGAACGAGCGCGCCGTGCGAGAGCAGCTCGGCGTCACGACTGCTCGCCGGGCGCGACGACCGGCGGCCTTGGGCGAGCCGCCTGCGAGCCGCCGAGGCATCGATCTGGAATCACATTGCCTGAGAGCATTGTTGCAATCGCCACTGGCTCTTTTCAAAGTTGACGAGACTTTGACTGCCGTGGGGTTGGAGCCGCTCCGAGACGAGGACATTGACAACGCAGCCCATCGAGAGATCCTGGCGGCGATTCGAGCCGCGAATGAGCAGGGCATCTATGACGTGAGCGAATTGGTGGATGAATCGCTCCGCCCTTACCTTGCCATATTGTTGACCATCGAAGCGCCGCCGGTCGCCGCGGCTGAGACGCTGGATTGGGAACGTGAGGCCGTGCAAAGCGCGTTGCGCTTGCGCGAGCGCAACCTCAAGCGTCAGCAGCAGGAACTCGATCTCCTGGCGCAAGAGGCGCTTGACGCCGGCGACGAAGAAGCCGCGCGCGAGCATGGCGAGCAAGGACATCGGTACGCCGTCGAGATCAATCGCTTGCAGCGTGCGCGCTGGCCGGGCGAGTTGGCCCGTCAAAGCACCGAGCCGTGGCGCTAGACCGTTTGCCAATCTGAGCTGAGCCTCTCTTGCAGGTCAGGCCGTGACCCACTGCTGCGCTCAGCATGACAGATTTGCGATCTGGAGAGAATGACCAAACTGCGTTCTGACAAACCGGGCGTCGAGTTGATCGAGCCTGAAACGCAATTGAATATCTCAGAAGAGCCGGACACTCTGGCTGAGCCGCCCGAGGAAGGCGAAAATAACGAGCTGATCGGAGTCGAAGAGGAAGAGCCGCTCGAGCTGGAAGAGCCAGGCGAGGCCGATCTCGAAGAGATCGAAGCCGAGGAAGAGGAAGAAGCCGATCTGCTCGAATGGAGCGCGGAACTCGGCGACGATCCGGTGCGGATGTACCTCAAGGAAATCAGCCAGGTACGCCTGCTCGATCCTGACCAGGAAATCTGGCTCGCCACGCAGATGAGTGCGGCGGAGCGACTGATTGCCGTCAAGGGCCAATTCGCCGAGCGAGCAAGACGCCAGCCTAAGCCGGAAGAGCTTGTCGTCGAGTCGTACCAGAACCTGCTCAGGGCCTGGGATGATGTCCAAAAGCTGTGCCAGAAATCGCGCGTCAAGGTGCCGAACCTGGTCGCGTTGGTCCGCGAGGCGCAGGCCTTGCGGCAGGGCGTGCCGCTCGACATCGAATCGAACCTGCGCTCGTACATGAATAACGACCATCACTCGGACAGCGGCAAGGCTGTGCCCAGTGCGCTGCTCGGCGCGCTGTTCGATACCTACGTCTCGCTTTACCTGTTGCCTCCCGAGACCCTGGGCTGGCTCAGCGACCAACTTGCCCCCCCCAAGCGCAAGTCCGCCGCCAAGAAAAAGCTGAGTCGGGTCATTGAAAGTGCGCGCAAACGGCTCAAGCGTAAGAACAAGCTGCCCACGGTGAACGCGCTGACCAAGGCCCTGCCAGAGCGCAAGCACATCGCGGAGACGTTCGAGCAAATCTCGGCTCAAGCGGTACTGGCCAAGCAATCGCTCATCCGGGCGAACTTGCGTCTGGTCGTGTCAGTTGCCAAGCGATACATTGGGCGCGGCATCTCGTTCCTCGACCTGATCCAAGAGGGCAACATCGGCCTCTTGCGCGCGGTCGAGAAATTCGACCACACCCGGGGCTTCAAGTTCAGCACGTACGCGACGTGGTGGATCCGCCAGGCCATCTCGCGAGCGATTGCCGATCAGGCGCGGACGATCCGCATTCCTGTCCACATGGTCGAGACCATCAATCGGCTTTTGCGCATCCAGCGCGATCTGACGCAAGAGCTGGGACGCGAACCGACCTCGGAAGAGATCGCCGTCGAGATGCAGATGCTCGAGCCGCAAGAGACCCAGGCCATCCGCGAGGCCTGGCTGCGCAACCAGCCGGTCGAGCCGATGCTCGACCGCAAGCTGCGCCGCGCCGCCTCCAAAATCCGGCGCATCCAGCGCGTGAGCCAGGAGCCGATGAGCCTGGAGACGCCGGTCGGCCAGGACGAGTCTTCGCTGCTGGGCGATTTCGTCGAAGACGACACGATCCCCGGCCCGGTGGATGCCGCGTCCAAGCAATTGCTCAAGGAGCAGGTGCGCAGCATTTTGGATTCGCTTTCCGAACGCGAGCGCGAAGTGCTCGAGATGCGTTTTGGCCTCAAGGACGGCCAATCCCACACGCTCGAAGAAGTGGGGCAATTCTTTGGCGTCACGCGCGAGCGCATCCGCCAGATCGAGGCCAAGGCGCTGCGCAAGCTGCGCCACCCCTATCGCAGCCGCAAGCTGAGGGACTATCTCACGGAATAACCGTCACACCACTGCGACGCTCGATGCCATGTTCTCCCCATCGCCTGGTCCAGACCAGACTGCGGCCTGGCTTGGCCGGGCAAGATACAGCAGCGAAACGATCCTATCATCCTCGCCCAACAAGACCACGTCCGCATAGGAGAAGCGAGCGCGCGGCACGTCGAGCGGGCAGGCGAGCCCGCGCACAGTGAGTGCCAAGACGCGCTCCACATCTTGGCGCGGCACAAACCCGATGACGCGCGCATCCTTCCACGTTCGGTTCTTTCCCGATGCAGCGAGCCGCAGTGCCGCCCCCGTGTCGCTCACAGCGATCAACTCAGGCTCCGGCCGGGCGCAAGCGGCGGCGATGATCTGCTCATTTCCTCGGGGGCAAACTGCACGCCGATGGAGTCGAATCGCTGGAAGTGAGATTTTTTGACCTCTACGCCCTGCCCCCGCTGCTGCCGCGTCACGTTCGCCGTATCCGAGATGCGTTGGCAGGTCAAGAAGCAGCGGCCTTTTGAGTATTCGTCACGATTTGGTATAATCTGAGCAGCCGAGGAGATCACCCAACCAGGCCGTATTCGTGATACAATAATAAGAGACAACGCGGCAGCGGCACACGCTTGAGCCAGGGCAGAGCTGTGGCTCAGATGATCAAAGACTTGCGGTAAAAAGTCAATAGGCTCGTCCGCCATCGAACCTTAAAACTTTCACACAGTTGGTCGCCAACACGCAACACCCCCCTGATCACCGCGACGAGGCCTCATCGCGGGATGGTTAGTGCACA
>DAOTXX010000040.1:0-6798 GCA_034434835.1 Thermoflexales bacterium | reverse complement strand
CACTACCGCCGCGATGCGACCCTGCGCGAAGACTGGTGTTGTGTGCGGACCGGCCAGGCGCCGCAGATGCTGACGCTGATCAACAATGTGGTGCTCGGCTTGCTGGCACGGCGCGGTATCCGGAATGTACCGGGGGCCAGGAGACGCTTCGCAGCTCATCTGGACGAGGCCATCCCGCTCATCTTGGGAAGCCCCGCCTGACTTTGCAACAGCCCTGAGAGTCGGACGCCGTGTACTTGACACACTACCGAAAGGATGGCACACTTGACCTAGCATGGGTAGGGAGTGTGAGGCCGGCCCAATCGTCCCAAGTGATGGCGACGTTAGGCGATGCGGCTCGACTCGTCGAGGCCCAGGCCAAGGTTTCCGCTTCACGGGGCCTGACGCTGCAATTGACCTGGGCCTCTCTCAAGCCGCTGCGCGAGCACGACACGATCTTTATCCACTTTTGGAAGGACGGCCAGTTCGTGGGCGAGGCGGATGGTGACAGCCTGGGCGGGCTGATCCCGCTCCTGGCCTGGCGGCCCGGCACCGAGATCGTGGACGTGCGGCAGGTGGACGTTTCAGGCTGGCAGCCGGGACAGTACAAAGTGCGAGTCGGAATTTATAACCGGGTGGAAGAAACTCGTTATCCGGCATGGAGGCCAGGCGGTCAACGCTTTCCGGATGACGAAGCTGCGGTGCTGACATTTGATCTCAAGTAAGAGGCCTCCAAAAAGGACATCATGACGCGATCTTTGATCACAGGCGGGGCGGGCTTTATCGGCAGCCATCTGGCCGAAGCGCTGCTGGCGCAAGGTCAGCAGGTGGTGGTGATTGACAACCTCTCGACCGGGCGGATCGAAAACATCAGTGCCTTGATGGATCATCCGCAGTTCCAGTTCGTCTATGGGGATATTGAGGACGAAGCCACGTTGGGTCGTTTGATGAGCGAGTGCGACGAGGTTTATCACCTGGCAGCGGCGGTGGGCGTCGAACTGGTCGTCAAGGACCCGGTCCACACGATCGAGACGAACTTGTTGGGGACTGAAGCGGTGCTGCGACTGGCGCGGCGCGATCGCAAAAAGGTGCTCATCGCTTCCACCTCCGAAGTGTACGGCAAAAGCAACGAGATACCTTTCCACGAAGATGGCGACCGCGTGATGGGGCCGACGACCAAGAGCCGCTGGAGCTATGCCGAATCCAAGGCAATGGACGAGTTCCTGGCGCTGGCGTATCGCAAGCAGTTCGGCGTGCCAGTGGTGATCGTCCGCTTTTTCAACACGGTCGGCCCGCGTCAGACAGGCCGATACGGCATGGTCATCCCCCGGCTGGTCAGGCAGGCTGTGTCTGGCGAGCCGCTGACTGTTTACGGCGATGGACAGCAGTCGCGCTGCTTTTGCAACGTGAAGGACGTGGTGCGGGCCGTGATCGGGCTGATGAACGAGCCGCGCGCCGTGGGCCAGGTCTTTAACATCGGCAGCCGCGAAGAGATCACGATTCTCGAACTGGCCCAACGTGTGCTGGCTCGTTCCGGCAGCCGCTCGGAGATCAGGCTGATTCCCTACGAGCAGGCTTATGAGGCCGGCTTTGAGGACATGCGCCGCCGCGTGCCGGACACGAGCAAGATCCAGGCCCTCATCGGCTGGCAGCCGACTCTCTCACTGGATGAGACGCTGGATCAAGTCATTGCCGAGTGCAAACGTTGAGCGGCACGTATCATCTCAATAATTCAGGGGAGAACCTTGCGAAGGTTTCCAGTTGCAGAAAATCACAGGTTCGATATAATTCGCTTCGCTCAGCCGGTGTGACGCTGATAGCAAGTGGCGACAAACCAGCCTTGTTTCCGGTACAAAACTCGGCATGGGAGCCGCCCCCCGCCGAGTTTCGCACTGGAAACTAGCCTTGGATTGGAGAGCGCATGGAAGACGAGATTGACCTTCGCATCTACCTCAACATCTTGATCCGACACTGGCGACTAGTGGTCGCTCTGACGCTGCTGGCAGGCGCCGCGGCCCTCGTCGCCACCTGGCTCTTACCACCTCGATACCAGGCGAAAGCCGTCATTGTCATCACGCGCCCACTCTATCAGTTCCAATTCTCGTCCGCCATCCAAAATCTGCCGGAGACCACACAACAATCACTCGGCGGCAAAGCCGCATTGGACCTGGCAACCAGCGATGCGGTGCTTCAGCAGGTATTGGATCAAGTGGGACAGGATTTGCTGCTTCAGGAACGCAACCTGGTCTTTCTCAGGGGCACGCTCAAAGCGACGGCCGGCAGCGATCCCTCTATCATCTATCTGAGCGTGACGAACCATGAACCGCAGCGAGCCACCCGACTGGTCAACGCCTGGGCCAACTTGTACGTCCGACAGGTGAACGAGCTGTATGGTCAGTCCGGCGAGCAGCTCGAGTTTTTTGAAGGTCAACTGGCGCAGGCCAAGAGCGATCTGGACAAGGCTGACCAGGCTCTCGTGGACTTTCAGAAACGCAACAACACGGCCGTTTTACAGGCCCAACTGAGCGCCAAGCAGCAGGCTCTATCCAATTATCTGGGCATGAATGAATCGCTCGAGTTGCTGCTGCAGAATGTCAAAAGCCTGCAAGATCAGTTGGCCCGCCAGCCAGCCAGCACGGCCTCCACGCTGGGCGACGATCTGGCGGTGTTGTCGCTTCAGATCAACGCGCTGAATGCCCAGTCCGGCATCCCGATCCAGTTGCAGCTTCCCAGCACCGGCACGCTGTCCAACAAGACCGTGAGCCAGCAGTCTGCCTATTTGGCCGACCTGGCCAAGACGATCGAGGCCAAGCAGGTCGAGGTCAAGAAGCAGGCCGAGGCACTGCCGTTCGAGATCAGGGCGTTACAGGGGCAGATTCAAGAATCAAGAACCGAAGAAACCCGGCTCACCCGCCAGCGCGACCTGGCCCAGACCGTGTACACGAACCTGGCGCAGAAGGTCGAAGAAACCCGCATCGCGGCTCAACAAACATCGGGGCGAGCGCGTTGGGCCAGCCGCGCGGCGGTGCCCGAAGAGCCTGTTAATAAAAAGTTCCTTGTCAACACCGCGATTGGCGTGGCATTGGGATTGCTGGTGGGCGTGATGGGAGCGTTTGCGGTCGAATATTTCCGAGGGGTTCCAGCAATGTCAGGTGAGTCGCAGGTGAGCAGCAATGTTTGACATTGAGAAGCAAGTAGCGCACTGGCGGGCTGGCGCTACCGAAGATTTCCAGGTGGCCGAGGAGTTGGTTAGCCTTGGGCGAACTCGTCACGGTTTGTTTTTTGCGCACCTGGCACTCGAAAAGTTGCTCAAGGCCCATATTTGCCGCGTCACACATGATGTGCCGCCTCGCATTCATCCACTTTTGCGTTTGGCTGAGCGGGCAGGTTTGACCTTGTCGGAAAATCGACGTGTTTTTCTGGCGCGCTTTGACCGATATCAAATTGAGGGCCGTTATCCTGATCTATTGCCCCCCGCGCCCGATGTCGCAACGGCGCGCCAAGAGTTGAGGCAGGCCCAAGAGGTGTTTGAATGGTTGATCCAGGAATTGTAAAGGCCGTGCAACACTACCTGGCCGCTGTGCGCCGCTCCGGCCTGGATGCCAGGCAAGCGGTTTTGTTTGGCTCTCATGCCCGAGGCGAGTCCCATCCTGATAGCGATGTGGATATCCTGGTCATCGCGCCCGAGTTTGACGAGCCATACGACAAGAGCCGAGTAGATCTGCTGTGGGCTTTGCGGGCGCAGACAGACAGCCGCATCGAGCCAATCGCAGTGGGCGAACGTCAATGGCAGTCGGATCACGCCAGCGTCCTGATCGAGATCGCCCGACGTGAAGGCCAGGTCATTTGGCCGGTCACCCCGTGATGGGGAATGTGTTAGAATAAACATTGAATCGCAGCCCGGCGACATGCCGGCAATATACGCAGATGTGGATGAATGGATGAACCAGGCGTAGCCTGGGTGCCCGGCAATATCATGCCGGGGAGGTGCACGATGCAGCTTGAAGACTATTTTGAATTCGAGGACGACGCGATCCGGATCAAGGGACATCGTATCTGGCTCGAGCATATTTTGGATTATTACCACGAGGGCTATACCCCTGAACAGATCGCGTGCGAGTTCCCCGGGTTGAGCCTGGATAAAGTCTATGCGGCCATCACCTACTATCTGGCCCGCCGCGCCGAAGTGGACAATTACCTGATCCGCACCCGTGAGCAGGACGAGCGCGATTACCAGGAGTCGCTCAAGCAGCCCTCGCCACTGCGCGAACGCTTGCAGGCTATCCGCGCCCAGCGCGTCAAGCAGGCTATACAAGCGCCACCGATTAGACCGGCCGCCTGACCAGCATCTCTTGCGCGAGGGGAAAGGGTTCGCCTGTGAAGATTCGATTTCTGCTCGACGAAAATCTACCGCCCCGCATCGAGGACGCGCTACACAAGTTGGACGTTCAAGTGGATGTAAAGCGCGTGGGCGACCCTGGCGCGCCAGTCCTGGGCACGCGCGATCCCGACCTTTTGACCTATCTCGAATCGTCACAGCGTGTCTTGGTCACCGGCAACCGCCGTAGCTTTCCCAAGCACCTGGCTGCGCACATGGCCGCGGGCCGACACCACTTTGGGATCGCCTGGGTGCGCAGGGGCACTCGCTTTTCCGATCTGGTGGACGCGCTTTACCTGGTCTGGGTCGCCTCCGAAGCCGAAGAGTGGGTGGACCGCGCGGACTGGCTGCCGTATTGAGCCGATCGCAGTGGGCGAACGTCAATGGCAATCGGATCATGCCGGCGTCCTGATCGAGATCGCCCGACGCGAAGGCCAGGTCATTTCCTGCTGCATCGAGTCCGTGGCGGCGCAAGAGCCGTTCGGCCACATGGGCAGCCTGCAGATAGTGAAAGAGGTGGCAGGTGGATGAACCAAGAGATGTGCGTTTGCAGACCAGGCAGATCACCCCAGAGCTGATCGCCTATGTCGTGGACAAGATTGTGCAAGGTGTTGCGCCTCGACGGATCATCTTGTTCGGGTCGCGCGCGTGTGGCGAAGAAACAAGAGAGAGCGATCTCGATCTTTTTGTCATCCAGGACGGGCAAGCCTCGAACCGCCAGGTGCGACGAGAGATTGAGCGCCTGCTGCGGGGACGCCACTTTGGGATGGACCTGATTGTCAGGAAACCCGAGGAGGTGGCGCGCAACGTGGCTGACGGCAATCCATTCTACACGCGCCATCTCTTGCAAGAGGGACGGGTGATCTATGAGCGACCGGCCTGATCGGCCCGTCGAGACGCCTCGTGAGTGGCTGCGTTACGCCGAACAAGATCTGCGCGTGGCCGAATGGGCACTGCAGGACGAAATGCCTGCCTGTCATACGATTTGTTTCTTGTGCCAGAGCGCTGCCGAGAAATTTCTAAAAGGTTACTTGATAGCGCAAGGGTGGACGCTCGAAAAGACGCACGATATTGTCACATTGCTTGGGGTGTGCGCTGAATACGACGCAGAATGGGAAGCCCTAGAGCCTGACGGCATAGTGCTGAATGAATATATTGTCGCAGGCCGTTATCCGGGCGACATCATCTTTGAGGATATTGGGCTAGCAGAAGCAAGGGAAGCCTTGGATGCGGCGCGGCGTATCAGTGCGCGAGTGTTAGAGCGGATGAGAAAGTAAACGCCGAAACATTTGCTCATGCAACCCGGCGACGCGCTGGCAGTAACCCAGAGGTGGATGAGTGGACGCGCTTGACCTGGCCTGGGCTGCCTCCGAAGCCGAAGAGTGGATGGATCGCACGGACTGGCTGCCGTATTGAGCCGATTGCGGTGGACGAGTGGCCAGGGCAAAAAGATTCCTTTTGCATACCGCGATGGGCGTGGCATGGGGATTACTGGCGGGCGTGATGGGAGCGTTTGCGGTCGAGTACTTGCGAGAGGCGCCAGGAACGCCAGGCGAATCGCGTTCAAAGCAAGCATCTTGAGGGCGGCGGCGCTTGGCGAATGGCGACGCAGGCCATGCGCTGCGCGCCGGGACGACGACATAGACTCCACGCAGCCACAAACTGCACTGGACGGCAGTGGTTAGTGTATGCAGCTCAGGCTGTCGACGAATCTGGAACGAATATACGAATCGCCGGGCCATCATTTGCTTATTCGTTGGCCATTCGCTGACAGGGATAAAAGAGGGATGGAGGCGTGAGATGAGCGCGCAAGGATCAGTGACATCGCCGGAAAGAGAATCCCCTAGACCGTGGCCGGCCAGACCCGCCGGCTGGGATGATGATCTGCGTCGCCGAGTGATCGAGATGCTGTTGGAGCCAGAACGCCGCAAGATGACCTATGAAGAATTCCTGGACTGGGCCGACGAGGACACATTGGCCGAATGGGTGAACGGAAAAGTGGTGATGAACAGCCCGGCATCGAGGCAACACCAAGGCATCGTGGATTTTCTCGTCAAGGTAATGGGAATCTATGTCGAGGCGCGCGATCTCGGGACAGTGATCAGTGCGCCGTTCCAGATGAAGTTGGAACAGGGCCGCGAGCCGGACGTGTTGTTTGTAGCCCGGGAGCATCTGGAGCGGCTCAAAGAAACCTTTCTGGATGGCCCGGCAGACCTGGTGGTGGAAATTGCTTCGCCCGATAGTCTGGAGCGCGATCGCGGCGCCAAGTTTTACGAATATGAAAGAGCCGGCATCCCCGAATACTGGCTGATTGACCCCCTGCGGCAGCGTGTGGAATTTTACCAACTCGACGCGGAAGGTCGCTACCGTCTGGTGGAGCCAGACGCTCAGGGGGTGTACCGCTCTGCCATACTGCCCGGCTTGAGGCTGCGAGTGGAATG
>DAOTXX010000039.1:0-41375 GCA_034434835.1 Thermoflexales bacterium | reverse complement strand
CAACATGCCCAGCACCATCAGGAGGAGAACCCGACTGCCCAAGCTTATCCACCATTGTCGCATCGGTGACTTCCGCAAGCAGGATGGCTAATAGATTGCCGTGATTTATCTCAATTGTCAAGGTACATTACCGAAAATACCAATTCCAGCATAAAATCTGGCAAGGGTCTCACCGAAACGATCTTGTTCATGCCACACCTCTATTCCAACGGCTCGATAGGGTCCGGGCATGTCCTATTCTCATTGCGGCAAGGCGCTAATTTTCATTGTAGCATCGGCCGACCAGTTTGGCAAACCTGTGTCAATGCCTTCAGTAGACTATCGTGATATAATCCCGGCCAGAGCGTTCGGCCATCTGTCATCAGCAAGCGGTCCCTATGAACGGTCTCTGCCTCACAAGACCAACGACGAAAGACGAACGACGAAAGCGGGTCGTTCGTCCTTCGCACTTGGTCCTTCGTCATTTGACTCACTGGCTCGTCATCCTGGGCCTGTTGTGGCCGTCCGTGAGCGCATCGGCCCAACCCGACCCGGTGGAGCGCATCCTGGCCGCCATGTCGGTCGAGCAGCGCGTGGGCCAGGTGTTCATGGTGGATTTTCTCGGCTCCAAAGTCGAACCGGACTCGCCCATCGTCAGCCTCATCCGCGATTACCACGTCGGCGCGGTGTACCTGACGTGGCTGAATGGCAACGTCACCAATGACCCCGGCACGCCAACTCAACTCGCCCGGCTCACCAACTCGCTCCAGCAACTCGCGTGTGAAAACACGCGACTGCCCAGCGTGGCCGAATGTATCCCGCTGCTTGTGGCGATGGATCACGAAGGCGATGGCTACCCGCGCACCCATCTGCGCCGCGAGGCGACCGCGATCCCCTCGACCATGGCGATTGGCGCGACGTGGAGTCAGACCGATGCCGAAGCCGTCGGCCAGGTCGTCGGACGCGAGCTGGCCGCCGTCGGCGTGAATTTGCTGCTGGGGCCGGTGGTGGACGTGCTCGAGCGTCCGCACCCCGAAGGCCGCGGTGACATGAACCTGCGGACCTTTGGCGGCGATCCCACCTGGGTGGGCGCAATGGGCCGCGCGTACATTCGCGGCGTGCATCGCGGAAGCAATGGCCGTGTGCTCACGACTGCCAAGCATTTCCCCGGCCACGGCTCCTCCGACCGCAACCCCGACGAAGAAGTCTCCACCGTCACCAAGTCGCTGGACGAACTCAAGCGCAGTGATCTCGTCCCGTTCTTTGCAGTCACGCAAGCCGGAACCGACGGCGGCATGACCGACGCGCTCATGCCGTCGCACATTCGCTATCGCGGCTTTCAGGGTGACGTGTCGCAGCTCACCAGGCCGATCAGTTTAGACCCGGATGGTATGCAGGCGTTCATGTCGCTGTCCCCGCTGGCCGCGTGGCGGCGCGAGGGGCTGGTCGTCGCCGATGCGTTGGGCGTGCGCGCCATCCAGACCTATTACGATCCGACGCTCGTCGCGTTCCCCGCGCGGCAGATCGCCAAGGACGCGCTCATGGCCGGAAACGACTTGTTGCCCGTCGTCCTGTACTCGCTCGACCAAAAGTACGAGCATAGCCTGGCAAACATGCAATATACCATCCGTTACTTTTGGGACGAATACCGCGCGAACCCGATCTTGCGCGAGCGCGTGGATGATGCGGTGCGGCACATTCTGCGCGCCAAGCTCAAGCTCTATCCCAATCTTGCGCCGCAGTCGGCGCAGGTGAACGTGGACCAGGTCGCCTCAGTCGTCGGCCAGGGCGAGGCCACGATGCGCGCGGTGATGCAAGATGCGCTGACGATCCTGCGTCCCGAAAGTGGGCGACGGCTGCCGCTCCCGCCCAGCAGCAACCAAGACATTCTCATCCTGGGCTGCTTTTACGGCTGTCTGCCCGGCGCGACGATGCCCGAGACCGCGATTCAAGACACACTCGTTCGCCTGTACGGCCCAACTGGCAGCGGGCAGGTTGACCCGGCGCGCGTTCGCACGGTCCAGTTCACTCAACTGCACGCGCTGATGGCCAACGAACTGCCTGCGCGCCAGGCCGCCGAGCTGCGCAAGATGATTGACGACGCCGAGTGGATCGTGCTGGGCATTGTCGCTTACCTGCCCGACGCGATCCCGGCCAGCGCGGCCTTTAAGCGCTTCCTGCGCGATCCTTCATTCGATCTGCGGAACAAGAAACTGATCGGCATCGCGTTCAATGCACCGTATTATCTGGACGCGACCGAGGTGGGCAAGCTGACGGCCTACCTGGTCGTTTACAGCAAGGTACAACCCGCCATCGAGACAGCGGTGCGCGCGCTGTTCGGTGAATTGCCCTCGCGCGGTTCGCCGCCCGTGAGTGTGCCAGGGGTCAATTACGACCTGGCAACGCAATTGCAGCCCGATCCCGCGCAGCGCATCGCGCTGGCTGTCCCGACGGGCGTGACCTGGAGGATAGGCGACAGCCTCACCGTGCGGGCTGGCCCGCTGCTGGACCGCAACGGACGCACCGTGCGCGATGGGACCTCGGTCGAATTCTCCGCGCGCTATGGCGATCTGGGTGTTGCACTCGCGCCGCAAGTGATCACGCCGACGCAAAATGGCATAGCCTCTGCGACGTTCAAACTGACGCTGGCCGGTACGCTCGATCTGATCGCGTCAAGTGGCGCGGCGCGCTCCGAGGTAGCGCAATTGACAGTGGCGTCTCTACCCTCGCCTGCACCAGCGACCTCCACAGCGGAACCCGCCCCCACCCCGGCCCTCCCCGCGGGAGGAGAAGGGAGCCTGGCTGTGCAATGGTGGTGGGCGCTGATCGCCGTCGCACTGATCCTGGCGGGCGCCGGCCTGGCCCGCGTATGGTTTTCGCTGCGCCGCAAGCCGGCCACAGCGCGCGACCTCGACGTGACCGCGCGCGGCGGGCCTTCGGTCGAACAGGCGCCCGGCGTTTCACTTTCGCCCACCGAGCGCATCCTCTTGCGTCAGGTGTTTGGCAAATACTCGCGCATCACGGTGGACGCCGAGTTCCGTTCGGGTTACAGCGGCGCGCATACCTTGCTCGTCTTGCCGATCAAGCCCGATGGCCGCGCCGACGCTTACGCCATCGCCAAGCTTGCGCCGCAATGGCTCATCCGTCAGGAGCTTGCCAACTATGAGGCGTTCGTCAAAGACACCCTGCCGCCCGTGACGGCGCGCATCGAAGATGCGCCTGCGCTGCCAGCCGGCGAGTCGCTCGGCGCGCTGCGTTACACCTTTGTCGGCCAGCTCGGCACAGCGCGCACGCAGAGCCTGCGCGAGTTTGCGGCCACCCATTCGGCGCACGAGGTGGCGTCCATCATCGAGCACAAGCTGTTCGAGGTGTTTGGGCGCAACTGGTGGATGCAGCGGCGGCCCTATGCGTTCCGGCTCGGCCAGGAATATGAGCGGCTCTTGCCAGTCAATTTCATGGGGGAAGCGATCCCGGCTTCGCGGCCCGATGTGACGCTCGCGGCGACCGCGCGCGAATGGCCTGATACCCGGACGCTGGCCGTGGGACAGATCGTGCGGTTGGAAGGTTTCGTCATCGAAGAGAGCAGCCCGGATGGAAGCGTCGTCACACTGACGCTGCCGTACACGCCAGGTGGGCTGCCATCGCCGCGGCGGTTCCGCGCGCGGGTGCGCGCTGGCAAGTTGCCTCTGCCCTCCGTCAAAACAGGCGAGACCTGTCCCCCCCTCACCGCCAGCATCGTCACCACGCGCACGATGCTGCTGGAAGCTGAAGTGCAACACACTTTTGCCGACCGGCGCGCCTCCGACGAGTTCATCACGATAGGCCAGCAGCGCTACCCCAACCCGCTGCGCAGCTATGCGGCGCTGCTCGACGAGCGTGTGTTCGGGACGCTTTCGACGATCCATGGCGATTTGAACCTGGAGAACATTTTGATTGACCCCGGCGGCTACACCTGGCTGATTGACTTTGCGCTCACGCGCGATGGGCACACGCTGTATGACTTTGCGCGGCTGGAGACGGAGCTGGTTACGCGGCACATTGCGCCGATGATGGCTCGCGCCGGCCTGGCGGCGCAGGAATTTGTGCGGGTGATGGAATGGCTGGCAGCGCATCGCGGTGAAGAGACCTCGCTGCCTGCACTGGGGCATGCCGCGCTCGACGATGCCGCATGCGTGCTGGCCTCGGTCCGCCGCGTGGTGAACCGCTGTCTGTTCGACCCGGCGCGGCCCGACGAGTATGCACGCGCGCTGTTGATCGGCCAGCTCGGCGCGCTCAAGTTCGCCAACCTCGATTCGGTCCCCGAAGCGCCGCTGCCCAAGCAGCTCGCGTTTCTCGCAGCAGCGCACCTGTGCCAATGGATATGGGTGTGACCAAAATCAGTAGGGGCAGGCCTAGCAGCCTGCCCAGGTGTAGGCAACCGCGCCCCCCATGCGTGTCAACTTGAGGTTGGAGTGCAGGCTTCAGCCTGCATAAAACGCGGCCTGAAGGCCGCACTCCGGGGCTAAAGTTTACACCAATGGTGGTCGCCCCTACGCATCAACCGGATTTGGTCACACCCGACTGATATATACCGAGCAGAAATCAAACGGGTGCATTGGAATCGAGGCTTCAGCCGGTTCTTGCGGCTAATTCCGGCTAAAGCCTTGACTCCGATTGCACTGAAATCATTTCCGACCAGTATAGCAAGACGCCCAGGCTTGACCTGGGCGTCTTGCGTTCCAAACTTACTGCTTGCCGAGGCGCGACTGCAAGCGCTCAAACTGTTTGACTTTGGCCTGGTACAGTCGGGCATTTTCGATCGCGATGGCCGCCGGGCCTGCCATCGCGGTCAGGATTTCCAGGTCTTGCTCGTAAAAGATGCTGCTCTGCCCATCGGGTTTGACCTTGTTGACGACTTCGATCACGCCGCTGATAATGTCCTTGGCAACGAGCGGCACAGCCAGCACCGAGCGAGTCACCAGGCCGGTGAGCTGGTCCATCGAAGCATGAAAACGCGGATCGCGGTAGGCATCGTTCACCCGCAGGGGACGCTTTTCCCGCATCACCCAACCGACGATGCCGCTGGCAATGGAGATGCGCTTTCCGATCAGCGCCTCTGAACCAGGTCCGACCGCCGCCTCAAAGATCAGCATGTTGCCCGAGAGCAACAGCACCGACGCGGCTTCGGCTTCCAACAAGGTCTTGGCTTCGGTGATGACGGTCTTGAGCACAGACTGGAGATCGAGATTCGAGACCATCGCCTGAGCGGCATTGTAGAGGGCCACCAGTTCTCTCGCATGGCGCTGCAACTGCTCGCGCGAACCCGCCTGCTGGATCGCCAACGCCAGCGCCGCGGCGACATCGTGAACCACTTCAATGTGCTCTGGCTCGAAATCACCGCAGTCGGGCGCCCAGACGTTGATCACACCCACCAGGGCGCCTCCCGGCGCGAGGGGCACGCTGAGGCAAGACGGCACGCCTTCGGCCTGCAGCGCTCGAACGACTTGGGGGCCAAGCGCCTGACTCGAGCGCGCATTTTCCACAAACGATTTACCCTTTTGCAAGGCACGGATTCGCTCGGGCCCTAACGATTCCAGGGCCAGGGTGGTGGCCGCCTGAGCCGCCGCATCTTCAGTCCGTGCCGCCAGCACTCTAGCCTGCCGGGCCTCAAAGTCGAACAACGCAATACTGGCCCGCTGGTAGGGCACGACCGACCTCATGCGATCCAAGGCGAGCTGCGCGATCGCTTCTTGCGAACGTTCGGCGAGAGTGGCCTCATTGATGTCCCGCACGACTTGCAGTCGCTCAACCTGGCGCCGCAGGGCGGTCACCTCCCGCTGGCGGTCAGCCTCCGAGGCCTCCAGCGCTTCCAGCCGTCGCTGCATCTCGATCAGTTCATCAAAGAACTCTTTTCTCGTCTTGCCCTTCATGGCGCTTGACCTCGATCTCAGCGGGCACGGGCTTCAACCAATGCTTGGGGGCACACATTGATTGTATAACGTTCTGGGTCTGGTGACAAGCACCACAGGGCTGAATCGTCAGCCCGGCGCAATGATTGTATCGCTGGGTCTGATCCTCTCGGTCTATCAGGTGCCAGGCTGGGATCAATACGGAGGCTGGCTGTTCGGGATGGCGTTTGTGTTTTCGCTGGGATTGGGCCTGTGGCTGGTGTTCAGCATCCTGCGCGCCGGGCGAGGGTAAACTGGCTTTACCGCCGCACGAGGGGCAGCCAGGCCCGGTAAGCATCTATGATGAACACTGCCGTGTCTGTGGAAACCTCGCCAGTGGTTTGAGTCAGCACGGCCGTATTGAACACAGCCAGAGGGCCGGCCACCTGCACTGTCACCGGAAACGTGATCGTCACTGGCAGGCCGGACGTGGGCGAACCGGTCCACGTCAGGCGATGCGCCCCCGAATGATAACTGGCCGAGCCGCTCGTCACCTGGATCGGCCCTGGCGCGCTCACCTGAGCCGGCAGGTTATCCGTCAGCGTGAGCGCCTGCCCGCTGCCCAAAAAGCCGAGCGTGTACGTCACCCGCTGGCCGTTCGTTGGCGTCACCGGCCACACGTCCTTGTTGACTGTCGCCACCGCCCTGCCCCAGGCAATCGTCAATTTGGGACGGCCTGCGATGTTCCAATCCCCGGTCTCAGACGAAACGAGATACTTGCTCGAGTCGCGCCCGGTAGTCGAGTCGTACATGGCAAAGCTCACCGGCCGCCCGGCCGCATACGCTTCGGCGACGGCCTGCGTCGCGTCCCAGGTGTAAGGATCGCCCGGCCATTCCAACTCTGTTGTCTTGGGCGGGATGGGCGTCATGGAGAAATTCTCTTGCGCCAGCGGCGCATTGTTCCAGTGGATGGTCATTTCGCCCCATGGATCCGTCACACTGGAGAGCCAGACATACGATATGGTGTAAAACTCTTCATAGCTTGCCCCGCCCCAATGATGCAGCGTGAGCGTGGCCGAGAGGATCACCTTGCCGGATGGGATAGCGCCAAGCGAAAAGCGCAAGTACGACTTGTTGAAGCAGGGGAAATGCGTGGGCTGAAGTTCCGAGCCGACAAACAGATCGGTATCGTCGCCGTGATTGATTTCCGAGCCGCCATTGTGACCGGCCCCACACGTTCCGCCGCCGCCCATCCAGGCATCCTCGACTGTATTATCGGTCTCGGAGGCGGCGCGAATGACCGTCGTCCCTTCTCGCACAGCCTGCGGCGGCTGATACTGAGCCAGACCAAAGTGGAGCTCGCCCCAGGTGCCGGGATTGCTGGAACCAAATGTCTCCGGCCAGTAATCGGGCGGAACGTAACCGGCGGGTGGGTTGTCGTCACGATCATAGAGCTGCACGCCCAGCCCCCACACGGTCCCCGTCGAGGGTGGCCCAGCCAGTCCGAGGGTGCTCCATGGGATGGTAAAAGCGGCGACCCAGCCATAGTCAATGTTGCCGCTGTTGTCGTTAGGCCCCGTGTCACTCCACTGCCATCCCACCGTATCTATCCAGGAGCCACCCCAGGCCGTGTTCCAGCCTGAGCCGGTCCCACGCGCCTGGCGACGATACTCGGGCGCATCCTCAACGGGATAGAAATGCAAGGCACTCAAAAAGTAGTAATCGTCGGATTGCGGCGTCACCGTTCGATCATGATGGGTGTCCAGGTAGATCGCAACGGCATCGTATTGAGTGAGATCGTGGTTGGGCTGAGGGTTCTCGTCGTACCAGAGATAATAGTCCACGATCAAAACATGGACGCGCAATGCTTGAGCCGTATAAGCCATGCGCACATCGGCATAGTTGCGGCTGGGTATGCCTTGTTTGTTCTGTCCAAACCAAAAGATAGCACTCTGCGCCCAATCCACCTGGCTGGCAAAATAGGGAATGTTGACCCGGCGAGGGCGCAAGGCCGCCGGCGCGGCCACCGGATATTGTATCGGCATCCACCATGCGACAAGAGTCAAGACCAAAATCACGCGACGCATCCTTCACCTCCTCATAGGTTTCACTTGTAAACCACCGGCAGATAAACGCGCGCGCCGCCCACCAGCAATCGCACGCTGGCGGTCCGCGTGAACCCACCGCCTGTGCTGGTGATGGGGATCGTGTGCCAGGTATTCTGTCCGGTCAGGGAGCCATCGTGAGAGACAGTAAGCGTGACCAAGCTGCCAGGGACAAGATTCGTCGAGTTGAGCGTGACCGTCAGGCTGGGCGATGGGCTGGCGACGGTGAGCGTGACGGCGTGCGGCAGATCAGATGGATCGAGGTGCAAGACATAGGTCGCCACACCGCCTGGATTCACGGCCTGGGCAGAAGGAACGGTCTGCAAAGCAAACCCGGCCTCATAGCGCCCGATGTCATACGCCGCGCCCCAGTGCCAGTCGTCCACGCCGAATTTGGTCAGCAGCGCGATCAGCGAGGCGGGCAATGCTGTCGTCCCCCGGTCAATCGCATTGACGCTCGAGGCCGTGAGGTGAAAATCGGGCCAGGAACCGTCGAACATGTCATGGTCGGCGACGTTGTAGGCCCAAAAGGCCGGATCGCCCGATACGCCGTGGTCCTCCCACGGAGTGTTGGCCTGAACTTCGGCCAGCGTCTGCTGCGGCTCCCACGACACGGAACCGTCCTGGCGAACCTGGCGGACAACCAGCGGCCCGGCGTGCCACATCCCTCCCCAACCGTTGGCGTGGTACAGGTTATAGTCAACGGTCATGTTCTGAGTGCGGCCCTCGGCATAGCCGATCTGCATCCCAAACGCTTCGTTGTTGATGAGGATGTTGTTGAGCAACCGTGTGTCCACGCTGCCGTGGGTATCGTAGGTCCAGCCGACGGAAAAGCCGTAGAGCGAGTTGGCCGCGATGTTGTTGGCATAGACGATCGGCCCATCGCGCCAGACGCCATGCACCATATAACCCGTGTAGGCATTGTTATAGGCCACATTGCGATAGGCGTGGATGCCGCTGGCGTGATCTACATAGAGGCCAAAGCCGCCCATCCCGCGCACCGTGCCGTCCGTCCAACGCCCACGCTTCTCCGAGACGTAGGTCCAGCCAAACGTGTTGCGAAAGATGTTGCCGGTGATCAGCACATCACGAAAGACGTGGTGATCCGGCGGGTCGCCCCAGAACTTGATCGCGCCGCAATCGGTCGTCAACTGACAGGCTTTCTCAAAGATATTGTCCTTGACCAGAATCTCGCCCGTCTTGATCTCGTCCGGCGCAAAGCCGTACGTCTTGGACGATTGGATGACAGATTCGGAAAACTGGACGCCGTTGTGCGCGACGTGATGGACGTGATTGCCTTCGAAGCGCAGTTTGTTGGCAAAGATGAACGATGCCCCCACGGCGTTGTCGCCGTCGGTGCGAAAGCCCAGGTGGTGCATCTCGTTATTGCGGATGACCGTGTTGAGGATGCCAGAGCGGGTGAAGGAATCGGCTGCTGCGTTGTTCTCCCACCAGTCAATCAGCCGGATGGCATACGTGTCCATGTAGGCGATCTCCGAGTCCTCCAACGTAAAACCGTCTATGATGTTGCCGGGCGGCGCCGTGGCGCGCACCGATTGTTCGAGGTATATGCCCCAGTTGGCGTAGCGCAGCGTGGCATTGCGGACGATGTCGCCGTAGGCTTTGTGCGTCTCCCAGTTTGCCAGGTGAACCGCGCTGCCATTGAGGAACTCGATCGTCAGTCCGTCCAAGATAGTGTAGGAGCGGTTTCGCAAGTTAAAGCCGTGGTCGCGGCGGGAGATTTCGATGTCGAGCGTGGCCGGGTTGGCCGGCGTGGGCGGCCAGAGGTAGAGCCGCTTGATGGCGCTGTCGTACCACCACTCGCCGGGCGTATCGAGCAGGCGCGGCTTGTTTTCGACATAGTACTTGCTTCCCCAGCCCAGGCCAGGGTTGCCGCTGCCGCCGTCGTGCTCGCAGACGCGATCCACGGTGATGCGTCCGTTGGGTACGTCGTGGGCGACAATCGTGCGGCGGTACACGTAATGGCCCTGCACGGTATCGAGCGCCACCAGCGTTCCACTGATCAGGCTGCCCAGCGTGGTCAGGCTGCCCGGCTCGATGCCGGCCGGTTCGCTGTCATTGGTGCGATCGGTCAATTGCGTCATCGAGCGTTGTGGCAGGTCGCAGTTGTGGTCGGAGTTGGTGACCGGGTCGCAAGCGGCGGGAGCGGAACCGCCGTCGGCGGCCCACCAGAACTCGTGCGTCTTCCATTCGGTGACGACGTTCCAATCCGGCTCGCGGGCCAGGGGCAGACGAACCCCCACCCCCTGTCCCCCTCCCCCAAAATCGGGAGAGGGGGAACCCGCACCCCCAGTCAGTTCGACGATGAAGCGTGGCGGGCCGTCCAGGTTCCATGCGCTCAGGTCAGCCCAATAGACGTTGGAATAGACGCCGGTCGGCAGGCCGATGGGGTCGCTGGTCAGGCGCGTCCAGGTGAGCGAGGAGGCCGGCTCCGAGCCGCGGATGATCACCGTGCCGGGGCCGTTCTCGGCGCGGTAGACGGCCGGCTCGGCGGCGCTGCCGCTCAGCGCCGGATAGACCGTCTCGCGGTAGATGCCGGGGAGGATGTGCACCGTCGTGCCGGGGCCGGCCAGGTCGGCGGCCTTTTGGATGGTTTTGAAAGCCGCGCCGGGGGTCAGGCCGTTATTCGAGTCGCTGCCATGCTCGGCGTCCACCCACAACTCGTCCACGCGCGGCACCTGAAAGGCCACGTCATCCAAAAGGATCGAGCCGGAGGGGGTGCTGCTCGAGTTCTCGTTCACCTTGCCGAACTCGATCACGTCGCCGGAGGGGTCCTCGTGGACAACGTCGGTCTCAACGTAGCGCGCGAGCACGTCGTTGACCCAGACCGCCACCCAGGAATCAATCCGGTAACCGAGCGTGATCTTCTGCCAGCCGTTTGCCAGATCGAAAGAGCCGGATTGCCAGTCGTAGAAATAGCCGCTTGTCTTGGGCCAGGCGATGTAGCCTTTGTAGCCCTGGCCGGGCGGCTTGCGCAGGTAGAACCCGATCAGCGGCGGCCACCAGTCGGAGGCGGAACTGCGCACCTCGCCCACGCATAGCGACGTGCCCGGCGGCCAATAGTTGGGCGAAGGCTCCGGCAGCGCGACGCCGTTGGGGTTGAGCCAGAACGTCAGATAGCCCTCGACGGCGTAGGCGACGCGGCTCTGGTAGATGTAGGCTTCGTCCGGGCTGACGGCGACGGCCAACCCCGTCGAGCCGTTGCGCCCGCCGCCTGCGACCAGGCTCAAGTTACCCGACCCGACCGTGCTCCACGCGGCCAACGAGCCGCTTTCAAAGTTGTCGGCGAGAACATCCCACGTCACCGGAATGATGGGCTGCGCTACCGCTATCTGATGGGGCGGCATGATGGTGACAATCAACAGCAGGCAAAGCAAAATCCGAGCGATTCGCATCATCTGTCTCCTCGCATGGCATGAACCTCAGAGGGTATTTGCCAGGTCGCCTTTTGAAGAGTTTCAAGATACCCGCTCACACAAGACTGACCTGTTCACGCAGTTCGTAGCCGCTCCTCAAGCCAGGTCCACTTGGTGCACGACCATGTCACTTTCATTGATCGTGCCCACGCCCTTGGAGTTGCAGCCGATCAGTGCCTGGCGCAGATGATTGTCGTTGTCCGGGTTCATGAACGTCTGGCTGGTGGCACAGGGGTACATGACGTACTTGCACATCCAATAGTCCAGTGTGACCGGGTCGGCGCACAGGCCGACGGTCTTGGTGTGGGCGGCAGTGGCGTCGGTGCGGCTACGATAGCCGGTGTACTCGGCGCACGTCAGGTAGAAGGTAGGCGAGAGGATTTGGGTAATGAGATGGCCTACCGTTTCCCCCATCGCTTGGGGGCTGATCGGCGTATTGTATCCGACGCCATGCAGCGAATACGACCCCGGTCCCGTAAAGTCCACAATCCCCAAATGGCACTTGAGCGCGCTGGTCGGCCCGGCATAGTCCTCATAGTTAAGGCTGCCGTGATTGTTGAGCGTGGGCAGGAAAATCAACTTGACCCTTTGGCCGTTGTACCCGCCGTTTGCCCACACACCGTTTTTCAGATCAATCAGCTTGCCGCTGCAGGCTGAGCGCAGGATGGGATACGACAGGCGGCAGGTGCGCCCGTTGGCCGCTGCGGTATAGGTCGTGCGCACCCAGCCATGCTGGTTGCCCGAAAGGTCCGCCGGCCCACTGACGGCGACAAAATCCCCCACGCCGGTATCATAGAGTGGAATGGCGGTGACGTTGGCGATGCCGCGCGCGTGGTAATCCGCCACCAATTCAAAGTAATTCATGTCCGGCCAGTTATTGATGCGATTACTGCCCGACGACATGTTCCAGCAATAACTGCCATTGAGCGATTCTGAGACACTGCGGTGAACGTGCTCGATGATGACAATCTCGCCCGCAAAACCACCCGGCCGATTGAGAATGACATCAATCAGCGCCTTCATACATTCCGTATGGGTGTAACCCTGACGCGGCCATTGCCCGTTGGGCTTGAGCACCACGACGTCATCATGGTCAACGAACCGTTCGATGCCCCCGGCCAGTGCGATGACCTGTTGCACGTTGGTGACCGGCGTGCCGTTGCGGGCCACGTAAATGTGATGCTGTTCGCCCGGCCCACGCGACACATAGGGCAGATATGCCTGCGGCGTAAGCGTGGCCTGGGCCTTGACCTGCAACGCCCCAGTCAGGCGACGCGCAAACGACAGAACAGCTCCACCCAGCGCAGCGGCTGCTCCGACGAGAAATTGGCGACGAGTCAAAGATGACACAAGAACCTCCTTCTGCTTTTCAGCTTTTCAATTTCCCTTCATCACCAATGGCAGATACACGAACCGATCCGTCGGCATCACGCGCACGATGTCGGTGAGGAAAGACGCGCTATCCATCATCGCACTCAGCGTGACAGTGTACCAGGTATAGTTGGTCAGGCCCGTCAGCGAGTAGGCGCGGGTGGGGCTGAGGATGCCGGTGATGGGCGAGGGCGGGTCGCCCGTCGGCCCTTCATAACTGATGCGCCACGTGCTGGTGACCGGTAGAGTCGTGTTGACCTCCCAGAGCAAATAGATCGTCCGATTGCCCGGCGTTCCGTACAACACTACTTCGGGGATAGTCTCGTACGGGCCAATGTCCCAGCCCGCGATCTGCGGACGGCTGACGGCGTTCTTGTCATAGTTGAACTCCAAGAGCGTCGCGCCGTAGTCAATCGCGGGCGAGTCCACTCGAAGGTGATAATCGCCCATCTGTGAATTGACAAACCGAGGGTCAACCCCGAACAAACTGTGCTGGTCGAACTCGGGCTGCTTGGGCGGCCACGAGAAATCGGGGTAGTGGAGGTTATAGTCCCAGATCGCTCCGATCTTGGAATCGTTGTCGTTAATCTGCGAACCGCTGCCGTTATTGTAAAAGATGTTATTCAACACGGTCATGAAGGGTGAGCGCGTCAACCCGATCCCGCCATAGTGGGATTCGGCGATGAGGTTGTTGACGAAGGTGAAATGATCGCAACTGCCGTTGAAGGCGAACGCGCGGGCGCGGCGAAAGACGTTGTTGCGGAAGGTGATGTGATGTACATAATTTCCGCTCGCGTTGTCCTCGATCATCAGCATCTGGCCGAAATTGTCGCACGTGTTGCCCTCGATCAGGATATCGTGGGCGAACTGGCTTTCAGGATACACCGCAAACGTCTGGAAACAGTCAATGTGGGGGTCGCCGTACTGTTCCTCGTCCAGGTTGTCGTGAAAATAGTTGTGGCGGATCAAATGGCCGCTGCCGAAAAAGCGCACGGCGTCGGAATCACCGCCGACGTGCGCGCCGGTGTCGGTGTTGGCGTCCAGGCTGTGCGAGACCTGGTTGCCTTCGACGATCCAGTTCTGGCCGACCAGGTTGATCCCCGTGCCCTGAACGCGGTAGAGCGTATTGTCCTTGACCAGTGTGTTGACGTTGTCGTGTCCTTCCCCCCGGATGCCCATGTAACCGTAACTGGCCGGATCGGGGTTGAGGTCGTGGATAAAGTTGCGCACGATCTCGACGCTGTCGGTATTTTGCAGCCGGAATCCACCGCGCCCATTTGCCGCTCCGATGGCGGTCACTTCAAAGTTTTCGATACGCACGTAACTGACCGGGACGGTGACGCCGTAGGACGGCGCCAGGTCAAAGCCTTTCGTGACCGCGTTCAAAGTCGAGTTGCCCGGAATCTGCACCGGATGAGCAGGATCGAACCGTGCGTTGGGATCCACCAAACTCTGATCGGGGACGGCGGCGCCCTTGAACGTGATGTAGCCAGTGATGGTTCCGCCCTTGCGAATCACTGTGCGGGTATACTCGCCCGCATGGACGATGATGGTATCGCCGGGCCGGGCCACATCGGCCGCGTGTTGGATCGTCAGCCAGGGCAGCGACTCGGTGCCAGGATTGGCGTCGCTCGCTTGAGGATGTTTCTGGTTGACGTGGTAGAAGGAGATCAGCGCCGCCGTGGTGAAAACCGTGTTGGCCGAGATGGCCTCATTGTCGCCAATGTCTTGAGAGCGCACCCGCAAGTGATACATGGTCGAGGGCGACAGTCCGCGCAGGGTTACCGAGTGCGTGAGGACACGCTGGCGATCCAACACCGTCATCGCACCATACGCGCCCGTCACCCCATGCTCGACCTGCGAAGTGGCCGGTTCATCGGTCAGCCAGGTCACGCTCGCCGAGTAGGGCGTGACGCTGATCACCTGAACGTTGGAAATCACTGGCGGCACAACATCCGACGAATCAATGTAAAAGCTGATCGGCAAGTCATCCGGGTTAGCGTTGTTCGCCACGTCGCGGCACTTGACCGTGTAAGTGTAGGTTTGCTCCTCCTGCAAGCCAGTGACGATCTGGGTGTGCGAGAGCGCCCCGGTCACCGTGAATGTAAAGGGCATATTGGCGTAGAGGATACCTTCGCTCGTCGCGTACCGGCAGGTGGCCGCCTCGTTGGTCGAAAGCGCAATCGTGGTCGTCGTCGTGGTGGAGGGCAGTGTGCCCGCGGGCGAGCCGTTGAAACGGATCGGCGGAACGGTATCAGAGCCAGTCGTCGTCTCGTCTGCGCCAATGTCCCAGCCGCCAGAGCGGACATTTCCATCTACATCGTCCGCAAACGCGATGGATGAATCGCTCGAAAGGTCCAGCCCATAGTTCCGCGCCCCCACATCATCCGAGGCCAGGTGAAAGTTTCTGCCGGCCCGGTTGACGAATGTGAACGTCTGGTTGCGGCGCGAATGAAAGCCGGGCGCGGTGTTATCGGCCGACGCATTGAAATCCGAGCCGGGATAAAAGCTCCCGTAAAAATCATCACCCGGCGCTTCGGCCAGATTGTTTTTGACGATGGCCTTGCCGTCGTTGCGGATGGCGAATCCGCTGATGATGTTGACGATGGTGTTATTGTAAATGTACGCCGTGCCTGCGCCGGTCTGGATGCCCGCCGTATAGCCTGGCGTGCCCACGTCGTAAATGATATTGTTCCAAATCTTGAGCGTCCCCCGGCAACTGGAGTTGAGGAGGCCGCTGGCGGAGCTTACGCCGTCACCATGGACCAGGTTGTGACTCAGATGAATCTCGCCCACCCCTTCGACAGTGTTCGGGTTGAGATAGATCAGGTGGCTGTTGTACGACGAATGACTGTAGATTTCCAACCCTTCGATCCGGAGGTGCGCTACGGAGCTATAGATGGGGCGACTGGACGAGCTGGTCGTCTCCAGCCGATAGCCAGTTCCGGCAACGCCCGTGTGCCTGGCCTCGGGCGCGGTGTATATCCTGATATAGTGAGTGGCATCCGTCGTCCAGCCGCTGAGATCGAGCGGCGCGGTGTCCGGCTGCGTCCACGTCCCCTCGATGCGCGCCACGGCGATCTTGTCCTGGCTGACCAGGTCTCCGTTGGGCAGGCCACCGTAGGCAGCTTCCCACGCCGCAAGCGAAGTGTAACATGGGTACGGCCCACCATAGCCGCTACAAGTCTGGCGGATCACGGCGATGGCTTCCTCGGCAGGCAAAGCGTTGGCGTCGGGCAAGACCACACTGCTTGCGCCAAGCAATATAGCGAGCATGACGACCAAGTCAAGCAACTTGTGCGCTTGCATAGCATCTTCCTTTCTTGGCCCTCTCCTCTCCCCAGCTTGGGAGAGGGTGGGGTCAAAGCGAGTGGCGCAGTGTCGCCTCCAGAGGCTTAACGCAGCACGAGCGGCAGATAAACCTGGCGCGGATTGGCGATACAAGTTGCCGAGCGTTGCAGCACGGCGCCCAATCCATCGTCTATACCCAACGCGGGCATAAATTGCGCTTTTCTCCTGTCAACGAATATTGAACGAATAAACGAATAGGCCCGCTGGCTGTGCTCATTTGTTTACACCGCACCTTCGGGCGCTGGCGCGCTCTCGCAATGACACCCACGAGAGACAACAACGCTCGAAATGGTTATCTTGGGAAAACCCTAGAAAAGCCTGGACTCGTCTTGACATTGTGATCCCTTCTACCGCTTTCAGGGTTGCTCTCGGACAACCAACGGCAGGTAAACGCGCCAGACCGACTCGACTACACGGAACGTCAGCGGCGCGGTCTCGGTCGGCGTTGTCGTTGGGTCATAGACGGTGACCGGGATGTTAGCCACCTCGTCCACATCGCCGGCGTAGATGGTGGCAGTGAGTATATAACCGGCGACCAACCCTGTGGGCCGGGCAGAGCCGGCCCAGCGCACGACGCTGTTCGACGTAAACCCGCTCCCGTACACGGTCAGCGTGAAATCGGCTACCTCGTTCACTCCCCACATCACCGGGGACATACGCTGGAGAGTCAGCCCGGCCTCGCCATTGTCAATCAGCACGATGGAGGTGAACGGCTGCAAGACGACGCTGCCCAGCACGGGATTTTGATCCAGGTCGAGGTACTGACGTGTCCCCAGGTCAATCGTCACAGGGTTCTTGGTGGCGTTGTACCAGATGCGTGAGCGCGGCGGCTCGCCGGAGGCCTGGGTAAACCAGTTGGTTTTCGAGTGCGCCTCCAGGCCGCTGAACGTTTTCCAGCCGTCAAAAGTGTAGCGTGTCCACGAGGGGCCATAGGCGATGTGGTTGTTCACGTAGGGGTGGAAGAGATAATTGTAATCAGAACTGAGCCAGTTGCTGAGGCTGCGCGAGTAGAGGGTCCAGGCCTTGCTGTTCAGCCCGAAAAGGATGTTGTCGGTCACGGTCACACGGGTCTCGTCGCCACCCAGGCTGATGTGCGCGGCGTACTCGGTGCCGTAAGAAGCATTGTACACCGTATTGCCGACGATGACGCCGGTCGAGCGCTGGTAGTTGATGCCGGTAATCGTCGTGCTGATGATGGTGTTGCCGCGCGCCTCCACGTCGCGGGAATAGTGGTCCACGTACAGCCCCATGCCAAAGGCCGCGCGCGAGGGATGACAGCCGTCCACGTTGCCGGGGATGTCCACGATGATGTTGTTGAGCAGTTTGACGTTATAGACCTCGGTCGCCGACAGGTTGTCGGTGCCGAACGTCCTGACGCCGCCACAATCGGCTTTGGAATAGCAGGATTGGGTGATGAAATTCTTTTCCAGCGTCGTGTCGTGCCCGAACACGTCCACGCCGTTGTAGCCGATCTTTTCCAGGCGGTTGTAGCGCAGCACATTGCCATAGCCGGAATCGAGCGGGTCATACGTCCTGATCCGGATTCCGTCGCCATTCTCGGTGCACTCGTCGCTGGTCTGGCCGCAGCCCATGCCCGATTTGCCCAGATTCTGGATGAGCGCGATGTTGCGGATGAGGTTGTCCTCGAAGGTGGATTCGGCGAAATAGCCGGTGATGCCGAAATGGTTGGCCCCGTCAATGAGGTTGTTCGTAAAGACCATGTGGTGTCCGCCACGCAACCCCTTGCGACCATCGGAGGGGCGCTCCAGCCAGCTGCTCAGCCGGACGCCGGCCGAGTTCACGTCGCGGATGGTGACGTTGCGCACTGTAATATGGTGGTAAATATCCCTGTTCATCCCGCCCGGCGTGCCAATGCCGTGATTGAACCAGTTTTTGATCTCGAAATTGTCAATGACGATATAGGCGGTTTCCGAGCCGTCGCTGAGCATGATGCCCCCGTCTCTGATCCGATTGGGGTCGGGGTCTGTGGTAAACACCACTGACCCTTCGATGTTGGTCGGCGCGCCCGAGTCCGAATACAGGTAGACCCGCCGCGTCCCGGCGTCATAGTACCATTCGCCGTCCCGGTCGAGGGTCGCCAGGTGATTGTTGATGAAATACCCCCAGCCCACGCAATCGCCCCAACCGGAGATCAGACAGGACAGCCCCTCGTTGAGCGTCAACGTGGTGCCGCTGGAACCGGTCACCTGACGCTCGAGCATAGACCAGCGGATGTTCTTGATGTGCACGATGGCGCCGGTCCAGTTGGTGCCGGACGGCAGTTCGTTATCCACAATCTGGTTGCCGCCGGCGGTATGGCCGTCCACGAACGAATAGCCGCCGTTGGCCGTGCCCAGATTGGGCCAGCGTCCCAGCGTCAGCCGTTGACCGTTGCGGAACAGTTGGTTGATGCCCAGCCGGAACGTGCTCTCGGGCACGTCGGCCCAATAGATTTTGCCCGAATGGACTGCCCAGCCGGTGATCGGCAGCGAGCCGGAGAGGACAGGCTTGTTGGCGCATCCGGCCGGGTAGGAGCCGAAGGTGATCGGGGCGTCTGCCGTGCCCGCCCATTTGATGATCAGTTGTTCGGCCCGCCAGGTATCGCCGCACTTGAACAGCACCCGGTCGCCGGGCTGGAGGTTCAGCGAGTTGACTTTGGCGATGGTCTTGAACGGCGTTGATTCGGATAGGCCATTGTTGCTGTCACTTCCAGAAGTGGAGACGTAGTAAGTCGTCCCGGCAGCGCGGGCCGGTGGGGCCGGCGCAACGGCAGTGAGTGTGGCCAACACAAGAGTGAGCAAAAAGGCGAGGCGAACAGTGCACCTGATCATTGATCTCGTCCTTTCAACACAAACGGCAAATACACCAGGCGATCCGTCGGCATCACGCGCACGGTGTCGCTCAGGAACGAGGTGCTGCCCAGCATCGCGTGCAGCGTGACGGTGTACCACTGGTAGTTGTGCACGTTTTGTGTCAGCACAAGAGAACGGGTCGTGCTGTACGGGTCGGTGGCGGTATAAATGGTGGCCGTCCGGGTATAGTATTCGATGCGCCAGGTGCTAGTGATGGGCAAGGTCGTGTTGACCTCCCAATTCAGGTGGATGGCATGGTTGGCCGGCGTCCCGCGCAGTGTCAGCGATGGAATGAACTCGAATGCGCCAATGTCGGGTGCGCTGCCTGTATAGTCGTCGTTGATGCCGGAGATAAGCACGCCCCGGTCAACCAGGCCGCTGGCGGCGGTGGGGGTATAGATGCCGCTGGCGGGATTGGCAAAGCCCGGCGCGACGTTCAGCCCGTGCTTCTCCTGACCCGTGGCAGCGGTGAAAGCTTCCAGCGTGGCGTAGCGCGTGCCATCCCAACGTACCAGGTCGTTAGCACCATCGTTCCACAAGTCGTCATAGTCTAGATTGATGGGTTGGCTGGTGTTATAGTTGTTGATGGCATAGTCAGTGCCCGCCCAGACATTATTGCGAGCATAGATCAACTCCCACGTGCCGGGGGATTTGACATACAGACCATTACTACGAGGGACCGTCACCACAGCGTCAGCAGTGTTATGAAAAAGGTACATCGGGCCAGACTGGTCGTAACCGCTGTTGAACTTGAACGGGCTGCCGGTATAGTCATTGTTGCCCACGCCAGTGCGGTAAACGAGATTGCGCACCGCGTACACCGGCCCGCCATAGACCGGCGCCAAGGAGATACCCATCAGCACATCATGAAAGGTATTGCGCCAGATGCGCACATTGCTGCACTGGCCGTCCGTCTCCATCCCATCGTCGCCAGCGCGATAGACGAGGTTCTCGTACACATCGGTCTCGTTGGTCACACCAGCGGTCTCATCCGGGCAGATGCCCAAGCCATCGAAATAGTCGTGGAAGGTGTTGCGCCGGATGACCGTGCCGCGCCCCGTCATCGGGTCGTACAGGCGAATCCCGCCGGTCTCTAAACTGCTGCCCGCTTTGACCGCGTCCCACGGCCAGTCAAAGTCGGTATCGTAGAACGTATTGTCCTGGATGACGTTGCGGTGCGAGTCGCGTTTGAGGCCAATACCCAGGTCGTTGATCGCAAACGTGCAGCCTTGCACCAGGTTGTCGCTGGCGTTGTTGAAATAGATCGCTTTAGCATAACTTGCCTGTCCGTAATGGCGAAAGGTCAGGTTCAAAAAGTAGATGAAATTCCGTTCGACGGTAAAAGCATCATTGTAACGCGAGACGATCATCGCCGCGCTGTTGGGATTGGCGTCTCCAGCCAAGCGGACATAGACCGTCATGCCGCTGACGTAAAAGCCGGGAACACCCCAGATCAGATTTTGCAGATCAGACAAGCTCTGATAAGGGTAGAGCCGCTGACCGTTTGCCGTGACCAGGTGCGGATCGGCCGCGTTGACCGTGGCGCGGTACACGCCGCCGCCTTGCGCCGTCCAGGTGAACGTCGCCGGGTCGCCGCCGTCGAGGATGGCCGTCTCGCCCGCATAGCCGCGGATGACGATGGGCGCGCCGACTGTGCCGGAGCGAGGCAGGTCAATCTCGCCCTCATGGTACACCCCGCCACGCAGGACCACCTCCTGGCCTGCCTGCGCCTGACCGATGGCGGTGGACAACGCGCAGGGCGAGGCCAGGCTGCACGTCGTTCCGCTGCCGGCCGGGCTGACATAGTAGGATTTGGTCGGCGCAGGGATGCTGATCTCGACGCGGGTGGCTGCGCTGCCTGTCACGACCGCGCCGTTCAGCGGCCCGCCGTCGGGGTCGCTGAAAGTCACGCGCACGTCATACGTTGTGCCCGGCGTCAGCCAGAACAGGCTGCCCACGAAGCGGGTGGTAGTGATGCGGGAGAGCGGAAAGCCCTGGCGATACGAACCGCTCCCACTGACGCGATATTCAACGCTGGCCGTGGCATCCTGGTCGGGGTCCTCGCCGCCGGTCAGCGTGACGATGACGCCCATCGCGTGGAAGGTGCCATAGAGTTCCAGTTGCGTGGCGGCGTGGGTGGGTGCAGGCAAGGTGACGGTCGGAACCAGCAGGATGGTCATCATCAGTATGCAGGACAGTCGCTTGCTCATTGGATCGACCTCAACTTTTTGACAGGGTAAACCAATGCCTGGCGCAGGCTCGGCCTTTTGTTCACCTCAGGACAAGCGGCAAATACACAAAACGATCCGCCGGCATCACCCGCACCGTGTCGGTGAGGAGAGGAGCACTGCTCACCATCGCGTTGAGTGTAACGGTGTACCAGACATAGTTGGTCAGCCCGGTGAGGGTGTAGGCGCGGGTGGGGCTGAGGATGCCGGTGATGGGCGAGGATTGGCCGCCCGTCGGCCCTTCGTAACTGATGCGCCAGGTGCTGGTGGGCGGCAGCGTGGCGTTGACCTCCCAGGTCAGACGGATGGCCTGATTAGCCGGGACGCCGCGCAGCGTGAGCGCATCGGCAGGCATCCCGTCCCAGCCGGCGATCCGCGCCAGCATCCACCACAGTGCCTTGCCCAGCCGCAGCGCGCCACGCTGACCGATGTGATCGCCATCTTCTGTATAAGTTCCATCGAAATCCAACATGTTGTCGGCATGGATCATTTGGTACTGCTTGGGCACGCCGCCGTAATCTGTCCACGACTGGAGGTTTTGTTGACTGGCATTGCTCCAGCTCAGAATATCGGCATAGTCGAATAGAACCCGGTCACTGGAAGCGAGGACATAATTGCGGATGTGCTCGTGCTTCAGATGGCGCTGGTAGCCTCTTTCGCCAGAATAGCCGTCCACCGGACCGGTCGTAAAGAATACTTGGGTCGGATAGCCATTGCTCTGGGCGTGATTGATATACTCTTGTGTCGCGCTCAGGTAGGTGTTCATGGTGACGCGATTGCCAGTCAACGGAACGTCGCCCTCGTCCAATCCCCATCGGGTATTGCCATCAGGCCCGCCCACTGAACTGCCGTCCCAATGCACGTTGTACACCGGATCAAGTCCATCCGTAATGCTGATCCAGCCACTAGGACGCCAGGTCATATCCCAGCACCAGCCAAAGCCCATGGCCGTAATGGTAAGGCCGTTGGTGTTGGCATAGGTGAGGTGGTTCTTGATCTTGGTGGTGCCCGTCACATTGGTGTACCAGTCCGCTTCACCCGCTCCGTAGCTCCAATTGTTATACTGGTTGCGGACTGCCCCGCTGACTCGCAAATGCTGATCCGTATAAGGCTCCGGCGCACCCGACTCGGTGATGTTCACCTGGAAACGGCTATCCAGGTCTTGCAGAAATTGTAGCCCCTTTCTGTACCCGGACGAATGAGATTCGCCTGGGACGTTGAGCCACATGGTCTTGACTTTGTCTATGTATTCTTGTGGGATGTCGTCGTATAGATCCACGACCGTGTGATCGGCAATGATGGGACCGGTTCCTGCAGAAGCAAGAGGTGAAACGTGCACAAAATCCTGCGGCCAGCCCTCGTTGGACGGATACGATCCAGCAGTGTCATCTGCTGTCTCATCAACTTTAGATAGCGCCGCAATACCCATCGCGCCACTCGACGCCATCATCGCCATCATCAGAACCAACACCAGACCTGATCGAAAGAGTTTCCGTGTTTTCATTTTGTGACTCTCCTCGGTGTTGTGAGATTGTGCTCCATCAGGCTCATTACTCTCGCATGATCAACGGCAGATACACGAACCGATCCGTCGGCATCACGCGCACCGTGTCAGTGAGCAAGGGTACGCTGTCGAGCATCGCACTGAGCATGACAGTGTACCACGCATAGTTGGTCAGGCCCGTCAGCGAGTAGGCGCGCGTCGAGCTGAGGATGCCGGTGATGGGCGAGGGCGGGTCGCCTGTTGGCCCTTCGTAACTGATGCGCCATGTGGTCGTGGCAGGCAGAGTAGTGTTGACCTCCCAGTTCAGGCGGATGGCGCGGTCAGCCGGCGCGCCGTGCAGCGTCAACGATGGGGTGAACTCGACTGCGCCGATGTCGGGCAGGCTGCGCGTGTGACCCAAGATGTCATCGGCAGGTGCATTGGCCGGGTCGGCCGCGTCAATCGCCGGGCTGCCCGCCGCAGGCGCACCGTAGAGCGCCACCAATCGCTCGAACGCCTGGCGGATGATGGACGAGCCATCGGCAAAGTGAAGCGTGCCCGAAACCCACCGAGGCACGACCAGTCCTGCCTGACCGCTCAAGAGCGGATCAGCGACGATGCGGTGAGCGTCGTCGGTATAGTTGACCAACTCGCCGCCATCGTAAGGGATCGCCGCGCCGCCGTTCCAGTACAGATTGTGGTCGAGCGTGAACGAGGCGGTCTGGCCGGGCGGCGTGTCGGAAAAATCGTTCGCGCTGCCGCCATACGCGCCCATCGTGCCGGTGGGGTCAGACCAGATGTTGTTGTAAAAGCGAATGTTCTGGTTGGGCAGGTTATCGTCGTACATGTACAGCCGCATCGCAAAAGCATACGATGGCAGATCGCCAACGACAGTGTTGTTGCGAAAGGTCACATCGCGCGACCCCATCACGCCGATCGGCGATCGCATCGTGTTGGCCGAGTTGCCCAGCATCAGGTTGTTTTCGATCAACACGTCGCGGGCTTCAAAGTTGGCCGTGCCATCCTCGCCGATCTGGACAAAGCCGTAACCCGTCGAGCCTTCCCAATTCAAAAAGACATTGCGGCGAATGGTGACCCGCTCACTGCCCAACACCCAATCGTCGGTGCCGTTGCTGTCCTTGACGACAATATAAGCGCTGGTATTGTTGTTGTTCGTGCGTCCGCTCCCCACAAAATCGTTGAAAAAGACGTTGTCTTCGATGACCACATCCTTGACGCTGTTCACGTCAATGTGCTCGTCGCTGCCCGTCTGGTTGTAGAACATATTGCCGCGAACCGTGACATGGGTCGCACCGTTGTTGATCTTGAGGATGTCGTTGTTGTAACTGTCGTGGAGGATGTTGTTGTACAGCGTCACGTTGCGAACATAGCCGTCTGTGCCGCCGCCGTCAATGTGGACGACCAATGCAACTGCGCCCGACCCGCCGTGCGCGATGTCAAAGCCTTCCAGCGTGATGCCGCGACAGCCGTCATAAGTGGTGATGACTTTGTCAGTCGTATTGCGCAGGCGGGCCTGGTAGGGAAGCTCGGAGCGGACAGCGACGCCTTGCGCGAAATTGCCGCGCAATCGCACCCGGCCCACATAGTCGCCGGGCCGGACCAGGATCGTGCTGCCATCCGGGACGTTATCGAGCGCGTAGGTGATGGTGCGCCACGGCTGCGCGGCCGTCCCGCGCCCAACCGCGTCAACGCCATCCGTCGCCACGTAATAGACGCTACCTTGCGCCGTGGCAAAGATCGAAATGCGCAAGCTCAAAACGAACACGAAGGATAGCACGAGCAGTAGAGGCCAGAGTGGTCTGGTCATGGTCAAAGCTCTCTGCTATACTGAGCAGAAATCAAACGGGTGCATTGGAATCGAGGCTTCAGCCGGTTCTTGCGGCTAATTCCGGCTAAAGCCTTGACTCCGATTGCACTGAAATCATTTCCGACCAGTATATTCAGCCTCTTGCAGGTTCAGACAGTTTACGGCGGAATCGTCATCCCGCTCAAGATTCCAGGCATAGACTTGCCCTCTGTGGGCAACCTGGGGATGCCTGGCTGAGTTACCAGCGTTCAATGGCGCATGACGACCGGAAGGTAAACCGTATGCCCATTGGCGATGATGGCCGCCGTGCGGGTGATCGTCTGATAGCCGGGCGCGGCGATGGTCACCGTGTTGCTGATGACTTGAGGCACAGAGGCAGTGACGGTGACGGCATAGCTCACGGTGACTACTGGCGTGGGGCTGAGCACGCCACTCCAGGTCAACATAGGAGCGCCGGCATCGCTCCACGTTCCGCTTGCAGCAGCAAGTGTGCCCGGAACGTAGGCAAGACCAGCAGGCACCACGTCGGTCAAGTAAACAGGGGCAGTGATGGGTGCAGCGAGATTCTGGACCAGGATGGTGTAAGTGACGGTTTGACTGTGCGTCGGCGTGATCGTTGACGCGGTCTTGTGCGACTCGCCCGGCCCCGGCCATCCGGCCAGCCGCGCCATCATCCACCAAAAGGCGTGAGCCTTGAGCTTGCAAAACAGTTGGGCTTGCGGCAGGCTGTCGGAATGAGTGCATGTGTCCGGCAGGCTGGCGCAGTATTCAGGGTGTGCGGCGCAAAAATCCTCACACCACGTACAGGTGCCTTCACCGTTGTTGAGATAGGGCCCACCTCCCAGTGGGTCGTAGGTCTCAATGTCGGCAAAGTCGAACAGCACCATATCATGGTCGCGGGCATACTGCCGCACCATGTCGTTATGCCGGTAGAGGTCGCCGCCGGGGCCTGTGCCGTCAGTGTGACCGGTCATCAGAATGAAGCGCATAGCAGGATACTCGGTTTCGAACCCGCTCATGACATTCAGGTACTGCTGAATCTGAGCGTCGTCGTAGTACGACATCTGCCCACACCACGTCCAGGTGGAGAAATCGAACCAGCCGGTATTGGCAACGCTGCGCGTGTGGCTGATGCCGTCAGCATCCTCCCAATACATATCGGGCGTGATGTAGGTATCACCTGGATAGTTGTTACCGTCATAGATGCGTAAAGCATTGGGGTCGGAGGGCAGCACCACTGTACCGCTTTCCGCGATATCCACATCATATTTGGCGTCCTCTCCCTCCAACCACTCAAGCCCGGAGAGCACCTGGCTGCCATGCGAGGTGTGGGCATAGTGTACCACCAGTTTCTTGGCCTGCTCGATCCAGTAATCAGGAACCCGGCTGATGTCGGTGTAGGAGTGGTCAATGATAATGGCCGAGGCTGCGGGCGCTCGCGGCTCAACTGGCGCGGCGATACGCGCGGTGATGGTCGCCGGAGCGGGCGTGTCAGCGTTCAGCGTCATGGGTTGCGCTGCTCCCGCCAACGCCATCAACGGCGCACATATGCTGATGATTCCGAGAAATCGCAACGTCTTCATGGCAGACCTCCTCTTCTTTTTATATGGGTGTGACCAAAATCAGTTGAGATGTTTTGCCTGCTATGGCAGGCTGTCATTCTGAGATAAGCCATACCATCCGACGATGGTATGCGCAAAAGCAGAAACTAACGCGCCGCGCCCCGTGTCATTCTGAGCCGCCCCGCAGGGGCGGCGAAGAATCTCGTTCCAGGTAGAGACTCTTCGCCGCTCACCTGCACCGCACCTGCGGTGCGCCGCACACTTGCCCCTGCGCTGCCGCGCAGCGGCAGTGCCAGGGGAGTGCAGGTGTCGCGGCTCAGGGTGGCAGACTGGATCAACCAGATTTGATCGCACCCTTTTTATATAGAGCGTTTGATGTGAAATGTTTTTCGCCTTGTCATTGCGAGCCGCCGCAGGCGGCGAAGCAATCCCGTTGCCGCAAAAGGAGATTGCTTCGCGCCCTAGCGGGCGCTCGCAATGACAATTCCACATCAAACGTATAGAGGCTCAGATCACCTCAACACGATTGGCAGGTACACCGCCCACCCGTTAGCAAAGATAATCGCATGACGGTCCAGCGTCCCCGCTGTTCCAGCATTGATCCTGACAGTGTTGCTGATGAGCCGGGTGTCCGACGCCGTCACCGTCACCCAATAAGTGAGCGTGATGGCCGGCGTCCCACTCAGCACACCTGACCAACGCAGCACAGGCGCCGCGCTGGCATCTGGCGCGCCCCCGGTCGCCGTCAAACTGCCGGCGACGTAAGCCAATCCGGCCGGCACAGTATCGGTCAGGCGAACGGTCTCGGTCACCAGCCGGCCCGTATTGCGAACGAGGATGGTGTACGTCACAACCTGCCCGGACCTGGGCGCGGGCGACGACGCAAACTTGATGCTGAGACTGAAATCTGGTTGGAGCGGCGGCGCATGAATCGTCGCGACGATCTTTTGGATCGAGTACAAATCGCCGCGCCCCCAGGGGCGATCCAGCCATCGGCGCAGCGTCTCTTGCACGTCGCCCGCGATGTAAGCGTGCGCCAGGAAATGTGACCACGCGGCAATCGGCGCGATGTACGAGCTTTCGCCGATTTCGGCGTGCGCCCCGGCGCGCGTGAGATACCACCAGCGCAGCCCATCGCCCTGCTCGCGCGAAGCCAGATGGCTTTGCGCTACACCATTGGTCTGCTCACGCAGATACAGGCCCACTTCGGGCGTCAGGCCAAAAAACACCGGCAGGGACCAACCTGTTGGCTGATCGCGCGGATCGAGATACTGGTTCCGGGCGTAATCAATGTAAGCGGTGATGTTTCGCCCGGCCTGCATCGCGCCGACGGCCGCCTGCACCCCCGCGTTGTATGCGCTCGTGTTGCCGAAATGTTGGGCCATGCGCGCGTACCCGATCGCCCCGGCGATGTCTGCATAGTAATCCGTCATATTGGTTCGCCGCGCATTGAACAGCGCCGTCACTTGGGACCAGTGCGACTGAGCATACGACCAGTCGCCCGTGTTCTTGCTCCACAGCCACAGCCCATAGAGTGTGGACATTGTTGCGGCGGTCGGCGGCCAGTTGTTGAGCTGCGCACGGAACGGGACCTCATACCCCTCGCGCGGCACCCCCTGGCTCAACCAGTCTGGCCCAACACAACACGCCAGCGAATCTTGCAGCGGCGGATAACGGTTCATCTCCTGCGCCATGTAGGTCTTGACATTTGCCTGCAACTGCGCGTCGAGATAAGGATAGGCCAACGCCATGGTATAGAGCAGTTCCCCCGGATCGTGCCAGTAAGCGTTGCCATGGCTGCCGTAAGCAACGGCAGGTGGGCCGGGAGGCTGGGTCGTATCATACGGCCACAAGAATTGAGTCGAGAAACCGCGTTCGAGGTAGAACGGCATGAGGTGATCGTTCGCCGTGACGATCGCGCGCACCTCGTTCCGCAATCGGGTGACCAGATCAGCCGGAGGATCGGCGACGGGCGTGGTCAGGTCGAGCGCAACGTAATCGGTGAGTGGGCGCATGGCCTCCACTTGCAACTCTTGCTCTGCGAAACCGGGGGAAAGGGCGGCTTGCGCGGTGCGGGTGTACACCAACGGTGCCGGGCACGCGCTCCCGGCGCGATGTGAAATGCCCGCCAGCCCCCCTTCGATGACGCGCCAATAGAGCATGTTGTTGGCGATGACCACGCCGCCTCGCGCGTGACCATCGGTGACGCGCGGCGACGGGAACGGATAGGCCTGGCCCGAACCGCTCAACGGGAAGAACGGGAGAACAGAATCGTTCGCTTGGCATTGCGAACATTCCGGCCAGTCATTCGACACATTGCCCACGTGAACAAGCTGCCTGGTGCTGACGTTGATACCGCCCAACCGCTCCCAATTATCTACCCAGAGGATATTGCCGCCCATGCTCAACATGGCCGGTTCATCCGAAGTCATGCGAAACTGATAGTTGAAGGTATCCGTCGAACGCAAGCCGGTGATGTCGAACGTACTCGAGTTCATCTGTCCCAGCTCGGCATCATACTTGGACGAGACGTGACCCGAGCCGCCATCCGTTTGAATGCCATGTCGAGCGCGATAAGTCACATAGATGTCGTTGCCGCGAATCACCGGCACGTTGGGAATGTCCTGATTGCCGTAGGTATAGAGCATCGGGGCGACGCCGCGCGATGCGCCATTGGTGGTATTCAATGCGAAAAAAGTCTGCTTGGACGGCTGCGACGAGAGATAGTTGACGATTTTTGGTTTGATGTTGGCCCAGTCGGTGGCCCAATCGGGATTGACCGCGCCGGCCGAATCCATCACGTCGTCGCCCTCGTGCAGCAGCAGGTGAAAGAAATACAGCGGCTGGGAGCGATAGAACACCGTGTTGCTCATCACGACGGGGTAACGTTCGGCCAGGCTCTGCCCCTGCAAGCGCGTCTGCCACACCAGACCGCCGTCGGAGGCGCGCACAGCCATCGCGTAAATGGCTTCGTTCCCCAAGAACACGAGCTGTCCATCCACGCTCAGCGAGGGCGAAGTGAGGATCGGCGCGCCGGAATCGTACTGCCAGGCTACCGCGCCGCTGACCAGATTCAACGCCGTCAGCTTGCCATCACTCGAAGCCACATAGGCGCGGCCTCGCTGCGCGTCCAACAAAGGCGCGGTCGAACTTGGGCCGGTCAATACCTTCCACTTGAGCACGCCGGTGCTCGCATCGAGCGCGTAAGTGTAGCCATCGTGCGAGCTGAACACGACGGTGCCGCTCATCACGCCCGCCGAATGGCGAATCGGGCCTTCGGTGGCAAAGCTCCAGAGCGGTGACCCGGTCGAAGCATTGCGCGCATACATCACGCCATCCATCGAACCGATGTACAACCGGCCTTCGGCCACCACCGGCTGCGCCCGTGTGGCGATGGGGACCTCATACCACTTCCAGGTGTAACAGTACGGCGGGTCAACTTGAACTGGCGAGTAATTGGTGCGTTGAGCGTCGTGACCCAGTTGCGGCCAATCTGTTGCTGCAGCGATCGAAGCGGGTGGAACCAAAGCCGGCGCAGCGAATACGAGACGAACCCACACGCCAATGAACACCACGAGAATGTTACCCCACAGCATCCACCACCCATGACGGTTGACTGTCAAACACAAATTGGGTCGCATCTTGCTCCTTTCCCAGACTGTTGGAATATCACATTCGAGCAACAGGGATGTGTGAATTGACGCAGAGGGCTCGATACTCTGACGACAATAAAGCGGGGCCAGACGTGGTCAAGATAATAGTAACAAAATCTGCATCAGGCGCAATAGCCCAATGGTCATCTTGCCAACAGCCTGGCCGTCCGCAGCGATCCCCGCTCGACCGGCAAAGGTTGCCCCAGTACCCACTTCCTATCAGATGTGCTATCATTATCATAGCTCAGAAACCCGTTCTCTCCGAGAAAACGGGTTTCTCCCCAAGAGCGATCACTCAATCCACGAAAAGAGGAGGTCGAGATGTCTATCAAGCTCATCTGGTACGGTCATGCGTCTATGGGCCTTGAGGTCGGCCAGCACAACCTGCTGGTGGATCCGTTCCTCACCGATAATCCGGCTGCGACGATCAAGCCAGAAAACCTCAAAGCGGATTTCATTTTGATCTCGCACGGCCACGGCGATCACGTCGGCGATGCGATCGCCATCGCCAAGCGAACGGGCGCGACGGTCATCAGCAACTTTGAGATCTGCAACTGGGTGCAGGCGCAAGGCGTCAACGCTCACCCGCAGCACATTGGCGGCGGATACCATCATCCCTTTGGCTACCTCAAGCTCACCCTCGCCCTGCACGGCTCGGGCCTGCCGGATGGAACATATGGCGGCAACCCGTGCGGCTTTTTGCTCACCGCCGAAGGCAAGAAGGTTTATCTGGCCTGCGATACCGGCCTGTTCGGCGATATGCGGCTGATCGGCGAAGAAGGCGTGGACCTGGCCGTGCTGCCCATCGGCGACAATTTCACGATGGGGCCGGACGATGCGCTGCGCGCGGTCAAATTGCTCCAGCCCCGGCACGTCATCCCGGTGCATTACAACACCTGGGGTCTCATCGCCCAAGACCCCCACGCCTGGGCGAAACGAGTTGCCGCAGAGACCAGCGCGCAAGTCCATGTCCTCCAACCCGGCGAAAGCTTTGAACTCTGACTCCCGTTGGTTGTGTCAACCTCCCGCAGATTTGCAGCCTGCAGGAGGTTTCAATGGGACTGCCACGAAACTGTAACGGTAGCTTAATGAAATACAGATTGACTTGCAGGCGTTATCGCCATATATTAGAAGAAATACCTAAAGATGCCCTCCGACCGTGACCGCAGGTTTAGTCATGTTATCAGCGCCTGAGGTGGCACCTACACACCCAGGCGCGGGCAAACAGGAGCTTTTAGGCGCCCGTCACAAGAGAGGCATATGACATCCAGCCCTGCCACGCAGCCGCCTCCTCAAGGGAGGAAACTGATCAACGTGCTTGTTCCGAATATCCGGACCAAGATCATCCTCCCTTATTTGCTCCTCACACTGGCGGTGGCGAGCATCGGCACCTATGTGGTGACCAAACTCGTCGCCGGCTCCCTCGACGAACGCTTGAACAACCAACTCTTGGAGGCTGGCCGCATCGTGTCGGATAGCCTGGCGCGCCGCGAGGTGATCCAGGTCAAAGCCGCGCAGGCTGTGGCCTTCACACGTGGGCTGGCCGAAGCTCTGGCAACCCGTGACCAAGAAGCAGTCACCCGGCTGGCCCAACCTGTGGCGGCGGTCCACGAAATCGAAAGCCTCATCGTCGTGGACGCGGACGGCCGCAGTGTGCTGCAGGTGATCAAGCAGCCGGATGGCTCGCTCAAGATCGTCAAAAACTCGTTCAACACCGCCAGTTTATGGCTCGTCCAGTCACACCTCAGCGGCGGCGACCCAAACGCGCCGCCCAAGCGCAGTCTGGGACTTTATCCGGCTAACCAGCGCTACTACTACTTTACGGCACTCCCGGTCGGGCTGGACAACCAGGTCGTCGGCGTGGTCGTTGTGGGCACCTCGCTGGACACTCTGGTGCCTTACCTGGGACGCACATCTGCCGCTAACGTCATCCTCTACCAGGACGATGGGCGCGCGATCGGCACCACGTTTGCCCCTGAAAACGTCGAGGACATAGACGCACTGCTGGACAGACTCTCGATCTCGCCGGACTCGTACGCTCAGATCATGGACAACCTGGACGTGACCAGCGGAGAAAACACCCGCATCAGCAATCACGAGTATCGCATTGCCCGCCAACCGCTGCGGGTGGGCCGCGATAAAATCGGCGTCTTTGCCGTCGCGCTGCCCACCAACTTTATCACGAGCATGAACTCGACCAACCGCAACACCTATGCGTTCCTCTTTACCTTTGCGGCGGCGTGTGTCGTCTTGATCGGCTACGGGATCTCCCAACGCATCACTGTCCCCCTGGGCCGTCTGGTGCGTACCTCCAATGCAGTGGCGGAAGGCGATCTCACACAGCGCACTGGAATCGCAGGCGCGGACGAGATCGGCAAGCTGGCCTCGACGTTTGACGAGATGACCGTGCGACTAGAGGATCGAACCCGGGCCCTGGAACAACTGTTGCACGACTATAAGGAAGCCGCCGGACGGATGAGGGCGATCCTATCCAGCATTCGTGATGGCGTCATGCTGGAAGACACCACCGGGCAGTTTATCGCCATGAATGCCGCCGCTCATGCGGTGCTGGAGGAGATGGCGGCCAACTTTTTGTCCAGTCCTTTGCGCGAGCTGATGGCAGACTGGTCGAATCTGAATGCTGATCTTGACCCGAATCAGCGTTCTGTGACCAGTCGCCGCTTCCAGGTGGGCAATAAAGTGCTCAGCGTCAACTCGGCGGCAGTCCGCACCGACGACGGTCAGCACCTCGGCAACGTCATCGTCATGCGAGACGTAACCACCGAAGTCGAAGCGGAACGGCTCAAAGATGCCTTTGTCGCCCATGTCTCGCACGAGCTGCGCACGCCGCTGACGGCTATCAAGGGCTACAGCGACCTCTTGCTGGTTAGCTCCACATCACTCGGCGAGCAGCAGCGCAGCTTTTTGCAGACCATCCGGCAAAACACTAACGAGCTGATCGGAATGATCAACGGCCTGCTCGACTTTTCCGAGATGGAAGCCAAAGGCCGACTGGGCTTGCAGCGCAAGCCCGTCTCGCTGGCCCAATTGGTCCAAGAAACCGCACAAGAGTGGCAATCCCAGATGGCATACAAGAGCCTGACGTTCGAGGTCAAGCTCCCCGGCGATCAAGAGTGCCAGGTCAGCGCGGACGCCAAGCGGCTGCGCTGGGCGATCATCAATCTGGTGCGCAACGCCTGGCAGTACACGCCGGACGGCGGCCAGGTGACGCTGCAACTGACCGCGCACAATGGCAACGTGATCCTGGATGTCAAGGACACAGGCGTGGGTATCTCGCCTCAAGACCAGCAGCGACTCTTTAGCCGCTTTTTCCGGGCCAGCGATACCTCCGACGATCAGGTGCGAGGTCTGGGCCTGGGATTGTACGTCACCAAGGCCATCATCGAAGCGCACGGCGGCAAAATCCATCTGGTCAGCGCGCCAGGAGCGGGCAGCACCTTTAGCGTGATTCTCCCGGCCCTGCCCCCCGCCTCCACCGACATCACAACAGGCAAGTGACATGGCAGCCCGATCCCCGCAGGGCAACGACGAAAAGAAACAAGAGCGGCGCGACCTGGCGCTATTCCTTCTCACGCTGGTGGGGATCTTTGCCTGCCTCATGGTCGTGGCGCAACTGGCCATCTTGCAGGCCCGCGCGTGGCAGCTCCCCGCCAACATGCTCTCTGACCTGAACCCGGACCCAAGTTACAACATCCAGGGGACGCCCATCGAACCGCTTCGTCCCGAAGTCCTGACGCCGCCGCCGTGGAACCTCAGCCGTCTCTTGACGCCAGTGGGACGCGGAGCGACCGTCCCGCCACTGATCGTGACGCTCGCGCCCAAGGGCACCGCGACGCCGCAGCGCGTCGCACAGATCACACCGACGCCGGTCAAAACCTCGATCCCGCAGACGCCCACGACGATCATCGGGCCGACGGCCAGCGCGACCGCGCGGCCCGCTTTGACGGCGACACCCCGGCGCACGAATACGCCACGGCCCACCCTGCCGCCGCCGACCGCTACGCTGATCCCGCAGCCGACCAGTCCGCCGCCGACAGACAAGCCGGAAAAGCCGCCCAAGGACACGCCTGTTCCACCGACGAATACGCCCCTCTTGCCAACGAATACGCCCGCCGTACTGACGGATACGCCCATCCCACCAACGAACACACCTATCCCGCCGACAAACACGCCTATTCCGCCAACGAACACTCCCGTCCCGCCGACTCTAACAGCGACTGCGACGGTTACTCCTTCACCTACAACGACCAGGACCAGTACGCCAACGCCCACTGTCACACCTACACCCACCGTCACGCCCACACCGACCAATACGCCCACTCCCACGCCAACGCCGACTAACACGCCCATACCGTGTACCGGTAACCCCAGTGGTATCAACATAGGCCCGCCAGATGGCACGATCGGGACAGTCGGTTGTGGTCAGTCAGTCATCATTAACCTGGGTGGCACTCCCATTAATACCTCATCCCCAGATCCTGCCTACGACTTTGTTCAATACGAACTGGCGTCAGTGCCCTGCGGCGGCATCTGCATGGACTGGGTGATCATAGAAGTGTGCACCGACGCTGCCTGCTCGACCGCATACCAGGTCTTCAACTGGTACAACGGCGTGATCGACACTAACACAAACATTGGCGCAGCAGGTTACACCCCCGGTGAGCCTGACAACGCTCCAATCCCGGCGGCGGTCCTCCGCGCATCGGGAAGCTATCAGACCGGCATCGAGATCGACATCGATGCCGTAGCGCCGCCGGGCATTTATCAATACATCCGTATCTCCGTGCCGCTGGGCGGCGATAATGACGCCGGGGAAGTTGATTCAATCGAGGTGCTTCCGTAAGCACTGACTTGCGCACGGGGGGCCAAATGGTAGGCACCAACATTGACAGTCATGCAACCGACGGCGATGGCGAACAAGAGAACGAGGTCATTCCACAAAGTGCACTGTATCCGGGGCCGCCCAACACCGGCATCGCAATTGACATTGGCCCATGGACGCCGCCGGGCTATGCGTATCGCTATGTGCGCTTCACTTATCCCTCCGGCGGCACGGATGCCGGCCAGATAGATTCGGTGCGGCGGCTGCATTAGCAGGCTGATCGATCGCGCGCGCATAGCTTCAAGTGTATTTGTTTACCGGCCATCACACAGCCTTTAGAAGAGAGCGGGAAAACCTGTCAACGAATCGCCTTCGGCGTAACGAATAAACGAATGAACGCATCTGGCGGGCCGATTCGTTTATTCGTTTGATATTCGTTGACAGTGATGGCTGGCTTCTCTAAAAGCCTTGTGAGTCGGTCAACAGGTACCTTCAAGCTATGCCCAGCCTGCCTACCATTCCTCCTTCTTCCCCGCGATCTGCTCTGCTCATCGCGTCAAGACAATCACGTTCCCAGCAACCTTTGCACTCTTGATGCATCTAAAAGGGCGTAATGTGACAACTGTACAACATCACATCGTTGTTTACACGCGACGCGGGCACAAGTGGGGGGATTTGAACCTTGCGAAAGCTTCCGCCCATGGCATAGCGAACTCGGACTAACCCTTCGCAAGGTTCTCCCCCGAATTATTGAGATGATACGTAACTACTCAGCCGTCATTGCGAGGAAGCCCGCAAAGCGGGCCGACGAAGCAATCTCAGTGATCGGAGCAGAGATTGCTTCGCCTGCCTTCGGCAGGCTCGCAATGACAGCATGTGCGGTAGACTGGGCTGAGTAGTTACGATGATACTCACGATCACTGAGGTAAGTACATGGAAATGGAAATCACCTTCTCCGGCGGCGCGCGGGTGGACGCCCACTTCGGCGGGTTCACCGTCAAGACCGATCAGCCGGCTCACGGCGGGGGGAATGGCTCCGCGCCCACCCCCTTTGCCACATTCCTGGCCTCCATCGGCACCTGCGCCGGCATCTATGTGCTGGGCTTTTGTCAGCAGCGCGGTCTGCCGACCGAGGGACTGAAAATCATCCAGCGCGCGCAGGTCAACCCGGCCACGGGCCTGGTGGGCAAGATCACGCTTGACATCCGGTTACCGCCCGGCTTTCCCGAAAAGTACAAATCCGCCATCATCAAATCCGCCGAGATGTGCGCAGTCAAAAAGCACATGGAGCATCCGCCAGCCTTTGAGATCACCGCCGGCTCATAGCATATGGCTGGTGGCTGATAGCTGATAGCCGATAGTCATTCACTATCTGCCATCCGCCATCGGCCATCGGCCATCTGCTATCTGCTATCTGCTATCCGCCACCTTGACAAGCCCCTCGGCGCGTGGTACACTCTACCCCCCCGGCAGGGGAGGGGAGGCAGGACATGGACGCCAAGACCCGCGATCAAGTCATCCGCCGCCTGCGCAGCATCCAGGGCCACGTCAAGGGCATCGAAAGGATGGTCGAGCAAGACCAGTACTGCATTGACGTGATGCGGCAGATCATTGCCACGCAAGCGGCGATGGCCCGGCTCAACGAACTGATTTTGGAAAATCATCTCAACACGTGCGTGATCGAGGCCGTGCGCGGCAATGATGCCAAAGCGCGCGAGCGGGTGCTGGACGAGATCAGCGACGTGTTCGAGATGTCGCGCAAGGTGTGACAAAGGACAAAGGACGAATGATGAATGTCCATCTTTCGTCCCTGGCCTTTGGTCGGTAAAACGATACACAAGGAGAGGATATGGAGACCAAGACTTTTCAAGCCCCGGCGATCCACTGCGGTCACTGCACCATGACGATTCAACGCGAACTCGGCGAACTGGCAGGCGTCCAGTCCGTTCAGGCCGATCAGAACACCAAGATGGTCACGGTGGGTTGGGAGGCGCCGGCCACCTGGGACCAAATCAAGGCGCTGATGGTCGAGATCGGCTATCCGCCCGCAGACTGATTCAAATCTCTACCCGAACACGGTCGCCGTCATCCTGCACGCTGTGAACGGCGACCGTTTTTTTCAATACAGGGTAATGATTCAGGCCTGTTCGCCGCGAAATGAATTTCGCGGCTGTCACGTCAGGCCTGCTGAAGCAGGCCGGGGCCGGTCTCAACTGGCTTTAGCCAGTTTTCAGCAGGCTGAACAGTTACAGTACAGGAATGAAATGGCTGAGGTCAAACAAGTCACTCTGCCCGTGACAGGCATGACGTGCGCCAACTGCGCGGCGACGATCGAGCGCAACGTCCGCAAGCTGCCGGGCGTGAACGTCGCCAATGTCAATCTGGCGTTGGAAAAGCTCACGGTCGAGTTCGACCCGACGCTGCTGGACGAGCGCGGCATTATCACGCGTGTGCAAAAGGTGGGCTATGGGGTGGCGACCGGCAAGGCCGAGTTGCCCATCACCGGGATGCGCGATAGCAACGACGCCGCGACATTGGAAAAGCTGCTGGGCAGGCAAAACGGCGTGCTGGCGGCCTCGGTCAGCTATGGCACCGAGCGCGCCATGATCGAATATATTCCCGGGCTGATCAGCATCGCCGATCTGGCCGCCGTCATCCGCGCGGCCGGTTACGACGTGGTGCAGGCCGGCGAAACGGAGGAGCTGGAAGACGTCGAAGCCCAGGCCCGCGCCAGTGAGGTGCGCCGTCAGGGCCGCCTGCTCACCCTCGGCCTCATCTTGACGGTGCCGCTGATCATTGTCAGCATGGCGCGCGATTTTGGCCTGATCGCCCCCTTCCCCGGCGATGTGTGGCTGATGATGATGGCCGCCACCATCGTCCAGTTCGTGGTGGGCCGGCAATATTACGTGGGCAGCTACAAGAGCCTGCGCGCGGGCGGCGCCAACATGGACGTGCTGATCGCCCTGGGGTCTTCGGTCGCCTATTTTTACAGCGCGGCGGTTGTGTTGGGACTGGTCCCGCATGGGCACGTTTACTTTGAAACCAGTGCCGCCATCATCACGCTCATCATGCTCGGCAAATTCCTCGAAGCGCGCGCCAAAGGTCGCACGTCCGAAGCTCTCAAGAAGCTGATGGGCCTGCGCGCCAAGACCGCGCGCGTCATCCGCGATGGACAGGAGAGCGAGATCAAGATTGACCAGGTTGTCGTGGGCGACCTGCTCCTCGTCCGGCCCGGCGAGCGAGTCCCGGTAGACGGCATCATTCTCGAGGGCCGCACGACGCTCGACGAATCCATGATCACGGGCGAGTCCATGCCCGTCGCCAAAGGCCCGGGGGATGAGATCATCGGCGCGACGATCAACCGGGAAGGTCTGGTCAAATTCGAAGCGACCCAGGTGGGCAAGAACACGGTGCTGGCGCAGATCATCCGCATGGTGCAGGAAGCGCAAGGCAGCAAAGCGCCGATTCAGGCCCTGGCCGATCAAGTCAGCGCGTATTTTGTCCCGGCGGTCATCGGCATCGCCACTTTGACTTTGATCGGCTGGATCGTCCTCGGCCGCGCGGATTGGACCGGCGCGATGATCAACGCGGTGGCAGTGCTGGTCATCGCCTGCCCTTGCGCGCTCGGCCTGGCTACCCCGACCGCGATCATGGTCGGCACGGGCAAAGGCGCCGAGAACGGCATCTTGTTCAAGAACAGCGAGGCGCTGGAACGCGCTGGCCGGGTGCGTACCGTCGTGTTGGATAAAACGGGGACGATTACGAAAGGCGAACCGGCGGTCACTGACGTGGTGATCAGTGATCAGGTATCAGTGATTAATGGGGCGGACGAGATGCTCCGGCTGGCGGCCAGCGCCGAGCGAGGATCGGAGCATCCGCTGGGACAGGCCATTGTCGCGGCGGCCAGAGACCGGGGGCTGGTGTTAACTGAGCCACAAAACTTTCAGGCTGTCAGCGGGTTTGGCGTGCGGGCGCAGGTCGAGGGGCGCGCAGTCCTCATCGGCAATACCCGGCTGATGCAGAATGAAGGTATCGCCCTGGACGGATGGGAACAAGAGGTCGCGCGCTTGCAAGGCGAAGGCAAAACCGCGATGCTCGTCGCAGTAAGCAGCCAAGATGGGACACCCACCTCCCCGATTGGCGTCATCGCCGTGGCCGACACCGTCAAGCCCGGCTCGCGCGAAGCGATTGACGAGCTAAAGCAGCTTGGGCTGCAAATCATCATGATCACAGGTGACAATCAGCGCACCGCCGAAGCGATCGCCAAGCAAGTCGGCGTGGACCGCGTGCTGGCCCAAGTGCCGCCCGGCGACAAAGCCGCTAACGTCAAAAAACTGCAGCAGGAAGGCCGGATCGTCGCTATGGTCGGCGACGGCATCAACGACGCGCCAGCACTCGCTCAGGCTGACGTCGGCATTGCCATCGGCACGGGCACCGACGTGGCGATGGCGACGGCGGGCATCACGCTGATCGGCGGCGACCTGCGGAGCGTGGGCCGCGCGATCGCGCTTTCACGCGGGACGATGCAGACGATCGTCCAGAACCTGTTTTGGGCGTTCTTTTACAACGTCGTGCTCATCCCAGTAGCTGCCCTGGGCCTGCTGGTACCGGTGCTCGCTGCCGGCGCAATGGCGTTCAGCTCGATCTTTGTCGTGACCAACAGCCTGCGGATGCGCGGGTACAAGGTTCAGACGATTGAGCGGCCCAAATCGCTGCCGCGCCAACTGGTGGAGATGGTGCCGCAGTTGATCGCCCCGGCCATTGCGCTGGCGATCCTGATTGCGCTTTCGGCTGGCTGGATCGCTTTGCCCGGCCTTGCACACTGAGCGCGGACCACTTGCAACCTCAACCCCCAGGAGAAAACGCAGCAACCGCCACACGACATGCTGGCTGTTGATCCGATTGTGTGAGAAGATGGTATAATATTTGTATCACAGTCATAGTTAGCGCAACGGGCCACTTGATTTGTGACCCAGGGGGGCAGTTGTATGGGGCCCTCGCCGGCCAACATCCGCAAGCTCTTGATGGATGCCTTCAACGATGAAGAGATCCAAACGCTGTGTTTCGATCACTTTCCTCAGGTGCTGGATGAGTTTTCTGCCGGGATGAGCAGGAGCGACAAAATTTTGCGGCTGCTCATCCACTGTCGGCACCATAATCTGGCCTCTCAACTCCTTTCCGCTATTCAAACCCTCCGCCCGAACCAATATGCCGAGGTCTTTGGTGGCATGTCCCCTGATCAGCTCCAGTCCATCTTCGCTGGAACCGGCACATCAGGCGGCAATTTCATATCGCTGGCCGACGACAAGGCTAAGGTGGAGGAGTTGATCGTTACTGAGCACGAGTGGATGCGCTTTTATCTCATGTTTGCATCCGTTCTGGTTGTGGTGGGCCTCGGCGTCGCAGCGGTTTCCGCGTTTCCAAGCCTGAAGCTAGACAATACTTTCCGACCTTTGGTCGGGTTGGGCGGCGGTTTTGTGGCTTCGCTGAGCTTTTTCCAATTCAAGGAGACTTTGAGCCGCAGTCAAAGAGCCAGGATGTTTGAAACGTTCAAGTTGCAGTTGGCGGATGCGTTGGGACATCCAACGAAAGACCTGGATGCCGAAACCTGTGGCCGCATTCATGACATCGTCTGGCAGGCCACTGCAAAGATCACCGTAGGCTGAGGCTGCTATGGAAATGCAAGAAGAACAATGGAGAGCCTTGGTGCGGCAAGCCGAGCAGATGGAGCACAAGGCACGCCGGCGTGCTGTGGTCTTTTCGCTGATACCAATCATTCTGGCCGGCTTATGGCTTTGGTTCACAGGCTATCAGATTCAGCAGGCCAATCGGCAACTTGCCGATATCCAGGCCACGACGCAGGCCGTGCAGACGCAGAGAGACGAGGCTAAGGCTCAATTGGCTCAAACGCAGAACCAACTTGATCGGACTCGGACGGACCTGGCGACCACTCAAAGAACTCTTAGCAATGCCCAGCAAACCTTGTCGGTGACGCAAGACCAGCTCAAGAAAGTCGAGCAGGACAACGAGACTCTTCAGAAGCAATTGGACGAGTTGAAAAAAGGCCTGGATGAGGTCTCAAAGCAACTTAAGCTAGCGACCGACTTTTCCAAGTACAAATTTTCGGGCGAGTGGCCGCTTGCTCTCAAGTCAATTGATAGCGCCTACGCTCGGCAGGGCAAAATCTTGCTTGACATTGAACGCTTGCAAAAAGCCCCGTGGAAACTCGGCGGGTTCTCGCCAGAAGAAGGTTTTGACTCGCCCAGCTTTGCCGCCTACGTGTTGGGTCAGAATGGCCTGATTAAGGATTCGGCTTCCAATCGCTACCAGTTGCAGAAAGTTCTGCCTCGCCGGTCACGGCCCGAAGTCGGTGACGTGGTGTTCTATCAAGCTGGTTACACCATGTTTTTTTTCAAGGACGAAACGGGCGACCCATTTGTGATTGGAATGACCCCCCTAGGCGTGCTGGCCCTCAAGCCGGACTTTGCCCCTGTCATCAGTTACGGCGCGGTTGATTATCACAATGCGGTAGTATGCAGACATATCTCCCTTAGAGGGTGTTGGGAAATTCAGCCCTGCCATTCTGAGCGAGCGTAGCGAGCGAAGAACCCCAGGGATGCTTCGGCCCGTTGAGCCTCAGAATGACAGGCAGAATGATTTTCAAAACACTCTGTAACTACTCAGCCGTCATGGCGAGGAGGCCCGCGAAGCGGGCCAACGAAGCAATCTCAGCGATCGAAGCACAGAGATTGCTTCGCCTGCCTTCGGCAGGCTGCTCAGAAACTTGCGTCTATGTCGGCGCTTGCCCGCCCGCCG
>DAOTXX010000038.1:0-16201 GCA_034434835.1 Thermoflexales bacterium | reverse complement strand
CCCCCCCCCCCCCCCCCCCCCCCCCCCCCCCCCCGCAGCGCGGATACGGCAGGACAGATGAAAACAGCAACTGAACATGACGTTCGGATAGGTCTTCAACAAATTCTTGACGAACTTTCTCCCAACCGTTTTGGTTGCAGGGAGCGGAAGACATCTGGGCAATCCGCCATTGGCAAGCCCGTAGATTTGGAGATTTACTTGACCGCAGAACCCAAGCGTGTCGCAGTTGCCGTAGAGGTTGCCAACGTCAACACAACCCAACTTGTCGGTGAAACTTGTCGGCTCTACTTCGATTCATGCCCTTTGAAGTTATTGATCCTGGGCGACAGGAATGTTCCGCAGAGTGGCAAGAAACAGTGTGAGCAACTTTTTGCCAAACTGTATGGACAAGAGAACATCAACAACACGCCTGCAAGAGTAGAATGGTATCACGACGACAAGGCAATAGAGTCAGCACTGAGAGAACTGTTGCTGCTGTGAACAAACAGAAAGACTAGTGCGTGTCTAGGAACACCCGCACGCCGACCACGTCGCGCACGCAGGTTAGCAAGTTTGTCTGGCACAGTCGGAAGTCGTCTGCATTTCGCGCTTGGCTTCTGTGCTCGCAAAGCGGTCACGGCGTCGCGGGGGAATTTTCATTCTTTCGCAATCGAGACTCACACCGTCACCGCCATGGCCGGCTCTGGCACGACGATGATGACAGACGTGCCCCGGCCGGCGGCGCTTTCTACGCGCATCCTTCCCCCGACAACGGCCAGCATTGTGCTGTGAAACAGCAGCCCGCTGCCCGTGCCTTCATTTTCCGGCAGGCGCCCTGTACCGGGTTGGATGCCCACCCCATCATCGCGCACGACCAGCCACAATCCCTCTAACCAGTCCATCTCAATCGTGAGGCGCAAAGGCCGGCGGGCGTCCTCGCCGCGTGCATGGCGAGCCGCATTGCGGATAGCCTCTTGGGCGGCGGCCAAGACAACCTCGCCGACAAACAGGGGCACATTCCGCGCGATGCGCCTGGCAGCACGCTCGGTCACTCGCCACTCGACACTTTCAAAGGCGCTGCGAAAGTCGTGCTCCAAGGCGCGGCGCAGTGCGACGACCAGTCCCTCGCTTTCGAGTCGTTCAGGTGCCGCCGCGCCCATCTGTCGCACCATCGTCGAGAGCATCTTGTGCGCGCTGGTCAAGGCGGCCATCGCTTCGGGATCGGCGCACCCTTCCAGGCGCAAGATCGCGGCGTGCAGTTGAGGCAGTATGTCGTCGTGCAACACGCGGCGATTTTGCGCGCCGAGCACTTTGACTTCGGCAATGCGGCGGCGCAGCAAGCTCATCGCCAACCGCGCCACCTGCTCGCCAGCGATCAGGTCGGCAATGCGTTGAACCGCAGCGCGCGCCACATCAATTTCCTCAACCGCATAGTCGCCTCCACCGTTCTTGGGGCCGAGCAGCAGGATCGCCTTGCCGGTTGGCTCGTGCTCGTCGGAAAGGTCGAGCGTGCGCGCTGCCCTGGACGAAGGTGTCCAGTGATAGCTGATCTCTTGCGGCTGGCCGGAGCCGGGCACACGGTCGAGGATCAGACAGGCGTATCGGGTGTCGAGTACGTCACGGCACAGCGCCTCAAACAGGGCGCGGATGTCGGCGTCGCCGGACTTGCCGGAAAGCAGCCGCTCGCGCAAATGCGTGCTGGCGACGAACGGCCTCAGCATGGCGAGGAATTCTTCGTGCTCGGCAAAGACGCGCCAACTGAGCAGCGCGAACATCGTCGCCGCGAGTGCCGTGGTCAGCATCAGGGTGTAGATAGACGGCAAGTAGAGGCGGTAAGCGAACGCCACCGCGATGGCGAACCCGGCGTTGAGAATGACGGTCCGTCGCCACTGCCGAAAGAATCCACGCCGGGGCAAGGGCCGTTCGGTGAACACCTCAAAGCCAACGATCGCTCGCCCCAATAGGATCACGGCCAGCGAGCAGAGAAACAAGACGATCAGGTCATCTACCAGCAGCACAGCCCGGTTCAAGCGCGTGATCGCGGCCAGGGGACCGGGCTGGTGCATTGCCCAGGCCACGATGATGCTGACGGCCAGCCCCACACTCATGAGAACGAGCGAGACAGCAGATAGCCATGGCCTGGCTTGAATGTGCGGACTGAAAGGGGTGGTCGGGGTGCGCAGCGCGACGAGCGGCACCAGGTAACACAGCACTGCATAGGGCAGGTACAACCAGAGCATCACCGGCGCGCCGGCAAACCACCACGTGTAACGGGTCCTGATGATATGGGCATAGATGAGATTCTCGTATGATGGAAAGGGATTGGCAAACAAAAAGACCGGAATGAGCAGCACGCAACCGATGCCCAGGGCGATCTGCCAGCCGCGGTAAGCGGCGCGCTGCGCAGACGAGAAGTCAGCGTAGCGGAGCACCGTCAGCAGCCAGACATAGGGCGCTACCGGCAGCGAGAGCCAGGCCATCCGCCACCAAAAATCTATTCCGGGCCCGGTCTGGGTAAAGCCGATGCCGAGGATCATGGTGTGGCTGAGAAAAAACAGCGCCGCCACCAGCAACCCGGCCGATGAAAGCAACACGACGGGCTTGCCGCGCTCGCCGTTGAGTAGCACCGTCAATCCCAGCCAGAGGAGCATGGTGGTTGTAAAGATAGAGAGCGCAAGCGCGGCAGACTCGAGGAACCAGATCGTCATGGACAAGCCTCAGACTTTAGCAGGAACCCATTGACCTTGCGCTTTCTGAACATGGGCCAGGCCGTCCTCATCCCACACGATCATTTGCCGGGCGTTATAGATCAACACCGCGCGCGTTCGGGCGACTTTTTCATCGGTCGTCGTATCACTCAATCCCCATGCCGCATAAATCTGTCCATTGATGCGGCTGGCCGTGCGCGCATCGCGCAAGTTCAGCCGCCTGGCGATCTGCTCGTTGGTCAGTCCCTGCGCCAATAGCCGGATGACTTCACGCTCGGTTGGCTCCAGCAAAGCCAACGGATCGTTTTCGTCCTTGTGGCGTACCTCCTGGACGCGCGCGGCGATCTCGGGGTCCACAAAACTGCGCCCGCCGATGGCATCTTTGAGCAGTGGGACGACCATCGTCGGCAGCAGGTAATTGCTCTTGCGGACGTAAGCATAGTGCGTCAGGATGCCCGACTCGCTAAAATCGCGGTAATAGCTGTCGTCGTCCTGGAGCGAGTAGAACACGACCGGCTGGCGCGGTAATTCGCGCCGGATGGCGACGGCGGCCTGGATACCGTTGAGCTTGCCACCCGCCAGTTGCACATCCATCAGGATCGCCTCCGGGGGGACGGCCAGCGCCTGCGCGATGGCCTCTTCGCCGGTTGAAGCTTCGCCGATCACGCGCACCTCACCGGTGGCCTCCAGCCCGACCTTCATGGCGCGGCGCAGTTTTTCGTTATCCTCGACGAGCAATAGTTGGATCATCGTAGGTCAATAGTAGTCCTCACCTGCCAGAGTGTCAAGCACGCGAGTGCCCCCTTCCTGACACTTGATGCCTCCATCCGCCGCGCTTTCTGTCTTAGAATGGGGCCAGTTGAGAGCGTTGCGCGGAGAGTGGGATGAAAGTCAAAATGATCTTGCCGGCACTGACCGAAGCCACGAGTCCCTTTTGGCGACCGATCAAGTATTCGCTTTTTCCGCCGCTCGGGCTGGCGACGCTGGCCGGGTATTTGTCGGACGACGATCAGGTCACGATCCAGGATGAGCACGTCGAGCCTTTGGATTTGGATGACGAGCCGGATCTGGTGGCGATTCAGGTCTATGTCACGTCGGCTTATCGGGCGTATGAGCTGGCTGATCACTATCGGCGAAAGGGTGCACACGTGGCGTTGGGTGGTTTGCATGTGACCGCGCTGCCTGAAGAGGCTGCCTGTCACGCCGATACGATTTTCATTGGCCCAGGCGAAGATACCTGGCCGGCTTTCCTGTCTGACTTGCGCGCCGGGCGGCCGGGCAAGCTCTATCGTTCCCAGGTGCGCACGCTCGCCGGGATGCCCAGGGTCCGTCGGGATTTGATCAAGTGTCATCTTTACCTTGTGCCGAACTCGATCGTCGTCTCGCGAGGCTGCCCACATGCCTGCGATTTTTGCTACAAGGAAGCTTTCTTCAGAGGTGGCAGATCGTTTTACACGCAGATTGTTGACGATGCGCTGGCTGAAATTCAAAGGCTGCCCGGTCGTCATCTTTACTTTCTGGATGATCATCTCTTGGCAAGCCCACGTTTTGCAGTGTCACTGTTTGATGGGATGAAAGGCATGGGACGATTGTGGCAAGCCGCTGCTACCGTCCAATCGGTGTTGCAGCCGGGTCTGTTGGAAAAAGCGGCGGCAGTCGGCCTGCGTAGTTTGTTTGTCGGTTTCGAGACTTTCAGCGCAGAGAATCTCAAGGCTCAGCGCAAATATCAAAACCTCTATCGAGATTATAGCCAGGCGGTCCGCCGTCTGCACGATCTGGGTGTCATGGTCAATGCGAGTTTCGTCTTTGGCATGGACGATGACGACGAGACGGTGTTTGATCGGGCGGTTGAATGGGCAATTGAGCAAGGGCTTGAGACGGCTACCTTTCACATCCTCACGCCTTATCCCGGCACAGCGCTGCATCGGCGCATGGAAGCGGAAGGTCGGATCACAACGACTGATTGGAATTTTTACGATACCCGCCATGCGGTGTTTCGTCCGGCCAGGATGACGGCTGAGGCATTAGAGACCGGTTACTGGCGAGCCTATCGAGACTTTTATCGCTGGGGTTCGATCCTTCAGGGCGCCTGGACTAAAGAAGACGTGGCAGGCAAGTTACAGCATATTGCGTACGCAGGCGGCTGGAAAAAGCTCGAGCCGATGTGGGATTGGATCATTCGAGCCAGGCGGGTATCCCATTTCTTGCCCGTCCTGGAGATGGTCCTTTCAGGTTGGGGCAAGGCCTTCCGGAAACCCGGGCGTCTGCAAGATCATCACACTCGAGAACATCCATTGGGTTTGGAGGAGAGTCGGCTATGAATGACACGGGCAAACGTTTTTTGTGGGTCTCGGCTTATGCGATTGCGATGGCGTTCCTGGAAGCCGTTGTCGTGGTCTATATTCGTGGGCTGCTCCAAATCACCAGCGATCACGTGACGCTGGGGCCATACGTGACGATGGAAACCTGGCGAGAAGCGGCAACGTTGGTGATGCTGGCGACGGTGGGTTGGCTGGCCGGGCACAAGTCTTCTGACCGGTTGGCCTATGGGCTTTTTGCCTTTGGGCTGTGGGACATCTGGTATTACATCTGGCTCAAAGTGTTGACGGGCTGGCCGGCGACCGTATGGGATTGGGACGTGTTGTTCCTGATCCCGTTGCGCTGGTGGGGGCCGGTGCTTGCGCCGATGCTGATCGCGGTCCTGATCTGCGTTGTGACCGTGTTGGCCGTTCTGCGAAGCGAACGTGGGGAACGGCTAGAGTTCACTCCCCTCCGTGGGGGAGTCACTGCGTCCGGTGGATTGTTGGCCTTGTACGTCTTTATGTCCGATTCACTCTGTGCGCTGCTGCGTGGTCAGGTAGATTGGGACACACTCCGGCCAGAGCCTTTCCAGTGGCCGTTGTTCCTTGTCGCTCTAGTGTTGATGGCCTGGCCCAGTTTGGTCGCCGTTTGGCCCAGAGCTGGCAAACCCCGAGAAATGTCCAAATCTCTTGGGTCTGGATTGAACACACAACAGGAGGCCCCCCATGGATAACTCGATGAATAGCGTGTTGCACCTTCTGCGCGACTCGGATACATTCTTTGCTTGTCTCCGGCGAGGTAAGAGTGCGCAATACTTAAGCGGCTGGCTGGCGATTGCATCTGTTGCTTGCCTGTCCATCTTTGGTCTGGTGATCGGGATGGCGCATAGCCCCTGGCAGGCGTTTTCTTCGGCAATCAAAATGCCGATCTTGGTGATGGGTGCTGGGTTGCTGTGCTTGCCCACACTATATCTCTTTGCGCTCGCATTTGGGACGCGGCTGTGCATGACCCAGGTGGCAGCCGTCGTCTTGGCCGGCCTCAGTGTGACGGCTTTGCTGCTCCTGGGATTATCGCCCATAGTTTTCATCTTTGTCCTCACCTCGCGCAGCTATCCGTTCCTGCAACTACTCATCGTCGGCTCTGTGGCGATCAGCGGATGCATCGGGCTATATTACCTGTGGCGCGGCATGGAATGTCTCAATCTGTTCGAGCGCGCGTCCGCAGGCTTGCGGCATGGGGTCATGAGCGCGTGGTTTCTCCTGTTCGCATTTGTCGGATCACAGATGGCTTGGCGGCTCAGCCCGTTCGCGGGCGATCCGTCGCAGCCGTTTGTCTGGCTGCAGCCTTCGCACGATAATCTGTATGTGGATGTCGTTCACGCGCTCGAAAACGCATCGGGCTTTAGCTTGCCCGTGTGGGACGTCCAGCCGATGTGGTTGGGTATGCTGTGCCTCATGCCAATTGCCTTGCTGATCGTCGGTGCCGGACTGGCCGCCAATTCGGAAGAGGTTTGAGATTGCCTCTTCCCAGTTTCCCCTCTCCTGGCGCTGCGTGTCAGGAGAGGGGAGAGGAGGTGCGGTCATGAGAAAAGCAACCTCCCACAGGTTTGTAACCTGCGGGAGGTTGTCTTTGCATTTCATAAGGCGAGCCGGTCCGACTGGGTTCTGGCAGTTTTGCACTTATGAAAAGCCGTGCTATAATTTCACCTAGTTGAGCGGAAGGGTTAGCACAAAGGAGAAGGAGCTAGCCATGCGCCAGCGATTGGAAAGTTTCTTGAGCCACCTGAGCCTCGAAAAGGGACACTCGGACAACACACTTGTGGCTTACCGGAATGACCTGACCCAGTTCATCGAGGCCTTGGAAACTCGCGACCCACCTCCCACGGACTGGTCAGATGTCACGCAGGACGTGATCGTCGGCTATCTCGCTCAGCTTCAAGAGCGTGGATACGCTTCTTCGACGATCGCTCGCAAGGTCGCAGCCCTCAAGTCGTTCTTCCATTTTTTGGTGTTCGAAGGGCTGGTCAGGGAGGACCCGACGACCTCGCTTGATTCGCCCAAGGTCAAAAAGAGGTTGCCGCGCACCTTGAGCGGCGAAGACGTGGAGCGATTATTGGCGGCGCCCTTGCGGGAGACTGGCCCTAAAGCGCAGCGGGACATTGCACTCCTCGAATTGCTTTATGCGACTGGTATGCGTGTGACGGAACTGGTGACGCTGAGATTGGAGGATGTAGACCTGGCAGCGAGTGTCGTACGCGTCCGGCGTGGCAGGGGCAACAAGGAGCGCGCGGTTCCGATCCGCGAACGGGCGGTCCATGCCCTGCGAGAGTATATCGAGCGAGGCCGCCCGTCGTTGGTCAGACCCGGCGAAGACACATTGGCGTTGTTTTTGAATCATCGCGGCCAGCAACTCACGCGCCAGGGGACGTGGCTGATCATCAAAGAGTATGCCCAGGCCGCCGGGATTGAGGTGACTGTCACGCCGCACGTGTTGCGTCACTCGTTTGCGGCGCACATGCTGGAAAGCCAACAGGCGACGCTGACCGATGTCCAGCGTTACCTGGGCCACGCCAACATTTCCACGACGCAGATTTACACACACGTCACGGGCGAACACAAGCGCCGCGAGTCTGAAGAAGCCCGTCCCAAAGCCAAAGAGCTGGTGACTCTGCCAGCCTAAAGGAGTGCGTGAATGGGATACCTCGAAGGGTTGATGGGCAAGAACGAGCGGATCGTGCACATCACTCGCCAGCACTGGATCACGGTGATCGGCACCTTGCTGATCAACGGCTTCTTTATCCTGGTGCTGTGGGGGATTGGTCTCACCCTCATGCCGCTGTCTGTTCCAGTGCTTGGCCCTCTGTCCTGGATCCCGCTCGCTGTGGCGGCTGTGCTTTCCGTGTTCCCCTTGGTGCGGTTGATTTCGGACTGGCTGCATTGGTGGAATGATGTCTATGCAGTGACCAATCGCCGCATCATTCAGATCTCGGGCGTCATCAACAAGCATACGATTGATTCGTCGCTGGAAAAAATTAACGACCTCGTGCTGAATCAATCTATCATGGGGCGGATGTTGGGCTATGGGGACCTGGAGATTTTGACCGGCAGCGAGATTGGCGTGAATGTGTTGCGGCGGATCGCCGAGCCGGTTCGCTTCAAGACCGAGATGCTCAATCAGAAGGAAGCCATGGGCGAGTTGGATGCTTTCGAATCCAAAGCCAAACGCTCGCTCGCCGCTGAGGCGCCGACAGCGGGTGACATTCCCGAGCTGATCGCCGAGTTGGACGAGCTGCGGAAGAAAGGTCTCATCACCGACGCCGAGTTTGAGCAGAAAAAGGCCAAGCTGCTGTCGCAGATTTAGGCCTTTTCGGCGAGCCGCAGAATTTCTGATCACGGACCGCCGACCGCTGCTTTGCCCAGGCTGCGGTCGGCGGTTTCCAGCCTGGGTCAGAGTTGACGACATTCGAAAGGAGCGGGGTGAGCGACACGTTCTTGACCCGCCAGCACATGGAAGAATCCACTGCTGCCGTTCGAGCGCGAACGCGGCATCACCCACACGTGGGATTGATCCTCGGCTCCGGCCTGGGCGGTTTGGCCGATGCAGTTGAGCAAGCCGATGTCATTGCGTACGGCGAGATCCCGCATTTGGCGCCCTCCACCGTCGAGGGTCACGCCGGACGATTGGTGATCGGATGTCTGGAAGGCCAGCCCGTCATGGTGATGCAGGGGCGCTCTCATCACTATGAAGGCTATTCGATGCAGCAAGTCACGTTGCCGGTTCGCGTGATGCAATTGCTGGGCGTCCAAATCCTCATCGTCACCAATGCCGCGGGCGGCCTGGCGCCCGAGTTCCGCCCGGGCGATGTGATGCTCATCGTGGACCACATCAATTTGATCGGCATGGCAGGGCTTTCGCCCTTGCGCGGCCCGAACGATCCCAGTCTGGGCCCGCGTTTTCCAGACATGTCCGAAGCGTATGACCAGGGGTTGAGGGGGCTGGCGTTGCGCGTGGCCGCCGAGCAAGGCATCCGGCTGCATCAGGGGGTGTACATCTGTTTGGCCGGGCCGAGCTTTGAGACGCCCGCCGATTTGCGTTTTTTGCGCCAGATCGGCGCGGATGCGGTGGGCATGTCCACTGTGCCTGAGGTGACAGTCGCGCGGCACGGGGGCCTCAAGGTGTTGGGATTTGCGGGCATCTCGAACATTGCGGCGATCGAGCCGGGCTCTGCTCCCCCGCCGACGCACGAGGAGGTGTTGCAGGCCGGGCAGGTCATCGTGCCCAAACTGGCGGCGCTGATTCGCGGCGTGCTCAGGGCATTGCCACCGCAGTAGGTTTGCAACTTGCTCACCCTGATGGTAGAATGTGAACGATGAAGACATCTACGATCGCCAAGCCTCTCTCCACACTCATAGTCCGTCCCGCCGAGCTGGCTGACCTCGATGCGTGTCTGGCGCTTGACCCCTCGTATTCGACCGAGTGTGTCTGGCAGATGGATGTGAACAGCGAGAATGGCCGGGTAGCGGTCGAGTTTCGCACGGTACGACTGCCGCGCTCGATGCGCGTGGCCTATCCGCATGATCGCGATCAGCTCATTGCGGGATGGAAGCGCTGTGATGGATTCCTGGTGGCTCAGCGTGGCGAGCACATCGTCGGGTATGTGGCGGTGCGAGCGCACATGGCGGAAGGGCTGGCCTGGGTCAGTGATTGGGTCGTACAACGTGTGTATCGCCGCCAAGGTGTAGGCCTGGCGCTGGTGAACGAGGCCATGCGATGGGCCAAGTCGCGCGGCTTGCGCTGGCTGGTCCTCGAGGCTCAAACGAAAAATCATCCTGTGATTTGCTTTTGTCACAAGCACGGTTTTTCTTTTTGCGGATTCAACGATCATTATTACCCGAACCAAGACATCGCCGTCTTTTTCGCGCGTAACCTGCGGTGATCGAACCAATGCGCCAAATGTTTATTGTCTATGGCAACTTTTTCCAGTGGGTTGGTTGACGCCCTCGCCCTGATCAACCTCATCTTGACCTCGGCCATCGTCATCACGAGCTTTTCGCTCCTGGCCTATATCCTCATTTACAATTTGCGCTCCAGCGTGGCGCGTGGTTTTTCTGCCCTGCTGGCGAGCGTCATGTTGGTGTACTTTGGCGACCTGATCCTGTTCACGACGAAGGACATCACGGCAGCCGAGCGGTGGCTGAGATTTCAGTGGATAGGTATTGCGTTTATCCCTGCCGCTTATCTGCACTTTTCTGATACACTCCTCCGCACCACCAACGTCCACTCGCCCTGGCGGCGCGCCACGGCGCGCGGCAGTTATATTGTGAGCGCAGGTTTCCTGTTAGCCGCGACGTTTACCGACTGGATTGTGACGGACGGAGTCCTGACTCCTCGCGCGCCCCATCTCCGAGCCGGGCCACTGTTTGGTTTGTTCGTCGTTTACTTTTTTGTCGCCGTGGGGTTGGGATTGGCGAACACGATCTGGGCGCGGCGACGCTGTCTCACGTCCACGTCGCGCCGACGCATGACGTACCTGACTTTCTCATTTGCCGCGCCAGGGTTGGGCGTTTTCCCATACCTGTTGATTATGGGTCAGCCTGTGCCACCCACCTTGGAGGGCTTTTGGCTGATGCTGATCGTCGCCAACATCGGTGTCGGCGCGATGCTGACGGTGATGGCATACACCGTCGCGTACTTTGGTGTGCTGACGCCCGACCGTGTGGTCAAGCACCGGCTGATTCACTTTTTGATGCGGGGGCCATTCACGGCGACCTCGATCGCCATCGTAGTGATTCTGGTTTCACGGGTAGAAGCCTTTCTCGGTTTGCAGCGCGATATGTTGGTGCTCGTCGTCCTCGTGGCGCTCATTGTGTTGTTGCAGCTTTTCTTTAGCTCGGTCCGATCCTATGTGGACCTGATCATCTTTAGCCGCGACAAAGACGAGCTCGTCCGTATCCAACGCCTCTCCGAGCGACTGTTGACGAGCACCGACGAGCAGCAATTCCTGGAAAACATCCTGAGCGCGATCTGTGATCTGTTGCGTGTGCCTGGCGCGTTCGTTGTGGCGTCTACCGCCAAAGGGCCGCGCGTCGAAGCCGTCGTCGGCTCGGTTGAGAACGCGCCGATGCGTGAGAGTCTGGAGATGTCCGCGGCGCGACAGCAAGTGCCCGATGAGACTGAGGATATGCCACGGTCGGTCTTGGGATACTGGGTGTGGCCGTTGTATTCGCACGATGGTCATGCGGTCCTGGGCGCGCTGGCTGTGACCGCCCGGTGCGATCAGCCCGATTTGAGGCCAGAGGAAATCCGCAGTGTCATCACGCTCATCCGGCAGGCGTCCAAAGCTCTCCAGGATCGGCGGCTGCAGCAAGACGTTTTTGCCGCCGTGGACAAGATCATGCCCGAGCTGGAAGAATTGCAGCGCCAGCGCAGCGTGATCCGCTATGTGGATTCATCGCCGCAGGCATCGCTCGAACAGAGCCTATATCCAAGCCCTGCGTTCACGACCTGGGTACGTGATGCGCTGAGTCATTACTGGGGCGGCCCCAAGCTCACCTCCAGCCCGCTCATGCAATTGCGAGTTGTTCAGCAAGCCTTGGAACGGAACGACAACAGCCCGGCTCGCGCGCTGCGCTCGGTGCTGTTGCAGGCGATGGAACAGCTCAAGCCTTCGAGCGATCGCAAAATGACGGCGGCTGAGTGGTTGTTGTACAATATCTTGGAGCTTAGGTTCGTGCAGGGCAAGCGTGTCCGCGAGATCGCCATGCAATTGGCCGTCAGCGAATCGGATCTCTATCGCAAGCAGCGTGTCGCGATTGAAGCGATTGCGGCGGCGCTGGCCGAGATGGAACATCAGGCCGACCCGGCCCGGTCAGCCGGGCCGGGTGTGCCAGTGGTGAGCGACAATGGCCGCGTTTGACATTCTTTACTCCCGTCCTATAATTGGCCCTTGAATCCTTCGATCTTTAGTGGTCCTGCCCTGGCTTTATTTGATTTGAGGAGCGCAAGATGGGTGCGGTTTTCGATGGCGAGCGTCCACTCGAAGAGAGTTACTGGCAAGCGTTATTGAATGAAGGCGAGTTTTCTCGCCCCGTGCCGCCGGAAGCCATGAGCGAATGGCAAGTCGTCGCTACCTCGCAAGAGGTAGTCAATCCTCAAAATCCGCCACCCGTCTCGCAGGAGGTGGCCTGGCAAATAGCGCAACAGTCGTTGCGGTCCGGCGATGTGTGCATTGCCCAGGTGGTCGGCTACAATCGTGGTGGGCTGTTGGTGAGCTGGCAGAACCTGCGCGGCTTTGTGCCTGCTTCGCACCTGGTGGGCCTTTCGCCCATCATGGACGAGGAGGCGCGCAAGGCCGAGTTCGCGCGACGGGTGGGCTGGAATCTATGTGTCAAGGTGATTGAAGTGGACTCAGCCCAGGAGCGGCTGATCCTCTCCGAGCGTGCCACCTCGACCGAAGAAGCCCGGCGTGAGGCACTGTGGGAAGACCTGTGCGAGGGCGCCATCCGCCGGGGTTATATTACCAACGTGTGCACTTTTGGCGCATTTGTGGATTTGGGTGGACTCGAAGGGCTGGTCCACATCTCCGAGATTTCGTGGGGCCGTGTCAACCATCCGGCCGACGTGCTCAGGCCCGGTGACGCGGTCGAGGTGTATGTGATCAGCGTGGATCGCGCGGCCAGACGCGTCGCGCTCAGCCTCAAGCGACTGAAGCCGGACCCATGGGCAACGGTGCACGAGCGTTATCGGGCGGGGCAGCTCATTACCGGGACGATCACGAACGTCGTCAGCTTTGGCGCGTTCATGCGTGTAGAGGATGGCGTCGAAGGATTGATTCATGTCTCGGAGTTGGCCGAGGGACAATTCTTGCATCCGCGCAACGTCGTCAGAGAAGGTGACGAGGTGACCGCGCGGGTTCTGAACATTGACGGGGCGCAGCGGCGGCTGGGGCTTTCGCTGCGCAAGGCAGTCGAACCCGTCGTGGTGCCAGCACAGCCGCAAGCTGATTTGCCGCGTCCGGCGGTGTAGTGGCGTACACGTCAAACGTGATGTTTGACGTTTGACCTCTTGAATGTGGTGTATGGCTCGACAGGCGGTTCCTCGCTCATCCAAAGGCAAGCGTGAGGCCTCGCGGTCGGCGTTCGCCCGACCGCATCTCTCGTGGGGCGGGCGCGAATGGCAACTCGCGGGTGTGATCGTGGTGTTGCTGGCGGCTTTTACTTTAATCTCGCTCGCTCGACTCACGCCAGGGCTGCTCAGCAATGGTTGGGCCAACCTGTTGACCTGGTTGTTCGGCTGGGGCGCGTTCGCTGCGCCGATTGCGTTGGGTGGGATCGGCTATTTGCTCTTTCGGCGTGGGCAAGGGCATGAGGTCGAGCTGGACTGGTTGACAGTCATTGGGTGGGAACTGGCTTTTTGTGGCGCGCTGACGACGATCCATGCATGGGCCTTGTGGGCCGCGCCGTGGCCGTTGATGAAAGAAGGGGGTGGCGGAGGCCTGGTCGGCTGGGGACTGGCGGCATTGGTCGCGGACCAGGTGGCACCCGGTGTCACTGGCCGGGTCGTTGCTGGCTTTGTGTTTTTGCTCGTCACGCTGATCGGTGTATGGATCGCCTTCCGCGTGCAGGTGGCGCATTGGGCGGTACGGTGGAGCGGATTACAGATTTCCGTCGTAACGGCTGAAAAGACGCCACGTCCAGAGCCTGAGCGCGAGGCAGAAGTCAAACCGCGCGCGCTCAAGGTCAAGAAGCAAAAGCTGCCGGAAGGCGAAGTCAAGATCGTCACGGCGCAGGAAAAGAAAGCCAGGTCGCCTCGCCGCGATCGCCGTTTGCCGCCGCTTGATCTGCTATCTGCCGATAACGCCAGTTCGATTGCCGAAGATGAGATCAAACGCAAAAAGCTGCTGATCGAGGAGACGCTGCGGCAGTTCGGTTTGGTCGGCACAGTGGTCGAGATCAGCCCTGGTCCAGCGGTGACACAGTTCGGATTGGAACCGGGCTACATCGAACGGCCAGGGTTGGATGGCACGGTGCGCCGGACCAAAGTGCGCGTGGGGCAGATTGCCGCGCTGCAAAATGATCTCTCGCTATCGCTGGCGGCCTCGCCGCTCCGCATTCAGGCACCGGTGCCCGGCAAGAGCTTTGTAGGCATCGAGGTGCCAAACGAGGGGCGCTCGTTGGTGTCGCTGCGGGGGGTGCTCGAGTCCCCCGGCTTTCGCAAGATCGCGAGCCGGCCGCTGGCGGTGGCCCTGGGGCGTGATGTGGCCGGAGGCGCGGTCTCGGCTGACCTGGCGACCATGCCACACTTGCTCATCGCCGGGACGACCGGCTCCGGCAAGTCGGTGTGTATCAATGCGATCATTACCTGCCTGGCGATGAACAACCAGCCGGAAGATTTAAAGATGGTAATGATCGATCCCAAGATGGTTGAGCTGGTGCGCTGGAATGGCCTGCCGCATCTCATGGGCAAGGTCGAAACAGACCTGGAGCGCATCGTCGGCGTCTTGCGCTGGGTGATGCGCGAGATGGACAGCCGTTACAAGAAATTCTCCGAAGCGGGCAGCCGTAACCTGGCCGACTATAACGAAAAGATGGCCGGGCGTAGCGAGGAAAAGCTGCCGTTCATTGTGGTGCTGGTGGACGAGTTGGCCGACCTGATGATGATGTCTCCCATCGAAGTCGAAAAGACGGTCTGCCGTCTGGCTCAGATGGCGCGCGCGACTGGCATCCATCTGGTCATTGCCACGCAGCGTCCTTCGACGGATGTGGTGACGGGCCTCATCAAAGCCAACTTTCCGGCGCGCATCTCGTTCGCGGTCGCCTCGTCCGTGGACAGCCGGGTGATTCTGGATGGCGTGGGCGCCGAGACGCTCTTGGGCAAGGGGGACATGCTTTACCTGGCATCCGATGCGGGCCACCCGGTCCGCTTGCAGGGCTGCTTTGTCTCCGATCGGGAGATGGAAAACGTCGTCCAGTTCTGGCGAGAAAAGATGGAAGGCGAAGGGCCGGAAGAGGCGCCGTGGGAACCGTCGCTCGCGTCGCTGGTGTCGGGCGAAGGTGAAGGCGGAGTCGGCGGCGACGGCGGCGATGGGCTGGACGATGAGCGACTGCTGCAGGAGGCGATCGCGCTGGTCAAGCGCCAACGCGGCGCGTCGGCCTCGTTGTTGCAGCGCAAGCTGCGCATTGGCTACCCCAAGGCAGCGCGCCTGATTGACCAAATGGAAGAAATGGGTATTATTGGGCCGCCGGAAGCGGCAGGCCGTTTGCGCGAGGTTCTGATCAGCCCCGATGACGAAGACTATTGATGTTCGATTTCGGATTTTGGATTGCGGAGCGCGAAGCCAAATCGCAAATGCGAAATCCGAGATCCAGTGGAGAGAGTATGGCGAAAAGGAAACCCGGCGAAGAGGAAAAGTCCAAGAAGGATGTGATCGAAGCCGTCGGCACGGTGACCGAAGCTTTGCCGAATGCCATGTTCAGGGTCAAGCTCGATACGGGTCATGAGGTACTGGCGCACATCAGCGGCAAGATGCGCATGTACTATATTCGCATCTTGTTGGGCGACCGCGTGCAGGTCGAGCTTTCGCCATATGACCTGACGCGCGGGCGGATCACCTATCGCTTCAAGAAATAGCTCTTGCGGGACGGTATACTTTGTGCCTTACTGCCGTTGGGAGCTGCTAGCGATGAAACGTCTTGGCACAAGTGGCTTGCAGGATGGGCATGCCGGGTGGCTGACATTCTGCATGCGTGAATTTGCCACGTGTGAGCTCAACTTGGAGATTATCACGGTTTTGCTTCTTGCTCACTCACCCGGATGGCGATGAGTTGCCGCCGGGTTTTTGTTTATTCTGTCTGTCTGCCTCAGATTCTAGCTGTTTTTGATCGCCGATGGTATAATCAAAATGAATGACTAGACATTGAAATCCTGGAGGCCAGCCGCTTTATTCGGGATTCAATTATGGAGTCGGCGCAGGCAAGGGTATTGCGTGTTCCTGAACTCCGGCTTGATAATTTGTGATGGTTCATGTTCGTATTGTATTTTACTTGAGTTTAGACAAATAACTGGTCAAGACGATTGGGCACTTGCCATCATCGTCATCCGGTAGATAATTGGGTACATGCTATCACCCCAATTATCTGCCAGTTTGTACCTGAACAACTTGAAAGACTTTCGCCAAGCGGCGTATACCCTTTTAGGGAGCGAGCGAGACGCCC
>DAOTXX010000037.1:0-9262 GCA_034434835.1 Thermoflexales bacterium | reverse complement strand
AGATCGGTCCGCCCGATGCTCTAGCTTTGCTGTTCCGGCGGCACAGGGCCAAGCGGCTCCGCTGGGTGGCTGACATGCCGATGATTTATCAGTTGTTCAGGTTCGAAATGCCAAATTTGGCGAAAGTCCAGTTACTCTTGACCATCCCCACGCTCATCTCCGGTTGATCGCGCACCTCGCCGGTCTGCCAGTCATCGCCGCGGCCGTATAGGTGAACACACGTGTGGCGGTGCCTTGGGTTTGCTCGGCCAGCAGTTGCCCCACATTGGATCAGGTGAAGTATACGCCTGGCTCGCGCTTACGGCGCGATGGGTCAAGCGGTTCGCGGCGTTATAGGTATGCGTCATGACGAGCGTGCTGGTGATGGTCTGGGTCTGCGCGGTGCGATTGCCGACTTTGTCATAGACGTAGGCAAAGGTGAAGGTGTACGCGCCGGAATACGTCGCGCCCGTCAGGCGCTGCAGTGGGTCATACGTGTACAGGCTCGTTGCCGGGCGAGGGGATTGTCAGAAGGTCTTGCGCGCAGCGGTCAAGTGTCTCTCGCTTTACTGTTCAATACTCAACACAACTGCCAATGCCTCGGCGATGTCTTGCATCACTGTATCCGATAGCCGGCCCAGTTGCCGGACGAATCTTTCTTGCGCCACCGAGCGCACTTAAGGCATCTGCCGCCGATAGCTTGCTTAGGCCATTCTCTGCGGTCGATTCCAATCGAACCAGCCACGGCGCCACAGCATAATGATCCTTCCAGTCTGTCACCGGAACGATCACTTTGAGTGGCAAGACGCCAATACTGTCGTCACTAACAATAACGGCGGGGCGGGTTTTCTTGATCTCAGCGCCCACGGTCGGGTCCAGATTGATGAGCCAGAGGTCGCCTCTACGCATAAAAACCTTCGCTATCCAGTACCGTGAATGCCGTCAATTCGCCGCCCGCCGTATAATCCGGCAACAGCATCTGCGCGGCCGCGGCCAATCGCTGTTTCTTCTCCAGGTGAATCAATGGCGACTCTGCTTCAAGATTCCGCTGGAGGAGACGCAAAGCCGCCTCGATGACTTGCAGCAATTCTGAGGTGGAAAGCCGTCCCAAGCCTTGCATGATTTCTACCTGCGTCATACGCCCCTCCTACGTATTTCTATTCTCATTCATTATAACAAAAGGCCAACGCACACGCAACCAGCCGGTGAGATTGGCACCATCACATATATGGTGACAAGCGTGCTGGTGATGGTCTGCGTGGAGAAGGTGCGGTTGCCCACCGCATCATAGGCATACTCGAATCGCTTGCCATCCGAGTACGTGGCGCGGGTCAGGCGTTGCAGCGGATCGTAGGGCCTGTCCTGAGCGGGTTGTGATGGTGTGCGTCTCGGTGGCCGCTGTGCAGTGAGAGCAGGGTTGCGACTCGTCAGAGTGTCAAGTCGCTGCCGTGCCGATAATGGCCGCCGGCTGACCCAAGAACTTTACGTGGGCCAGATCGCCAGCCCCCAGCCGCTGGAGCACGAGTCCTACCGGAAAATCGAGAGCGGACCTGAACTGCAGAATCCCCATGATCGGATAACCCCCGTTTGACTCGCAGTGGAGAAAATGCTATAATATAACCGCGTTTGCGAGAGGAGCAGCGCGAGTAGTACCACCTTACTCCCCAAATTGTCCAGACCTCTAAATTGGCGGTTGTGTATCCCTACAATCATGGGTGATGGTGCGCCCCAAGTTGGCGCGTCTCTTGAATTCATCTTGTCTAGTCCGACCGCAGACCTGCGGTGCGGTTGTGGTGCGTGTGTTTAAGGGAGGCCCCTGTGGACTTTGCAGAATTGGAAACCAAGACGCTGACCGAGCTACGCGAGTTGGCGAAATCCATGGAAATTTCCGGCTACAGCCGACTCAAGAAGGAAGACCTGATCCTGCGCTTGTTGCGCGCCAAGGCTGAACAGCAAGGTTATTCCTTCGGCGGCGGGGTGCTGGATATTGTCGAGGACGGGATCGGCTTTTTGCGCGCTGACCATTACCTGCCCGGCCCGGAAGATGTCTATGTCAGCCAGTCGCAGATCCGGCGCTTTGGGCTGCGAACGGGTGACATGGTCGTGGGACAGGTGCGCCCGCCGAAGGAGAACGAAAAGTACTTTGGCCTGTTGCGCGTCGAAGCGGTCAACGGGCTGGACCCCGAGCAGGCTAAAGCGCGCCCCATCTTTGAAAAGCTCACCCCCATTTTCCCTGATGAGCGCTATAACCTGGAGACCGACTCGCATAACCTGACAACCCGCTTGTTGGACATGGTCGCGCCGATCGGGCGGGGCCAGCGTGGCCTGATCGTTTCTCCCCCCAAGGCAGGCAAAACGACGGTCCTCAAGAACATTGCCAACGCGATTTCGACCAAGTATCCCGACGTCCACCTTATCGTGCTGCTGATCGGTGAGCGCCCGGAAGAAGTCACCGATATGGACCGCTCGGTCGAGGCCGAGGTGATTTCCAGCACGTTTGACGACACGGTGCAGAACCAGACGCGCGTGGCAGAAATGGCCCTCGAACGCGCCAAGCGGCTGGTCGAAGGGCACCGCCACGTCGTGATCCTGATGGACTCGATCACGCGGCTTTCGCGCGCGTACAACCTGGTTGTCACACCCAGCGGACGGACGCTTTCCGGCGGTCTGGACCCTTCGGCGTTATACCCGCCCAAGCGGTTTTTTGGCGCGGCCCGTAACATCGAAGAGGGCGGCAGCCTGACCATCATCGCCACCTGCCTGGTAGATACCGGCTCGCGCATGGACGACATGATCTATGAAGAGTTCAAGGGCACCGGCAACATGGAATTGCACCTGAACCGCAAGCTCCAAGAGCGGCGCGTCTTCCCGGCCTTTGATATCGAGCGTTCGAGCACCCGCCGCGAGGAACTGTTGATCGAATCCGCCATGCTGGCCAAGGTCTGGACGATGCGGCGGATGCTGGCGCACATGTCCGCGGTGCAGGGACGGGGCGAGGACAACATCTCGGCGGAGGCGATGGAGTCGCTCCTGACGGCGATGAAGCGCACCCGCACCAACGCCGAGTTCCTCGAATCTCTGCGCGAGATTGCCTGAGCAGGATTCTCAAGTCATGGGATGGGCGTCTGATGCCGGCCCACGTTATGGGAAGTTCCTTCCGATTTCCCTCTGATTTTGTCTACATCTGGCTGGATACCCAATATATGGCGGGTAACGGATCTTTCAGCCGTATATCTGGCGGTTGGGTGACTTGATCCGCTTGACCGCCATTTGTTGTGCGTGTATAATTTTGCCCATAAAGGAGTCAACTGGGCTTGCAAAGCGCACAGACTAGGTTGACCAGGCTGGCAGGTACGACAGTCCTGGACACGCCGCACATACAGCTTGAGCGACGAGCCTGGGCCGATTCGCTCGAGTCGGCTGTCATTCGCTGCTTCATTTGGGGGTATACCCGGGCTTGGCAGGTGACTAGCGCAGGCGCTCAGGCGATCCTCGCCCGCGTCGGTTCGCACTTGGTAGTGTTGAGCCTGATAGGGTTGGCGGTTGTCTTGAGTGGCCTTCAGCTTCCCCGGGCGCGCGCTTGGTCGGCGGCTCCAGTGCTGCCCAGCCCCACCCCGGCGATGAATCTCGGCAACCGGGTCGAGAGTTTCAACTATGCTGCGCGTGGCGGTCCTCGCCTGCAGCAGGATCAATCTCAGGTCGTTCGCGCAGTGTCCCCGCAGACTCCGTACATCTTTCGCCCACGCAAAGATGTGATCAGCTACACGGTTCAGGCGGGTGACACGCTGTTTGGCATTGCACAGCAATTTAGTTTGCAACCCGAATCGGTCTTGTGGGCCAATCCGGAACTGAAGGACAATCCGGACCTGTTGTCCATTGGGATGGAACTGGCTGTGCCGCCTATAGACGGTGTTTTGCATACGGTTCAAAAAGGCGATACACTAGATAGCCTGGCGCAAAAGTACAAGGTGACGCCGGACGTGATCGTCAAGGCTGAATGGAACAACCTGATCCCGGGCCAGGATCTGCCGGTAGGCAAGGCGTTGATGATCCCGGGCGGCAAGCGCGAGATGGTCGTCTGGCAGTTGCCGGTCACTACCAAGCCGGCTTCCTCCAGGGGCGGTGTGTCGGGTTGGACGAATGCCGGTCAATGTTTGAACGTATCGGTCAAACCCTTGGGCACAGGCCAGTTTGTCTGGCCGACGAATTCACATTGGGTGAGTGGTAACCCCTATGCCCCGTGGCATCGTGGCATTGACTTGAGTGGCAAGACCGGCGATCCGGTCTATGCAGCCGATACCGGCACCGTCGTTTGGGCTGGCCCCAATGCGTGGGGCTATGGCAACATGATCATGCTCGACCACGGCAACGGCTGGCAGACGCTGTATGCTCACCTCAGCCAGATTTACGTCCGTTGCGGGCAGCAGATTCTCAAAGGCGCAGTGATTGGGGCAGTTGGCTCGACGGGGCGCTCAACCGGGTCGCACTTGCACTTTGAGACCCGTTTGAACGGCGATCTGCCCAACCCACGCACATATCTTCCCCCGCCATAAGGACGGTCATGAATCCTGCCTCTGAGCCAATTCAGTTTGCGCCCGCGCCCAAAACGCCTCCCATGCTCCATGAGCGCATTGCCTCCATGGTGTTCTGGCTCATCAGCCTGGCCTGGCGGGCTACCACTGAAAATGCGCACTCGCTGATTGCGCGCTTCACGGGGCACCTGGTCGTCTTGGCACTGGCGGCGGGGGCCGTGATCCTGAGTGGTGTGTTGCCTGGCCTGAACCCCTCTGCGCTCTCGGATTTTCAGCCTGCGCGTGTTGCCCTGGCGGGTGGCAGCCAGTTCACGCCGACTCCGGCGACGCCTCTGGGATTGAGAACTGACCTGGCTGTGTCGGCGCGTGGCCTTGCCTGGCGAACGTCCGATGTAGAGAGCCTCACCCGCTCGGCGGTTCCTTTCACCGAGATCCCCAATCGCTTGCGTCGCTCGGTGATCACGTACACAGTCCAGCCTGGGGATACGGTACAGGGGATCGCGATCACGTTCGGCATCGAGCCAGAGACGATCATGTGGTCGAATCCGGCGGTGGAAGATGCCCCGGACTATTTGCGGATCGGTCAAGAGCTAGTCATCCTGCCGATTGATGGCGTGTACCACACGGTCGTCAAAGGCGACACGCTGGAAAGCATCGCCAAGAAATACAAGGCCAAGATCGAAGACATCACGGGCGTCTCGTTCAACAATCTCAAGCCGCCGGATTATGCCATCGAGCCAGGCACGAAGTTGATCGTCGCCGGCGGCGAAAAGCCCTATGTGCCCAAAGTCGTCACGGCCTACACCGGCTCGGTTCCGCAGGGAGCGCGCGGCACAGGACGTTTCCAATGGCCGGTGCTGGGCACACTCACCCAGGGGTATTGGTGGGGCCATCGCGCGATTGACATTGGCGCGCCGACTGGTTCGCCCGTCTACGCGGCGGATGGCGGTTTTGTCAGCTTTGCCGGTTGGACGGATGTTGGCTATGGCCGGTTGGTGGTGGTGGACCACGCAAATGGCTATGCAACCTACTATGCCCACTTGAATACGATCAACGTCGCCGTCGGGCAGCGTGTCCAGCGCGGGCAACTGATCGGCCGGGTCGGCTCCACGGGCAACTCGTCCGGCCCGCACCTGCACTTTGAGATTCGCTTCAACCACTCACTGCTGAATCCGCGTGTGTACCTTCCTTAGCTGATAGCAGATGGTAGATAGCAGATAGCAGATAGCGACTGAATGAACAAGCCCGCGGTGATCCTGACCACTGCGGGCTTGTTGGTTTATCGGGGATTGGCCATCAACTATCGGCTATAGACCATCGGCCATTAGCTATCAGCTATCCGCTACTTGGCGTATTCCACCGCGCGCGTCTCGCGGATGACGGTGACACGAATCTGGCCGGGGTATTGCATCGTCTCCTCGATCTTTTTGGCAATGTTCTTGGATAGTTGAAGCGAAGCCAGGTCATCAATTTCCTCCGGCCTGACGATGATCCGGACCTCGCGTCCGGCCTGGATGGCATAGCTCTGCGAGACACCGGAGAACGAATTGGCAATGTCTTCCAGGTCTTTGACGCGCTTGAGATAAGTTTCCAGCGATTCGCGCCGCGCGCCGGGCCGCGCGCCGGAGATGGCATCGGCTGCCTCCGCGATGATGGCCTCGAGCGACTGTTGCTCTTCTTCGTGATGGTGGCTGCGGATGATGTTGACGACCTTATCTGGCACGCCATACCGCTTGGCCATGTCTGCGCCGATTTGCGCGTGCGTACCTTCGACCTCGTGGTCAATCGCTTTGCCAATGTCGTGTAACAGGCCGCCCATCTTGGAGACCTTGACGTCCGCGCCCAGCTCGGCGGCCAGGATGCCGGCCAACCGCGCGGTCTCGATCGCGTGCGCGAGTTGGTTCTGACCGTAGCTGGTGCGGAACTTGAGCCTCCCCAGCAGCTTGAGAATTTCGGGGTGCAGCCCCGGCACCCCGGCTTCCAGCGCCGCGCGCTCGCCTTCTTCCTTGATGATTTGGTTGACTTCGGCGCGCGCATCTTCGACCAGTTTTTCGATGCGGGCCGGGTGGATGCGTCCATCCAGGATGAGCTTGGACAGCGCCACGCGCGCCACCTCGCGCCGCACGGGATCGAACGCCGAGATGGTCACGGCCTCGGGCGTATCGTCCACGACAATGTCCACGCCGGTCGCCTTTTCGATCGCGCGGATGTTGCGCCCGGCGCGGCCAATGATGCGGCCTTTCATCTCATCGTTCGGCAAGGCGATCGTCGAGACGGCGACTTCGGACACCTGGTCGGAGGCCACGCGCTGAACGGCCAGCGTAATGATCTCGCGGGCGCGTTTTTCGCCTTCCTCTTTGGCCTCGGCTTCCACCTGGCGGATCTTGCGGGCCATGTCGTCGCGCGCTTCTTTTTCGACCGCTTCGAGCAACAGTTTCTTGGCGTCGTCCTTGCTCATTTCGGACACGCGCGCCAGTTCGGCCATACGTTGTTGTTCGATCTTTTCCAGATTGTTGACTCGTTTGTCCAGCTCGCTCTGACGCTGATTGAGCTTGCGCTCGCGCTGCTCCAGCCGTTCGAGCTTTTGCTCGTATTCTTCGCGCCGCCGGGCGATACGCTCTTCGTCACGCTGGAATTCGGCGCGGCGACGCTTGGCCTCTGTTTCGATCTCGTCGCGCAGCTTGAGCGCCTCATCTTTAGCAGCCAGCACCATCTCTTTGGCCTTGGTTTGTGCTTCTTCAATGACATGATCCACTTCGATACGCAGCGCCCTGGCTTCTTGTTCGGCCTGACGTTGCTTGTACCAGTACCCTAGCACAGCTCCTATAGCGGCTCCGGCCACCAGCGCCAGAGCCACAAGTGGCCCAATCATTCCTGCACCCATCTAAACCTCGCTTTCATCCGTAAACACTCTCTCCGATGTAGAATGTAGTTTGCCCCACGCGCGGGCCGCAGCCTCTCGCGCGATGTCGTAGGAAAATCCACGCCGGATCAGATGCGCTTCCAGCTTGCGCCGGAATTCGAGCGGATCGGACGCGCGGATTTTGCGCGCTTGGGCGAGGGCAGCCTGATCCGCCGCCTCCTCTTCGCGGTGGCCTTCGGCCAGCACCTCGTCAATGATGTCGTCGGGCACGCCCTTTTGCCGCAGCTCCATGCGCAGCGCGCGCTGACCACGCGGACGAAAGTCGCGGCGATTTTCCAGCCAGTAGCGCGCAAACGCGCGATCGTCCAACAGCCCCACCTGGCTCAGCCGCTCGACGACCTCGTCAATGGCGTCTGGCTCGACGCCTTTGCCTTTCAGGTGGCGGCGGATTTCGTCCACACTGCGCGGGCGATAGTCCAGGTAACGCAAGGCGACTTCGTGCGCCTGGTGTGCCTGGTCGCGTGCCTGAAGTGCGGCGATGTCTTGATCGCTGAGCGTTTGCCCGCGCCGCAGCCGGGCGGCTTCGAGCGCCGTCAGCCCAAAGGCAAAGCGACCGTCCAGGTAAACGTTGACGCGATCCTTGTTCTTCTTTTGAACCTGGAGCGCAGTGATAATTCCTGCCATGCTCAAAACAAAAAAAGCTGTGACGTGTGACCGCCACAGCTCTACCACTGACAGCCGTCGAGTAGATCGAAGGATAGGCGCACTGGACGCCTAAGCGTCACCAGCGCGCAAGTGCGCAGGGTCGCTTAAATATCTAACCAGACCGTAGACGTTGCAGTCGCTGCAGAGCGCCCGATCGCTCGGATAAACCTAAAGAACCCGTGCGAACGCTTACACGAACCCCTGGACTTGCCCCAGGCACACGGTATCGCTCTCGCTTGGCAAGACATACCCGGACTGGCGCAGGTTGGATGCGCCAGCTTGTGCTATGCAACGGTTTGGCCTCCAATGCTGCCCGCGCTCGAGTTGCACTATACACCCACAATAATAAGATGAGCGCGACAGCCGGCCCTTGCTCGATCATCATTAGCTGTATCGTGGCGGTCGCCCGGCCCCTTCTCTGACAAAAAGTCCTCTGGCCGGGCCGATCAAAAAGTGATTATTCCTCGTGATGGCTCAACCCAGCCTTCTGCTAGACCCTGCGGAAGGCTGAACAGTTACTATTCCTCTTCTGATTCTTGCTCGTCTTGGCTTTCAGCGGGCATGGCGCTGCTGCCCAGCCGGGTCATCCCGGCGGCAGCCGCGGCGTTGGCGCGAATCTGCGCTTCGATCTGTGCCAAGAGTTCAGGATTTTGCTTCAGGTACTCTTTGGCGTTCTCGCGCCCCTGACCGAGTCGGGTGTCTCCAAACGCAAAGAACGCGCCGCGCTTGGTGATGATCTCGAGTTCTGTGCCGATATCCAGCACGTCCCCGGCCTTACTGATGCCCTCGTTGTACATGATGTCGAATTCGGCCTCGCGGAACGGCGGCGCCACCTTGTTCTTGGTCACCCGCACTTTGGTCCGGTTGCCGATGACCTGCCCCTCCGCCTTGATGCTCTGAATCCGGCGGATGTCCAACCGCACCGACGAGTAGAACTTTAAAGCGTTCCCGCCCGTCGTCGTCTCCGGGTTGCCGAACATGACCCCAATCTTCATCCGCAACTGGTTGGTGAAAATCATGGCCGTGTTGGATTGCTTGATGGCCCCGGAGAGCTTGCGCAAGGCCTGGCTCATCAAGCGCGCCTGCAGGCCCATGTGCTGGTCGCCCATCTCGCCTTCGATCTCGGCGCGAGGCACCAATGCAGCGACCGAGTCCACGGCGAGCACATCCAGCGCGCCGGAGC
>DAOTXX010000036.1:0-11960 GCA_034434835.1 Thermoflexales bacterium | reverse complement strand
GCTCCGGCGCGCTGGATGTGCTCGCCGTGGACTCGGTCGCTGCATTGGTGCCTCGCGCCGAGATCGAAGGCGAGATGGGCGACCAGCACATGGGCCTGCAGGCGCGCTTGATGAGCCAGGCCTTGCGCAAGCTGTCGGGCGCCATCAAGCAATCCAACACGGCCATGATTTTCACCAACCAGTTGCGGATGAAGATCGGCGTCATGTTCGGCAACCCGGAGACGACGACGGGCGGCAACGCTTTAAAGTTCTACTCGTCGGTGCGGTTGGACATCCGCCGGATTCAGAGCATCAAGGCGGAGGGGCAGGTCATCGGCAACCGGACCAAAGTACGGGTGACCAAGAACAAGGTAGCGCCGCCGTTCCGCGAGGCCGAATTCGACATCATGTACAACGAGGGCATCAGCAAGGCCGGGGACGTGCTGGATGTGGCAACCGCCATGGACATTGTGACCAAGCGCGGCGCGTTCTTTGCGTTTGGAGACACCCGACTCGGTCAGGGGCGCGAGAACGCCAAAGATTTCTTGAAGCAGAACCCCGAGCTGTTAGCGCAGATTGAAGCGCAGATTCGCGCCGGCGCGATCCAGCATGAGGCCATCGTTCCGATCGACGACAAAGACGAGGACATGGCCGACGACGAAACGATGACAGAAGAATCCGAAGCAGAAGCGCTGGCAGAAGCAGCTTGATCGGTCAGTTGTGCATGTCGCGCCTGAGAATCCTCAGGCGCTTTTTGTTTCGGTTTGACAGAGCAAACACAGACAGGTATAATGTCGCCCGCAACAATTTTGGAATGACAGAAAGGGAACAAGAGCGTGGAAGTTCAGGAACAGGCAGTTACCCCTCAAACCTCTGGCACGGCCCTCTTGCGCTTGACAGACCTCAAACCCAAGATGCGCTTTGACGGGATAGTCAAAAAGGTTGAACTCTTTGGTGCATTTGTGGACATCGGCGCTGAAAAGCCCGGGCTGGTGCACATCTCGCAGCTTCGGGAAGGTCACGTCAACCGTGTAGCAGATGTGGTCAAAGAGGGCGACCAGGTGACGGTGTGGGTCAAAAGCGTTGAGCAGGCCAAAGGCTTGATCAACCTCACCATGATCGAGCCGCCGCCGCTGGATTGGAGCGACCTTCAAAAGGGGATGAAGCTCACCGGCAAGGTCGTCCGGGTTGAAGACTTTGGCGTGTTCGTGGCGTTTGGGGGACCGAAGGACGGGCTGGTGCCCGCCGGTCAAATTGTCAAAGGCCGCCGCATCAACAAGCCAGCAGATGTTGTCTCGACCGGCGACGAGGTAACGGTGTGGATCACCAGCGTAGAGGGCAAGCGCCAGCGCATCGGCCTGACCATGATCGAGCCACCCGCGCTGCCCTGGGCCGAGGTCAAGAAAGGCCACACGTACCGGGGCAAGGTGACACGCCTGGAACGCTTTGGCGCGTTCGTGGACATTGGCGCAGAGCGTGACGGGCTGGTTCATGTGAGCGAGTTGGCGCCTGGCTATGTGCGCGATCCCTCTGAAGTTGTCAGCGTCGGTGAAGAAGTTCAGGTCACGGTCTTGGATGTGAACTCGCGCAAGCGGCAGATTCAGCTCAGCATGAAAGAGGCCAATCTGCCGGAGCCTGACCCCGCAACCGAGTCAGAACGCACGAGCATGGAACTGGCGTTCCGTGAAGCCCGGGCGAACCGTCAACGCCGCCGGAGTTTTGAAGAGCAACGCACCGGAAAGACGCGCGCGCTGGATGAGCAGAGCGACATTATGCGCCGGACCCTGGCGCAGCGCCCCTCGCGCAATTAGGGATGCCCCTTAACAAGTAACAGCGGGCCAGAGCTTGCCCGCTGTTAAAAATCTATCGGCGAAAAAGGATCAGCCTGTCATTAAATGGAACGATCTGCAGCACGCCTGGCGGTGTGCTACCCCCGCCGTGGAGTGTGATAGCTACCACTCCTCGTCTTCGTCCTCATCCTCGTCCAAGTCTTCAAAGTCTTCGTCGAGGTCTTCTTCCCATTCCTCTTCTTCCAGCTCTTCTTCCTCCTCCCACTCTTCGTCTTTGGGCAAATCCTCCTCTTCCTGAGCATACGTCAGGCAGCCCATCTCCGGATCCAGATCGATCTGATCGGCTCCGCAATAACCGGATTCGAGGTAGACGCAATCAATGTATCGGCAACGAATGCGGGGCATAGAGGGCCTCCTCTTGTCAAGATTTCAGCTTCGTCGTGGTTGACGGTGTGACCTGCTAAAACGCGGTTACTTGCCTGCCTTGAGCGCGTTGTCAATACGAGCCTGGAACTCGGCCAGCGGGTACGCGCCTCTGAGTTCCAGCCTACCGTTGATAAAGAAAGATGGTGTGGCATCCACACCGGCGATCATTGCCGTATCGCTTGAGCTCTTGGCGTCTTGGAGGCGCTTGCCAGAATTCACGCACGATGCAAACGCCTGGATATCCAGTCCAACTTGCTGAGCATACTGCGCCAGGCTGGCAGGATCAAAGCCGCCTTGATTCTCGAACAGCACCTCGGCATATTCCCAATACTTGCCCTGATCGTGCGCGCACAAAGCCACGGCGGCGACTTGTTGGGCCTGTGCCTCAAAGCCCAAGGGGTGCGCGATGTAATACACCTTGCCGGTCTTGATGTACTGCTCGTCAATCTTGGGTTCTGTGTTCAAAGAATAATCCGCACAGTGTACACAGGTAAAGGATGAGACGTTCACCATCTTGACCGGCGCATTTGGGTCGCCCTTGGCGGGACACGGGACACTCCCACACATCGCCAATCCCTGAGGATCGCCCGCAACTACGACCTTGGGTCGGGGCCACAACAACACCGCCAAAGCGACCACGACAATGACCGCGCCGCCCAAGATCAACAGGATCATCTCGGTTGAAAGACCTTGTGGACGCCGCCCCCTTTTGATAACTTTACGCTGAACTTTAGCCAACTTACTCCTCCAATAACAATATCAGGCCACCCCTCACACTAAAAAACATCCTCAGGCCAATCCAACATTTGCGCTACCACACGCGCACCCGCTTCGATGCGCGTCTGCCCCTCCGGGATGATCATCAAGGCGTTCGCCGCCACGAGCGCGCTCAACACATTCGAAGCCTGCCCGCCGCTCAGGCGAGCCACATAGCGACTGCCCTCGCGCGTGACGCGCGCCCGCGCATAGGTTTCGCGCCCGTCGCTGGTCACGGCTTCGGCCAATTCTGCTTCGATCATGGGCTTTTGCCAATTCGCTCGCCCAGACATTTTGAGGATCGCCGGACGGACAAACTGTTCAAAGGTCAGCATCGCCGAGACCGGATTGCCGGGCAATCCAAAGAACGGAACACCGCCGAAATGACCAAAGGCAAGCGGCTTGCCGGGCCGCATCCGCACGCGCCAAAAGCTCAGCTCGCCATCCGCCTGGACGACGTTCTTGACCAGATCGTACGCGCCGACAGACACCCCCGCCGAAACAACAAACAGATCAACCTGCGCTGCCAGTCCCTGGGCAAACCTGGCGCGCAAGTCATCCGCCGTGTCGCGCGCAATGCCCAGTTGAACCAGCACGCCGCCATAACGGATCACCTGCGCCGCGGTGCTCCAGCCGTTCGCGTTCCGAATCAGTCCCGGCCTGAGCGGCTCGCCAGGCTGGACTAGCTCGTCGCCTGTGGCAAGCACTGCCACCCGCGGGCGGCGGATCACTTGGACTTGGATCAGCCCCAACGCTGCCAGCAGCGCGATCTCTGCCGGACGGACCACCATGCCCGCACTCAACACCTGTTGGCCGTGCCGAACATCACCCCCCGCCACACGAACGTGCTCGCCCCGCGCTGATTTACGAAAGAGCTTGATCTGGCGCGGCAGCGCACCACTGCGCGCCGGTTCATCCGTCGCTTCGACCGGCACCACCGCATCCGCGCCGGCCGGCATCGGAGCGCCTGTCATGATCCGCGCGGCCTGCCCCGGCCCGATCACGACCTCAGACGGATGACCGGCGGCAATATCGGCGATCACCTCCAAAGTGACCGGGGCCTCTGAACTGGCATCCAACACATCATCCGCGCGGACGGCATAGCCATCCATACCTGAATTGTCAAAGGGCGGCAGGTCGTCTTGAGCCACTATATCTTCCGCCAGAACCCGTCCCAGCGATTCCAGCAGAGGGGTTGCCTCGGCGCCGCAGGGTTGCACGTGTTGGAGAATGAGCTGCTGCGCTTCGGCAACCGAAATCATTCCGGTTTCTGCCATACGTAGACCTGCCTCGTCGTGAAAATACCACAGAAGACGCTATCTGTCAATATGTTTTCGTACAGCGTGCCAACGTGCGACAACGACGATGAAAAGCGCACACCACGTCAGCACACTGGTCCCCAATCCCACGAACCAGGAGAGCGGCAAAAAGATCATCCGCACCCGATGAGCGCCCGGCTCAAGATAGACCGCGCGGAACGCAAAATTGGCGGGCAGAATTCTGGCCGGGCGTCCATTGACTTCGGCGCGCCAGCCTGGATAATAGACCTCGCTCATCACTAGATAGGCAGGCGCCGAGGTTGTCGCCTCGATCTCGATCTCGTTCACGTCCAGCCGTCGAACGACCAGCGTGCCACCTGAAGGCGGACCGTTCAAGACTGGCCCGCCCTCGATCACAGCTTCCTGCGAAGGGTCAAAGCCGGGCTGATGAATCGCAGCCCAGGCCTCTTCGCCACTTTGGACCGGGATGGATTTGTAAATCAGCATCGCCCGGGGCAACGCGGCAGTGTTGAGATAGACATCAATTTGCGGATCACCATTGAACACAGGCACAAAGCGCGCATCACCCGGCGGCCGCCCCTTTTCCGCCAGGACGTACTTGACGTTCAGAAAGTTGTAAAGCAGGCTGCCACGTGAACCCATCCCACCGACATAGGTGTTATACGCAGCCAACCCCAAGGGGTTGAATATCCCACCGATGTCGGGAATGCTGTGCATCGCGCCGGCATCGGGCTGCCAGGCCGGGGCGGGCGTGCTGTCAATGCGGAACGGCTGACCTTCGCGCCGCAGGAAATCTACAACCGCCGGATGATGATAACCGACCGTCGGATCATTCTTCTCGACATCCACCGAAGAACCTAAAACGACCAGATCGGTGGCTAACACGATCACGGCGATGACGCCAACTTGCTTGGGCGCAGCCCATCGCGCTCGCCGGGCGGCCAAAATCAGCGCGCTGGCGACGAGCAAGACCACCCCAAAGATGATACCATTCATCACTAATGTCAAGCGATGTGCCAGGCCCGCATCGTATGCGGCCTGCGCGATGAGGACATAACTCAGCGGCAAGCCGATGACCGCCAGCCCGACGGCGACCCATGCGACCACCCGGCTCACTATCCTGAGCAGACCGCGAGCGCGGCGGGCAAGCGGCGACAGCAGCGCATCCAGCCCCAAACCAGCCAGAATGCTCAGCGCGAAATCGGCCAACATCACAGCGCGAGCCGGGGCGCGCAGCGAAGCAAAACCCGGCATCCAGCGATACAACCAGCCATGCAGGGCAGCATATCCACCCAACGCCAGCAAGAAAGCAAAAAGCACAGCGACGCTCAGAAATGCACGCTCACCTGGCCGCTCCCCCCGGCGTTTGACCATCACCCCCACGACCGCCAGCGCCAGCGTCAACACGCCCACATAGCCTACCTCAACGCGCGGCCAAGGCGCCCACGCACCCGCTCCGCGTCCCCACAGTCCGGGCACGACAAGCCCTAGCAGCCCGGCCGGCGGAAGCGAATAATGCGCCGCATCCTCATAAGCCAGGCCCGCGCGACCTGTGTAGCGCGTCAGCTCATAGGCGGGGACAAACATGAGCGCGGCAAACGCCAAGGCGACCAAGACGGTGAGGATCAAGAGGACGAGAGGGCGCGCCCACATCCCCCCTACCCTCTTTTCTCGAAGGGGGGACGAGGAGGAGCTAAAGGCCGCAAATATCGCATACCCGCCGAGCCACAGGCCGATGAACAGTGTGGCCTGGATGTGTCCGGCCAGCGCGGCCATACCCCACAGCGCGCCAGAAGCGAGCGCGCAGCCAAGCCCCTCATCCCCCCGGCTCCCTTTTCCCACTGTGCGAGAGAAGGGGGAGCGGGGGTTGAGGGCCTGGCGAAACGTCGCCGCGATCCAGGGCAGCCACGACGCAACAGCGATGAGATTATAGTTGCCAAAGTGAATGACGAACACGTCGGAAAACATCCATGCCAGCGCCGCTGCAAACGCCGGCACGCGCCGCGCGTTCATAGTCCGCATCAGAACATACATACCCAGGCCTGCCCACCAGACGTGCCAGACCGACATCAGCTCCATCACAAAATAGCTGAGGTTGGGAATGAGCAAAAAGACGAGCAGGTTGATGGGATAGAACAGGCCCGATTGGTTATCGGCGGCGAAAGGCATCCCACTATAAAGGTACGGATTCCACAAGGGGAGAATGCCCGACTTGAGACTGCGCGCGGCAAACGTGTACGTGGGCCAGAGAAACGAGACCAGATCGCCGCCGCCCGAAGGCATCCAGGCGCCGCCAAAGAGGATGCGCCAGTAGAATCCAGCGCAGGTCAACGCGAGGAGGAGAATGGCGAGAACATCGAATCTGCGAGACGGGTTTCTTGTCAAATCACTGAGCCAGCAAGCGGAAATACTCGGTAGATCCGATTTTCAGAGCGAAACGGCGGCGTGGAAGCCGCCTCCAAAGATTCGGAGCAAGCCCTTACTTGATTTCAATCGCCCCTAACTCCAGGTACCCCGCCCCGTCCACAAGTGGGACAGTCTTGATGTCAGGATACGTGTACATCCCCACACGCATCTGATACGTGCCGGGCTTGACCTCGGCGGGCAATGGAGCGGAGAATTCAGTGTGGACCACGTCACCCACCCGCCAGTTGGATGCCGGCAAGCCGACATCGTCCTTTTGCCAGACCCGCTGGCCCTCTGCGTCAAAAAGTTGATTCGTCCAGTGATAGTCTACACCCGCAGGTGGCGCGGACTGGACTCGCCAGGCGGTGACCAGGTCGAGCGTCAGGCCGGGCGTCCCGCCGGACGTGCGATAGCCCAGCAGCTCGACGCCACTGGCAAAGCGCGCCGGGGCCGCCAGACGCTCGATGTTCAGCCCGCCAAGCAATTGATCTAGCTCCTGTGGATTCAAGCCATGCCAATCGGTCAGGCGATAGCCAACCTCGCCTGGACGCAGACTGAACTGCGCCACCTTGGACGAGGTCGGCAGCACGCGCTCGATCAACACTGCTTTGCCAGCCGGATACACCCTCGCGCTGGTCGCATTGACGATCCGATGAGGGACACGGGGATCGAGCAGCACGTCAAACGTGGAAGCTTCGCTATCGGCGTAAACATCGTCACTCCCCCCCAGCACCAGGATCTCGGCGTCGCCCAGCTCTCGGCTACGCTGCGCTGCGGCATCTACGACATTCAGCAGCAAACGAACCGGCGTGCCATATCCTTCGGGCGTTGCGCGCCCAGCGACGAAATGCAAGATGGAAAGATAAGCATAGACTTGAGCCGCTGCGATGACGACGACCAGCGCACCAGCCCACCAGGCTGCCCTCCACCTCGGATACTGGTTAGCCCACCAGGCAATAAACATCCCGACCAACACATACGGCCACGGGTAAAGCAAGATGAAATAATGCGGAAAGACCGGTGTGCTGTGCCAGACGAACAGAATGATCGGAAAAATGACGCCCATCGCTACGATCAAGCCTGCCTGGGCCTGCGCATCACTCCACGAGCGCACAGCTCGCCAGAGCGACCACGCCAGCGCGACGATGGTCAAGAGACCAAATACGACCAACAGAGGAGTGACTGGCAAAGTGCTATTCAGAAAATTACGAAATTCGGTCGGCCCAGCCAGGCTGTGCAGATCACTGCCGGTGACCATGATCCACGCCATTTGCAGCGCGGTCGCGTCCACCACCGCCTTGCGATACAACACCGTCTGAAGGATGAGCGTAACGTTAGGAAATGCATGCACCTGGCCCGTCATCGGATCCTTGGCCAACGTGGTCGCATCAAGATAGAGGAACGGCCCAAAGGCCAGCAATCCCACCAATGTCGAAACGCTCAGGATTTTCCACGGCCACTTGCGCCACCAAAAAATCAAGATGAAAAAGGCAGTGAGGAACACCATCGTCAATGCGCTATAGTGCAACTGGATGCAGGCCGACAGCGCCAGGACATGACCGATCAGCCACCAGGGTTTATGTTTGACGAACGCAAGGTAAGCTGTCCATAGGTAAGCGATGACAAACGGAGGCAGCAGGTCTTGCGCCCACAACTTGCGGCTGTTGAGCACCGCCCACGGCGCGACGGCAAACAGCAAGGCGGCGATCAAGCCGGCCAGCGGTCCGGCGATCCTGCGCGTCAAGGCATACGTCATTGCCACTGCCAGCACGTTCAATGCCGCGACAAAACCCGTAGCGACCAGCGGGCTGCTCGAAATGGCGTATGGGATCGCCAGTAGCCATTCCGATAGCGCGCCGTTGTAGATGCCGACCGACGATCCCAATCCCCAGATCGGCACCTTTCCGTAGCGAACCATGTTCAGCGCCAGGCGCGAGATGTTGGCCTCGTCGAGCTTGTATTCCGCCCAATCGAGGTGATAGAAACGCAGCGCAATCGCCAGAAGCAAAACAAGCGCCAGCGCGATCCGGCGCGTGGCACGGCCTGCATCTGGCGATCTCACAGTCATTGTCATGGGTTGACCTTTCAAACAGGTTGGGATCAAGCCGCGGCTAACTGATGGCCGCGCTCGCTATCGGGCGACTCGCGCAAGAGCGCGATGGCGTGAGGCAGTGCAGGGAGGATCGTTTCCAGGTTCTCGCGGGCAGCTCGAGGGCTGCCGGGCAAGTTGACCATGAGCGTGCGCCCGCGGATGCCACACACTGCGCGGGAAAGCATCGCGTGCGGGGTCACGCGCAGGCCGGCGGCGCGCATGGCTTCCGCCAAACCGGGCGCTTCGCGCTCGATGACCGCGCGGGTCGCTTCCGGGGTCACGTCGCGCGGCGCAAAGCCCGTGCCGCCAGTCGTGAGGACCAAGTCGAGGTGTGCCACATCAGCCCAATTCGCCAGCGTCGCTTGAATCGCGGTCAACTCGTCGGGCACAATGCCTTCGCGTTCGACCGACCAACCACGTTGCTCGACCATCTGCCGGAGAAGCGGACCACTTTGGTCTGCGCGTTCACCACGCGAACTGCGATCGCTCACGGTGAGAATGCCGACGCGAATCATGACTCTTCCAGGCCGACGACCCTTTTCCACTCGCCGTGGATGCCGTCTTCGGTCACGCCATAATAGATGCGCAGGTGACCATCGGGCAGGCGCTGAACCAGGTCATAGCGCACCTTGCCCGCGCGCTTGGAGCTATCCAGCATTGCCAGGTCGCCGCGCCAGGCGATCCGGGCCGGGTCGAGCTTTTGGCTTTCGTGCTGCGTGATGGCATAATGCCACAGCTTGCGCGCCGATTTGCGCGTGACGTTCTGGACGATGCTGCCATTGCGCAGATCGCGCATCGTGTGATAGCACGTCCCGCCGCGCTCGACGCTGGCGACGACCTCGACGCCCGTGCGCGGGGGGTCGGCCTGGCCGGCCAACTGTGGCCCGGTTCCGGCCCCGGCTGGTCCGGCTTCACCCGGCGGCGCTTCTGAGACGCCCAAACTGCGCCGGACGAGCTGCACGATCTCGTCCCGCACAGCCATATTAGTCTCGGCTTCGTCGCGGACATAGATCTTGTTGTCGTCAATCGCGTACGGCGGATCGTCGCCGCGCGGCACAATGACGCGGACGATCTTGACGCCTTCGGTCTCTTGCGCATCCACGACCACGTCCAGGTTCGGCGTGATCATTTGCGCGATGGCATTGCGTACCATCTCGACCGCCCGATGGGGATTGTCCACGCCGGTCGGACGTTTATGTGGGTCCTCGGGCAGGCCTACATAGATCGTCCCGCCGTTGGTGTTGGCAAACGCGCATACATCCGCGACGATGGCATACAACTTGCCGCCGCGCTGTGTGTAGCCTTCGTGGAACGACTGGACAATGCTGGGGCCTTCTTCGCGCGCCGCGCGAACGTGATCGAAAGGGGCCTGGGTCGGGCGATAGGGACGGCTGCGCGCAAAGTCCTTGCTCAGAAACAATTCCTTGAGCGCCTCGAAGCTGACCTCGGGCAAGAGCACTTCGGTCACCCGGTCGCCCACCCCCAGATTTTTGGGATTCCTGACATCGCGCACGAGCCGATGCGCATCACTGCCTTGGATACAGTGCATTCGGCGCGGGTATTCCGGCTTGGAACCATTAAAGAACGCCGCGGTCGAACGACGGCTTTTGCTTTCCAGGTCAGTCACTTCGAGCGCGTGCAGATGTTCGTCCTGCGTGTACGCGATCTTGGTCTGGCCGGAAAACGCACCGATGGTCGCCACGCCGTGCGTCGAGTTAGCGTGCGCGGCGATCACCAGTCCACCGGCCTCATCCATCACGTGATACGCCGTCAGCACGTCCGTCGTTGCGCCGACCTCGCCGCTGCCGCTATCGAGCTTGTCCGGGGGCACCTGGAGCGTGAGCAGGATATACTCGATCTCGCGGACAGACATGGTCTCGGGAAAGATGCCGAGGATGTGAAAACCAAACGTCGCCGTGAACTCGAGGCCCGGCAGGACGAGCACCTTTTTCCGCAGGCGGCGATATTCATCAAGCCGTTTTTTTTCGTCAGGACGCAGGCGATTCAGCCGTTCCAACAGTTCGAGCTGTTCGATCTCGGCCAGCATCGCCGCGTAGCCAGCAATCGAATTGTGATCGGTGAATGCAATCACATCCAGTCCGCGCGTTTCGGCCTTTTGCAGAATGTCGAGATACGAAACACCCGGCTCTTGAAAATCGGCGGAGGCGGGAGTATGCAAATGCAGGTCCACCCGCCTCCATCCCTGCTGCGTGTCTTTGGTTTTTTTTCGCTTGGCTGCCAATCTGGTTCCTTATATGTTAGTTCGATAGTGCGTTAGTGCGCTAGTCCGTCAGTCCTCGGTGATGTGTGGCCTAAAGGGATCAGGCGCACACACGATTGCAGAGGCGCTTGCACTATTTGACCAACCCTCTCATTGTTTCAATCAGTTTGCTGGGGCTGTAGGGCTTGAGCAGGAACGCATTCGCTCCAGCGCGTGCACATTCCTCCTCAGCTTCCAGCCCGGAAACAACAATGACAGGAATGGTCTTGAGAGCCGGGTCACTCTTGAGTTGAGTCAGAATATCCAGTGTGTTCACCTGGCCTAAATGCAAATCCATCAACACCAGGTCAGGTTGCTCTTGCCGGGCCATGCTCAACACAGCCTCGGCGCGGGGCGTCGAGATTGCCTCAAATCCCTCGAGCGAGAGGAGGGTCTGGAGCAAACGCGTCATGGGCAGGTCGTCTTCAACGATGAATATTTTGCGCAAGGTTACCTGTTTCCTGAAATATTATCAAATATGATCACTTTACCCTGACGTTTCCCCTTGCACAAGGCAAGATACGCAATGTGCAAGCCGGAGGTTATCCGGTGCGATCTCGGTCGCTATGATTCTTCAGGTCAGTTCGGATTGCATCTCGCTGCTCACCCGTATCGGGCGAAGCAGGTAATCCAGGACTTCTGCCTGCATACGCTCTATCTCCAGACGATAGCCGCTAGAAAGCGCCGCAAATTCCTCCGGTCGTGCAGCGCGGCGCAGATCAACCAGCCAGCGTTGAAAATGCGCGATTCGTTCCAGAGTCACCTGGAGTTCTTGGTCATTAACAATCATGGTCTGACCTCCACAATCCCTCGTTTCGAACCGTCTCGTTTGACTTGCCAACTGGACATTGGCGAATTTTGCGGGTCTGAGTGACCCAACAACGAATTCTTGGCCGTTTTTGGGATGCAACCGACCGACGGGTGTCAGAACGGCCACTGACCTCCGGTACTCAAGACCCACCCGGGGCTAA
>DAOTXX010000035.1:0-8458 GCA_034434835.1 Thermoflexales bacterium | reverse complement strand
ATAACCCGCCCCGCTACGGAGCTGCGCCCCATGAATGGGGCTGTCTCTGACGTTCTCCAGGCCCGATTTATCGGGCGTTGCTGTGTAGCCCGCCGATTCATCGGCGGGCGGGGACGCACCAGCAAAAAACCTGTCCCTGAAAGCCCCCACAGGCGGGGGAGGGCCGGGGCAGGGGCTAATCGCATCAAAGCGACAAACCTGCGCGCAGATGCCGCAACCTTCGCACTTGTCAGGATCGAGGACGGCCTTCGAGCCGCCCATGAACTCGTGCGCTTCTATCACGTTGGGGGACAGCACCAACTCCAGGTTGGCCGCGTCCACGTCGGCATCGGCCAGCACCGCGCGCAGTGGCGACGGCCCCTCACGCGCCAGGTGCGCAAATGCCGCCGCCAGGCTCGTTTTGCCCGTGCCGCCTTTGCCACTCAGAATCACCAGTTGCTTCATGGCTCTGGCTGCACCCGGCGCGTGATCTGCACGAACATCTGCCGAAAGCGCTCAGCATACTCGGGGTGAATATCCACAAGCGGCCGTCCCTGGGCGACGCCCTCGGCAATCGCGCGGTCGAATGGAATCCGCATCAGGATGGGCAATCCTTCCGCCGCGCAAAATTCATCCACACCACTATCGCCGATGCCATCGCGGTTGACCACGACGCCCATCGGGAGATTCAACTCGCGCCCGACCTGCACCGCCAGCTTCAAGTCATGCAATCCAAACGGCGTCGGCTCGGTGACGAGCAAGAGGAAATCTGCTCCGCGCACCGATTCGACCACTGGGCACGATGTGCCCGGCGACGCATCCAGGATGACGATTTGGTCCGACTTGGGCGCAGCCCACTTTTTAAGTTGGCGAATGATGGGCGTCGCCATTGGCTCGCCCACGTTCATCACGCCGCGCGCAAAATGGACGCAGCTGTCCGCCAAGCCGCTTTCGAGCACGCCCATCACGTCCGGTACTTCGGAGATGGCATGTTCCGGGCAAATCAGCGTACAACTGCCGCAGCCGTGACACAACTGCGGAAACACCAATACCTTCTTGCCCAACACAGCGATGGCATGATATTGGCACACCTCGGCGCACTTGCCGCAGTGGGTACATTTGGCTTCGTCCACGTGCGGGATCAGGAGACCCACCTCTTGGCGGCGCTCGAACGCCGGCCTGAGAAACAGGTGGGCATTGGGGGCTTCTACATCGCAATCCAGGAAAAGCGGCGGATCGGGCGTGGGATTAGACTGCGCTCGATCCGCCGCCAGGCTCAGCGCCAGGCTGGTGGCGACGGTGGTCTTGCCGGTGCCCCCTTTGCCGCTGGCAACCGCGATCCGCAGGGGGCGGCAGGGAGACACTGCCCTATGCTGGTTCATTGCTGTGGCAATCCCCGCGAGTAGGCCCACCGACACGCTCCAGTTGTCCTGCCTTGAATTGCACAATCACGTCACGCACCGTACGGCAAGAGCCAAACACGTACATCGGCACGCCGGCGGCGTTGAGCGCGTCGAAGGCGTGCGGCCCAAAGTCGCCGCTGATGACGGCATCGGGCTGCTGTTCGGCAACAAACTGCGCGGCCTGGATACCTGCTCCACCTGGAATGTTAACGCCAGGATTGGGATGCGCCTGCCATTCCAACGTGTCTGTGTCTACAACGAGGAAATAGGCCCCTCGCCCGAAGCGAGGGTCCAGCTCCGATTTGACACTAGGTGTCGAAACAGTGACAATGATTTTCATGAGTCTAACTCAGCAGGTTCTCGAATTCATCCTCGTGCTCGATCTCTTCGCCAAGGATGTGGACGATGAGATTATAGGTGATCGGGTCTTTGCCATGCGTCTTTTGAGCCAGCTTGTTGTAGACCTCGATCGCGCCGCGCTCGGCTTCGATCACCGTCTTGACGATGGCTTCGAAACCTTTTTCGTCGGCGGGCGGCGTGGGGTAACCTTCATTACTGCCCTCGATCAATTTGCTGACATCAGCCAGCGGCTTGCCGCCCAGCGAGACGATGCGCTCAGCCAGCTCTTGCTGGTGCTCCAATTCATCTTTTGACGTGTCCAGGAGCAGAGCGGACAACTGCTTGGCGGCCGGCCGGCCGGTGACGACCTGGCCCATGTAGTTGTATGCGTAAGCCGCCAGCCATTCGTCCGCATAAGCGCGATTGAGGTCGGCGACGAGTTCGGCTACATCCAGTCCCACGATCTGCTTGCCTTTGGTGCCCATTTGCTTTCTCCTTGGTGTTATTCACGAACCATCTTGGTCCCGCACTTGGGACAGGCGATGTCAAGACAACGTTGACCCACCTGGTGCGGTATCTTGTGCCCACACTTGGGGCAGACACAGTTGCCGCCGGGGCCGGAGCCGGGCTTGGTGCCGCCGCCCCGCCCACGTCCGCCGCCTCGACCTTGACCGCGCCCACCGCCGGCCGGGCCACGTCCACCACGAAACAATCGGCTGAACATGATTTCACCTCTCATTTGACGGATGCGACGTGCTGTGTGGCGCAAGCACGTCGCATCCACAACACATCCGCTACTTTGGCTCCAGTTCCTCAATGCGCTTGGTGATCGCATTGAGCTGTTCCTTCAGCCAGTTGGCCTGGGCCTTGAGCGCAGTGGCTTCCTGCTCGCGTGTGGGTGGCGCAAAGCCAGCGCGCATCCAGCCCGGCAATCCGGTGGCGTAGAACATGTTACGCCAGCCGCGCCCGCCTCCGCGAAAACCGCGCGCCAGTCCGAGTCTCGGCGCGGGATTGGCGTATCCTGGCGCATCGTAACCAGCGCAGTAACCCGCCCTGCGACCTGTCATCGGCCCAGCCCCCCACGGACCAGTTCCATCTCCTCGTGGCATGTCACTCACCCCCTTTCATACTTTTTTACGCCATGTTTTTGACTACCGGATAATCAACTGTGGTTGCCGCGCCTGCGATGCCGATATGATGGCCCCCGCCCCACTCTGCCCTGGAGCGCATTTTGCCAGGATGTCGTGGAAGGCGTTGGCTTGGGATGCGACTGCCAATACTCCAGTGCGGCGATGAGCGCATCGGCCAGACGCGGAAGGATCCGATGTTCGACCAGGGCCAGCGCGATGCCTGTCCACAGCGCGAGGCCCCCCGGCGCGGCGTCTTTCTTCTGAGAAGGCAGTGCAGTTGCAGGAGCTGGAGGCATGGCTGCCCAAGCCGCCTGCATTGGAGGCTCAACAATAGTGAGAGCCCCGGTTGGGCACGCCTCGATGCACGACTTGCAGGCGGTGCAGAGTTCCGTGTTGACGACCGCTTTGCCTGTGACGAGGCTCAGTGCCCCGACTGGACATGCGGCCACACATTCTCCGCAACCTGTGCAGGCGTCCAGGTCCATGCGCAACATCATCGTCTGCCCCCAGTCCCCCGACACTCGACTCAATGCAGCCAGTCGGTGCGATCCACAATGCGCCCTTCGACATAGGCCCTCACCGCTTCGTCAATGGAAGTGATCTCGGTGACGACGGGCTTGATGCCGCGCTCGACCATGCTCTGATACGCGCCCGCGCCCATTCCGCCGCACAAGAGCGCCTGGCAGTCAGCGATCGCTTCGGCCATGCGCGTGTGACGGTCCTGCGCAGCCGGGCCAAAGCCGTGCGGCTGGCCGGGTTGATCGGCCTCATGCGGCTCATCGGCAAAGTGCGCGTGGCCGAGCTTGTCGCGCAATTGCCTGTCCACGATCTGGCCGTTGTCAACCGTGACGACGAGATAATAGGGCGCGCGGCCAAAGTGTTGGCTGATCGTGCGCCCGTCTTCAGTAATCGCGGCAATCTTCATGTTGTCTCCTTGTTGATCAAAATTTAGTGATCCAGCGCAATTGATTGGTCAAATCACAACTTGCCAGCGCGCCCAAAGTCTGTGCCTCAAAACAGGCTGGGGGCGCGGCTTGTTCTTTCACGGCCGTGGTCCCATCCCTTCCACATGGTGCCGGATCGGGCGTTCGTTCGAGTCCGAAGGGCACAGCACCAGGATCGCTTCCGAGGACTGGGCCGCCACGTTCTGCCAGCCATGGGACAGGTGCGACTCGAACAGCAGACTGTCCCCTGGTTCCAGCAGGTAAGACTGTTCTTCGATGGTATAGACAATGCGCCCCTTGAGGCAAAAGACAAACTCGTAGCCGGTATGAACGATAGAGCGTGAGCCGCTTCCAGCGTTCGGCTCCAGGACGAGGACGAATGGCTCGATGACACGATCGGTCAGCCCCGCGCCCAAATCCTCCAGGGCGCCATGCACAAAGGCCACACGAGGTCGCTGGCTGGCCTGGATGTAGGACACGCTGCTCTTGGGGAGGCTGGTCTCAAAAAAGGCCGTGATGGGCACATCGAGCGCGAGGGCCAGTTGTTGCAACGTGCTACAACTGGGCGACGTCTTGCCATGTTCGATCAGGCTGAGCGTGTTGATCGCCAGCCCGCTTTTTTCGGCCAGCGCGCGGATGGATAGGCCGCGCTGCCCGCGCAGCTCACGGAGACATCGCCCGACATTGACATCTGCATCAAACGATGTCCCTGCGCTGATCGTATCGGCCACCGCGCGTCGTCTGCGTTGACATCTCGCTGGGCCGCCGCGCCACTTGCGTGGGCCATTCCCCGCCACAGTTTCCTCCTGGTACACATATGGTATTCGACCAATATTATAGTACAAAAACACAAATTAGTCAATAGTTTTTAGTAATATCATGGTTATAGTTACAAAATAATGTGTGTAGAGATCGAGCGGTGTGGAGAGAGCTTGGAGGAACTGGGTAGAGCGAAAAAGCGCGAGGGAGAGACTGGTGGGGCTCTCCCTCGCAACCATCACGGGGCGCCGTGCGGCGCGCCCGGAGTGGTCAGGTTGAGGCAAAGTGGCGCTCGGTGGGACGGTCGCGCTCGTCGGTTGGATACAGCACCAGGATGGCCTGAGAGGGTCCGGGGTCCACATTCTGCCAGCGGTGCGGCAGATGCGATTCGAACACCAGGCTGTCGCCCGGCTCGAGCAAAAAGCCGCGCTCTTCGACGATGTACATGATGCGCCCGCTCAGGCAGTACACAAACTCGTAGCCGGTGTGGACAATCGGATTGGGGCCGCTGCCGGTATTTGGCTCCAACGTGACGATGAACGGCTCAACCGCGCGGCGACTCAGACCAGCGCCCAGGTCCTCTATTGTGCCGTGGACAAACGTAGCGCGGGGCCGCTGGGCCGCCTTGATATGCACTATGGGGTTCCTGGGCGCGCCCGTCTCAAAGAACGCCGTGATGGAGACATTGAGCGCGAGGGCGATTTGCTGCAACGTGCTGACGCTGGGCGAGGTCTTGGTGTTCTCGATCAAGCTGAGTGTGTTCACCGCCAGCCCACTCCGCTCCGCCAGCGCGCGGATGGACAGCCCACGTTCAGCACGTAACTCGCGGAGCCGCTGTCCCACGTTAACCTCCGGGATGGGCGCAGCGGAGGTTGGCTTGGCCGCAGATCGCTTTCGATGTGGCGTATCCGCCCTGGGTCGCCTGGACATGCAAATCTCTCAATTGGTTGATGTGACCAATATTATAGTACAATGCTGCCTGGAGTCAATGAGCGCCTGGATGGGTCGGGAGGTGGTTGGCAGATACATTGATCTGCGATAACTTGATCACCATGTCAGGTTGCCAGATTCAGAAATCGAGGCTATCATACGCCCTCGCAGATTGCCAGGGTCAGCTTTCCAACGATGATGATGGCGCTTTCGTGGGGTCAAGCCGCCAGCGTCATGTACACTGAATAATTCGTTCGGTCTCCGAGCCGGCCGATCTACAGACGCTGTCCAGGATCGGTCGGCCGAACCTTTCGAAACGGGAACGGCTATAGCCGTTACTATAGATATTCAGAAAAAGATTTGTGGTAGGGGCAGGCCTTGCGCCTGCCCTGGGCGACCGCAAGGGTCGCCCCTACCTCAAAACATTATCTGAATGTCTATACCCACGTAGAGAGGGATGCGGCGTTGAGGCAAGGCGTAACGCTGCATCGTGGGCTGAAGGTGGAAACGCCGCAGCCTCCTCGTGCTTGGAAAGGAGACGACTTGCGCCCGACTGCCAGGCGGCACGGGCGTTTGAAGCCGTCTCATGTCGAGACGGCTTTTTGATCGGAGGGGATACACTCATGCCAACACTCGCTGAACTCCTTGAAGCATCCGCCAAGATGCATCATCACCTTTGCCCACGCCAGGTCCTGGGCATGCGGATGGGGATGTGGGCCGGACAGGTGCTCGGCCTCGACCTGCCGCAGAAAGATAAGCGATTGCTCACGATTGTCGAGACAAACGGCTGCGCCACCGATGGCATCGCCGTGGCGACAGGTTGCTGGGTGGGCCGCCGCACCATGCGTATCGAAGACTATGGTAAAGTCGCTGCCACGTTCGTAGACACCTGCACGGGCCAAGCGATCCGGATCGTTCCGCGCGCGCAGGCTCGCCAGTTTGCCCGCGCGTATGCGCCCGAGGCGCGCGGCAAGTGGGACGCACAACTGTTGGGTTATCAGCGGATGCCTGCCGAAGAACTGTTGTCGGTTCAGGCGGTGCAACTCAACACACCAATTGACCGTATCATCAGCCGAGCGGGCTGCAAAGCCATCTGCGACATCTGCGATGAAGAGATCATGAATGAACGTGAAATTGTCCGTAATGGTGTGACGTTGTGCCAGAGCTGTGCTGGCAAAAGTTACTATAGCCTCGTGGCCGATTTCACCTTGCCTGCCCACACCAGAGGGTCACCCCGTCACCCCTTCGGCTTTGCTCAGGGCAAGCTTGTCACCTTGTCAGTATGAGTCGCTTCCGATTCACCTTGTCTGAACTCTCTGGCGCATTGGCCGACCTGGGTGTGTTGCTCCCGCTCGCGCTTGCGCTCATCATGCTCAACGGCGTCAACGCTACCAGCGCCTTTGCCGTCATCGGCCTGGCCTACTTGCTGAATGCTTTTGCTTATCGTCTGCCGATCCCGGTGCAGCCACTCAAGTCATTGGCGGCGACGGCGCTCGCGCTGGGACTGGCGCCTGGCGTCGTCAACGCCGGCGCGTGGTGGATGGCAATGATCTTTTTGGGATTGGCGCTCACCAACGCGGCGCGATCCATCGCCGTGTTATTTCCCAAACCCATCGTGCGCGGGATTCAGCTCGGGCTGGCCCTGCTGCTCATGAACTCGGCGTGGACGCTCATCCGGCCTCAAGGCTGCCCAGACCCGTTCGACCTGTGGCTCGTCTTGGGCGGGCTGGCGGTCTTGGGCCTGTTGGTGCTCGTGCGCCGCGATTGGGCTTCTCTGGGCGTGATCGCTTTTGGCGTGGCAACGGCCCTGGCCCGATCGGGCTTGCCCGCGCTCACATTCGCTCCTGCCTTGCCTGTGCCAACCCTGCCCGCCATGTCTGACCTCGGCCCGGCACTGTGGCTGCTGGCCCTGCCGCAAATTCCCCTCAGCCTCGCCAATTCGGTTTTTTCGACTGAGGATGCCGCCAGGCAATACTTTGCCCAGGCCGCCGAACACGTCACGCCGCGGCGACTGCTTGCGACGATGGGACTGGGCAACCTGGCGGCAGCGCTGTTCGGCGGTGTGCCGGTGTGTCACGGCTGCGGCGGATTGACCGCGCATTATCGCCTGGGCGCGCGGACAGGTGGCGCGCCGTTGATGCTCGGCACGTTCTTTCTCCTGGTGGGGCTGTTGGGCGGCAAAACCCTCCTGCCCATCTTGCAGCTTATCCCGTTTCCCATCTTGGGCGTGCTGCTGGCGTACGTCGGTGCGCAGCATGCGCTGCTCGCGCGCGATTTGAACGGCAGGGGCGAGTGGTTGCCCGCGTTGACGGTCGCCCTCGTCGCGTGGCTTACGCGCAATCTGGCGATCGGCTTTGCGGCGGGCGCTCTGACGCATTTTGGGTTGATGGCCGCACGGCGTGTTTCCTGGCGCGGCACACCCGCCTGATGTATAGTCGCATAGTCGTTCAGTCTCATCGTCGTCCAGTCCTGTGACGACTCAACTCCAAGATCATGGCTTGGCATCCCCTCAGACCAGGCATCTCCCCTGCGAAAAACACCAATTCGCCGATGACATCAAGCCTTGCGGCGCGCCTGCACGAAACGGACTGCTTGACAATCGTGGGGGGTGGTGATACAACAAGGGCGACGGTCGAGGGAAGAATGATAAAGCATAGACTCTGGCCCTTTGCGCTCTTGAGCATCGCCGTGGTGGCGATGGTCGTACTATCGGCCGGCCTGGCCCGGCTCGAGCTTTTGCCCGGCCAACTCTACTCACTGGGCAGCAGGCTGCCGACCAGGCCGGATGAACTGGAACTGCCGCCAGTGGGTCCAGTTCCGATGACCCTGTTCAGAGCATTCCTAGCGTAACCGTTGCGCAATCAGGCTTCAAGTCGTTGGTTGCGTCCGCAAACCCGAACTTTTGAAGAACGGCAAAACGTGTTGATAAGCGGCTTGCCCTGATAAGAGAAAGAGCGAACCGGCATACGGCCCA
>DAOTXX010000034.1:0-7164 GCA_034434835.1 Thermoflexales bacterium | reverse complement strand
AGCAGCACGGTCACGCTGAACGGCGTGCTGTGGTACAGCAACACGGTCAACTCGACTGGCGCGGGCGTGATTACGGTGACGAACGATATGACCGGCACCCCGGCCTTTGCTGCCGATGGCTATCACCTGACGGTCGGTTCAAAGGCCATCAACGCCGGCGTGGCAAGCGGGGTAGCCACTGACATTGACAGCGAGCCACGCCTGGGCCTGCCCGATCTCGGCGCGGATGAATACGTTCTTCAAGTGTTCCTGCCTCTTGTGCTGAGGCAGTAACGGCAAGTTGCAAAGACAAACGTCAGGGGCAGAGAGATGTTTCCTCTGCCCCTGGTTCATCTGCCTCACCGCTACGAGCTTACCCGCTTCCCGATCCATCCACCACGAGCCGATAGCCGCGTCCCCACACCGGCACGATGTAGCGCGGCGCGTGCGGATCAGGTTCCACCTTCTCACGCAGTCGGCGCACGAGCTGCGCCAGCCGGTCGTCGCGGATGCCTTCCACGCGCACCTCGTCCGGCCAGATCGCTTCGGCCAGCGCGTCTTTATCACATACCTCGCCGGGATGCTCCAGCAGATATGCCAGCAGGCGATCTTCTTGCGGCGTCAACTTGACCGGCAGCTTGATCTCGCCACGATACACCTGACCCGTGGCTGCGTCGCGCCTCAATACGCCGGCGCCGGGGCCAGCCTGCTCGCGGATGAACGCCTCCAAGACAGTGCTGGCGAGGCGCACCTCGCCTTCGCGCTCGACGATCAGGCCGGTGTTGAGCAAAAAGGTTTTTGTTATCCCTTGGGGCACAGTGCCGATCGTCTGCCAGACGCGCAGTGACTCTTGAATGGCTGGGGGGAGATCGTCCCACAGTTCCTGGCACTGTCGCCGCACGCCAGGCCCCCCTTCTATACCCTCCGCTTGCGGGGAGGACGAAAGGGGAGGCGCACCTGCTGCCCACAATGCCTTGAGCAGACCGGCATGGCCGCCGGAGAGCGCGGTCATTTGCTCGACAAGTGGTTGGCTGGGTTTTCGGCCGGCAAAGCGTTGCAGGTTCCATCGCACGTCCTCTGGCGAAAGCCTCCCCACCCAACACGTCCGCCCGGCGATGAGGTCGGTGAACTCGGACAGCGCAGGCAGGTTGGGCCAGTCGGGCCAATCGCGCCGCGCGGCGACGAGGTAAGAGAGACGAGCTTTGTGCGCGTCGCGCCAGGCGCGCAAGTTGTTGTAGAACGCCGGCGGCATGTGCTCGAGCGCCACATCAAAGCGATCCATCAAGACGACGGTGCGGAATTTCATCTCGCCACACAAGAGCGCCAGCGCCGCTTCGACGCTGCGCCCCAGCAGAAACGCATCCGTCTGCGCCAGGCCCTTGTCGGTGATCGCTTTCAACCGCGCTTGTGCTTCTGCAGATAATTGCTCGGTGGCCGCATCGTCAAGCGCGGCCAGCAGTTGACGCATAAACGCCGCCAGCGAAGGCTCTGGCAAGCGATTCAGATCGAGCAGGGGGCGCAGTGTCCCCCCTGCTTGTGAGGGGAATGAAAGGGGAAGCCGATGCGCGATGAATCCCAGCACATTCGATTTGCCTGCGCCCGAAAGCCCGACAACCAGGCCGCTTTCACCTGCCTCAATCCAGGCTGCAATCTGTGCGACCTCGCGCTGGCGATGGGTAGGTGGAAATGTGTCCCATGAGGACATGGATGCTCTCCTGCGTTACGTTCGTTCGTGATTATAGCACACCTGCCCACCTTGTCATCCTTTTGTTGCCGCTTTCACGTTGCCCTGGAAGGATTTCACCGGCCAACCCGCTTATACGCACGCCTCGCAGCACGTAGAGAGTCGCCCAGTCTCGCTCCGAATTTTGGAACGCAGCCAGTATCAATGCCGCAGGATTGCTCAAAAAGTCCGGCGATGATGAACATGACCACCGCCGGACAAGGATGACCATCCGCAAACAGTATTGAGGTGAGTGATCTTTTATACTTTGTATTCTGCCATTTCACCTGTGCCATCTGTATATGCAATCACAGCCTGGTAGGTATCCAAATCAACATTGAGCCGACACATCTTGTTCGCCTTTTGCCACGCCAGAACGAGTTCACTGTCATCAGAATCCTGCACTCTGAAATCACCGTTAAAGGCTGGGTACTCGTTTCTAAATCGGATGAGTTTGAGGAGACGCTGGACGATTGGTGTTTGAACCGCCTGATCCACCTCGCCCACGCTATAGTTGTGACGATTGATGGCCCGGCCTTCACCTGTCTTTTGGACCGCTTTCTGGTCATTCTGTCCGGCCAGCAAACCGACGTAATAAACCTGGGGCACGCCCGGCGCAAAGAATTGGATGGCCCTGGCTGCCAGGTAGGCGTCATCATTGCAACCGAGGGCAGAATAATAGGTGCAGTTGATCTGGTGAACGTCGAAATCTACGTGGTTCTTGTGCTGGTCCGAGAGGATGCGGTTCAGGTTCGCCCCGCGCTGGAGGCACATCTCGACGATCTGCTTGGACTCTTCTGTCTCCAAAATATCATCCAAATCTGGCTGGACCGGAATACCATCGTGACAATCCAACATAGTGAATTGCCTTCGGGGACAAATCTTGAGATAGCCGCGCAACTTGCCGCTTGATTTGTTGAGTAAGGTATACAGGATGAGCATCGGAAGAACAAAGTCATAAACCCAGTACCCATGCTCAGCCAGTTTGAATTGGACCGAGAAATGGTCGTGAACTTCGGGCAGCAATTCAAGGCCAAACGAATGGGCCACCCCGATGATCCAATCTATGAACTCGTAAATTTCTGGCTCAACCATAAAACAACTGGTGCCTGGCTTTTTGATCACGTACCCGACAGCGTCCAGCCGGACGATCTTGATTTTTTGCTGACTGAAATGGGCAAGATACTCAGTCAGCAGTTTCCTGGTCGCTTCCGAACGCACATCCAGGTCAATCTGCTCTGACCAATCCTTCGTGCCAAAGGACGTCCAAATCCTTTCCACCTGGCCCGTCTCTTCGATGATAACGGTGGAAAACGGGTGATCCGGTTTGCGCAAAAATATCCGGGCGACATCCGACTGAGGCGGATTCCCATCCGGCCAGATTTTGTCCAGCGTGATGAACAGATCGGCATACTCTGACTTTCTTCCCCTCTTGATGAAATCCTGGAAATAGGGTGACTGCCGGGAGATGTGGTTGACCATCAGATCAACCAAGACGTCAAAGTCCTCGCCGATCTGTCGGATATCCTCCCATGTGCCGAACCTGGGTTCTATTTCCATATAAGTCAAGGGAGCAAAGCCGCGATCTCCAGATGAAGGAAAGGGGGGCAGAATGTGGATGCCCCCTTTGAAAATGTCGGCAAAATGCTTGAGAAGAAGTTCGTCGAGTGTTTTGAGATTTCCCCCGAGCGAATCGGGGTATGTGATGAGTTGTACCTGGTTCTTGATTGGCACGACGCTTTACCTTAACATGTGATTCAGTTGTTCACCGTGGCGACTCGCATTTTGCCCTTTACCCCTTGATCGAGCCTTCGAGCAGCGCCGTAATGATCTGGCGCTGGAATATCACAAAGACGACGAGGGTGGGTATCAGGATCAGGATCGTGCCGGCGCACAGCAGAGGGACATCGGTCGCCCATTGGCCCTGGAATGCCCCCAGCGCACCGGCCATCGTTCGCTGCGTCGGATCCTCGACGAGCACCAGCGCAAGGAGAAATTGGTTCCACGTCCAGACGGACATGAGGATCCCGAGCGACGTGATCGGCGGCCGCGCGAGCGGGGCGTGGATGCGCCAGAACAGGTCCAAGGGGGTCGCGCCATCGACGCGGGCCGCCTCCGAGAGCTCGGTCGGCATGTTGACAAAGTGGGCGCGCATCCAAAAGACGGCAAAGGGCATGTACAAGGCGATCAGCGGCAGCACGATCGCGAACCGGGTGTTATAGAGATGAATCCCCCGCTCCAAGAAGTAGATAGGGATGATGATCCCCGAGAACGGGAGTGTCAGTCCGAACACGAACAGGAACAGGAGCACGTTCGCGCCAGGGATGCGGAGGAGGCCAATGGCGAACCCGGCCATCGTCGAGATGGCAAGGGCTACAGGCACGACGGCGATGACAAGGAACAAACTCGACGCGATGAGCTTGGGCATTTGTGCCTGATTAAACGCCGTCACAAAGTTGCCCCACTGCGGGTGTGCGGGCCATTCGAACCCCAAGGGCAAAGTATTCGACGGATGCAGCCCGGTCACAAAGATGCTGATGAAGGGCAGGATCGTGATCGCCATCAGCGCCACGAGGAGCGCCCGGCCTGCCCAGAGCTCGCTGCGAGCAACCCTCATAGTATTCTCTCCCTGCTCAGGCGTTGGATCGGGATGATGACCATAACGACCAGGACCATGAGCATGACGGCCAGAGCAGACGCCAGGCCCACCGTTCGCTGAGTGAATGCAAGGATGTAAATCTGGAGTCCCGGGACCGACGTCGAGTTGCCGGGCCCGCCGGCCGTCGAGACGTAGACGATGTCGAATGCGGCGAGCGCGTTGACCACCGTGACCGTCAGACACACGCCGATCTCGTATCTGAGAAGCGGGACGGTGATTGAGAGGAACTCTTGGAGCCAACCTGCGCCGTCGAGCCTCGCGGATTCGTAGAGCGCGGGGTCCATCTTGGTCATGCCCGTGAGCAGCAGGACAGTGCAAAAGCCCAGCAGCACCCAGACCCCGATGACACCGACGGCCGGGAGCGCTGTGTTAAAGTCGCCCAGCCAGGCACGGGTGAGTGCGCCAAGCCCGATAGCTTTGAGGATCTGGTTGATCACGCCCGGTTTTGCCAGCAGCCAGCTCCAGATGATCCCGGCAGCGACGAGCGGTATGACCTGGGGCAGGAACAGAACGGTCCGGGTAACCTCCCCGAGCCGCCCGGGCGCCACGCGGTGGATCACGCTCGCGACGATGAGACCGAAGCCCACCGGAATGAGGCTGAACCACAAGACCAGCACGAACGCGTTGTAGATCGTCCCGATCAGGTCGGGAACCTGAAAGACCTGCACATAGTTTCTCAACCCGACCCAGGTCATGGGACCGGTACCGGACCAGCGATAGAATGAGTATTGAATGGTCAATGCCAGGGGCACGAGCACGAAGAAAACGTACATGATCAGCGCTGGCAGGACGAACAGCCAGCCAACAAAGGTCTCCTGGCGGACCCGTTTGCTAAAGTAGGTCCGCCGGGAGACCGCAGGAGCCGCTGGGCGATTGTCTGACGTCACCATAGATATCACCGTCGATCTGGTAGGCACAGGAATCGTCCTGCGGCCATCACCACTACTTACCGAGTTCCCTCAGGTATTCTGCCTGGACGGCCTTGAGGAGGCCGGCAGCGTCTTGCTTGCCACCGACCATCTTCTGCAGCTCAGGCGTCCAGCCCTGGGCAAAGATCGAGCTCGTCGCGTTTGCGATAAAGTCCATCGCGTTGCTGCCCACCTTCTGTCCACCAGCGAGGGTGTCTTTCGTGACCGAGCCCTCCGGGACCGTCGGCATCGGGAGGCCTGCAGGACCACCCGGGTTGGAACCGCCGTAGTCAACGTTGATCTGGCGGGCCTTCGGGTTCGTGGCGATCCAGTTGAAGAAGAATGCTGCGCAGTCAGCGTTCTTTGCCTTGGCCGCGACGCCGTACGTCAGAGGACCGGACATGGCGGCAGGCTTTCCGCCGGCCTCAAGGGGCGGCATCACAAAGAACCCGACGTTGCCGGGCATGGCGTCCATGTACCCCTTGTTCTGCCAGTCGCCGTTGAAGGTGAAGACGCCCTCACCCTTGCCGAAGCGGGTGGCGGCGTCGGTGTACTCAATGGCGTTGATGTCGGGCGGGAAGTAGCCTGCCTTGAGCCACCGCTCGAGGTGCTGCGCGGCCTTCAGGTTGTTCGGCGTATCGATCGTCGCGCCGGGTTTATTAAAGATCCAATCGTTGATCGGACCGACCGGGCCATAGGCTGCCATCAGCTGCTGAAGCGGGAAAGCAAGCCCCATGCCGCTCTTCGCGCTGCCCCACTCCATGATCGGCAGAAGCCCGGCTTTCTTGGCTTTGGCGAGCAGGTCGTCGAACTCGGCGAGTGTCTTGGGCGGTTCGGTCATGCCAATCTGGGCCGCCAGCTTCTTGTTGTAAAAGACGCCGGTCAATTGGTAGTTGAGGCCCATGGCATAGAGCGTGCCGGAGCCGCGGATGCCGTTCGCATCGAGCCGGGCAAATTGGAGTGGTACCGGCCAATCGTTCCAGCCGAATGCCGTCGCGTATTTGTCAAGGTTCATGAGCAACCCCTCCTTGGCAAACGTGACAAAGGTCGGCAGCCGGATGATGTCCGGCGGATTGTCGCCCGAGAGCAGGCGAGGCGTCGCGTTGATGAGGTTCGTGAACTGGTCCTGCTTGATGTCCCAGGTGACGTTCGGGTACTGCTTCGTGAACTCTTCGGTAAGCTTGATGATGGTTTCGAAGCCAGTCTCGAAGTAGGCGTTCATCTTCACCGGCTGGGTCCCACACGAGGGACCCGACGGAGTCGGCGGGGGAGTGGCCGTCACGACGATTGGCGCTGCGGTTTCCTTAACCACGACGGTCTCTTTTACCACGACAGTCGCTTGTTTTTCGACCACGCTGGTCACGACCACCTTCTCTGGTGTAGGGGCGGCGGCGGGGGCACACGCGCTCAAGATGAGAGACAACGCAACAACCACGGCCAACACGGGCCAGAATACACGTTTCTTATCCATGCTATCTTCTCCTATGGTATAATGTACCGGAAACAAGATTAGGGTGGGCTGGACAGAAATTCGTGACTTGTATACCCCCTTTCCAGCTTTGAGTTTAGAGCTTGTTCGGTCACATGCTGCGTGGGGCAGTTGTGACTTGGTCCGGTAGCAAGACTTGCTCTAAGCTCTAGCTCCCTGGAGACCGCCTGAACAGGCGGTCTCTCTTTTACTCCCAACATATCCGTCAGGCCGTTTGCCGCATGACGATCGTCAAAAGCAATCGGACATGCTGCACTGGGCGCAAACGGTCAACTAGCGTAACCGTTGCGCAATCAGGCTTCAAGTCGTTGGTTGCGTCCGCAAACCCGAACTTTTGAAGAACGGCAAAACGTGTTGATAAGCGGCTTGCCCTGATAAGAGAAAGAGCGAACCGGCATACGGCCCA
>DAOTXX010000033.1:0-1868 GCA_034434835.1 Thermoflexales bacterium | reverse complement strand
GTGGGAACAGATGATGGCCCATTTTGCCGATGACCCCGATATGGAAAATGTGATGCTGGATGGGAGCATTGTGCGTGCCCATCCTTGTGCGGCGGGGGCGTCAAAAAAACGGTGGTCAGGACGCACAAGCCTTGGGACGGAGTCGGGGCGGGTTCAGCACCAAAATCCACGCCAAAGTCGATGGGCTGGGTAATCCCTTGCGCTTCATCTTGACCGGGGGCGAACGCCACGAGAGCACGCAAGGCCAAGCGTTGCTGGGCGAGCAAGTCGGGGACTATGTTCTGGCGGACCGCGCGTTCGATAGTGATGAGTTCATTGCCTTCATCATCGAGCATGGGGCGATCCCGGTCATTCCGTCGCGCAAGAATCGTAAAGTGCCGCGTGAGTATGACACCTGGCGCTATCGCGAGCGGGCTTTGGTCGAGTGTTTTTTCAACAAGATCAAGCATTTTCGTCATATCTTCTCGCGCTTTGCCAAGCTTGCCAGCCGTTTCCTTGGCTTTTTACATTTTGCTGGTGTCCTGATTTGGTTACGATGAAATGTCAACAGAACCTAGTGCTCAGTCAACATGAAATGGACGGATAGAGACGGTGCAATTTAACGCGAGCGTCTTGAGTAGTGAATTGCCAATTGGCCGTGATGTGGTTGGCATTGCGTTCTTGCTCCAGTGCTGTCACGCGGCGTTGCAGAGTAGCTTCGTCGGGAATGTAACCCGCCCAGGCCTGGCGACTGAACACGCTCAACTCAATTTCGGCCATATTCAACCAACTGCCGTGCTTGGGGGTGTAATGCAGTTCCAACCGCTTGCGAATCCGGTTGGCTTCGGCAGGTTCAAAGGTTTCGTACAGCGACGAGAAGACATGGGTATTGAGATTGTCCAGCACCAGACGGATCACCTCCGCCTCCGGATAGCGCACATCCACCAGCCATTGGATGGCATAAGCCCAATCCCGTTTGGTGCGGCGCAAGCTGATGCGGGTGTGCCGTTGGGCAGCCAGCGGCTCAAAGAACAGCCACAGGTTGCGTATCCCTTTGCGCGCATACTCGTAATCGTAACGCGCCACTTGACCCGGAGCAGCCGGCAAGGCGGGGCGTGTTTCGGCGACCAACTGCTTGGGCATCTCATCCATACACACCACCGGACGGCGGGGATCATAGGGCGCTTGGTACACATCCAGCACGTCCTCCATACACGCGACAAATTCGCTGCTCACCTGCGGGACACACCACATCTTTTTCAGCCAGGGCTTAAGCGTATTTTTTTCAGATGCTGGCGCACCGCTTCATGCGATAGCGACTCGACCAGACCTAATTCCACCACCTTATCGGCCAGCAAGCGCAGCGTCCAGTGGTCATGCCCGTCAGGGGCATCACTACACGCCAAAGCGATCAGGTGGGCTTCGGCACGTCCACTCAGTTTGGCCGCCCGTCCTGGACGGGGGTCTTCGTTGAGAGCTTTTGCCAGCCCGCCTTCGACGAGGCGCTTGCGCGTGCGCTCCACGGTTGAACGACTGGTATTGAGCGCCCTGGCAATGTCGGCATCGTTCCCGCCTTCATCGGCTTTGAGCAGGATGCGTGCCCGATTCACTTTGCGTGCCGCTGGTTTTCCCTTGCGGATGAGTTCCAGCAGTTCGGCTCGCTCCTCTTGGCTTAAATCGACCTTATACAACTTCGCAGGCATGATGGATCGTCCTCGTCTCACCCTTTTGCCTGCACTGTACCAGATTTTATTCATCAAATCTATGTTGACTGAGCAGTAGTCAGTTTCATCCAATATTTGCGTATAGCGCGAGGATGAACTATGAATAGAAATACACGTATGCGCATTATGGATAGACGGCATCGACGGGGAGTTGCTGGTAGGTCA
>DAOTXX010000032.1:0-14424 GCA_034434835.1 Thermoflexales bacterium | reverse complement strand
CGGCGGTGGGGGGGGGGCTACGGCTGTGCCTTCGCCCACGCCTATCCACAAAACCCGAAGGCGCATGGTATAGCCCGCAATACGTCACGCTAGCTTGAGCACCCGAAACGACTCGGCGTACAGCTCGCGGTCCACATCCGTGCGACGCAGGCGATCGCGGATGCGTTTTTCCAACTCGACCGGGTCTTTGATCTGGCTCTTGTGCTGCTGGAGCGCAGCGATCTTGACATCAATCGTGTCCGTCACATCCACCCACCTATTCGGCTCATTCGTGACGCTCAGCCAGATTTCTTTAGGGGCATGGGGCTGCAAGCCATTTCGGATCAACTCCGGGAAATACATCGGGTTGCCGGCTGCCGGAAAGACCGCGTCGAGCGTGGCAGCCCCGGCGGCGCGATGATCGGGATGATTGATGTAGGTATTCATCCGAATGACCGTCGTGGGATCGCACGTCACGACCACGTGTGGTCTCCAGCGGCGGATCTCGCGGACAATGTCGCGCCGAACCTCCGGCGTGTTGACCAGCTCGCCGTCCTTGTTGGTCAGGAATATCACGTCTTTGGCGCCAATGATCGCCGCCGCCGCACGCTGTTCGGCCTGACGGTCGGCGCACAACATCTCCGGGGTCACGTCGGGGCTATCGCTGCCCTTGTCGCCGCACGTGAGCAAGAGATACACGATCTCTTTGCCTTCGCGCGCCCACTTGGCCAGTGTCGCCCCACAGAAAAACTCGGGATCGTCCGGGTGAGCCAAAACCAGCAAGACTCGTTGGGGTTCAGTCTCCATGACGTTGCCTCGAAGCTCTCGCATCCTTAGCTCCCTGTATGCCCTGCGCCCTTGGATTTTGTGATTTGTTCACCCACCCATCCTGCCAGTTCCAACACGCAGTCGGCCATGGCGCGAGCGCGAAAAGTCAACAGCGGACGCGCCACCTGGCTATCCTGCCCCCACGCGCGCCACAACAGTCCCAGCTCACGTTGCATTGGCGCAAGCTCTATCAATGCTTCAAGCGGTGTATCGGCCCGACTCCACTCGATTACCCACATGCCTTCACGCAACAAGTCAGGCACGGAAGCCGCCGTCCGCCTCCCTCGAATACCCTGCGCACAATACGCTCGACTCGCTCGCGCCACTGTGGAGACTGCAATTCCAAACCTGGATTGCCTTGCCTGGGACGGATTAGAATGAAAATCATCACACGTCTCTTGCGTGGTGCGAACAGTGATTATTTGTACTTTATCACCATGATCGTACGAGTCGTCGGCAGCTTGCTGCGCTCGCTGTTGAAGGTCCGCCTGACTTGCTAGACCTTCAACATCTCGGGTTCCTCCATTGTCCAGGGCGGGTTACCGTCGTAGTAAAGCACATCCGGGTCAATATCAGCACCATTGGGCCAGGTCAACGTTTCGGAATCTGGATCGACGTAGACAGACACGAAAAGCTCGCGGCTGCGCCGAATCGGTTCAAAGATGGGGCCATGTAGATACGGGTCGAGATCAATGTCGCGCTCAGAGCCGTCTGTAAAGACAACATGCACACGCAAGCCCTCCAAGGGTTTGACAGCACGCACACACACAAGCTCAGGATATTTTTCGTTTTGGACCAACATAGAACCTCCTTGCTTATTCCAGCCCCTCAATCCATTCGAGAGTTTCTTGACGCCGCGCGCGTTCCCAATTTGCCATCAATTCCTCACGATGCAGTTCCGCCCATTCAACCACGAGCCGATAAGCGCGGTGGGGCAAGCGTCCGGCGATGAGGCTGCCATCCTGAATGGCGATCAACGCGCGATGTTCAGCATACGAGACATGAAAATGTGGCACATGCTTGTCATCAAAGTACATCCGAATAACAAGCCCGTAGAATTTGCTGATGGTTGGCATCACATGACCTATTTGTACTTCATCACCATGATCGTACGAGTCGTCGGCAACTTGGCGCGAACGAGGGTGATGGTCTGCTCAGCCTGCGTCACCGTCGCCTGGTCGCCCATCGCTTTGATAAAATCATCCACCGGGGCCAACACACCTGCCAGCGATGCGGAGAGATCGGCCGTCTTGTAGTGCATCGGGACGACGACCTTGGGGTTGAGCTGGTTCACCACTTGGACCGCTGCCTTGGCATCAATCGTGTAAAAGCCGCCCACCGGGATCAGAATCGCGTCCACCGGGCCAACGTCCTTGACCTGCTCCTGGCTCAGCGCATGGCCCAGGTCGCCCAGATGCGCCACCCGCAAACCGTCCACGTCAAAAACAAAGATGGCGTTCTTGCCGCGCTGTGCGCCCTGCTTGTCATCGTGATACACGCCTACCGTCCACACGCGGACGCCCTTGACCGTCTGATCGAGCTTGGCCCAGTCAGCGCCCGATAGCCCTCTCAGGACGAGGGGACTGCCTGAAGCAAGATTGACGGCATTGTGATCCGAATGTTCGTGGCTGGCCGTGACCAGATCGATCCCGTCGAGCGTCGGAATCTTGTAGCCTGTGCCGGCCGCCGTCGGGTCGAGCAAAGCCTTGAGGCCGGTGCTGGTCGCCAGGACAAAGGTAGAGTGTCCGTACCAGGTGAGGCTGATGGACACGTCCTTAGCCGGGGACGTAGGAGTTGGAGGTGGCGCTGTGGACGCTGCGGTAGCAGGTGCAGCAACGGGTGGCGCAGTGGGCGCCGCTGTGGCGGGCACAGCAGTGGGTTGTGATTGCGGAACTGGCGTCGAGGGCGCCCCGCAACCCACCAACATAGCGATAAGGATGGACATTGTAGCCAGATAAAACAGCCTGTGTGGACACATGGGATCTCCTCCTGAGAAATATCGTGACGGCGCAGTCACAGTATAGTTCAGGCGTTCTGGCTTGTCAACGACTTGCCTCTCCCAAGATTCTTGTCATTACCCCAAGTCAGACGAGAAGAACGGGAGTGTGGAGATGACCAGTCTCACCCCGGCAACTTTTTGCCGGGATTCATAATGTTGTTTGGATCAAACAGCTTCTTGATCGCTGCCATCCACACGAGCGCGACCGGGTCAATGGCACTGGCAACATAGTCGCGCTTGAAAATGCCAATACCATGCTCGCCCGTCACCGTGCCGCCCAGCGCCACCGCCGCCTCAAAGATCTCGCCTGCTGCTTTTTCGACGCGCTTCATCAGCGCGCCATCGCGCCGGTCGCACAAGAGCGTCGGATGCAAATTGCCGTCGCCGATGTGACCATACACGACAATGCACACATCATTGGCGCGCGAGATCTCGTGCATGCGCCGGGCAAAAGCCGGAATCTGACTGCGCGGCACCGCAATGTCTTCGCCCAGTTTGTTGCGCGCCAGCCGCGCGATCGCCGGACTGAGGTTGCGCCGCGCCTCCCACAATGATTCGGACTCGTCCGCGGTGCGCGCTTGCCTCACCTCGCGCGCACCAGACCGGGTCAAGAGGTCAGCCACGATCGCGATCTCGCGTGCGACGACCTGCTCATCGCCATCCACCGCGACGAGCAGCAACGCCTCGACGTCCGTCGGCAATCCCAGATGTTTGAAATCTTCGATCGCCTTCGTCGTGCCCTGGTCCATCAACTCGGTCACGAGCGGCACAATGCCCGCCTGGAGAATATTGCCGACCGCCTGGCAGGCATCGGCCAACTTGGGAAATGCCGCCAGCGCGGTCAATTGAGCCGCCGGCTTGGGAATGAGCCGCACAGTGATCTCGGTGATGACGCCCAGCGTGCCCTCCGAGCCGATAAACAGTTGCGTGAGATTGTAACCGGCCACGTCCTTGATCGTCCGACCGCCCGTGCGCATGACGTGACCGCCGGGCAAGACAACCGTCAGCCCCAAGACGTAATCCGCCGTGACGCCGTACTTGAGACATCTCGGCCCGCCCGCGTTCGTCGCCACGTTGCCGCCGAGGGTACACTGATAGACACTGGCCGGGTCCGGCGGATAGAACAATCCGTATCGTTCGACCGCCTTTTGCAGATCGTATGTGACGACACCCGGCTCGACGACGGCCAGCGTGTCCGCCGTCGAAATTTCAAGGACGCGATTCATCCGTGCCATGTTCAGGCAGATCGAGCCTTCGACCGGCACTGACCCGCCCGCCAGTCCTGTCGCTGCGCCGCGCGGCACGACGGGAACTCGCCGCTCATCGGCAAGCCGCAGCACCGCTGCCACATGCTCCGTCGTCTGCGGATGAACGACCACAGCCGGTTGCACCTCAATCCAGGTGCCATCGTAAGCGTACGCCGCCAAATCCTCCGGCGCAGTGCTCACGCGGCCGTCGCCACCAATCGCCTCGCGCAATTCATTCAGGAGAGTGGTATCCATCTTTATCTCCAGGCCACAGGCTGCACTGCCTCAAGCACATGCAAATCATCCACAGCAGTCAGCGGTCGGCTCTCTGCGGCCAACTTGTTCACGTGCGCCTCAAAATCATCCAGCGCCCGCAGCACCTCGGCGGCGGTATCTTGCGTCAACAGACGATTCCGAATCTGCGCCGAGTCGCGCACGCCGCGCAGGTAACGCACTGCGTGCTTGCGGAACAAGACGACGCCCTTTTCTTCGCCGTAAAACTCGACCATCGCCGCCAGGTGACGCCGCACCATCGCCGCCTTTTCCGCGAATGGGACAGCGTCGAAATCGCGGCGCTGGAAAATCCACGGATTGCCCATCGCGCCCTGGCCGATCATCACGCCATCGCAGCCGGTCTGCCGTTTGATGCGCTGGATGTCGGCCACGCGCCGTACATCACCGTTGCCCAGAACAGGAATCTTGACCCTTTGCTTGACCTGAGCAATCGCGTCCCAATCGGCCGGATGCGAATAATTTTGATCGCGCGTCCGACCGTGAACGGCGATGAGCGAGGCGCCGTTGTCCTCGAGAGCGCGCGCCACTTGCAGATAGTTGCGCGAATGAGCATCCCAGCCGAGCCGGATCTTGGCCGTGACCGGGACACGCAGCACATGCGACAGCCGAGAAAAGAGGCGACCGATCTTGACCGGATCGCGCAAGAGCGCCGCGCCCGCGCCTCGACCGGAGATGCGCGGCGTCGAGCAGCCAAGATTGATGTCAATGAGGTCTGGCCCCCATGCCTGCACCCGCAGCGCACTTTGCACGAGGGCCTCTTCGTCCGCGCCGAAAATCTGGAACGTCACCGGGCGCTCGTGTTCGCCATAGTCCAGGATGCGCCGGGTGCGCTGGCTGTTCCAGAGGATGCCCTCCACCGACGCGAATTCGGTATAGCTCATCGCCGAGCCATACTCGCGGCAGATCGTCCGAAAGGGCACATCGGAAAAGCCGGCCATCGGCGCGAGGATCAGGTCGCCATAGACCGGCACATTGCGGACGCAAAAGGTCGGGGCAGGTTGAGTGGCAGCGTCACGCATCGGATCCGCCAGGGTGCTCATGCGCAGACGGATGTGGTTTGCGCTTGCGCTCAGGCCTGGCATGAGATACCTCCCCGGCCGGCTCGTCCTTGCGCTCAGCATGCCGGCGACGGCGATGGTGTCGCCGGGCCACGCGCTCGCTCTTGTCAACAGCCGACGGTGTGCCTGGCGCGAGCACAGGAGGCTCGGGTTCCTGCGCTCGGGGCTTGTGCAGGCCACAGGTGCAGATTTCGCCACCCTGGCAAGGTTCTGCTGCGCGCTTTTGCAACCGCTCCCATTCTTCCAGCGGGATGATCTTGTCACGGTGAACTGGGAAGGTCTGCTCGCCCACCTGCACCATCACCGAGTCCTGGAGTGGCAACACGTCCACGACCTTGCCAACGCCGTGTGGCGTCCCGACCTCTTTGTTGCGCCCAGGCAGCGCCTTGCGCGCCAGGACGTACTGCTCATACTCGTACACCAGGCAGCACCTCAAACGGCCGCACATGCCCGTGATCTCTTGCGGGTTGAGACTGATGCCTTGCTCCTTCGCCATCTTGATCGAGACCGGGCTGAACTCGGTGAGGAAGCGCGAGCAGCACCGCACTTCACCGCACGCACCAAACCCACCCAGGAGTTTGGCGACATCGCGCGGGCCGATCAGCTTCATCTCGACGCGCGCGCGAAAAGACTTGGACACCTCTTGTCTGAGGTCCTTGGTGTCCACTTTTTCTTCTTCCGAGTCTGCACTGTAAAGAAACGTCAGCCGCATGCCATCAAAGCTATACTCGGCCTTGATGATCTTGATCGGCAGGCCCAGGTTCTTGTTCGCCTCACGACAGATGACCAACGCCTCAAGCTCTTTACCTTCCCAATATTTGCGAATCGCGAGGTCGCGCCCCGTCGCCCGGCGCTCAATGGGCTTGAGCGGGCCTTCAGCCCTGCGTTGGCCGTTGAGCGGCTCGACCGAAGCGACCTCGCCCATCTGTCGTCCCCGGGTCGTTTCGACAATGACAAAATCGCCTACACGCAGGTCGGGATGCGCCGAGGCGTCAAAGTGATATACCTTGCCGACCGTCTGAAAGCGCACCCCGGCGATCCGCGTTGACGTTCCAGTTCCAGTCTCACCCAGAGTTTCCATCGTTTCTCACCATCCCCAACCCAGCCCTTCCCCGCTTGCGTGGGAGTGCAGGTACGCCAAGCACAAGTTTCTGTCATTCAACATACCCTCCCCCTGCAAAGGAGAGTGCTGAAAGACCGCTTCTTTCACCGCTGAGCGCGCAGAGAGCGCAGAGAAAACGTAATAAAACTCGGCGTCCTCAGCGGCCTCTGCGGTGGAAAGACGACTTTTTCAGCGGTCTCCAAAGCGGGAGGAGAGGCTTGCATCCAACACCTGGACAATATGCTCGACCCGGATGTTTTGCCTGGTGCGCTTGCGCCCCCATTCCAACTGCATCAGGCAGCCAGGATTGGCGCTGACGACCAGCTCGGCGCCCGTCGCGGCGATGTCGTCCATCTTGCGGTCGAGCAGGGCCAGCGCCATCGGCGTGTGCGTGATGTTGTAAATGCCCGCGCTGCCGCAACATCGAATCGGGAATGAATCTGGCAGCGGGCGCATCTCCAGGCCCTCGACGCGCGCCAGCAAATTGCGCGGCTGCTGGCGGACGTTCTGGATATTCGATAGATGGCACGGGTCATGGTACGTGGTGCGGACGTTGGATGATGATGCGCGGCGCAGACGCAGACCATCCGGCCAAATCGCGTCGGCCCACTCGGTCACATCGCGCACGTGGGCACTGAATCGTTTTGCGCGCTCCGCCCATTGAGGATCGTCATGCAGCCACTCGGCATATTCTTTGAGCGCGCCACTGCATCCCGCGCAATCGGTGACAATCGCCTCAACTTGTTCGAGGTGCTGCTCGAATAACACAATGTTGCGCCGGGCAAGCTCGCGGGCAAGTTCGCGCATCGCCTGGTCGTCTTGCGGTGCGCCGCAGCACATCTGTCCACGTGGCGTGACGACCTCACAGCCGAGTTTGGTCAACAGACGCACCGTCGCGCGGCTCGTATCGGGCATGGCGACGTTCATCATGCAGCCCAAGAAAAAGGCCACCCGATGACGCTTTTCTCCTCGCACCGGAGTGACGAGCGCCAGCTCATGACGAATCGGTTTGCCCAGGCGCGGCGCCAGTTGAACCAGCTCGTTCAGCTTTTTACCGATGCCAGGCAACCCACCCAGCATCCATGCGCCCAGGCGATCCAGGCCCAGGGCCTGCAAGAACCTCAGCGGCGCCGAAAGAATTTCGGCTCGCTCCGCGCCGATCAGGACGTGTTGGAGCATAAACCTCATCAGCCACGGACGCGGGTGCTTTTCTTCAATCGCCACGCGCCCATGCACGATCAGCTCGCCGATGCGCACGCCCGGCGGGCAGACGGTATTGCACGCGCGGCAGTCCAGGCAATGATAAAGATGCTCCTCGACCCCCTTGGTCAGATCGAGCCGGCCGTCTTCGACCGCACGCACTAGGTTCAGCCTCCCGCGCGGCGAAAACATTTCCAACTGCGTTTCTTGATAAGTCGGGCAAACGGGCAAACATCGTCCACACCGGATACAACCTTGAAGTTCTTCGTAACTGGGAAGCTGGGGGCCAAACACTTGTTGGCCGGGAACCGGATCGAATAGGCTCATAAATCTTAAATCTCAAATGTCAATGGCATAGGACACATCCTTGCCCTGCGCACCAGGATTCTACCACAAAGACGCCATCCCCTAAAGGGGACAAGCCGGCGCAGAGGTTTACTTTGCGCCCGAAAAATATCCGTCAGGATTTATTGCCGAGGAACGGCTGCCTCAGCTTCAAGCTTCTCGGCGTGCTGCAATAATGGTGTAATCGCGAGGTCTTCATCAATCTCCGGCCAATGGATGCCATACCCAGAAGGGGATACCTCAAAGCACTGGCGTTGTGCTTGGGTTGCGTTCGCCAGGCGCGGTGAGCAATCCACCCAACGAATGCGGTATGCCTGTCCATCTACTGTGAGATAGAGAAAGGCGTGATCTGCCTGCATTGACTGAACTGTGTGAAACTTGCTCATAAGTCAACTCCCGCATGAAACGCTTCGTACTCGGCCATGATATAGTCAAAGTGATCAAAAATAATCTTCCGAATCGCGCGACGGTCAGCAGGGTTCAGGTGGTACGAATACTCTTCCTCAATATCAAAGGCATCGGGGCGTAGCCAGTATTTACATTCAGCATCGCCCTTGCGGGCATGAATGTGGGGCGGTTCGTTCCGCTCGTTGGCATAAAAGAACAACCGCCATCCACGAATGAACAAGACCGTCGGCATAATCATTCCTAACAAAATTCTACCACAAAGACGCCATCCCCTAAAGGGGACAAGCAGGCGCAGAAATTCGCCCTGCGCCTTGTTTCGTCACTCGTCGCTGCCAAGGTTGATGACGCTCACGCGCGCCGCCACATCGCGCGAGATTTGCTGCAGGGCCTTGCCCGCTGGTCCCTCGGGATCAATGACAACGATGGGCTGGCCGTTGTCGCCGCCGTCGCGGACGCGCGGGTCCATCGGCACGCTGCCCAAGAACGGCACGCCCAACCGCTGCGCCATTCGGACGCCACCCCCGGTCCCAAAAATATCGGTCGGTTGGCCGCAGTGGGGACAGATGAACGTGCCCATGTTTTCGACAATCCCAATGATGGGCACTTCGAGCGTGCGAAACATCGCCAGCCCCTTGACCGCGTCGCCGAGCGCGACATCCTGCGGCGTCGTGACAATGATCGCCCCGGTCAGCGGGACGGATTGCGCCAGCGTCAGTTGAGCATCGCCAGTGCCGGGCGGCAGGTCAATGACCATGTAATCCAGCTCACCCCAATCCACATCGCTAAAGAACTGGCGGATCGCGCTATGAATCATCGGCCCACGCCAAATGACCGGCTGATCGGGCGGGACCAGAAAACCCATGGACATGACCCGCACGCCATAGGCAAACGCCGGAGTCAGCTTGCCCTCGCGCGGCGCGGGGATGCGGTCCACGCCCAACATCATCGGGATGTTGGGGCCGTACACATCCGCGTCCATCAGGCCAACGCCCGCACCCATTTTGGCCAGCGCCACTGCCAGGTTGACGGCTACCGTCGTTTTGCCCACGCCGCCCTTGCCGCTAGAGATCGCAATCGTATTGCGCAGCGGCAAGTTCATCCGATCCATGATGCGCTCGTCGTTGGGCACATTCGACTCCCACTTGACACTGACCTCTGTCACACCCCTCAGACGCATGACCGCGTCCCTGGCCTGTTTTTCTATCACCTCAGTCAGCGGGCAAGCCGGCGTCGTCAGCACAATCGTCAACGACACCTTGCCGTCGTCAATCGTAATGTCCTTGACCATCCCCAACGAAACCAGGTCGCGGCGCAGTTCCGGCTCCTGAACCTTGCTCAGCGCACTCAATACATCCTTTTCAGTCGGCATCCTCTACTCCATGACCACCGGCCGCAGCGAGCGAGTCTGAGGCAACGGTCAGCGGTCTATGTCTATTCACAAAACCGCCCTCACCGGAACCGTCCAGCGAGGGCGGACAAACGCTATCGGCTATCAGCCATCAGCTATCGGCTATCAACGACTCTTGGCCTTTTCCGACTTGGCGATACTGGCCGCTTCCGCCTCTTTGGCCGAGGGATGAATCTGGTAATGGTACGTGTCGGGCTTCATCAACCTGTCTTTGGTCAACACCAGATCGGCCCACCGGTCGTACGCGCTCATTTCGTAATCCTGATCCATCTTGATCGCATCGAACGGACAGAACTCGGCGCAGTAGCCGCACGACATACAGATCGTCGCGTCGATCGTGAACTCGACCGGCTCCGGCTTGGGACGCTTGGTCTCCGGGTCCGTGCCACGCACGATCCAGATGCACTGCGGCGGGCAGACTTTGGCGCAAATGCCGCACGACGTGCAGCGCTCTTGCCCCGTCGAGCTGTTGTACACCAGGAACGGGATGATACGCAGGTTCTCGGCCATCGGCAGTTTTTCAAACGGGTACTCGACGGTGAACAAACCGCGCGCGCCCTTTGGCCCCTGCCGTTCCATGAGCTGAGCCGTCCGGTATGAGCGACCCCGAAACAGGTATTTCGCATCCTGGATGTAGGTATCCACAAAATGCTGAAGGGTGACCCACATCCCTTTGGCGACTCCCAATCCAAACATATTTCCCCCCTACCGATCCACTTCACCCATCGTGGTGTCAATGCTGCCCAGCGTGATGATAGCATCGGCAATCTTGCCGCCGACCGCCATGGTCTCCAGCGTGCCCAGGTTGATAAAGCACGTCGCGCGAACGTGATAGCGGTACGGGTTCGGGCTGCCGTCGCTTACCACGTAAAAGCCCAACTCGCCCTTGGGCGCTTCGACCCGGCCATAGGCCTGACCCGCCGGGACGCGCTGCTGATACGCCTTTTTGCCGGTCTGAATCTCGCCGCTGGCCGGCATCTGCTCAATGCATTGCCGCAAAATCTTGAGCGACTGGCGAATCTCGCCAATGCGCACCAGATAGCGGTCGTACACATCACCGTTCGTGCCAGTCACAATATCAAAGTCAAAGCGATCGTAGATGCTGTACGGCTCAGCCTTGCGGACGTCATACTTGACGCCGGACGCGCGCAGGAGCGGCCCGGCCGCGCCGAGTGCAATCGCGTCTTTGTAGGGCAACACACCCACGCCAATCGAGCGCGCCCGGACGATCTCGTTGGTCGTGATGAGCTGCTCCATCTCGTCCGTCTTGCGCGGCAGGCGCTCATAGACTAGATGCTTCAATCGGCTCATGAAATCGTCGTTGACATCGCGCGCGACGCCACCAAAACGGAAGTAGTTGCACATCATGCGCGAGCCGGACGCCATCTCGAACAGGTCGAGGATCAACTCGCGCTCTTCGAACGCATAGATGAACGGCGTGAAAAACGCGCCCATCTCGTTGGTCAGGAAACCGCAGAACGCCAGATGGTTCATCACCCGGGTCAACTCGGCCATGATGACGCGGATGTACTCGGCCCGCTCGGGTGGCTTGACGCCCATCAGCTTTTCCACCGCAACCGCATACCCAAAATTGTTTGTCATCGAGCAGATGTAATCGAGCCGATCGGTAAAGGGCATATTCTGCAAGAACGTGTTGCGCTCGCCGATCTTTTCATGGTTGCGATGCAAATAGCCCATGACGGGCTTGAGGCTCTCGACCTGCTCGCCGTTGAGCCGCACCACCATACGAAACACTCCATGCGTGCTGGGATGCTGCGGGCCGATGTTGACAATGACCGATTCGGTGTGGATGCCTTCCCGGCCATTGCCGCCGGGGATCGGGATGACGCCCGTATAGAGCAACTGCTCGGCTTCCGGCGTGAAGGATTCGGCGTTGAACGCCTGCGGGTCGAAAGTCAGGTTGTCATGATGCCTGGCGCGCTCTTCGGCGGGCACATGCTGACCGCCCGGCCAGCGGCTATCGAACGGCTTTTTGTCCTGTTCGTAATAGGCTTCCTTCCAATCCTTGCGCAACGGATAGCCTTCAAAGCCCTCCCACATCAAGATGCGGCGCAAGTCAGGATGGCCTGTGAACCGGATGCCGAACATGTCATACACCTCGCGCTCTTGCAAGTTCGCGCTCGGCCAGACACTTACCACCGAGGGGATCTCGGCCACGTCACGCGGCGTGCGCGCCTTGAACACGAATGGCCCACCGCCTTTTTCAATCGAAAAGGCATGATACACCGTCTCCAGGTAACCTGCCTGGATATAGTCCACGCCAGTGACACTGGAAAGGTAATTGTAGCCCAACTCATCACGGATCGCCTTGGCGACCTCAACCAGCCGATCATTCGAGATCACGATCCCCTCATACTCAGCAGGCTGGATCGCATCGCCAAAGCGCTCCTTGAGCTGTATCATCTCGGGTGTCAATGCTACCAGAGGTGCAGATGCGGTTTTGTCCACCATGTGATTTACCCTCTATGTGTTCGTTTCTTGCTTTTGCGGAACCTGGCGCAGGTCAATCAAATCTGGCCCGAGCACCGGCACCGGGATCGCCGGGAACTCTTGTTTAGAATACCACGGCGACGTGGAAACCTTTTGCCGGTCAATCTTTTCAAACAGCTTTAAAAATCCGTGCAGGAGAGCCTCGGGGCGAGGCGGACAGCCAGGGATATAGACGTCCACCGGGATGTACTTGTCCACGCCCGAGACGACATTGTAGCCTTCCTTGAACGGTCCGCCCGAAGTCGCGCACGCGCCCATCGCGATCACATACTTGGGCTCCGGCATCTGATTGTAGAGGCGAACGATCTGGGGCATCATTTTCTTGGTCACGGTGCCAGAGACGATCATCAGATCAGCCTGGCGGGGACTGGGACGCATCAACTCCATCCCAAAGCGCGAAAGGTCAAAGCGGCCAGCGGCGGTCGCCATCATCTCGATCGCGCAGCACGCCAGACCGAACCCGATCGGCCACATACTGCGCTTGCGTCCCCAGTTGTAGAGTGGTGAGAGAAAATCGAGTAGCTTGGGGCCGCCGACGATGGCGACATTATCCTTGAGTTCATCTGGGACTTGCGGGGAAGTTGGTTGTTCAGTCATTCCAAGATTTCTCCTCGTGAGCTGGATCAAGACAACGCGCCAGATTGTACTACGTTTCCCAGGAATCGGCAACAATTGTTTACAACGTAACAAACACAGCGCGCAATATCGCGCGCTCTGGCGGGAAGGTGGCTGCCGCACCCTTCGCCCGTCGGACGGTAAAACCGTCCAGTCACGAGAGGCCAGCCTCAGCCAACCACACTGTACGGCGAGACCGTCTGGTAGCCGACAGGCCGAACGGATTTCACACACCCCCATAAACCACACAGCCGCGGCACCGTGCATACGAAATAATATTTATCAAATCCACCATTATTATTATAGCCAGGATGGAGGCCCTCGTCAAGGCTTGGCAAGCCATAAAGAATAATTGATATGATTATTTGACAAATGATATACGCCATGCTACAATCCAATTAGAAGTTAGGCTGCGCCAGCAGTGGTGTGTGTTTCCTTGAAACTATGGAGGTGCAAAATGAAGCAGCTATTTAGCACGACCAGGGGTTTGGTATGTGCGCTCATGATAGGAATGCTAATCGTGGCCTGTGAGCCATTAGCAGGGGTATCGCCATTGAATACACCCACTGCTATACGTTTCCTGTCGCCACTAGCTACACCTACCGCGATCCATCTCTTACCAGCTTCACCGACTTCCCCCCCAATTAACTATGTTCCACGTTACACTGGTACACCACCTACCTCAACACCACGTGTTGGAGAGATCAGACCAACAGTCAAGTCTTCCACGCCTACGCCTTTGCCTATATCAAAAACCATTGACTTGGCAAAAGGGCTGCCTGACCAGGAAAAATACGTGATTATTGTCCAACATCCGGATGGGACATATGAGAAATACCTGATCCCGCTTGATCGTTGGCAAGACAGGGCACAACTCATAGGGTTGGGGCCACAAGATACGATAATTTACAGTGGCCCACTTGTGCCTATGCCCAAGGCAACGCCCCCAGTTGCGGCGCTAAATCCATCTCAGCTTCTGGATAACCTGGTGACAGCAGTCAAGGCTTACATCGCTGGAGGCAGCATCCCTAACAGCACAGGAATAGTCTTAATAACCAAGCTCCAAAACGTGCAACAAAATCTTGCGCGAGGTCAAGCTGATGCAGCGATTAACGAACTCAAATCCTTCATTGATACCACGCAAGAGAACCAACGCAAAAATCAAATAGAAGGTGGAATCTCAGAAGACCTAGTTACACAAGCGCAATTCCTTATCACCCAGTTGCAAAGTGCCACACCATCGCCAACACGCTAGACTTATCCCTGAAGCATCTTATACCGTTTAACTTTAATTGCTTAAGCCCATTGGTCACAAGTTAAGGTCCTGCTGGATTTGTCAAGAGTAATACCAATTCGAATCGAGAGCGTTTGCGCTTGCGTTTGAGCAGGCCCAACCATTTGGCGTTGGCGGCCAAGTAAGCGATCAAGTC
>DAOTXX010000031.1:0-37920 GCA_034434835.1 Thermoflexales bacterium | reverse complement strand
TCTCGTTTTCCTTGCTCTCCACCACCACTTGCATCAAGACCCAACCTTCATCCGGCAGATAGGCCGCGAGTTGATGCAGCCCACGGGTGCTTCCCGTCGGAATCGTCCCGCGCACGGTTTTGCCATCCAAATTGATGGCAATGCTGGTGCCCGCTTGGGGCAGATGGGCAAAATAGTCCTCGACGACACGTTGGAACTCGTCCGGGTCGACGGCGTGGCCCAGAATCCGACTGTACGTCGTGGCATGGGGGGCCTGGACCTTCGCTAACCCCAGTGCCTCCGCCAATTGTTCCTGGCGCAGCTTGACCCAGTCCGCTATCCCCCGCACAAAGTTCTCGCCAGCCAACTTGGCCAGGAGGATATACACCAGCACCGTCACCAGCGTATAGCGCAGGCCTCGGGCATCGCGTTTGTCGTGCAACTGCATCAACGAGCTAAACAGGCTGTCCATATCCACGACAAAGCCTTCAGGACGCAAGTTGACCTCGAATGAAAGCGGTGTATACTTCATGGTGACCTCCCTCGGTGTGACGCGGATTTTCTCTGTCCAGATCATAACCGAGGAAGGTCGCGTTATCAAGGGACTTTGCAACAGCCCTGCCTCCCAGCGGATTGTCTACGAAAAGATCGAACTCATCCGCCCTGACCGCCGCGCCGAACTCTTGGCGGACCTGGAAGCGCGCACTGGCCTGAAAATCAAACGGGTCGCCATCGGCAAGATAGATTTCCTGCGTGACGTCGTCAACCTGAGAGTGATTTACGACAAACCGCCACAGGGCGATGGGATGCCGAATGTCGAGGTGGAAGAGCCATCTTTCGAGACGGGTTAGACTTTATGACGCGCAAGATCTTGGTGGTGGACGATACGAGGAACGTGCAAACGCTGCTGAGCGATTTCCTCAGCAGCCAGGACTATGATGTGCTGATAGCTTCCGATGGGCGCGAGGCGCTGGAAGCGGTGCGCGAGTCCAATCCCGATCTGATCCTGTTGGACATCATGATGCCCAACATGGACGGCTACCAGTTCATCGGCCAACTGCGGCGCACGTCCGCAATCCCCGTGATCATGATCACCGCCAAACAGCAAGAGGCCGACATCATTCGCGGCTTTGATTTGGGCGCAGATGATTACATTACCAAACCTTTTCGTATGAGAGAATTGCTGGCGCGGATGCGCGCGGTCCTACGCCGCGCCGCCACAAAAGTGGCCGATGAACCCTGCTTGACCATCGGCGATGTTTCTCTTGATCGCAGCAAACACGAGGTCAGAAAACGCGACCGGATCGTTGAACTCACCCCCCTCGAGTTCCTGGTGCTGGAAACACTGATGCAATCGCCTGGACAGGTTGTGCGCCGCGCGGATTTGGCGATGCGCCTGATAGAAAGTGGTTTCACTGGCTCGGAAGCCACTCTCAAAATTCACATCCGCAACCTGCGCCTGAAATTGGACGACGACCTGAACCAGCCCCAATATATTGAAACCGTATTCGGGATCGGCTACCGCTTTATGGAGTCGGGATGAGACGCTCATTACAAGGAAAGGTGATCCTTTCCTATTTGGCGGTGGCATTGCTGACGGTGTTGGTGGTTTCCGCGCTCATCCGCTTGACTTCCGGGCAGTCATTGATGAGCCTGGTGATGGAACAGCAAACTGCTTTGTTGAAGGAAGCGGTGCAGGATTATTACGAGTCCAACGGCACTCTGGAAGGTTTTTTCGATTACTATATCGAGTTCAGTCACCAAGACGCTCCTCCGCCCAGACCAGGCCGGCCTCCTAAAAACCGCGATATGCGCGGTGTGTACGGGCTGGTGGATGCCCAATACCGCGCTTTGATCCCGACGATGGGGTATGCGGTCGGGCAGACTGTTCCGCCAAGCATGATACAACAAGCTATTGCGGTGCAGGTGGACGGGCAAACCATCGCCTGGATTCTGCAGGATACCAGTCTTGAATTCAAGCTCAGTCCTGAAGAAGAGTTGTTTTTGCAGCGCACCACTTTAGCCATTGGGCTGGCGGCGGTGGTAGGTATCCTGGCGGCGGTGGCGATGGGCTTTTTCCTGGCGAGCAGGCTGCTCAAACCCATTCGCCTGCTCACACGAGCCTCGCAGGCGCTGGCGCGCGGCGACCTGAATCAACAAGTGCCGGTCACATCTCAAGACGAACTGGGACAACTGACCAGCACTTTTAATCAGATGAGCGCCGACCTGGCTCGGGCTGACCAGCAGCGCAAACGCATGACGGCCGATATTACTCATGACTTGAGCACGCCGTTGCAGATCATCTCTGGTTATATCGAGATGTTGGAGGGGGGTGAAGTGACGCTCACGCCGCAGCGCATTGACATCATCAAAACTGAGCTGGAGCACTTGCGCCGGTTGGTAGGCGACCTGACCACTCTGACTCAAGTGGAAGCCGGTGGGTTGGACATTCAACTCCAGCCGCTCGAGCCGGCGGTGCTGTTGAAGCATGTGTACCATATCTATCAGCCGATTGCCACCCGGCAGGGAGTGGAATTGACATTGGACGCGCCCCAGTCGGCTTCTTGTATTTTGGGGGATGAGGGACGCATGGTGCAGGTTTTGAAAAACTTGTTGGAAAATGCGCTGCGTTACACTCCCAAGGGCGGCACGATTCAACTCAGCGCAGTGGCAGGTCAACAGGTGCAATTGCGGGTGAAAGATAGCGGCGCGGGTATTGAAGCTGACGATTTGCCGTACGTGTTTGACCGTTTTTACCGCGCCGACAAGGCGCGCGGGGCGAATTCTGGCAAGATGGGCTTGGGACTGGCGATCTGCAAGGCGTTGGTGACCGCTCAGGGGGGTGTCATCTCAGCCGAATCGAGTGGGAAAGGACAAGGCACGACGATCGTGATGACCTTTGCTCCTTGCCCTGGGGCGACCGCAAGGGTCGCCCCTACCTCAAAACATTAGAGCCATACGACAGTGCCTAAGGCTGCAACCCTCGACCACGTGTGATCCACTCTTTCGGATGGTCCCAATCCGTCGCCTTCCAGCGCATCTTGTCTGGCCGTACCAACGCGATGATGTCTTTGAAGAAAGCCAGCCGCTCCTCGTCTGACATGGGAGTGAATGATTCGGCTATTGCCAGGTTCTGTTCTAACTGAGCCATCGTCTCCATCCCCACGATCACTGTGCTCACCGGCAGGCTGAAGGCGTAGCGCAGTGAGCGTTCCACCTCGTGCGTGAGACTTCCCAGGCCCAGCACTTTCATCCCAATCGTCGCCACTCCTTTGGCGTTGGCGACCGGGAGAAATTCTTCAGCAAAACTGAAAATGAAATGATCCAATGCCGAGAGGGCGATGAGCGCACTATCGAAGGGAAAGCGCCTGAGCGCCTCGACCAGAATCTGCGGGTCGGTGTGGCAACTGATGCTGATGTGGCGCACCAACCCTTCCTCGCGCGCCCGCACGGCGGCCTCCAACGCGCCCCCTTTGCCTGTAAAGGCGTCCAGCCGCGCATAGTCCCATACGTTGTGCAACCGCCACTCGTCCACGTGGTCGGTTTGCAGCCGCGATAGACTCGTTTCCAGTTGACGGCGCGCCCCATCCCGGCTGGTGTCCCAGGTCTTGGTGGCGATCCACATCTCGGGCCGACGATGTTTGACCACTTTGCCCAGGCGGGTCTCCGCCTGTCCATTGGAATAAATCCAGGCCGTGTCAAAGTAGCGGATGCCCCGGTCGAGGGCAGTGTTGACGATTGCAATAGCCTCTTCTTCCGTGCAGTGGTGCTCGTCCACGATCCGCTGCCCGCCAAAGCTCAGAATGGGAAACGACGCTCCTGTCTTGCCAAACGGTCTGCTTTCCATGATCACCTCCTGTTTATCCTGACGGGACCTTCAACTGCCTAAACTTTTCTTTCGAATGAGCGTGACCAAAATCAGTTGGTCAACACGGTAGGGGCAGGCCCCTACGTATCAACCTTTGCTTCTCCTTTCGCACTGAACAGCAAGATGATGGCGACCCCGGCCATAATCGCGACATCGGCTACGTTGAATATGCCGGTCCGGATAGGCCCGATTCCAAGCTGTATAAAATCTATGACCATTCCGTTGTTGAATAGACGATCCAGCAAATTTCCTATGCCGCCGGCTGCCACGAGAGATAATCCGATCAACTGCATCAAGCTGAAACTGCGCGTGTTGACGATGGATGCAAGGGTGAGGGTTAGAACGACGCTCACAAACACGACAAAGAACAGAAAACGAGCTTCGTCTGGCCAGTTGGCCCCCAGGCCGAGGAAAGCTCCAGAGTTTTCGCTATACTCGATTCGGATGGAATCGTTCAAGAGTGAGATAGGAGCGGAGGAAGCCAGCGATTCTTTGGCGATGCTTTTCGTCACTTGGTCACAGCCAACGCATAAAATCAATATCAGGATAACTAAACCGAGTCTGTGAATTCTTTTCACACTATTTTCGTAGCACCCTGGCGGATTACGCGCTCATGACCTTACTGAGCACAGTTACAAATTGCGCTTTTTGACCTGTCACCCTGAGCGCAGCGAAGGGTCTCGTGATGCAGTAAACGAGATGCTTCGCTTCGCTCAGCATGACCAATCGGGTGGTCTTGAAAAACCCCAGTTCATGCCCATTGGCAGTACTGCTCACTGGGCTTGCAAGCCTCTCAGATAGTCAATCTGGCCACCGTGATGCGCTTCGTGAGCTGGTCCCGAAGAGAGAACAAGCTCCAGCAGAGTCCGATTCCATTCCGGTACGGGGATCTCGAGCAGATCAGCCTCGGGCACTTGTGCCAGCATCACCTTGAGTCGGCGATGGGCGTCCTTGAGCCGACCGAGAGCAGCTTGCCATGCGACCTCGTCACCAGAAGGCTCGGTCCACACAGGCGAGGCAGCCTGGCCTTTCTCCAGCATGTCAATTTGCCACTCTTTGGACGCGATCAAGTGCTCCACGATTTGCCAGATCGAGTTCTGCTGGGGCGTCGGCTTCCACAGCGCTTGCGTCGCCGACACGTCGGCCAGTGCCTCCAGCACCGCAGGGTAGTCACCGTTTGGCCCTTCAAATACGCTGTCCAGGTGTGCGATCAAAGCTTGAACGAGTGGGCCTGGCATTGTCAGTTCTCCTTCGCGCGGCTTGAACTCGCAAGTCGCGCTTGGCGTGTTGGCTGGAGCGACGGGTCAGGCGTGAATGCCTGGCTCTTTAACGAATGATACGCTTGGTCCACCTGTCTCGATTGGCCCAGAAAGGACACTGCGGGCAACTTTGTCCTTCTGGATAATCTATCCCTTCTTCATGCGGACAACCGATGATACCATCAGTAACGACCACACTGCGCGGATGATGTTGGTCAATAAACTCCACCATCTGCTGATTGATGGACACGTCATAGCGAACGTCTTTATCTGAGAACCATTTCTGCATGGCGACGATTTCATCTTGCCTGGCCACGATGCCGACCACTACCTTCGTGGCGAGTTGATCATCTGGCCCATAGTATGCGATGGTGGCTACAGGGTACCCCCGGAACCCTTTGCGTGCTTTTTTGTGTGGCCATCCATGGCCCTTGTGAATGTCTCGCATCTTTACTCGCTCGCAATATCTTTTGCTCTTAATCATGATGTCGGCACTGATGTTGTCTGTTGCTTTCTCTCGCTTGCCGGACATCTTTGGCCTGCGCGCCTTCTATGAGGTCGCTTGGGTCAAGCCCCTGATGCAGAGATGTGTTGACCACACCGACGGTTCAGAAACGGCAGGGCGAGCGACTGCCCCGCCGACTGGAACTTGGGCGGCCATCTGATTTACTTGACTCTGTAGCTTACGAGTTCTCGTCGGTTGCCATACGGTGTTCCATGATGTTCAGCGTTGTGCCACACCACTCCTATTCCAGGGCAAAACCAATCCTCAAAAGTTGTTCCCCCGATTATGCCTTCCAGATAGCGACAGTCAGTGAACTTGCCAGCAGGAACGGCTATCGCACCTACACGTGTCACTTTGCGATTGATGGGCGCATCCTTTGCGTAGCACATTGACCATCTGCTGTCGGAGTCCATGGGGAAAACATACTCAACAAGCACTTCTCCACTTGAGAAATCTGAAAGGTTTAGCTTGTCATTTTGCCGAATCACACGGTTGCCATCCACAATCAACCAATAGTTTGTTGTAGTTGCTGGCCGCACAGTGTCAGACACAGGGTAGTTGCCCCGAACCTCGATAGGGATTTCTTTAGACTGCTCACTTTGAACTGTGGCTACAAAGAATCCGTCTTTGATTTCGACATTAGTGATGGTGTCCGTCATGATGAAAGTTGCAGTCATGATGTCATTCGGATTGAAACCGTCGTAGCGTGTGACTCGATACGCCCAGTAATTACCAGTGGTCAAAGGCAGTTCTTGGTTGTACTTGTAATGACTTGACGTGTTGTCATTTTTCTTCAGCAACGCACATGCTGTCAAGGTCATAGACAAGAAAATGCCAAGTAGAAGCAACAACCTTCTCATTGCGAATTTCCTCATCGCGTTGCGGCCTTCTATGAGGTTGCTTTTGTATGCCCCAGATGCAGAGATGTGTTGACTTGACCGACGGTTCGGAAACGGCAGAGCGGGCGACTGCCCCGCCGACTGGAACTTGGGCAGTAGGTAACTGTCCAGCGGGAATCCATCAACGAATCGCCTTCGGCGCAACGAATCAACGAACCGCTGACAGAGAGAGGCGTGACCATCATTTGTTGAATTGGCTGAATAGTTACCTGCAAATGTGTCTATCCTCCAAACGTCTTCTTCGGTGATTTGACGACGAACCATCTCATCCCGCGCGCGGTCGGTCAACCGGTAGTTGGTGATTGATTTCGGTTCCGCCATACTTTTGCCGATTGTCCCCCTGTTTTCTTGTGGCTACAAATTCTCGGGATGGCTGATTTAGAGTATATGACCAAACAAGCGAACGGTCAATCGGGAAAGTTGGGTCTGCCTCAACTGGGACCAAATGGTGATTTGACGGTATAATTCAGACGATGAGTCGGCGAACCGAGTTTGTCCCTTATCAGCCCAAGACCATCTTGAACAAAGGCAAGCGAGCCGATCACTGGTTCTGGACGCGCTACAGCGCCTATCCCTACCTGGGCTGCCAGCACGGCTGCGAGTTCTGCTATTGCCGCGAGCAGAAATACTATCCCTACCAGGACGTGAGCGACTTTGCCTACGTGATCAAGGTCAAGCAAAACGCCCCGGCGCTCTTGCGCCGGGCGTTGGGCCGCGTGCCTGCGGACCTGATCTTTACCGGCGACTATCAGCCCGCCGAGCGCAAGTTCAAGCTCTCGCGGCAAATGCTCGAGGTGTGCCTGGAGCTGGGCTTTCCCGTTTTCGTCCTGACCCGCTCGCCGCTCGTGCTACGCGACCTCGACCTGCTGGAGGCGATCAACGAGCGGGCCAGAGCCGTCGTCGCCTTCAGCATCATCTCGACGCCAGATTCAGCCGGTTACGACCGGGTCTGCCAGATGGAGCGGCTCGCGCCCCCGGCGGCGAAGCGCTTTGCCGCGATGGACCAGGTCGCCCACGTTGGCATCTTGACCGGCACGTGCATGATGCCGATTCTGCCGGGCTTGTGTGATGACGACGCGAACCTGCACAACGTCGTGCGCTGGACCGCCCGTCACGGCGGCCAGTTCGTGCTGGCAAGTGGGTTGACACTGGCCGATCAGCAGCGCGAGTTTTTCTTTGGCGTGCTGAGGGAACGCTTTCCCGATCTGGTCGGGCTGTATCAGCGGTTCTATCCAAAGGGCAGTTACGGCGCGGCAGGCTGGCCCTGGAAAGTGATCGGCCGGCGGATCAAGGACCTGTGTCAACAGGCCGGCATCTCGGATCGCATCCCGCGCCCGATCATTGCCGGTGACAAGCGCACGCTCAACAGGCGCGTCGTCGAGGTGCTGGCGAGCCAGGCTTATGCGATGGAGCTGAACGACGAGTCGCCTCAGCGCATTTGGGCCTGTCGCAAGGCGGCCTGGGCGATTGAAGACCTGGAACAGGACATCGGCCTGGTGTACCGGACGATGGGGCTGAAAGGTCTGCAGAGCATTCAAAACGTCGGCCCCGTTCTGGCGCGTGAGATCGAGCGGTGGCTTGCGGCGTGGAGGTGAGTCTCTACTGAGCCTCCAATTTCCCCGAATTCATGCCATACTTTGTCATATACCCGGTGTACAATGTGGTCGTAAGCTGTCCTGGAAGATGGCAAAGGAGAGCGTCATGCCAAACGCAGCCACGCGGCTGATCACGCTGATCATGCTCTTGCAGCGCAGGCCCAATCAAAAGGCGACCGAGCTGGCCGAGCAGTTGGGTGTCTCGGCGCGCTCGCTTCACCGCTACATCGCCATGCTCGACGAGATGGGCATTCCCGTTTACTCGGAGCGCGGGCCGCACGGCGGGTTTTCGCTGGTGCGCGGCTACAAGATGCCGCCGTTGGTCTTGACGCCGGAGGAAGCCGTCGCCGTCTACCTGGGGACGAGCCTGGTGGAAGAAATGTGGGGACAGTTGTATCGCGAGGCGGCGCAAGGCGCGCTGGCCAAGCTGGAAAATGTTCTGCCCGACGAGCAGCGGCACGAGATCACCTGGGCGCGTCGGACGCTCCTGGCCACTCACATGCACCGGGTTGACTATACGCCGCTCGCGCCCAAATTGGAAAAGCTGCGGCGAGCCTGCCGCGAGCGTCGCCGGGTCGAGATGGTCTATCACACCCGCAGCCAGCCCGAGCCGGCGCAGCGCCAGGTCGATCCGTACGCAATGGTGCATCGCTGGGGCTGGTGGTATTTCGTCGGTTACTGTCATCTGCGCCAGGGCGTCCGCTCATTCCGGGTGGATCGCGTCGTCGAGCTGAAGCTTCTCGATCAGACGTTTCAGGTGCCGGCCGATTTCGACATCCACGCCTATCTTGCCGCCGAGCTTGAAGTGCAGCCGCAGGTGAGAATCCGCGTTCGCTTTGCGCCGGAAGCCGCAACCATCGTGCATGACGATCCGTACTACTGGGACACAGTCGAGCCGCAGCCCGATGGCTCGGTGATCGCTTCGATGAGCATGTACGATTTGGAGTATGCAGCCCGTATGGCGTCCAGCTTTGGCCCGCAGGTCGTCGTACTGGAGCCGGAAGAGCTGCGCTGTCTGGTCAGGGAGCGCGCTCGCGCGATTGCGGCTCAATACGAGGAGCAGTGATGATGAGAAAAGTCGAGATCGTGACGGTTGATGCCGCCAACGTCACCCAGTACGGCTTCTTTTGCTACAAGAGCAAACCCAAGTCGGAGGGATACCATCGCAAGCTGGACTGGCTACGGCAGCGATTCGCCGAAGGGATGAAGGTCAAGATCGTTTACGAGGGCGGCAGCCCGGCCGGATTCATCGAGTACATCCCGGGCGAGTTTGCCTGGAGAGCCGTCCAAGCCAAAGGCTACCTTCTCATTCACTGCCTGTGGGTCGTGGGCCGGAACAAGGACCAGGGATACGGCTCGCGTTTGTTGGACGAATGTATACAAGATGCGCGGAAAGCTGGTCTGCGCGGCGTCGCGATGGTGACCAGCAGCCGCAACTGGCTGGCCGGCAGCGAGCTGCTGCTCAAGCACGGCTTTGAATCGGTAGAGGCTGCGCCGCCTTCGTTTGAGCTGATGGCGCTCAGGTTCGGCAAGTCGAGGTCGCCTTCATTCCCGAAAGATTGGGACGAAAGGCTGCGCAAGTGCGTTTCGGGACTGACGGTTTTCCGTTCCGACCAGTGTCCTTATCTCGAAGCGGCGGTCAACGTTGCATTGGAGACAGGGCGTGAGATGGGCATCAAGACGCGGGTGGTTGAGCTGGAGAGCGCCAAGGATGTGCGCGAGCTTTCACCCTCGCCCTATGGCGTCTTTGGCCTGGTCTACAACGGCAAGCTCCTGGCCTATCACATCGTCGGCCAGAAAGAACTCGTCCGACGGTTGAATGAAACATCGCCAAGCGATTGAAATCGCACCTGATGAGCCTCCGGCTGGCTGTCGGCCCGCTACGCGGCCGACGCCCGGCGCGACCTCGGTCGCCAGCCCGGGGCCAAGTTTCTGAGTAGCGCCCCTCGCTGCCCTCCGGGCGGCTACTCAGAAACTCACCGTCCCTCGCGGGGAAAGGCGGTTGGCGCGAATCACCGCGCTGCCCACAGGTCATGCCCGCGCAGGCGGGCATCCAGTCAAGCTCATAGCCAGTGACGTCGCACTGGATTCCCGCTTGCGCGGGAATGACAGCGGGCGAGTTTCTGTATTCAGGCATGTCGCCCTCGGCGGCATGGGATTCTCAGAATGACAGAATTGAGGCAGACAAGTGCCGCACATTGCGTGAAGCATAGTTGAGCAAAGAGAGGACAACATGATCAAAAAGCTCGATCTCAAGAAACAGTACAAGCATCTCTACGTGCCTTCCGCCAAACAGGTCGCGATGGTCGAGGTGCCCGAGTTCAATTTCATCATGATTGACGGTGTCATCCAACCGGATGAGACACCCGAGACCTCCCAGGATTTCCAGAACGCTATGGGTGCACTGTACGGTGCATCCTACACGCTCAAGTTCATGTCCAAGTTGCGCAAACGCAATCCGATTGACTATACCGTCATGGCGCTGGAAGGGTTGTGGTGGACAGATTCGGGCGAGTTCGACTTCACCAAGAAGGAACCCTGGAAGTATACAGTGATGATGATGCAGCCGGAACACATCACGGTCGAGATGTTCCAGGAGGCGCTGGAACAACTCGCCAAGAAGAAGCCGAACCCGGCACTTGGCAGGCTGCGCTTTGAGCGATTTCGTGAGGGTCTGTGTGTGCAAATCATGCACGTCGGGCCTTATGCCGAAGAACCGGCGACGATCGCTAAAATGCACGCGTTCGCGCAAGAGAATGGCTATCGGCTGCGCGGCAAGCATCACGAAATCTACCTGGGCGATCCGCGCCGCGCCAAGCCGGAAAAGCTGAAAACCGTCCTCCGGCATCCCATCGAAAAAGCAGATTAACGAATCGCAGGGGCGAGGGAAATGCACAACGACTCGATCCAGTGGTTGCTTGAGCCGAGGGAGAAACTCTATGACGGCTGATCCGATCGCCTGGCTGCTTGAATCCGGCGAGCCGTGGACGCGCTATCGCACGCTCGTGGATTTGCTCGACCGACCCGAGGATGACGCAGACGTGCAGGCCGCTCGCAAGGCGATGCTGGCACATCCGCAGGTCAAAATGCTCATCGCCGAGGCCGCCACCTGGGGCCAGCGTCCCATCACACGGCATAATGACGCGAGCCACGCTCTCTACAAGCTCAGCACGCTGGCTGATTTCGGCGTGAGAGCCAATGACCGTGGTATGTCTGCCGTCATCAAGGCTGTGATGGCGCACCAATCGTCTGAGGGCGCGTTTCAAAGCCTGGTGAACATTCCTCAGGCTTTCGGTGGGACAGGCAAGGATGCGTGGACGTGGGTTCTGTGCGATGCGCCGACGCTGCTCTACTCGCTGTTGGCGATGGGGTTGGCGGACGACCCGCGCGTGAAGCGAGCCGTGGATCACCTGGTGAGCCGGGTGGACGAGAACGGCTGGCGTTGCGTCGCCGCACCCGAGCTAGGCAAGTTCAGAGGGCCGGGCAAGCGAACCGATCCCTGCCCCATCGCCAACGTGTACGCGCTCAAGGCGCTGGGACAAGTGCCCGAGTTGCTCGATAGCCCCGCGGCTCACGCGGGCGTCGAAATGCTGTTGGGACACTGGCAGCATCAGAAGGAGCGCAAGTTTTATCTATTTGGCATCGGCGCGGATTTTCGCAAGTTCAAGTATCCCTTTGTCTGGTACGACATCCTGCACGTGGTCGAGGTGCTCAGTCGCTTTCCGTTTGTCCACAGCGACCGGCGCTTTCAGCAGATGGTCAAGGCCATCACAGCGCAGGCAGATAAGCAAGGCCGTTATACCGCGACTTCGATGTACAAAGCGTGGGCAGGCTGGTCCTTTGCCGACAAAAAGACTCCTTCGTCGTGGCTCACGTTTCTCGTGCTGCGGATTCTCAGACGCATCCAATAGCGCGTTTTGCCTGCGACGAACAGCCCCAGTTGTCATTGCGAGAACCCCATGCCCGCTTGCCCCCTTTGGGGGTTGGCGGGCATGTGTAATGGCAGAAACTCGTGCTTGGCATGCCCGCACGGGGATGAATCCCCGTGCTACCCCCACCCCAGCCCTCCCCCGCACGCAGAGGAGGGAGCCGCGCCCGATGAAACTGGCTCAGCTGGCTTCAGCCAGCGCCGCTTCGTAGCCCGCCGAGTTCACACTTGCACCTGCGCTGGCGCGCAGCGCAAGTGCAGGTGTCGGCGGGCGGGCACACGCCGACACAGGCGCAAGTTTCTGAGCAGCGCCCCGCAGGGACGCGAAGCAATCTTCTTGCGGCAGAGAGATTGCTTCGTCGCCGCTTCGCGGCTCCTTGCAATGACAAGAGTGAGTTTTGCGCCATTGCCGAAAATACGCATCGAAAATTGCAGAACGCCGGGCGCAGGCCCACAGATATTTTACCATCTTTCCAACTGTTCAGCCTCCCGCAGGGCGCTGAACCTGCGGGAGGCTGGGAAAAGGGGACGCGTGAAATGGGACTTGACGCAGGTTGCACCCCTGCGAAAAGTGGACGCCTGCTTTGTTGTGACCAAAATCAGTGGGTCACCACCCTGTAGGGGCAGGCCTATCTCCCTCTTTAGGGGGTGCGTCTGCTCAAATGTGGGCGACCGTAAGGGTCGCCCCCACGCATCAACCCGATTGGGGCATACCCTTTTGAAAAGCTATTGCGTTGCAAACCTCCAGGTGTATCCCCACCAGCCGCACACGCTGACGACGCGCGTGTCCAGGAGGCGCAGGTAAATGCAGCGTGCTCTCCCGCCCTCATAGCCGGGAGCTTCTTGGTATGTGGTTTCAAAGCCTCGCTCCGGGCCAAGCGCCCAGCCGATTCGATCCCGTATCCAGGCGTTGTTTCGCCATACTTTGCCAAAGCCTCGGATCGGCTGATACCGGCCTGGCGGCGGGGAAAAGCTGGGATCGCTTTCCGGTTCACCAGGTGTCCAGGTATCCATCTGGAGCGTGGCGTATCGGTCTTGATCCAGCAGAACATAGATCATCCGGGAGCTTCCGAGCCATACCATACGCCCACGCTCAAAGAGCTGCTCGGCAGCCGGGGACGTTTGAGCCGGGCCGCTGGGACAGAATTTGGAATCAAAGGGGAAAAAGTAGTTGTGCGAACAGTAAAAGCGGACCGTCAGTGTGCTGGTGACCGGAACGCCCGCGCGATTATAGACGACCAGTTCGTACTCGTGCCAATCTGCATCGGTGCTCTGTGTGGTGACGATCTTGCTGCCGCTGGGCGGCACACTTTGCGGTGTGTCCCCCACCATCAGCCCTCTGGCGATCAACTGCAACCGGGCCGAGACGCCGCCGGTCGAAGTCCAGCGCAAAGTAAACGAGTCGCCCCGGTTGACTCTGGGAGGGTCGGCCAAGAAACTGAGGATGGATGGCGGAGGCTCTGGCGTTGGACGCGCGGTGCGCGCCGGGAGCGCGGTGGGGGTAGGCGTGGCCGAAGGCATGGGAGGTGGGGTGGCTGTGGTTGAGGGCGTGGGAGACGCGGCGGCTGCGACCAGCGGCGTGACCGTATAGACAACCGTGCTCTGCTGCGCCGAAGCCACTTGCGTGCTCAGTTGGGCGTTGGCCGTGGACAAGGCGGCCACAGTGCCGATGACGGCACTATCGGGCGTGGGAGCAACCGTCGCACAAGAGGCCATGTAGCCGATCAGCAACAGGCACAGTCCCCAAAGAGATATGTTGTATTTCATCATACACCTCCCCCGCACAGGATTTGAACGATCACCATGACAGGAGCATACCACACGCGGGTTACCGGCAGTTCACTGGCAAGTTACCGTGAGGTTACTGTGTTGGGCAAAGTCACGGTGAAGGTAGTCTGGCCGGCCTGGCTTTCGACGGCGATGCTGCCGCCGTGCTGCTCGACGATGCGCTTGACGATGGACAGGCCCAGCCCGCTGCCTTCGACCGGGCGGCCGCGCCGCCGCTCGACGCGGTACATTTTCTCGAAAATGTGGGGGAGGTCTTCGGGGGGAATGCCTTCGCCGGTGTCGGTCACCTGGGCGATGACCCGGTCGCCTTCCGCGCTCAGGCGCACGCGCACCTGGCCACCGTCGCGGTTGTACTTGATCGCATTGTCGAGCAAATTGATGAACACTTGCTTGAGGCGCGCCCGATCCGCCGTGATGCGGGGGATGGGACTCTCGCGCTGCAAGCTCAACGAAATGTCCCGCGCTTCGGCCAGATCGGAAAGCTGCAAGAGCGCGTCTTCGATCACCGTTTCCAAATTGACCGGCCCGGTCTCTAAACTGAAATCCGGCATCTCCAGCCGGGAGAGGAGCAGCAGGTTTTCGACCAGATGCGTCAGGCGCGCGGTCTCTTCGGCCACGATACGCAGAGAGGTCTGCCACCGCTCTGCGTCGGCGGGATTCTCGCCCATCGCGGCGACGTGGCCCTGGATCACGGTCAGCGGCGTCTTGAGTTCGTGCGAGACGTTGCTGATAAAGTTGCGGTAAAGAGCCTCTTGGTGCTGCCGCGCAGTGAGGTCTTGCAGGATCAAGAGCGTCAGATCGGAAGATAGCGGCGCGGCTCGGACGCCGAGCTTGAGGCCTGAAGGCGCATCCAGGCTGACAAACGCGCCAGCGGTTTTCGGATCGCAGAGCGCAAGCCAGTCACCTTCCAGCCGGGTGGGGAGAGGCTGGGCGTCCCACAACTGCCGGGCTTCGGCGTTCGCCTGGACGATGCGCCCATCGCGCCGGACGATCATGCCTCCTTGCGGCAAAGCGTCCAGAAGCTCAGCCTGCTGGCGCAGACGTCTGCGCTCTTGACGCCAGATCAAGCCCCAGCCCGCCAGCCCCATCACGACGATCGCGCCCAGCAGGAACACGATCAGGTCTGGCAGCCCGACGTACACGATCCAGTCGCTCACCGGTGTTGATCCTCAAACTTGTAGCCGACCCCGCGCACGTTCAAGATGTAGCGGGGCCATTTGGGATCCGGCTCGATCTTTTGGCGCAAGGACCAGATGTGTTTTTCGAGCGTCTTGGTTTCGAGATCGTCCGGCACGTCAAAAATTTGTTCCAGCAGCGTTGTCCGGCCAATCGCACGCCCGGCGTTATAGACCAGGTAGCGCAAGAGATCGAACTCTTTGGGGGTCAGGCTGACCTCCTGCCAGTCGCCTTCGCGCTGAATCCACACCTTGCGCCGGGCGATGTCCACGCGCAGGTAATCGTCAAATTCCATCGAGCGCGGAGGCAGGCGGGCCTTGATGCGCGCCAACAGCTCACGGATGTCAAATGGCTTGGTGATATAGTCGTTGGCTCCCAACTCAAAGCCGCGCTCGAGATCGGTGATGCTGTCGCGGACAGTCAGAAAGATGACAGGGGTTTCATCGCCGCGCTCGCGCAACTGGCGGCACACATCTAGCCCATCGGGCGGAGGAATCTCGACATCGAGGATGAGGAGGTCAGGCTGAAAGGTCTCGGCCTGGTACAGCGCGTCCAGGCCGTCGCTGGCTGTGGCGACCTGGTAGCCCGCGCGCTCCAACGCCGGTTTGACAAAGGCGATCACGTTGGCGTTGTCGTCCACCAACAGAATCTTGGTTTCCATGCTGAATCTGGCTGACGTTCCAGCATCAGAGCTGCGCGAAGGAGAAGGATGAAGAGTGAAGGATGAGGGATGAAGGATGAAACCTTCCGTCCTCATCCTTCCACCTTTCAGATACGCTCTCAGGTTCGTGCCAACTCATCCAGAAAGTGAATCGAAGCCTGGATGCCGCGATAAAAATTGGGCAGGTAGAATTTTTCGTTCGGACTGTGCAGGTTGTCGTCCGAAAGCCCCAGCCCCATCAGGACCGAGGGAGCGCCCAGAACGTTCTTGAATGTGGTGACAACTGGGATGCTGCCGCCTTCGCGGATAAAGACGGGCGGGCGACCAAAGGCGCGCTCCAGCGCCGTGGCCGCCGCGCGCATCACCGGACTGTGACGGTCCACCATCGCAGGCTTGCCGCCGTGCAAGTCTCGCACCTCGACCTGGACCTGAGGCGGCGCGACCTGGAGCACGTGCGCGCGGAACAGCCGGGCGATCTCGCGGTGATCTTGATCGGGCACGAGCCTCATGCTGATCTTGGCCGAGGCCTTGCTGGGCAAAACGGTCTTGCTACCCTCGCCCGTGTAGCCACCCCAGATGCCGTTGCAGTCCAATGTGGGCCGCGCGGTGATCTGCTCGAGCACCGTGTAGCCTTCCTCGCCCCACGTTGCCGAGACCCCGGCTTCGCTGCGGAACCCGGCCTCGTCGAACGGCACCTCGGCGAGTGATTTGCGTTCTTCGTCGTCGAGCGGGCACACGCGGTCGTAAAAACCGGGGATCGTGATGCGCCCATGCGAATCCTTCAGGCTGACCATGATCTCGGCCAGCGCCTGGATCGGGTTATAGACTGCGCCGCCGAACGAACCCGAGTGCAGGTCGCGCTGGGGGCCGGTGACCTCGACTTCCATGTAACACAGCCCGCGCAGCGCATAGGTGAGCGCAGGCAGATCGGGGCGGAGCATGCTGGTATCCGAGATGAGCGCAAGATGGGAAGCCAGCAGCCGGCCGTTTTGTTCGATGAACGGCTCGAGGCTGGGGCTGCCGACTTCTTCTTCGCCCTCGATGATGAACTTGACGTTGACGGGCAGTTTACCGGAGGTCTTGAGATAGGCTTCGACCGCCTTGACGTGCGTAAAGAACTGCCCTTTGTCGTCCGAGGCGCCGCGCGCATAGAGATTGTCGCCGCGCACCTCAGGCTTGAACGGGTCGGACTGCCACAGCTCGAGCGGGTCGGCAGGCTGCACATCATAATGGCCGTAGATGAGCACAGTGGGTCTGTCCTGGCCCGCGCCCAACCATTCGGCATAGACGACGGGCTGACCAGCAGTAGGCATGACCTCGGCGCGTTGCATGCCGATGGAACGCAAGTGATCGGCCAGCCACTGCGCCGCGCGGATCATATCGCTCTTGTGCTGAGGCTGCGCGCCAATGCTGGGGATGGACAGCAGTGCTTTTAGCTCTTGGAGTTGGCTTTGTTGATGGGTCACGGCATAGCTCAGGGCTTGATCGCGCATCATGTTCTCCGCATGGGACCAGGGGGTAGTCAGAGTTTACCACAAGAGGTTTCAAATATCAACATGTGCGTTCAATGATTTCAATAGGCTTTCGGTATCCACGCCCGAGCAACTCCTCAGCCAACTCCCGCGATTTATAATATTACCCGCCAACATTTGCACTGTCCGCGAGATTTTTAATTGCGTCTTTGCACCTTTGCGCCTTTGCGTTGCAACTTGGATGAACTCGCGTACCTGCTTCATCGCTTTGACTGCATCGCGTGCTTCTTCCTTTGTCGCCGATTCACCTGGATAGCGAATGTCCACCGCATAGGCGTTCAGTAGCTCCAGAGCGCCTCGAAATCAACTCGAAGGCTGGATCGCGCGGCAGGCACAGAGCCAGCAGGTCAATCCAGTTGTGCGTTCGAGGCGGTTCTATCTTTTGTGAGACCAGGAAAGCCTTGAGGCACTTGTCCGCGCATTGTTGAGCATGAAAGCAACAGGCGTCAAAGTTAGGTGAGCGGCGAGCGCGCAGCTCGCGTTGGGCGACGTTGAAATCCCCTTGGGCCTTGGCCATCCACTCAGCGGCGAGGTCGTTCATACAAGACTTGACCCTTGGTGGTAATTTCGCGCAAGAAATGGTCGCCCATGGCGATCCGCTTCCGCAACTGCTCTGGCGTCCGCACGAGAATGTCCATGCCGAAGGGGTGAGGAGATAATGCGCGGGCGATCTCTAATTGCTTGGCACGTGGACGCTCGGTGGTTTCAAGCACGATGAGCAAATCCACGTCACTTTCCGGGCGCGGTTGTCCGTAAGCATATGAGCCAAAGAGGATGATGCGATCGGGATCAAATTGCTCTGCGATACGCTTGGCGACGGCATGGATAGCTCGCCGCGAGATACGTGCCCGGTTCATCGGTTTCTCTCCAGCCTGTCTATAGTTCACGCTTCAGCAAATTCTACTCTATTCTCTTGTCATTGGCAATGGTCAGCACATCCTGATACGCCTGCAGCGTCTCCCTTGCGCATTTCTCCCACGAGAACTTGGCGGCTTGCTCCACAGCGGCATCCGAGAGTTTCTCATGCAACTCGTATTCGGTGACGACGGCAATGAGCGCGCCGGCCATCGAGCGCGCATCGTCCGGATCCACGAGCATTCCGGCGCTGCCCACGATCTCGGGCACCGACGAGGCATTGCTGCCGACGACCGGCACGCCACATGCCAGCGCCTCCAGCGCCGGCAGGCCAAAGCCTTCGTAGCGCGTGGGATAGAGAAACGCGCTCGCACCGCGATACAAGGCAGGCTTGTCCTCTTCGGCGACCGGGCCGAGATAGTGCACCACGTTCTCGACCTCCAGTGCTCGGACGATCACGCGCGGATCGCGAAAGAAATCGTTGTGCACTTCGGGCAACTGGCCTGCGATGACGAGCGGATACTCGTGGCCGATGGCATCTTGCACCCACGTGTAAACCTGCAAGAGCGTCTCGATGTTCTTGCGCGCGTCGAACCCGCCCAGGTACAGCACATAGTCACGCGGCAGGTCTGGGTGATGCTGGCGCAGTGCGGCTTCATCCACCGGATCGCGCTTGGGATGATAGCGTGAATCCACCGCGAGATACGTCACCCGCACGCGCGATTCGGGGAGGCCCAGACATCGAACGATGTCACGCCGGGACGCCTCCGAGATCGTCAGCACGAGCGCCGCGTTTTGCGCCGAGGCTTTGACCAGCCCGGTGTAGGCGCGGACGAGCGGCCCGCCACGATATTCAGGCAAGAGCAGCGGGACAAGGTCGAGGATGGAGACGAGCGTCGGCACGCTGGGGATCAGCGGGCTGCCCCAGTACGGGACGTGGGCCACGTCGGCGCGCAGCTCCCGGCACAGGCGGGGGAAAGTGAATTGCTCAAAACGCAGCTTGCTCCAATTGCCCAGGTCGCAGGGTACGGGCCACAGGTCGCAGTTTGACAGCAAGGCTTCTTGCGTCGTGTGACTTGCGCCATGCGACTTGCTTTCAGGCACGACGACGGTGAGGTGCACGCCCGGCGCAAGCCGGGCCAGCGCGCCGATGCAATGCCGCACGTATTGCCCGCTGCCGATATCGGGCCGATTCCAAAACCAGCCGTTGACGACGACGCGCATCTTGTCTATTGTTCTTCGGCGAGAAAGCGGCCTATCGCGCGCAGCGCGGCCTTGAGGAACATTTCGCCCATCGGAACCAATTTGATGTCAATGAACAGGTTCTCTTCGGGCAACTCGGCGTCGAGCCGCTGCATTTCCTCGCGAAAGATGCGCATGAGGTCCTCTTCGTGATCCTGGAGAAACTCCGCCAGATCGTGCCGCGCCATGTGGAACGCGCTCTCGCGTATCAGCCTTCGAATGCCCATCGTTCTGCCTCACCAATAGCCGTTGGGGTGATCCCGCTGCCACATCCACGCGCTTTCGATGATTTGATACAGGTCAGGATAGCGCGGCGTCCAGCCCAGGTCATGCTGGATGGCTTTAGAGCTGGCGACGAGGCGCGGCGCATCGCCGGGACGGCGGGGCACTGGGCGAGCCGGGATCGGATGTCCCGTGACCCGACGCGCGACCTCGATCACCTGGCGCACCGAATAGCCCGCGCCGTTGCCGAGGTTGTAGGTCATCGTCTCGCGGCGTTCCAGCGCATCGAGCGCAAGGAGGTGCGCTTGCGCCAGGTCTGCAATGTGAATGTAATCGCGGATGCACGTGCCATCAGGCGTGGCATAGTCTGTGCCATAGATGCTGGCATGCTCGTGTTGGCCCAGCGCCACCTGCAAGACAAGCGGGATGAGATGGGTTTCCGGGCGGTGCGCCTCACCGCGATCCGGCATGGCCCCGGCCGCGTTGAAATAGCGCAGGGCGGCATACCGCAGCCCGTGAATCTGATGATACCACTTGAGCATCCGCTCGATCATCCACTTGGTTTCACCGTAGCAGTTGGCTGGCTCGATGCGCGAGGTTTCAGTGAGCGGCTCGTCGCTGGCCGCAAACACGGCGGCGGTGGACGAGAACACGAATCGCCGGACGCCATGCGCTACAGTCGCTTCGATCAGGTTCAGTGATCCGGCGACGTTGTTGTGAAAGAATCGCCCCGGCTCGCGCATGGACTCACCCGCTTCGATGAACGCGGCAAAATGCATCACGGCTTCCGGTTCATGCTCCTCAAACGCTGCATCGAGCGCGGCGCGATCGTGCAGGTCGCCCAGGACGAACATCACACCCATCGGCACGGCCGCGCGATAGCCGTGGGAGAGGTTGTCGTAGACGATGACCGAATGGCCTGCCTCCAACAGAATTTGCGAGGTGACGCTTCCGATGTATCCGGCTCCGCCAGTGACGAGGATGTTCATGAATGCTCCAAATATCAAACGTCAAACGTCAAATATCGAGAGAGGACTAACGAAGAAAAAGGATGAGGAAACCGGCGAGCAACAGCAGCATATCGGCCGCTGCGATCACGCCCAGCAAAATGAGCTGCGGGCGGGTCAATCCCCACAGGCCGCGCGCGGATCTGACCCGTGTGCGCCCGGCAGACTGCATCAACTGTGCCCAGGGTTTGCCCTGCGGCGTCACGCCCAAACTCTTGAGCAGGCTGTCGGCCAGAGTCCATTCGACCAACTCGCGCTGTTGGGCCAACTGCTGGGTAAATTCGACGATGCCAGCCGGGTCCAGGATCGGCACGGCGGCTTGCATATATTCGACTTGAGCGTTGGGTCTGGGGATCATTACCGCACAATCCACGGGCATGGTGCTGCCCATCTGCCAGGCGGCAACGTGCGCCTCCATCGCGGCCCGGTCGGTCTGCACCTTTTTGACCGGATTGTGCGGAGCGGGATCAAAGTTGTCTGTCTTGGAGTTCCATACGTACCAGTGGTCGCCCAGGCAGCGCACCCGATCGGTATCGCCTGCCACCGCCAGCACCGTCACGCCCTGTGGGCCGACGAGCACCGCGTCCACCAGGCTCTTCAAGCCACGCAATCGCACGTGGTGCACGAGCGTAAAGCGATCGTCCAAATGGCGGGCCAAGAGTTTTTCCGCCTCGCGCCCATTTTTGGTAGAACGATTGACTGCGCGCATCAGCCACCTCCCAGGTAGTCTTTAATCAGGCGCACGCTTTCGCTTCGTGCATCCGAGTAAAACTGCTCCACGCAGCCAGGCCGCAGATGAGCAAACACTCGCTGCTGCATCTCCTCTGGCGAGTCCAGCATGCGGCGAAAATCGGCGGGCGGGACGGCGAGTCGCGCCGCGAACACTTCGAGCGTGTGAATCGGCGCGCCCGGTATCAGTTCCGCAGCGATCTCGTCGCGCCAGGTGCGCAAGTGCGTGTCGGAGACAAACGGCAGCCACTCGCGCGGCTCAACTTGCATCAGAGTACTCCACACGTCACATTTGAGCCAGACGCCATCGCGCCGGTCCAGCCACGTCCGCAAGACGTTGTGGATCATCAGCCGCTCGCGGAACGTGCCCCACCCGGCCTCCAGCCCAAAGCACGGGCCGAACACGTACGCGATCCACAATTCATCGAGCCTCAAATGGGTGAGGTATCCGGCGATAAAGGCAGCCTGCGCCGGCGTCAGCCGGTCGGCACACGCCAGAAGGGGGTGCCGGGTCAACATCACCTGATGGGCCGGGGCCAGCTCTCCTGGAGGGGGCGGCATGACGAAAAAATGTGTGGCCTCGCGCGGCTGACCGCTCACCGATTGGACATCCGGCGCGACAGTGCCGAACAGGAACGCACCGCGTTGGGACGCGAGCAGCCCTCGCGCGGCGGCAGGCAGCGCCGAGCCGGACAAAATCTCTTCGGCGATCACCAGGTGTTGGATTGGGGTGGGCATCGTGAGGACATTTTACATCACTTGGACGCGCGGCTCAAGTGGAGGAGACGAATCGTCATGCGCTGATCGGCGGCGACCCCAAAGGTCAGCCCCCGGCTTTTGACCGGGGGCTGATCTCAACTCAAGCTGTCCGCTCGCCACATGAATTGCCCGCCGATGATCGTCGCGTCCACGCGGACGTCCAAAATCTCCATCGGCTCGATCCGGAAAATGTCCTGGTCCAGCACAGTGAAATCCGCCAGCTTGCCCGGCGTGATCGAGCCAAGCCGGCCTTCCATCCCGGCTGCATAGGCCGCGCCCCACGTGAACCCGCGCACGGCTTCTTCAACCGTCAGGCGTTGTTCGGGATACCAGCCGTCCGGGCCGGGGCTGCCATCGGCGCGGCGGCGTGTGACGGCGGCGTGAATCCCCAGCAGCGGGTCAATCTTTTCCACCGGGCAATCTGACCCGAACGCGAGCACCGCGCCGGCCTTGAGCTGCGTGCGCCAGGCGTACGCACCCGCGCTGCGCTGGCCCCAGTACCGGTCCGCCATCCGCATGTCCGAGGTCGCGTGAATCGGCTGCATCGAAGCGACGATACCCAGCTTGCCAAGCCGGTCATAATCTTGCGGATGCAGCAGTTGGACATGCTCGATGCGGTTGCGCCGATCGCGGAGGCCGACCTGCTCATACACGTCCAACACGGTTCGGCATGCGCGGTCGCCAATAGCGTGAATCGCGCACGCCAGCCCGGCGGCGTTGGCTCGCTGAACGCCGTGCGTCATCTCCTCTGCGCTCAAGGTGATGATGCCTACGCTGGTGGAACCCTCGAACGGTTCGAGCATCGAGGCCGTCTGTGGGCCGAGCGCGCCGTCGGCAAACATCTTGACCGGGCCGACCCTCAGCCAATCGTCGCCCAGGCCAGAACGCAGGCCCAATTCGATCGCATGGTTCAGCCTGTCATGCCGGATGCTCTTGACGACGCGCAGCCGCAGCTCGCCATGCTGCCGGAGCATTTGATACGCGGCAAACGCCTCTGGCCCGTCAAAGCAGTGGATGCCGGTCAGCCCGGCGCGGTGCGCCTGAGGGAAAGCCGCGCGCATCATCTCGGCGACCTGGTCCGCCGTTGGCGCCGGGCGGACACGGGTGACCAGAGCCATCACGTCTTCGAGCAAGATGCCCGTTGGCTGGCCGCGGGCATCTCGCGCAATCCGACCGCCGGCCGGGTCGGGCGTGGACGCGGTGATGCCGGCCAGTTCCATCGTGCGCGTGTTGACCCACATCGCATGGCCGCTCTTGGCGCTCAAAGCCACCGGATGCTCTGGTGCCACACGATCCAGATCGGCGGCGGTGGGAAAACCATCGGGCGTGGACAGACGCCAGACGTTTTGATTCCATCCCCAGCCGTTGATCCACGCCTCAGGGGACGAGACGCGGGCACGTTCGGCGACGCGGGCCAGCGCCTCTTCGAGCGTAGAGGTCTCGACATCAACCGATTGCAGGCCGACGGCGTACTGCTGAAAGTGCAGGTGCGCGTCGGTCAGGCCTGGGATCACGCAGCGACCTTGCAAGTCAATCGCCTCGCCGCCCGGCCCAAGCATCCCGCGCGCGGTAGTGTCGTCTCCAACGTAGAGGATGTGTTCACCGTGAACAGCGATGGCCGTCGCGCGTGGAATCCCGGCATCGAGCGTGTGCACGCGTCCGTTGAATAGAACCAGATCGGATGGCATATGCTCCCTCCGTGAAACGTCAAACGTGAAACGTCAAACGTGAAACGTCAGCCCCGCACGTTTCACGCCTCACGTCCCCTGACTCTTGACCAACATCAGCTCGGTCTGCGGCCTGGTCAACCATTCGATGCCGCGTGAGGTGACCAACACATCTTCTTCGAGGCCCAAATAACCGCGCTCAGGTATTTGAACGCCCAGCTCAAGGGTGAATACGTTGCCGGCTTCCACCGCGCCATAAGGCGTCTGCCCATAGCGTTCCCAGCGCGGGCCGAGGATGGTCGAACCATCGTGCGCGCTGCGTCCGAGCTGGTGACCGGTGGCGTGTTGATACTCCGGGTAGCCTGCCTTGACGAGCGTGCTGCGCGCCACCTGATCCACTTCCCAGCCCAACACGCCGGGCCGCAAGGCCTTGGCCGCCGTCAGGATCGCCGCGCGCACAGCGTCGAACGCTCGCTGCACATCGGGCGGCGCTTGCGTTTCGTCCCGATCGAGGAAATACCACATGCGCTGGATGTCCGAGCAAAAGCCATTCTGCTTGACGCCCAAATCTATTTGAAGCAGTTGACCGCACGCGGTCTTGTAAGGCCCTGGCGCAGCATGGCCGACCGGACTGTTCGGGCCGGCCGTCAGGATGGGACAATAATCTTGCTCCCAGGCCGGTTCGACTCGATAAGCCATCATCCGCTCCCGGACCAAATCGCGCAGTTCCAACTCCGTCTGGCCCGGCCTCAGGGACGCCGTCAGATCGTCCAAGATGCGATCGGTGACGGCAATGGCGGCCTTGATGCGCGCGACCTCAGCCGGCGACTTGCGCCCCCGCAGCGCGCCGATGATGTTTTCTGCGCTGATCAGGCACGCGCTGTACGGGGTGCCTTCGAGCAAGCGAAACAAGGTGGCCCACATCCCGTGCGTCAGGCCATCGGCCGCCGGATCGTTTTCGGAATAGTTGATAGCAAGGCAGCGGGGCTGAAGCCGATCGAGGGTCTCGACGAGCGCCGGGCGGATGCTTTCATCATAGCCCATGACCTGCTGATACGCGCCGGTCAACTCGATGTTCTCGCGGTCAAAGCGGCCGACGATGGCGATCCGGTCGCCCTTGGACGTGATGATAAAGGCCGAGTGCCAGGTCACCTCGACGCCCGCGATCAAGTCCATACAAGGGTCTTTGATCTGCGGCGTTTCGCGCACAAAGGTGAGCCAGGCATCCACGTTTTTTTCGCTCAGAATCTGGACGGCCTGCATGACTTTTTCTCGGACGATGTCGCTATCGAACATGGTCTCCTTTCGTCAAACGTCATGCGTCAAACGTCAAACGTGACCGACTGACGTTTGACGTTTCACGTTTGACGTTTCACGCTTCAATCTCTTCCGACGATGCGCTTGTAGATCGCGTCAAATTCCTCATCCGAATAAAAGTGAATGACCAGCTTGCCACCTTTGCGGCTGCGGAACAGATTGACTTTGGTGCCCAGCGCACGGCGGAAGCGATCTTCGAGCGAGCGGGTCTCGGCCGACATTGCGGTCTTTTTCGCTTTGGCTTTAGGCCCGGCCAAAATGCGCCGCACCATTTCCTCGGTCTGCCGGACCGAGAGGGCCTGGCGCGTGACAGTGGTCAGGGCCTTCAAGATCGCCGCTTCGCTCTCCAGAGCCATCAACGCGCGGGCGTGCCCTTCGCTGATCGTGCCATCGGCCAATCGCGCCTTGACCGGCTGCGGCAATTTGAGCAGCCGCACGGCGTTTCCCACTGCCGCGCGGCTCTTGCCCACGCGCCGCGAGACCTGCTCTTGCGTCAGGCCAAATTCGTCCATCAATTGCTTAAAGGCTGCGGCTTCTTCCAGCGGGTTGAGATCAGCGCGTTGAAGGTTCTCCACCAGCGCCAGTTCGAGCATTTGTTGCGGCGCAGCTTCTTTGACGAGCACCGGCACGGTCTCCAGCCCGGCCAGTTGCGCCGCGCGCCAGCGCCGTTCCCCGGCAATGATCTGATAACCCTCTGCGCTTTGGGTGACGATGAGCGGTTGAATCAGCCCGTGCTCGCGGATCGAGTCGGCCAGCTCGCGCAAGGCGCTTTCGTCCAGTGCCGTGCGCGGCTGATGCGGATTGGGCGTGATGGCGCTCACCGGCACTTGGGCCACGCCAACCTGCACCGCAGGTGCGCGCTCTTCACGCTCATCCGCTCCTTCGAGGGGTGTTTCAGGGATGAGGGCCGAGAGTCCTTTGCCGAGTCCTGTCTTGCGTGGCATCTCTGCCTCCGATACCCAACATTGAATACCGATTCTCAAGCCACCGATTGTACAGCATCTTGAGATGAGGAAGTTGGTATTGGGGATTGGGTGTTCGGTGATTGATCCGCCGAAAGCAACTCTTGCGCCAAAGCTTGATAGGCTGCTGCGCCTGACGAATTGGGGGCATACGCCAGGATGGGCTTGCCGTAGCTGGGCGCTTCTGCCAGGCGCACCGTGCGTGGCACGATGGACTTGAAAACCCGACTCGCAAAATGCTTTTCGACTTCTTCGCGCACCTGCCGGGCGAGATTCGCGCGGCCATCGTACATGGTCATCAGCAGCCCGCGCACCTGGAGCGTCGGGTTGAGCGAGCGGCGCACGAGCTGGATCGTCGCCATGAGCTGCGTCAGCCCTTCGAGCGCAAGATACTCGCACTGCACCGGGATGATGACGCCGTGCGCCGCCGCCAGCGCGTTGACGGTCAACAACCCCAGGCTGGGTGGGCAATCTATCAAGACATAGGCGTAGCGGTCGCGCACCGGGCGCAACGCCGAGCGCAGCTTCATCTCGCGCCCGCGCATTCCCACCAACTCGATTTCCGCTCCGGCTAATGGCGGCGACGAGACCACCAGTTCCAGATTCGCATGCGGCGTAGATTGGATGATTTCCAGCAGCGGCACATCGCCGATGATCGTGTCATAGATCGAGCTGTTCACCCGGTTCTTGTCCACACCCAGGCTGGCGGTCGCATTGGCCTGTGGGTCCACATCCACCAATAGCACGCGCTGGCCCATCGCCGCCAGGTAAGCCGCCAGGTTGACCGCCGTAGTGGTCTTGCCGACCCCGCCTTTTTGATTGGCTAGAGCGTAGATGCGAGACATAGCCGGTAAGAGATCAGGTGTTGGGTATTGGAGATTGGCAGATCGCCACTTCGGCAGGCGTGGGCACACCTTCCAGTCCGCGCCGCATGACCGAACGAGCGGCCAGGCAGGTCGCCATGCGGGCGGCCTCATGGGGGTCGCCTGTCCTTTGCAAGTGAGCAAAAAAGACCGCTGCGAAAATGTCACCGGCGCCAGTCGGGTCCACTTCACGCATTTCCTGAGTGGGCACGTGGTGCGGCTCGCCGCCGATGAACAGGGTCGCGCCGCGCACGCCCTGCGTCACCACCATGAGCGGCGCATAGTTGGCCCAATCGCGCAGCAGCGCCCAATCGTTGTTCACATCTTCTTCGCTCAACACGATGGCATCCAGGCGCGGCAAGACGGCGTGTGCTTCCACCCAGGGTCGTGGGCGGACCCGGCCACTTTCATCCCACTGGCGCAGCCAGCCTTGTGGTGTGACGCCGATGAACGCGCCGGGAAACGCGCTAATGAGATGCATGTCCACTTCGCGCGCCAGCGGTGCCAGATGAACAATAGATGCCTGCCGCCATTCAGTTGGGATCGAGTTAACGTTCAAGCTTGTTGCGACTGCATGGATCGTTTGGATGCGGTGGCCATCCACATAACGGTTCTCAAACGTCGTCGTCTCTGCCGAAGGCAGACGTGCGATTTCGATGCCGGGCAGGGCGGCTTGCAGCGCAAAATCAGCCGAGGCACTGGTCACAACGGCCACGCGCAATCCCAGCGCTTTGGCCGTACGCGCGCAGTACGTGGCCGTTCCGCCAAAGGTGTACCCCGGAGTAAAGGGGGATTCGACCTCCGCAGGCACTACATCCTGGCACACGTGGCCGATCAACAGATAATCAATGTTGGATGGCATTGTAGCACATTTCAAACAAAAAGCCACTGACCTCTTTCCAGTGGCTTTTTCAGTCACTCTCGAATCTCTACATTCTCATTGCGGCTGGCGGCGCGATTTCAGGATGATCGTCACCTTGCGCTCTTCGTCTCGACCGACGCTTTCCGTGGTGACGATGGGATGATCGCGCAGCGTCAGGTGAATGATGCGGCGTTCGTTGGCAGGCATAGGCTCCAACGCGACCGGCTTGCGCGTGGTGGCCACTCGCTCGGCCATGCGCAGCGCGAGTTGACGCAACTGCTTCTCGCGGCGAGCCTTGTAGCCTTCCACATCCACGACCAGATTCACGTTGCGCGCGATCTGGCTGGACACGATGAGCCGCGTGAGATATTGCAACGCGCCGAGTGTTTCACCGCGCCGACCGATGAGCACGCCCAGATCGTCACCGCGGATGTCCAGGATGAACGTTGGGCCTCCCTCCCGGTCCTGCTCGTCTTCGGCTTGCGCCATGCGCGCCACCACCTGACCTGTGACCTTGAGTCGGTCGAGCATATCCTGGAGGGTCTGCCGGGCCAGATGCATCACCTCTTCGTCCGAGCTGACGATGACCTTGGGCGTGGCTGGCAGCGACTCGTCAACCGGCTCGGGCGCAGGCGGCGCCTCGACGGGTTTCAAGGTCAGGCGGACGCGCGCCTCGCGCGGGCGCTGGCCGGGCGCCGGCCGCTGTGTGCCTTCGTCAAGCACCTCGATGACCACCTGGTCTCGGGTGACGTTCAGCGCGTCCAGTCCGCGCGAGATTGCCTCTTCGACATTTACGCCAATCGCTTCAATCATCTCGGGTTCGAACACGGCCAATCTCCTTCAGCCTCCAAGAGCAGAGGCCCATGCACGCTGAACGGGCTAGCGTTTTCTTTTCCTCTTTTTCGTGGGCAGGTGCGGCACCGACGCCGGGGGTGGAGAGAGCACCGGTTTCTCTTGGGTCTCCTCGGCAGGTTCGACAGACGGTGCGACTACCGGCGAGGCCGAGGATTGGGCCGCGGGCTTGGCCGACGGCAAAGTCTGGGCCGCTGTCGTGGTCGGCTGTGGCTTGCCCACTAGCCAATATTGCGCGATGCCGATCACGTTACTGATGAGCCAGTACAATCCCAATCCCGAAGGCACCGTCGTCACAATCCAGCCTAAAAAGACTGGCATGTACAACGTCATCATCCGATTCATAGACTGGGCTTGCGGATCGGCGCTGGGCGGCGTCATCACCTTTTGCTGCAAGTACGTCGTGACGCCGACGACGATGGGCAGAATAAAGAACGGATCGGGTTGGCCCAGATCGAGCCACAAGAATCGGTGGTTGAGCGGGATGAGTGACGACAGCGACGTGTTCAGCACGCTCGACACCCATTGCGAGAGCGGCCCTTGCAGATGCCTGGCCAGCTCGACCATCTGCATCGGGCTGAGGGCCAGCACATACAGGATGACTTGATACAGGCCGATAAAGATGGGAAATTGCAGCAACAGCGGCAGGCAGCCCCCAAATGGATTGACGCCGGCCTCTTGCATCAGCTTCCATTGTTCTTGCTGCAACCGTTGTTGGTCTTTGGCGTACTTTTTTTGCAGCTCCTTGATCTTGGGCTGCAGCTCCTGCATCGCCTTGGCCGACTTTTGCTGCTGGATGGTCAAAGGATAGGTGATCAGCCGGACGAGAACCGTAAAGACCGTGATGGCAATGGTAAAGTCATGGCCGAGCAAGCCATAGATGAGCAACAGGATATTGGTAAACGGGGTGATCACGAGCGCGTCCCACATTTCACTTGCCTCACTTGCCTATGGCTTGAACTGCCATTGCGTCTGGCCGTTCGCCGGATTCAGCCCATACAACAGCGTCGGCGTGCCCTGCGGCGCGACCAGCAGCAAGCCTTCGCGCAGCACCGGGGTCGTCAAAAAGCGCGCGTTAGGAACCTTGAACGGTTGCGGCCATCGTTCGCGGCTTGTGGCTATATCCAGCGCATACAGCACACCGCTGTCGGTGCCGACATAGAGAACACCGTCGGCATAAAGTGGCGTGGCACGTATCGCGCCACCGGCCTGGAATGGCTGTCCCCAGACGAGCTGTTGTGTCGCCGCGTCCATGGCGTACAGGTTGCCACTCATGTCGCCAAAGTAGAGTGTATTGCTCACCACCGCCGGGCCATCCCACACCCAGTTCTTGGCGTCGAACGTCCAGCGCACGTTGCCGCTGGCTGCGTCCAGCGCGTACAAGTGATTGTCGAAAGACCCCACGTAAATCATGCCATTGTCAAACGTCGGTGAGCCAGCCAGTGCGCCTTGGGCCTGGTCAAAGGTCCAACGAGGTTTGCCTGTCTCGGCGTCCAGCGCGATGAGCGTGTGCCCCAGCGTGCTGATGTAGAGGGTGTTGCTGACGACCAGCGGCGTCCCCCACACGCGGCTGCCCACTTGAAATTCCCAATCCGGTTTGCAGGTCGTTGCGTCCACCGCGTAGACCTTGTCCGCCGTGCCGGCAAAGATCACGCGCTCACCGGCCAGGGTAATGCCCGCATAAACCGGTAAAGGTTTTTCTCGAATCCCGAAAAGGGTGGCGGGGGCTTCGGGCTGGTAACTGCACTTGAGAGCGCCAGTCGTCGCGTCCAGCGCCAACAAATAGCCGCTGTCGCTTCCGAAATACACCAGGCCGTCGCCCACCGCAGGCGCAGCATGCATCATGTCCGACGTGGACCCGCCGAACAGCCCCCCCAGTCCAGAGGGAGGCAACTTGTGCTCGTACTCCCATTTTTTGGTGCCGTCGGCGGCATGGATGGCATAAACTTTGGATGTCCCGGTCAGGTACACGACCTTGTCGCCGGGCGTCAGCCCGGGCCAGGCCGGCGGCAATTGAGAACAAGCCGTGAGCGTCAAGACTGCGAGCACGGCGAATATCATCAGGGTCAATCGCGGAAGCATGCGATGCGTCAACGGACCTCCTCAGGGGACCGGGTCGAAACCACCCGGGTTGAGCGGGTGGCAACGGACGATGCGCTTGACGCCCAGCCATCCGCCGCGCAAAAAGCCGTAGCGGGACAGGGCTTCATAAGTGTACTGGGAACACGAAGGATAAAACCGGCACGTGGGGGGCAGCATCCGCGACAGCGAGTTCTGATACAGGCGAATCAAGGCCATGGCTAACGTTTTCATGAGCATCACATCATCACACCCGCCTGACGCAAAAGCTGTTCGAGTGCGTCGGCCACGTCCTGCATCCTGACGGGGACGATAGCGGCGCGAGCGATCAAGACCAGGTCCCATCCGGGCGCAAGACGTGGAGTGTGTCGGTGGAGAGCTTGACGCATCAGGCGTTTGGCGCGATTGCGAACGACCGCACTTCCGAGCTTGCCTCCGGCGATCACCGCCACGCGCGTCGCTTGAGATAGATTGGGGCAAGTGACCAGCACCAACAGCCGGTGTGACCAAGATCGTCCTTCGCGCCGAACACGCTCGAAATCACTCTGCGCGCGCAGGCGCAATACATCTTTGCGAAGGTTCGGAACCTTCGCAAGTGACATTAGCTCTCCTTCCAATTGATGCGCTTGGCGCGCTTGGGCTGTAGCGTGAGCGAGTGGCGGCCCTTGAATCGCCGCGCTTTGAGCACCTTGCGACCTCCCTGGGTCGCCATGCGCGCGCGAAAGCCATGCGTGCGCGCTCGATGTCGTTTCTTGGGCTGATACGTTCGCTTGGGCATCCTTGTTCCTCAATATCGGGTTTCAACAGTCAAACGCCGAGTCCAGGACTCGGCGCAAGAATCTTGTTCCGAAAGGCCGCGTCATTATACCTGAGGGCGGGATTCCGGTCAAATCCCCCTGGTGTGTCAGGGACCTCCTGCAGGAGGTTGAGACACTCAGGCTTTCACCCGCTCGATCTGGCCGCCGAGCGCGCGGATTTTCTCATCCACACGCTCATAACCCCGGTCAATCTGACCGATGTTACGAATGATACTTTGACCCCGTGCGGTCAGCGCCGCGATGAGCAGCGCCATGCCCGCGCGGATGTCCGGGCTTTCCAGTCGCTCGCCGCGCAGCCAGGCTGGGCCTTGCACCAGGCAGCGATGCGGATCGCACAGCACGATGCGCGCGCCCAGCCCGATCAGTTTGTCCACAAAATACAATCGGCTTTCAAACATCTTTTCGTGAAAGAGCACCGTGCCGGCGGCCTGGGTGGCGGCGACAATCGCAATGCTCATCAGATCGGCCGGGAAGCCGGGCCAGGGCGCATCGGCAATCGTGGGAATGGCATCGCCCAGGTCGGGCACGATGGTGAGCGATTGGCCGCGTGGAACCAAGATGTCACGCCCGCGTGTCTCCCAGCACACGCCCAGCCGCTCGAACACGAGCTGGGTCATGCCCAGGTGCTCCGGGCTGGCATCTCGAATCAGCACCTCGCTGCCGGTCACGGCGGCCAACGCGATAAAACTGCCGACCTCGATGTAATCTGCGCCCAGGGTGAACTCGGCGCCGTGCAGGTGGTCCACACCCTCAATCGTCAGCATGTTTGAGCCGATGCCTTGGATGTGCGCGCCCATCTGAACCAGGCAGCGACACAGATCTTGGACGTGCGGCTCGGAAGCGGCATTGCGGAGGATCGTCGTCCCACGCGCCAGGACAGCCGCCATCACGGCATTTTCAGTGGCGGTGACGCTGGCCTCATCGAGCAGAATGTCTGCGCCGGTCAATTGATGGACGCGCAGGCGGAAGCGGTCGTTGGCCTCCATTTCCGCGCCGAGCTTTTTGAACGCCAGAAAGTGAGTGTCCAGACGCCGCCGGCCGATGACATCGCCTCCGGGCGGAGGCAACTCGACGTGCCCCAGTCGCGCCAGCGCCGGTCCGGCCAGCAAGATGGAGGCGCGAATGTCACGGCAGAGATCGGGGTTGAGATCGGTCCGGCGCACCTTGTTGGCTCGCACACGCAGGGTGTGATCGCCCACTTCGGCAATATCCACGCCCAGGTCGGCGAGCAACTGGCACATGATCTGCACGTCGCGGATGCGCGGAACATTGCGCAACGCGATCGGCTCGTCGGTGAGCAGCGACGCAGCCAGCAGCGGCAGCGCAGCGTTCTTGTTGCCGCCTGGCGTGACCGTGCCGGAAAGTGGGTGACCGCCTTCGATGATAAATTGTTCCATTCAAGCTCCTGTTAGCAGATGGCTGATAGCGGATGGCGGATGGCAGATAGCTCATGGCCGATAGCTGATAGCAGAGGGTTGATCGAGTGGTCGGAGCACGACGGGCGCGTCTGGGCCAAGGCCGAGTGTTTGCGCGGCGTTGCCATTAACAATGGAAATTTCCAGGTGGCCTGCGCTGCCCACCAGCGCGATCAGCTCGTCCGGCGCGGCCTGAGCATAGGTGCGACAAAGGCTGGCAATGCGCCGTGATCCGATCCAAATCTCGACATCGCCGATTCGCTGCAACAGGTCCGCAGTCACGGACGTGATCAGGTTGCCAAAGTGGTCGGTATACATCACCTGGCCGAGCCAGCTTCCATCGGGCTGTTGAACTGGCGTGGGAATCGTGAACCGCACTGGATCGGTAACACGTGGCCCGAGCTGTGCGATGTCCACGCCGCGCGCCAGGTGCGCCGCCGCGGGCGCAAAGACATCGCGTCCATGGAAGGTCGAGCTGACGCGCGGCAGCATCAGCGCCGGATTCGTGATGGCATGGCACTCGGCCGAGGGATCATCGGCCAGAAACAAGGTGAACAATCCATTGTCCGGCCCGACGAGCATGCGGCGCGAGGTGCGAATCGCCAGCGCGCGCCGCGCGCTGCCCACGCCCGGGTCCACCACAGCCAGGTGAATCGTCCCGGCAGGAAAATACGGCGCTGCCGCATGAAGCACACAGGCGGCCTGGCGGATATTTTGAGGCGCGATCCCGTGCGAAATATCTACGAGCCGGGCGTCAGGGGCGATCGAAAGAATCACGCCTTTCATCGTCCCCACGTAACCATCAGACAGGCCAAAGTCTGTCGTTAGTGTGATAATCGTCATGCGCCAAACGCCGTGCGTCAAACGTCATGCGTCAAACGTCATGCGTCATTCTACCGCAGGCTACAAAGACGGTCAAACTCGATCAGCTCCCCAGCGAGCTGGCACGCCCGCGATTTGGACATCACTTCACGGAAGCGCGTGGGTGTGGTAGAATGATCCATCGTGAGTATGCAACCATTGAAACCCGGCAGCAAATCTGGCAACCGTTCAACCGGCAAACTGACCGGCCAGGAGGCCGCGCAGCCCCTCGGGGTGATCCGCGCCCTGGCAGCGGGCTTTGACTTGGTGACGCGCCATCCCGAGCTGATGCTGTTGCCGATCTTGCTCGATCTGTTCCTGTGGCTGGGGCCGCGGCTTTCGGCCTACCCGCTGTTCAAGTCGCTGCTCGATTTCTTGAGCGCGCCGGAGATGATGGAGGCGTTCAGCCCGGCGCAGGCTCAGCAAATGGAGGCGATGCAAAAGCTGATCGAGCAGGCTGGGCAAGCGTTCAATCTATTCTGGTGGCTCAGCCCCACCTTGCTCGGCGTGCCGGGCTTGATGGTCGGGGCGCCGTCGCTCAAGACTCCCAATGGACAGCCGCTCGTGTGGCCTGTATCGTCCGGGCTGATTTATTTTGTTCTGTTTCTGGGACTGAGCCTGGGAGGATTGGCGCTTTCAGCGGCTTATTGGGGGATGTTGTCTAGCCGTGTGCGCGAACAGGCGTTGAGCCTGCGACGCATTGCTGGATTGTGGTGGAGTCTGTCCAAGATCGCCATTCTGTTCTTGCTGATCGTGCTGGTCATTGGGTTTCCGACAGTGCTGGTGGCGACGGTCGTAGCGTTGGTCAGCCCGCTGATCGGGCAATTTGTCATCCTGATGGGCGGGTCAGTGATCCTATGGGCCTTGTTCTACCTGGCGTTCACGGTGCACGGCGTGGCGCTGCGAGACACGCTGGTGCTTCAGGCGGTGCGAACGAGCGCAGTGCTCATACAAACTCAGTTCCTCCCCGCGATGGGCCTGATCCTTCTTTCAATTGGAATCTACATCGGCATGGGGTTTGTATGGAATATTCCCCCAAGCGATTCGTGGGTGAGGGGTGCTGGGATTCTGGGCCACGCTTTTACGGCGACTGGGCTGTTCGCGGCGACGGCCCTATTCTACATGGATCGAACCAGGCTGGCGGCCAGCGAGCAGCAACCGGCGGTCAACCCGCCCGCCGCCCCTGGTGCCGGCGCATGATCACCCCGCATCTCACATCTGATATTTCACGTCTGACGTTTCACGTTCGAGGTCAACGATGGTAGACGAAGTTCAAAAATATGATGCCAGTCAAATCCAGGTGCTCGAGGGTTTGGAGGCCGTCCGCCGCAGGCCGGGCATGTACATCGGCTCGACCGACACGCGCGGCCTGCATCACCTGGTCTATGAAGTGGTGGACAATGCGATTGACGAAGCGCTGGCGGGTGTCTGCGATCAGATCACGGTGACGATTCACGCGGACAACAGTGTGACGGTGGTGGACAACGGTCGCGGTATCCCGGTCGGCCCGCACCCTACGCAAAAGGACGCCAAGGGCAAGCCCATGGATGCGCTCGAGGTCGTGATGACGATCCTCCATTCGGGCGGCAAGTTTGGCGGGACCAGCTACAAGGTCGCTTCGGGGCTGCACGGCGTCGGCGTGAGCGCCGTCAACGCGCTAAGCGCGTGGATGGAGACGACCGTGCGGCGCGACGGACGCGAATATCGGCAGCGCTACGAGCGCGGCAAGCCGACGGGCAAGGTTCAAGACGTGCGGCGCGTGCTCAAAGACGATCCGTTCCAGCATGGCACGATTCAGCACTTTATGCCGGACGAAGAGATCTTTAGAAGCGGGGTGGATTACAAGTTCGAGGCACTGGCGCAGCGATTCCGCGAGATGGCGTTCCTCACGCGCGGGTTGACGATCACTTTCCGCGACGAGCGCGAGATGTACGCCGGCCATCCACGCGAAAAGTCATTCTACTTTGAAGGCGGTATCCGCTCGTTCGTGCGCTACCTCAACAAGAACCGCGAGGTGCTGCATCCCCCGATCTATGCGGAAAAGCAGGTCAACGGGACCTACATCGAGGCGGCGATTCAGTACACGGACGAGTACACCGAGTCAGTGTATGCGTTCGCCAACAACATCAACACAGTGGACGGCGGCACGCACCTGACCGGGTTCCGCTCGGCGCTCACGCGCACGCTCAACGATTACGCGCGCAAGGGCGGCCTGCTCAAGGAGGGTGACCCGAATCTGACCGGCGAGGATGTGCGCGAAGGGCTGACGGGGATCATCAGCGTCAAGCTCCAAGACCCGCAGTTCGAAAGCCAGACCAAAGCCAAGCTGGGCAACGCCGAAGTCAAAAGCCAGGTCGAATCGGTCGTCGCCGAAGCGATGCAAGAATTCCTGGAAAGCAACTCGCGCGAGGCCAGGGCCATCGTTCAAAAATGTCTCACCTCTTCGCGCGCGCGTGAGGCGGCGCGCCAGGCGCGCGACCTGGTCATCCGCAAGTCCGCCATCGAATCGCTCACGCTGCCGGGCAAGCTGGCCGATTGTTCCGAGCGGGACGCGGCCAAGACCGAGCTGTACATTGTGGAAGGCGATAGCGCGGGGGGCAGCGCCAAGCAGGGACGCGATCGGCATTTCCAGGCAGTCTTGCCGCTGCGCGGCAAGATCATGAACACCGAGCGGGTACGGTTGGACAAGATGTTGGCGAACGAGGCCATCCGCGCGTTGGTCAGTGCGCTGGGGACGAACGTCGGCAATCAGTTCGATGTCAACGGGCTGCGCTATGGCCGTGTGGTGATCATGACCGATGCGGATGTGGACGGCAGCCACATCCGCACGCTGCTGCTGACGTTCTTTTTCCGCTACATGCAGCCGCTGATCGAAAACGGTCATCTGTTCATCGCTCAGCCGCCGCTGTATCGCATCGAGACGAAAAAAGGCGTCCAGTACGCATACAGTGATGAGGAGAGAGAGCGGATCGTGGGTAAATTGAGCGGGTCTGGCGTGACGATTCAACGTTACAAGGGCCTGGGCGAGATGAACCCCGAGCAGCTTTGGGAGACGACGATGAACCCGGAAAATCGCACGCTCTTGCAGGTGACGGTCGAAGACGCTGCGGCGGCGGACAAGACCTTTGACATGTTGATGGGATCGGCGGTTCCGCCCCGGCGCCGGTTCATCCAAACGAGGGCCAAAGAGGTGCGCAACCTGGATGTTTGATCCATCCCTGTTCGGCCTGTAGGGGCGAGGGCAAGCCTTGTCCCTACACACCTGCAAGTCTCCTCACAAAAAACCCGCCCCCATGAAGGAGAGCGGAGGGGGGTGTTCTAAGAACCTATCCAAAAAACCAGCGGAGGCGGCTCCCATGCCGCCTAAAGTTTACACCAATGATTGTCCAACATGCCAGCCAGCGTAAAAGCCTCGGAGAGTGCTGAAAAACCCCTTCTTTCACTGCTGCGAGCTTTGAGAGAGCGCAGAAAAAACCTAATAAAACTCGGCGTCCTCAGCGGCCTCTGCGGTAGAAAGATGACTTTTTCAGCGGTCTCCTCGGAGAACCCTCAAAAATAGACGGCCATAATGAGAAAAGGCGGTTTAGTGCATGATTGGGCGCACTTGGGTGCATGGTTGGGTGAATGGCCTATGGTAGAATGAGAGGCGCTTGCGCCCATAAGGTAGCGTGTAGCAGACTCCTATACCTCATCGCGGAGACATTGTCATGTTCACGCAGCATTATGCCGTGGTGTCCTTGGTCCGCTGGCTGGTGGCGATCAGCCTGGTGCTGTCCAGCCTGCCGATTTCGGATTGGGGATCGCGGATTTCGGATTTTGGATCGCGGATTGCGGATCGCGGATTGCTTGCGGCTCCACTTGCTTCGCTTACCTTCGCCAGTCCGGTTGCCCCGCCGCCGCCTTCGACCACGTTTGTCAGCCCGCTGCTGCCTCCCCTTTCCCCACAGACCCTCGAGTCCGTTCCGGGCGCGACCGTGTGGAAGTTGATCTACACACCGCCAGCCGTCTCTCTCTTTAGTGGCGCAGCCACCTACAACTATCCCATCCAGGTGCCTCCCGGTCGAAATGGTTTACAGCCGCAGGTAAACCTCTCGTACAACAGCCGGCGGGCTGACGGGTTGCTGGGTTACATAGGCATTGACGCGGGGCCATTGGGTGTGGGGTGGTCAGTGGACCAATTGGACATTGTGCGCACCAGCTTCCATCAATGCGAGAACAAG
>DAOTXX010000030.1:0-21538 GCA_034434835.1 Thermoflexales bacterium | reverse complement strand
GTGATGCCAGAACATCAACTCAGGAGGTACTGCCATGCTGACCCGCATCCTGCACAACTCCCCAAAGTTGAAAGAGTTTGTCGAGCAGCTCAACCTACCGCTGAGCCAACCCCAATTCCAGCACGGGCTTAACCTGGCTGACGCCATCTTGGTCGCCGAGTCCGAGAAGACCCTGGCCGAGCTACAACGGCAGTTCGTAGATGGGGTGGACGCCTCCAACATGGCTGACAACTTGCGCTGTGCTCCCTGGACGGCCCATGAGGTGCGCCAAAGGGTGGGGGACTGCCTGATTCAGGTGGCTGTGGCTCGCGCCCGACGACTAGACTTGCCCAAAGTCATCTGCGTCAGCCTGGATGACTCCCTGGAACCTAAAGATGAAGATACCGAGCATTTGGACGTCGTAGACTGGCACCATAATCATACGGAGAGTCGCAAAGGCAACCCTCGCTACACGAACGGCTTTGTCTATCTCGATTGCAATGTGTGGATCGGCGGCTTGGCCTTTACCTACACCATACAGCTCTACCTGCGGGAGAAGACCGTCCGCCGCCTGAATCGCACCCGCCCGCCCGAGCGTCGTCTGCACTTTATCAGCAAAACCAGGCTGGCTCGGCAAATCCTGAGCGAACTAAAGCCGCGGCTGCCTGATGATTTCAAGGTCTATGTGCTCTTCGACAGTTGGTATGCGGCGGCTCGTCTGCTCAAGTTCATTCATCGTCAGGGCTGGTACACGATCTGCGCCCTGAAGTCGAATCGGAAGTTGAACGGTCAGCGCCTGGACCGGCATGACTTGGCCCAACGGCACCGGCGGTACACCTCTGTGACGGTGACCGCTGCGGACGGGACCAAGCGCACTTACCAGGTCCGAGACGTGGTCGGTCGCCTGGAAGATGTGCCTTTGGACGTCCGTGTGTTGATCTCTAGAAGGCACTATCGGGATCGCCGCCCGAAGTACTTTGCCTGTACTGATCTGACCCTGGGGCGGGAACACCCCCTCCAGTGGTATGCCAAGCGCTGGGGGTGTGAGACCGACAACTTCTATCTGCAAACCCGTTTAGGGATTGGCGACTTTCGTGTCCAGTCCTACGAAGCAACCGACAAATGGTGCGCAGGGGTGCATCTAACCTGGGCCTATGTCCAGTGGCGGCTGGCTACGGAAGGCGATGCTCGCTTGCGCAGCCCAGCCGATGTCATTCGCCGACATCGGGATGAGCACACCAGGGATTGGTTGGAGGGGGCTTGTCGGGAAGCCATCGCCAGTGGTAACATCGAAGCGGTTTTGCGTCGCTACCTGCGCACGGACTGACCCTCTCTATCCTTGGTTAGCCCCGGGTGGGTCTTGAGTACCGGAGGTCAGTGGCCGTTCTGACACCCGTCGGTCGGTTGCATCCCAAAAACGGCCAAGAATTCGTTGTTGGGTCACTCAGACCCGCAAAATTCGCCAATGTCCAGCTCTAAAGACAAGCTGATCCGACGCACTGGCACCGTAGATGATGTACAGGCCGTATGCTCCCGGTTTCCAAACCAAAACATCGAAACCCATGTTGGTCAAATCGGGCACGTAGAAAAAAGTCTCGATGGTGAAATCGTCAGTGGCGCCGGCACCCAAGTCAAGCGAGGGACTGTCGAGCGCACTGGCATAGTCATCTACTCCGTCGAGGAGCAAGGCTGTCCCAAAGGGTTGGATAGACGACCCACGCAGGACAATAGGCAGGTACACCCCATACTGCACCGTGATAAATGACGGTTTGGTCTCTGTGTCACTTTCGCCCGGCCCACTTGCCGTGAGCGTGACGGTGTACACGCCCACAACAGTGTACGTGTGCGCTGGATGCTGCACCGTGCTGGTGATGCCATCACCAAAATCCCATAACCAGGCGCTCACCATGCCCGTCGAGGTATCGGCAAAGCTCACCGTCAGTGGACGAATGCCACTTGTTGGCGCGGCGGTGAATCCGGCGACCGGCGGTGGCGCGGTGACGGTGATGTAGTTGGTGCGCGTCAGCGTGTCCGTTCCACCAGGGCCGCTGACCGTCAACGTGACCGTGTACACGCCGGGGATCGAGTACACGTGGGTGGGATTTGTCAGCGCGCTGATGATGCCGTCGCCAAAGTTCCACAGGCTGGTGACATAGTCACCTGTCGAAGTGTTGGTAAAAGTTACAGTCACCGGGGCGACTCCACTCGAAGGCGACGCCACAAAGTCGGCGCGCGCGGGCGCATAAGCCGTGATGTAATTCGTGCGTGTCAACGTATCTGTTCCGCCCGTCCCACTCACGGTTAACGTGACCGTGTATGCTCCTGCTGTCATGTAGGTATGTGTTGGGCTATCGAGCGTGCTGGTCACGCCGTCTCCAAAACTCCATTGGCTCTGTATCGAATCGCCAGTGGATGTGTTGGTAAAGGCCACGGTCATGGGGGTAATACCGACGGTAGGCCAGGCCACAAAGCTCGCCTCCGGCAACACCAGCAACCCGATCCAATCCAGTTCATACGAGGCCGAGTAGCCGTTATAGGAAGCCTGGGGCACCAACTGTAAGGCAATGCGAAAGTTGTGATCTCCGCTCCAATTGAGCGGGGGTTGGCGCAGGTCAACCGCAAAGTCATAGGGCAACGCGGTCGTCGGCATGATCGTCAACAAGGGTGTGAGCCATGCGCCCTCTTGGATGCCGACATACAGGATCGCATCACTGCCCCACTCCGGATCGCGGACACTGTAGCTATAGACCTGGCCCGCCACGATAGGATAGCGGCTCACGTTGACGTCAGTCAACACTGGCGAAAACGCCGTACCCGTGATCGAGGTCGAGCCACTCACATATTTGGAAAAAGCAACCTTGCCGGGGTCTTGGCTCCAAAGCAGGTTAGAGAGTTGGTAGCCTCGCAGCAGCGCGCCGCCCTCTTGCCAGTTGTCGCTCCAGCCGGCTGGGGCAAGATCAGTATAGGGATCAACCCAGCTATCGAACAAATCCAGGTAGGCCACGTGCCCGGCATAATGACGACGGACTGTTTCGGCGGCAGGCTTTTCAGTATAATCTTCAGTGGTCGTGACCTGGCACGTATTGACCCGGCCGTTACGCAAGACGCCCATGCACTTTTCCGAGTCGGGCATCCCGGGCAGGGTATAGGAAAAATCGTTCAGCGTCCAGAACGAGTACCCTGCCGCGCCATAAGCTTCGCTGAGGGAGACAAGTGCGTTGTAGTAAGCTGCCTGCTCCGGTTCGGTGTGCGGACTGACAGGGGCGCTGGATTGAGTGTGCAGGCCAAACTCTTCCAGCAAGATAGGCTTTTCGCCCACCTGCGCTTGAAGCGCCGACAGGCCACTTTCAAAACATCGCTCGGGCAAAAAGTAGTGCATGCTCACCATGTCCACAAGCGGGGCCAGCTCGGCCGCGATGGCCGGGCTATAGACCAGCGTGTTGGTGATCGCAGGGTCATAGCACAGCGTGCCGGTTGCTACGCCATAAAAGCCGAGGGTGACCAGGTGATCCACATCTAGACTGCGCGTATAACTGATCATCTCGGTCGCCCAGGCTTGCACTTGCGACTTGCCGTGAGCAGCATAATCGCGATCAAGCTCGTTCTTGATGTCCCAGGCCAGGACAGCGGTGTTGGTCACGCCGAGCGTGTTGAGCACCGAGCTGATATGGCGCGTGCTGCTGATATAGTCTGTTATCGAGTAGGGCTGGGTGGAATAGATGGGGTAAAAGTCAAAGAGCGTCACAAGCGCCACCATGTCCCGTGCTTGCAGGCGGCCCACGAAATCCGACAGATAGCCGAGGTACGGAGCGGATTGGCTTGAGCCATCAAAGAGGTTGTACGGCAAAAAGATGCGCGCCGTGTTGACGCCCAACGCTTTGGCCCGATCCAACTCCCCGTCCGTCTGGGTCAAGGCCACGGTGTAGCTGATCCAGAACCGATCCCAGGCATAGTCCTTGGGATAATAGTTCATCCCACGCGCCTCAAAGGGAACGCCGTCACGCACCAGGCGACTGTCAACGGCGGCAACGATGCCTGCCAGATACCACCTCACTTTGGCGACGAAAGCATCGCAGCCGCCGTTGAAGGTCAGGTCGGGGCCACCCGTGATCGGAAAGGTGGTCTGATCAGAGGCGGTCTGGCCCGTGACATAGACATTCCTCGAACCGTCCACCGCGATCCCATGGCCCGTGTCATCACCTGCTCCGCCGAGGTAGCCCGCATAGACCAGATTGGAGCCTGTCGCATCCACCTTGACCACGAAAGCATCGTCGCCGCCATTGTAGGTAAGGTCCGGTCCGATGATGACGGGAAAGCTGGCCTCAGTGGAGTTGGTGTAACCCGTGACATAGGCATTGCCCGCGCCGTCCGCGGCAATGCCATAGCCCGCATCGTCGTCACTCCCGCCGAGGTAACCCGCATAGACCAAGTCGGAGCCTGTCGCGCTGACCTTGGCCACAAAAGCATCGTTGCCGCCATTGTAAGTCAGGTCGGGACCACCCGCCACCGGGAAGGTGGGATGATCGGAATTGGTGTAGCCCGTAACGTAGGCGTTTCCCGCGCCGTCCACGGCAATGCCATAGCCCGCGTCGTCGCCATCCCCGCCGATGTAACCAGCGTAGACCAGGCTCGCGCCCGCTGCGTTGACTTTGGCCACGAAAGCATCGTAGGAGCCACCATTGAAAGTGAGGTACGGCCCACCCACAACAGGGAAGCTGGGTGCGGTGGAGGACGTTCCACCTGTGACGTAGGCGTTGCCCATGCCGTCCACCACGATACCATAGCCCTTGTCTTCGCTGGATCCGCCGATGTAGCCGGCGTAAACCAAACCGGAGCCTGTCGCGTTGACCTCGACCACAAAAGCATCGTAGGAGCCGCCATTGAAGGTGAGATCTGGCCCACCCGTGACGGGGAAGCTGGCTTCAGTGGAGTTGGTGTAACCTGCGACATAGGCATCGCCTGTGCCATCCACCGCGATGCCATAGCCCATGTCGGTGCTACTCCCACCGATGTAGCCGGCGTAGATCAGGCTGGAGCCTGTCGGGTTGACCTTGGCCACAAAGGCATCAACCACACCGCCGTTGAAGGTCAGGTCCGGCCCGACGGTGACCGGGAAGCTGGCTTCTGTGGAGGACGTTCCACCTGTGACGTAGGCGTTGCCTGCGCTGTCCACCGCGATGCCATAACCCCAGTCATTGCCATCCCCGCCGATATAACCGGCGTAGATCAGGCCAGAGCCTCTCGCATCCACCTTGACCACAAAGACATCGTAACCGCCGTTGTAGGTCAGGTCTGGCCCGACGGCGACGGGAAAGTTGGCCTCGGTGGAGGAGGTGTAGCCCGTGATATAGGCATTGCCAGCGCCGTCAACGGCAATGCCATAGCCCACATCGGTGCTGCTCCCGCCGATGTAACCGCAGTAAACCAGCACGGCCGGGTCGAGGATAAGGGGGCGGGTGGGGTCGTAGGGGGCAATTTGGAACGCGAATTCACGAAAGAACTCGAAAGACGTGAAAGGGGAGACCTCATTTCGTGTGTTTCGTGTTGTTTCGTGCGGTTCGTGATCCAAGGGGTTTAGTGCATACTCCACCTGCACAGGCACCCGCTGCCCGTCAATGTCCTGGTGTGCTACAGGCGTGTCGTCGCTAAAACCGCCGATGGGCGTGGTCACGAGCAATTGCCCTTCCGCGTTGAGCAAGACGTCCGCGCCACGATAGGCCAGGCGGATCTGCGCCGGGTCTGCTCCAGGCCGGACGACAAACTTGTACTTGAGGTGGTTGATGGTGCCGTAATACACCAGATCAATACCGGGCCACAAGTCAGGATAGACGATGCGGGAGTACGTCGGCAGTCCAGCGCGCCATTGATCTTGCGGCCCTTTGAAGTACGAAACGACAGCTTCTGTCTTGTCCTGGCCGAAGGGGCGGACGTTCGGATTTGCGCCGACGAAATCCAGTTTGACGGCCCAACGTTGGCTTGCCCCCTCCCCTGGCCTCACTTCCAAGTCTAGGCGAGCGAAGTCGGCGCGCTCCCTCTCCCTTTGGGAGAGGGTTGGGGAGAGGGGAGCTGTCAGTGCAAACGTCACGCCATCTGACGCAAAGTAAATCGTCTTGTCGCTTCCCTGGATGTAATAGGCCACGCGCTCGTCCAGTTGGCCCTGGTTTTCCACAAAGTATAAGGGCAGTTTGCCAAAGCCTTCCACGAGGCGGGCTGGCGCGGAAGGTTCGGTGGAAGTGGATGCAGCGGATACAGAGCCACTTTGCGTAATCGGATGAGCGGACGGAATCACAGAGTCAACGGTCTCGGCGGAGTTCAGAGCACTCGGCGATCCTGGAGCAAATACAGTGGCGGGCATCAGCGCCAGTGTCAGTACGACAATGAATATGGGAGCAGTGCGAGCGAGTGTGGTCTCCATTTTGATTCTCCTGGGCGCGAAGATTCGACCTGACTTGGGGCCATGCCCCAACGTCAGCCCATGATGGTTACTTGAAGCCCAAGGGGAGGAAGAACAAGTGAAGATGCACCTCAAGACCGGCACCTACAGTGTAGCACTGAGCGGGCTGGCAAGTCAAGAGGCTTTTTCGGTCAAATACGTATGCAGCGCCAAAAACGGCGCGGCGGGCTGCTTGGGCGCGTTCTCGAATCCGCCGACGTTCCAGGTGACGATCAATTCCTTCTTGGCGCGGGTAATGCCAACATACAACAAGCGCAGCCGCTCTTCGGTATATTCAAGCCGCGCGTCAAACGTGGCCTGACCAGCCACATAGTTGGCGATCCGTCTCGGATCAGGTGACATCAACGCCTCAAGCTGCGCGATAGCCTCAGCTTCCAGGTTCAGCCCGCTGCGGACGAACCATGTCTCACCCCGGTAGCTATCGTGCGGTTGCACCGAAGGAAAGTCATAGTTGTTCACGCCCAGCAGGTAAACGCGATCCCATTCCAGTCCTTTGGCCTTGTGCATCGTGGTGACGGTGACCCTGCCCAGTTTGGGCGTGTAACTCGTGTCCTCCTCGCTAAATCCAGCAAAGCGATGCCGATTGCGTGCGATCTCGGTCAGCTCGTCCGCCAGCTCCGTCAGACGCCAGTCGGGATGCGTCTGGCAGAGGCCGCGCAGGACGGTGGCGATCTTGTGCGCCAGCGCGAGATCGGCCGGTTCATGATACAAGTCCTGAGCCAGCGTCAACACGAGTTGATCGATCGGCAGCACGGATGCCTTCAACCAGCGGCGGACGATCTCGCGGAACCGGGTCAGGCTACGCTGCGCTTCGTCATCGGCAGCCAGCGGTTGATCGGCCAGCCAATCGCGGTCGGGGCGCGGCCAGAGGAACGCTTCGATCTCATCACAGCGGCGCAGCGCGGTGAGGATGGCTTTGCGGCGCTCGTCTTCGCTTTCAGCTTCGTTGCCCGCCCAATGCCGATAAACGGCGGACAGCAAAACGCCGTTCAACGGCGTAGCAAGGTAGCGCAACACGGCGCCGAGCACTTCGGCCGCTTTGCGGGTAGGCGCGGTCGTGTTCAGGTGATCGTCGTGTGGAATGTTCTTGTGTGCGAGCCGCTCGACCAACTTGAAACCACGCTGATTATCCGGCACCAGCACTGCCACCGTCTGATCGGCATGATCCGGCAACCAACGCTCAAGTGATTGAACGACGAGTTCCAATTCCTTATCCGGCGAAAGCCGCTTGTGGTAGAACGTGATGGTCAGGTCCGGGCTATCGGGCGGATTGGGCTGAGGGTCATCCGGCGCTGTCGGCTCAATGTGTTGAAAGCGAAAGGCGCGCTCGCGCACGATCGGGTGTGGATGCTCGCTCAGCGTCCAATCCACCAACTGGTTCGCCAGCCCGATGATGCGCCGCGTCGAGCGGCCTGAATGAAACAACGGACGTTCGACAACATCCGGCTCGGCCAGAAAGCGATTGAGGAAACGAATGTCCGACGTGGTGAACGTGGTGTTGATGGACTGGTTCGGGTCGCCCACACGCACCCAATTACCGACCGTCTCTCCTTGCAGGAGAAAAGCCGAAGGAGAGGTTAGCACGCGCAGGATTTCTTCCTGAAGCTGACTGCTATCTTGCGCTTCATCTTCGAGAATGAACGGCCAGCGCGCCTGAAGCCGCGCCACCAACCCAGCGTCCATCCGCAGCGCCTCGAGCGCCAGGCGCACCAGATCATCAAAGTCCACCAGGCCGCGATACGTCAACGCGCGCTGATAGTCTTCATAGATCTCTAGCCCCATTCGCGCCAATCGCCAATCGCCGCGCCACTCGGGCAACTTGAGTCTCAGTTCGGCGGGCGTCGCCGAAAGGTCTTTAGCGCGTCGGATGAAACTCGCCGCGACGGTGCGCACAAGTTCCGGCCATCGTTCGCGCTCGATCCAACGCAGTTTATCCTCCGTGACGTTTTCTGCAACAAATTCTTCGAGCGTTTCGGGATGGGTCCGCACCCAGCTTATCACGATCTCGTCCAGAATCTCGTTGGACTCGCGTTCATCGGCGATCTGAAAATCTTCCGGCAGGCCGAGCAATGCCGGTCGTTCGTGAATGATGTCGTTCGCCAGACCATGCAAGGTGCGGACACGATAGCCCACATCGGGGAGCAGCCCCAACCCCTCCAGGCCCAAGAACTCGCGGATGCGCCGGTTGAAATTGTCCACGCCAGAATTGGTAAAAGTGACCACGAGCACTTCTTGATCGTCGTGGATGCGTTCTTTCACCAGCCCGGCCGCCAGATAGGCCAGCGTGTAGGTCTTGCCGCTGCCCGGCACAGCCGACACGCCCATGCGTCCGCCAGCGTATTTCAGAATCTCTTCTTGCGCAGGTCGCGGTCTAAACACAGTCCCAAGTTCATCTGACGAATGACCAATGACAAATGACGAAAATGGATCATCCTTCGTCGTTCGTCTTTTGTCCTTCGTCGTCCACCAAAGGTAAATGGCGCAGGATTTGCTGCGCCACCATCAGCAAGGGGCCGCGCTCCTCAAAGCCTTGCTCGTTGAGCGCGCTGAACGCCAAATAGACCCGGCGGCGGCAGCGTCGGATCAAGCCTTGCGTCAGGCGACTCAACACGAGTTGCCGCGCGGCCTGCTCGTCCTCGTCTGTCCACTTGCGTCCCCGTTCCCAGTGGCGCGTGAGAACATAGGGGTGCGTGAGCGGCTGATACAATCGTTCCCACCAGCCGGGGCTTCCAGCGTTGATCCAGAACTGCACATCCACCGGTTGATTGTTCAGCAGGAACGTATAAGCCGGAGCCAGCAGCACCGCGTTATCAACGGATGAAGGATGAGGGATGAAGGACGAAGGTTCTGGTGTGGCAGCGATCACTCCACTCTGCACCATGTCAACATACGCTTTCCCCACTTCATCCTTCATCCTTCCGCCCTCATCCTTTGCCACGACCTGGCGAAACTTGCGCGCCGAAGCGATCAACCCGGCGGCGACCCGACCCGCATCCAGGTCATGATGAAAACCATAGCCCGGCTGCGAGAGAACCTCACCGAATAACCGACTGAGAAAGTGATCAAGTGGAGACGTGTACCCCGCGCGATAATTCTCCAGCCACTGGCACAGACGATCATACCGCTCCCCCGCGTCAAAACCGACGCGATCTTGGAGTCCGACTTTGAACCCTTCAAATGGCCGCAGTTGCGGCGCAGCATAAGCGCGTTGAGCCAGCAAATGTGCACGCGCCATGTCCAACCCGTCAATCGAAAGCGCCAACGCCTGAGCCACATCAGGCGGCGCAGGGACAAGGTCCCAGTCGGGATGAGCGAGCGCGGCCCACGTCAACAAACAACGAGCAGCCGGTTCGTCGTTGATCGCGCGCGAAGGACGCAACGACCGGGTAGCGACGCCCCGGCGATCGAGCCGGTCGGTTAGCGCGAAACGAAGCGAATCGCTCAGGAACGGCGCGAGAACAACGATCTCGCGCGGCGCGATGCCTTCCTGGCGGATGAGCCGCTCGATCTCTTCGGCGATCCAGTCAAGCATCTGCGGATGGAACTTGCCGCCGCCGTATCTCAGGGCATTTCGGATGTCGAACGACTGAAGTCGGCCTATGGCCTCCCGACGGATGATCTGCTTCATCGCCAGAGCCAGAGCGTCAAGAGCAGGCGAGGTGACGTGCGATCGGGTCAGTTCAATGTGCTCACGGCAAACCGCGCGCAAAGTCCATGCGCCTTCCGGGTCGGCCCCCAAAAAGCTCCGATAACCCGCGTCTTGATCGTAGATGACCAATGCGGACTCGCAACACGACAGCCAATCGCGCAACACGTCGTGTGTGACAGGCGGCTCTTCTTCGACATTGTCCACAATCAAATGGCGATATTGTCCAAACAAATAGTCGCGGAACCAATCCGCCGTCAACAAATGCCGCGTGAGAATTTCAACTTGAAGCGAAAAATCAAGCAAGGCGTTCTGCAAACAAAACTGCCGAAAGCGCGCCGCCGCATCTTGAACCTGGGTGAACACGACTGCGCGGCGCGCCTCACCGCCCCACGCCTCTTGGAGCCGGTCACCGATCTCGGTGTATGGAAAGCCGACCAGCGCAGCCTTGTTGAGATTGTCGAGAATCTGACTATAGAGACGCGGGCGTTGAAGATGAATGCCCTCAAAATAGCCAGCCTCAGCCATGAGCGGACCGACGACGCGGGCCATGTGATACTGCGCCGTTTCCAACGTGAGGAAAACCGGCGGCTCGTCAGGATGGGCAAAGCCCGCCGCGCGGGAAACCGCCGGCCAAAAAAGGTCCACCATCTGGCGCGCCAGCCCACCCAATGTCAACATCCACGGGCGCGTGCCCGGCGGAAAATCAATCCGTTCCAGCTCGTCCTGATACGGGCGCAAGAGGCTGCGCTGCGGCGCCCACACCACGATCGAATCGCCCGGCACGCCCGCCTCGAGCAACGCGCGCAGTCGGCGGACGGCCAGCGTTGTCTTGCCGGTACCTGCCGGGCCGGAAAGGAAAATCATAGTTTGCTGAGAGAGGATGTCCCGATCGGTCATTACGAGGGGGAGTATAGCATGTGAAACGCAAAACGTGAAACGTCAAAACACATCACATTTCACATTGCATGTCTATCGCGGCGCAAACTCGAACCACATGTACGCTGTTGCCAACGGGCGTGAATCCTGGCTCTGACCGTTGGTGCGCTCGGAGGCGGAGAGCAATCGGGTGTGCGCAAGCTCGATCAGGGTCGGGCCATCGGCCGGCAGAACCTCGGCCGGCAAATCCAGGTGGTACACTTGAGGCGCATCGGTCAATTCAAAGTGCGCAACCGGTTGGCCGCTGAGCCGCACGGTGACAACCTGTTGGGGCGGATAGGCAAACGCATTGAACGACATTCGCATGCGCTGCTTTGGAAGCAAGACACGCAACGTGGAAGTCGGTATTTCACCAGCCCAACGTCCCTGCAACCCGCCAATGTCCTCCACGTCATACCAACCTGGCCCAACGTAACGCGCGCTACCAGGTTCGCCCAGTGCCAGACGTGACGTGCCCGACGGCAGCGCCATCATCTCTGGCCGAGGACACTCGGCCCATGTGTTGATCCGGCGATAGGCCAGAAGATCGTCTTCTTCGTCCACCAGGCACAGTTCGGGCTGGACATTAAGAAACCCAACGATGGTGCGAACGCGCTCCGGCGACAGACGATCCCGATGGACAAGAACGTAGCGCATATCCCATCGCTTCAGCTTGTCGGCAAGCTCGATGCTGGCCGCTTCTAACGCAGGCAAGTCGTGCCTGCCGCTCAGCCCGCGCAACAGCGGCGAACGTTCGTATCGGCTGAGCGAGTCACCCGGCAGGCGTGAGATGAACCCGCTCACAAGTCGCTTGCGATGAATGTGAGCATAGTATTGCAGGTCTGGTGCAGGTCCGAACTCGGCAAAGCCTGAGGCCGGACTGACCGGCACCTCCAACAAAGTGTATTCAGCGGGATCGCGGCCTATCTCGTGATAGATCCGATAATCCCGCATAAAGCGAATCGGAAAGGGTAAAAGCATACCGCTATCCACCACCAGCCCAGCAAGCGCAGCAGAGAACACCAACGCAGCGCGCAGCCTGCCCAGGTTAATTTTGCGCTCCCCGAACCGGTTAAAGGAGAAAACGATAAACGTGGCAAATGCAAACGTGGCGGGCGTCGTAAAGCGCCCCGGTATCCGGTATTGTCCGCCGAACAAGTGGTGAAAGGCCAGGTAGGGCAATGGGATATTTGTCCCTTGCAGGTGAGGTCCCAACGCCAGAATGAACAACCCTAAACCGACCACAAGCCATAGCCAGCGGCTGGGCCGTGCTGGACGCAATAGTAAGCCAAACAGTGTCAAGAAGGGAAAAAGCTGCCCAATGTTGTCACCCAATCGGTCGGGATCCCGCACGATCAGCCACTCTAGACGAAAGGAGTAGAATTGGGCAGTGTTTAGCTCTGCGCGCGGAAAGCTGAGACCTCGTGTTTGAAACATCGCTGGGATAGGCTCAATCAGCGCAGGTCCCAACATCAACGCTGCCACCAGAAACATCAAGCCCAGTACTCGCACACGCTCTTGCTCTCTGCATTGGGTCACCCACATATATACAGCATAAGGAATAAGCAGCAGACCCGTCCACATCAATGGCTCTATGCCAGTCATCCAGGTCAGGTACAACGTCACTCCCAAACCAGCAGCGGCCATCACGCGGTGCCGCATCGCACGCCCGGCGACAACATCTTCCCACAAGATCAGCGCAACGGGCATCCACCAGGTCTGCATGAGATGGATGTGGCCGTAGCTGGCATGGTCAATGGTGGCTGGCGTAAACGCAAACAGCGCCCCACCCAAGATGGCGAGCCAAGCATATCGGACATGCCGCTTCATGAACAGAAAGGTGAAATAGCCCGAAGCAACAAATGAGCTCACCAACACGGCATTGTAGATTAGCTTGAGCTCAAGAAAAGGTTGAAGCAACGCAGTGAACAGCCCCACTGTGAGACCGAGCGTGTGCAACGAGAGGTTGACCGTCTGTGGGTAAAGCACGTAGTTGGAGAACATAGGGTCGCAGTGCAAGCCGAATAAGGCATATTTGACCCACCACAGATTCCAGTAGAAAACTGAATAGTCATATCCAACACCGCCTGGGATGGCCGTGCTGAAATGCAGCACCAGATTGTCGAGCGACACAACTGTCAACACCAAGTACAGTGCCAGTGCCACAATATGCGGACGCAGGCGTCGGCTGAGGGCAGACATATGTTCAGGTATTCGGGCTTCGACCAAAGTCGGCATCACCACGAAGGAATTGGGGGGCAGTCAACCACACCTGACTGGCTCCGGGTGCATTCTATCACAGCTTACATGAATCCTGAAGAGGATCCTGACCTGTGAACCAGTTCATAGCCATAGACGGCAAAATGTTATACAAATAGAGCAGACTGAGGAATCGGGTGGGAGGCAGACGATGGTTATCGCAATGCTCCTGGCGCATCTGGTAGGCGATTACGTACTGCAAAACGACAAGATTGCCTGTTGGAAGAGTCACGAGTTCAAGGGTGTGCTCTTTCACGGAATAATCATCCTGCTGGTGACGTGGCTGTTCAGCCTACCCTTTGACGCAGGCTGGTGGCCGTGGGCGCTGATCATCGGGCTGACGCACACGTTCGTGGACGCTATCCCTCTGTGGCTGAGAAAGCGGGTTCCCCTGGAGGGAGCCGGGGCATTCGCGCTGGCGCGCTTCTTGATAGATCAGACGGTGCACGTGAGCATTACGCTTACCGCACTGATCGCTTCGGGCTACCTGGAAGCGATGTCACTGACAGCCAGCTTGTACCAGGCTCTACGCGCCAACCGCTTGTTGGCATTCGTCCTGGGCTATGTCTTTATCACGATGCCAGCCTGGGTCCTGGTTGAATTCGCCGTGTATGGGTTGGTCAACGGCTCAGCCCCGGATTTCTCGCAGGCTACGAACAAATACGTCAGCATCTTGGAACGTGGACTGATCACCACCTTCGTCGTGACCGGGCAACTGGCGATTGCGCCAACAGTGGCTCTGCCCCGGCTGGTGCTCGAAGGACCGCAAGTGATCGGCAGTCGCCGCATCACGCTGTACGTCGCCGAGTTGTTGGCGAGCGTCACCCTGGCAATTGTCACCGGGTTGGGGCTGCGCTGGTTGTAGGAAAAGCAGACCGCCGCTTCGGGTGGTGACCTGCCTTGCCCAAGAGAGGAGCGAGAATAATGACCATGACATTGAGCCTCAAAACCCTATCGAGAGATCAGGTTTTTGTCAGGCCACTGGAGCGAGTGTATAATCTGGGTCAATCGCTTGCACAGAACGCAACGGAGAATCGCCTGATGGGCCAAGACTTTTTCAAGCGAGTGCCACTCCTGGCGGGTCTGACGGAAACCCAATTGAACGCACTGCGCCAAGACCTGGTTCGGCGTCAATTCCAGCAAGGTGAGGCAATCTTTCAGCAGGGCGACCCGGGCCAGATGCTTTACCTCATCGAAACCGGTCAGGTGCGCATTTACGTGCAGGACGAAGAAGGCCAGGAAACCTCGGTGATCGTCTATGGGCCAGGCGAGATCTTTGGCGAGCTGGCAGTGATTGATGGCTTGCCGCGCTCGGCCAGCGCAGTGGCGATGGAAAACACTATCGTTTACACGCTCAACCGGGATTCGTTCCGCGAGCATATGCGCAATTCTCCCCAGCTTGCTTTGAATTTTATGAAAGCGTTGAGCGTCCGTGTGCGCTACAGCACGCAGCAAGTGGGCAGCCTGACCTTGCTCGATGTGCCCGGCCGACTGGCACGCAAGCTCCTAGAACTGGCCCAACAACACGGCTCAGTAGAGCCGGGCGGTGTGCGAATCAACCTCACCTTGACCCAGAGCGACCTGGGCGCCCTCATCGGGACGACGCGCGAAAGCATCAACAAGACGCTGGGCCACTTTCGGCGGCAGGGCTTTATTCAGGCGAAACACGGCCACATCACCATCGTTGATCCAGATGCCTTGCGTGAGCTAGGCTCGTAGCCATCTTTCCCCGATTCTCCGAAAAAGGTCATGCTTCGGCATGACCTTTTTCGTTTCGAGTGCCCCGGATCGTACTGCAGTACTAGTCCAAGTTGCAATTTGTTACGCGATTGTCACGCGAAATCTGTGTGCAACCTTAAAATTTAATCAAGTTGTAGACTTGGTGGGAAAGTGGATGTATAATGTGGCAACAATTGGTAGAAAATGGTTTGAAGTGGGTCAAATGACTTGATTATCCGGCAGTCTGCCGATACAAGTGGGAGTAGAACGGGTGTTCTTGGGCGAGTTTTCCCACACTATTGATGATAAGGGGCGACTGACCCTGCCCGCCAAGTTCCGCCCGGTCTTGGGACAAGGTGTAGTCGTCACACGCGGCATTGGCAAATGCCTGTTCATTTTCGACGTCCAAGAATTCCAGCGGATCGCGGACAAGGTCAGCGAGCTGCCGATGACGCAGATCGAAAGCCGTGAGTTCTCTCGCCACTTTTTCTCCGGCGCCTCGGATATCGAAGTAGACAAACAAGGCCGTATTTTGATTCCCCAAAATCTGCGCGAGTATGCTGGACTGAATGGTGAGGTGATCGTGGCCGGCGTCAATCAGCGCATCGAAGTTTGGGATGCCAATACCTGGCAAAAGGTTCGAGCGGACTTTGAAAGCAAAGCAATGGCAGACACTGAACCATGGGCCAAGCTCGGCATTTAGTTTGTATGGCCTGGTCAACTTGACGGATTCCCGCTGTGGCTACCCGGCATATTCCTGTTCTTTACCAAGAGACACTCAAAGCCCTGGCGATTCGCCCGGGCGGATTTTTCATTGATGGGACATGCGGCGGCGGCGGGCACGCGGAGGGTATTCTAGCAGCTTCCGCGCCTGACGGCAAATTGCTGGGACTCGATGCCGATGCCACCGCCCTCAGCCGGGTTCGTGAGCGACTCGAGCCTTTCGGTGAACGCGCGGTGCTCGTCCACGGTTCTTTTATCGAGATAGAGCGCATCGCCCACGAACATGGCTTTGAGGCCGTGGATGGCATTCTGCTCGACCTGGGCCTGTCGTCCGATCAACTGGCCGACGACTCGCGCGGTTTCTCGTTCGACAGCACCGGTCTGGACATGCGTTTCGATCCGACCCGGGGCCAGCCCGCCAGCGCGCTGGTCAATGATCTGAACGAACGCGAACTGGCCGACCTGCTGTATCGCTACGGCGAAGAACGCGCCAGCCGCCGCCTTGCCCGCGCCATTGTCGAAGCAAGACCCATCGAATCCGCGCGACAATTGGCACAGGTGGTCGCCCAAGCAGTGGGCGGGCGCCAACGCAGAATCCACCCGGCCACACGGACGTTTCAGGCGTTGCGGATTGCGGTCAACGATGAACTGGAAGTATTGCAGGTGGCCTTGCCATCCTGCGTCAAGCTTTTGAAACCGGGTGGGCGACTGGTCATTATCACATTTCATTCGCTTGAAGATCGGATCGTCAAGAGCTTTTTCAAAACCGAGTCGCGCGATTGCCTCTGCTCCCCCCAGCAGCCAACCTGTACTTGCGGGCACCGGGCGACCCTGAACATCCTTACCCGTAAACCTGTGAGTCCTTCACAGGCCGAGGTGGCGGAAAATCCTAGAGCACGCAGCGCCAAGTTACGCACTGCCCAGCGATTAGCAAACATTGTCGAATAGAGCCTGCGAAGCGATGGACAGGTCCCCTATCGAGACACATGGAACCAAACATCCGAGTTGGCCTGTCGGGCCAATGGCCTTGAGGATCGCCTTGTTTCTGGTCTTGGCCGGACTCATGGCCGGACTATATCTCTGGCAAGCCAGTGAGATTGCGACGACTGGACGCCGTATCGAGACGCTGCGCCAACAGCGGACAGAACTGGAGCACCAAAACGCTGAACTGCTCGATCAGATTGCGGTTGATGGCAGCATCCCCCAACTGCAGGAACGCGCGTCCAGACTGGGATTCACCCCGGCCACACAGGTCGAGTACTTGACTGTGACGGCCGTCCCGCCCGATACGGCGCCGACGTTGCGCGAACACTGGACGGGGACCCGATGAGGTGGCGATGAGCGAACGCACCCACCGCCGGTTGTTTGTGCTCTGCCTGATCCTGGCCATGGTTGGGGGGCTTGTCATTGCGCAACTCATCCGTCTCCAAGTCTTGGAACAGGCAACGTGGGAAAAGGAACGCAATCAACAGGCGATCAAGAAGACAACTGTGAAAGCGCCTCGAGGGCGCATCTGGGATCAGAGTGGTCATCTGTTGGCCGATAACGTCGCACGCTACCAGGTGACAGCCGATCCGCGTTACCTGGACATTAACCCAGTCCTTGAAAAGCTCGCACCATTGCTCGACCTCCCGCCCGGCGAATTGCGGGCCAGGCTAGCCAGGACGGATGGGCAAGTGCTGCTGGCGACTCGCCAGTCACTCGCCATCGGCAAAGCTGTCAGCGATTTGGGCCTGTGGGCCGTGTATTCGACTCCCTATTGGCAGCGCACCTACCCGGAGCATCAGCTCGCGTCGCACGTGTTGGGGTTCGTCAATGCGGAAGGCCAGGGTTATTACGGCGTCGAAGGTTACTATGATTCGTCGCTACGGGGACATCAGCAGGAACTGGAGGAAAAGCAGGATGCCTATGCGGAGCCTGTGCCATTCGATGCAAGGTGGCCAGGCGAACCTCGTCCAGGCATAGACCTGATTCTCACGATCGATCGCACCCTTCAGGCACTGGTTGAGGCTGAGCTGGCACGCGGAATGTCCGAGACCGGCGCCAAGTCGGGAACCATCATTGCTATGGATCCGCGCACCGGCGCGATCCTGGCAATGGCCAGCGCGCCCAGCTTTGACCCGAACCTGTATTACACGGACGCGCCCTCCGAGCGATTCGTCAATCCAGCGGTGAGCATGCCCTACGAGCCAGGTTCCACGTTCAAGATCCTGACGATGGCGGCCGCGCTGCAAGAAGGGCGTGTCACACCACAGTCGGTCTATAACGACACAGCCTGCCTCGAGGTGGGCGGACTGCCGATCTGCAACTGGGACCGCAAAGCGCATGGCACGTCCTCGATGGTAGACTTGCTTGCGCTCTCGCTCAATGTTGGCTCGGCCAGATTGGCGACGCAGATGGGAGGACAGACGTTTTACCGTTACCTCCAGGCCTTTGGGATCGGACGCCCGACCGGGATTGACTTGCAGGCTGAAGCGAGTGGCAAGTTGCGCGTCCCCGGCGATCTCGACTGGCACGAAAGCGATCTGGGGACACATTCGTTCGGCCAGGGGCTGAGCGTGACGCCGATCCAACTGATCTCGGCGGTATCGGCTGTCGCCAACGAGGGGATTCTGATGCGGCCTTATGTCGTCGCGCAAAAGAGAGATGGGCGACAATCGCTGACGGCACAGCCAACGTCACTGGGGCGCCCCATCTCGGCACAGACGGCCCGCACACTCACGGGGATGTTGGAGCAAGCGATGCAGCGAGAAGCTTCACTGGCGCGCGTCCCAGGCTATCGCATCGCAGGCAAAACGGGCACGGCGCAAATTCCGATTCCGGGCGGATACGATGATCCGTGGACCATCGCCTCGTTCGTGGGATGGGGACCTGTGAGTGATCCCAGGCTGATCATCCTGGTCAAGTTCGAGCGGCCCACAAGCTCACCATATGGCGGACAAACGGCTGCACCGGTATTCGCGCGGTTGGCCTCAAGAATGTTCATCTTGATGGGTGTTCCGCCCGATGGAGCGCAAGCGTCAACGAGATAAGCATGTTGACTCTAGCCGATGTCATCGAAGGTCTAACTGGACAACGTCCGGCACAAGTGACGCAGCAAGTTTGCCATGTGGTGATTGACAGTCGCGAGGCCGGCCCCGGCGACCTGTTCGTCGCCCTGAAAGGTGAACGGACCGATGGGCACTTGTTCGTCCAGGAGGCATTCGCGCGAGGCGCGGTCGCTGCGCTCATCGAGCAGGACCTGGCGGTCGAGTGCGACACGGTGGATGTGCGACCTGGCGCAGCGCCAGTGACCCAAGTCTCATTGCCGGTATGCTTGCGCGCGAGCCACGTCCTGACGGCCCTGCAAGACCTATCAGGCTCTTGGCGAAGGAAATTCCGTGTGCGGGTCCTCGGCATCACTGGCTCGGTGGGCAAGACGAGCACCAAGGAACTCGTATGGACGGTGCTCTCCCGCCGCTTTCGCACGCTGCGGAGCGAAGGCAACCTTAACAACGAGATCGGTGTGCCGCTGACGCTGCTTCAGCTTGATTCTATGTGCGAGCGAGTTGTGCTGGAGATGGGCATGTATGCGCGCGGAGAAATTGCCCGGCTGTGTGAACTGGCCCAGCCCATCGTCGGCGTGGTGACGAACGTCGGCCCGGTTCACCTGGAACGGCTGGGCAGTCTGGAAGCGATCGCGGCAGCCAAGGCGGAACTCGTCCAAGCGCTCCCGCCTGACGGTGTAGCGATCCTGAATTATGACGAAACTCTTGTGCGCGAGATGGCGCCCAAAACCAGAGCCAGGGTTTTCTATTACGGCCTTGACGAACGCGCCGACTTGTGGGCTGACGAGATCGAAAGCGAAGGTCTCGAAGGCGTCAGCTTTACGATGCATTACCAGAATGAGCGACTGCGCGTCCATGTGCCACTCTTGGGTCGCCACAGCGTTCACACCGCGCTGCGCGCCGCAGCGGTCGGCCTGGTTGAGGGCATGAACTGGGACGATATTCTGAGTGGCCTGCAAGACCAACAAGCGCAGATCCGATTGGTGGCCGTGCCCGGTCCGCAAGGCTCGACGATCTTGGACGACACCTACAACGCGAGTCCAGCTTCGACTATCGCCGCGCTCAATTTGTTGGCCGAACTCGATGGGCGCACGATCGCTGTGCTGGGCGACATGCTCGAACTCGGCGCGTACGAAGAAGAAGGCCACAAGCTCGTCGGTCGGCGCGCGATGGATGTGGCTGACATCCTGATCACCGTCGGGCCGCGGGGGCGCATGATCGCTGAAGAAGCTTTGAGCCAGGGGATGCCCGCCGACCGTGTCTGCATCTGCCCAGACAACACTTCGGCCATCGAGTGCTTGCTCGCGCAGATCCAACCAGGGGATTATGTTCTGATCAAAGGCTCGCGTGGGATGAAGATGGAAGAGATCGTCGCCGCGCTGGGAAAAGGATAATCGTTGAGAACCGCGCTGTTCCTGGGCAGTCTATCGTTTTTGCTGGCCGTCGTATGGGGCGCGCCGCTGATCCGCCTGCTCAAGCAGTATGGCATTGGCAAAAAGATCCGCATCGAAGGCCCGGCCGCCCACCAAGTCAAGGCTGGCACACCGACGATGGGCGGTCTGATGATCGTCGTGCCGGTGATCGTGATCACGGCGGCGCTCAACATCGCCAACCTGCTTGGCGCGACTATCATCGGGCGTTCGATCCTGGTGCCCATGACCGCGATGGCTGCTTTTGCAGCATTGGGCGCCATAGACGACATCATGGGCGTGCGCGGCAAGCGCGGCGAAGGGATGCTCGCGCGAGTCAAGTTTCCCATCCAGGTCACGGTCGCCCTGGGCGTTGCGTTGATTTTATACTTTGGTCCGCCGCAACTGCGCAGTGTCGTCATCCCCGGCATCGAGCCCAAGATCAACATCGGGCTGGTGTGGATTCCGATTGCGGTGTTTATCATCGTTGGCTTTGCGAATTCGATGAATTTTACCGATGGGCTGGATGGGCTGGCCGGGATCATCTCAGCGACGGCGTTTATGGCGTATGGCGTCATCGCCTACCTGCAATCGTTTCAGGTCGAGCCGTCGCAGTTGGGCGACCGACCGGTCGTTTCGTACCTGGTGCCGTTCTCGTTCACCGTGGCCGGCGCCTGCATGGCGTTTCTGTGGTTCAACGCGCATCCAGCGCAGATGTTCATGGGAGATACCGGCAGCGAGGCCCTGGGCGCGACACTTGCCGTGCTGGCGTTGATGACGGGGCAGTGGTTACTCTTGCCGATCATCGCGCTGATTCCAGTCGCCGAAACCATCAGCGTGATACTGCAAGTGGCATATTTCAAAATGACAGGCGGCAAGCGGTTCTTTAAGATGGCTCCCCTGCACAACCATTTTGTCTTGTTGGGTTGGAGCGAGACGCAGATCGTCTGGCGCTTTTGGCTGGTGGAGCTGGGAGCCGCAATGGTGGGGATCGCTCTTGCCATTCAGTGATCGGACCGAGGGGCAAAGCGCACTGGATGGCTTTTGCGATAGAGGTCGAGGGAGCGGCGGGTCCCGACGAGGAGAAGGGGCGAGCACACCCCGTTCCCTCGACCCCAACATAGGACACAATGACGGATATACTGAGCAGAAATCAAACGGGTGCATTGGAATCGAGGCTTCAGCCGGTTCTTGCGGCTAATCCCGGCTAAAGCCTTGACTCCGATTGCACTGAAATCATTTGGGTGTGTTTCAAAATGGGTTGAAGGGTAGCTGCTCAAGCCATCGCGGACGCGCGGTGATGAATCACCGCGCTACACAGCGGCGCCCGATAAATAGGGCTACAAGCTGGCTTAAGCCAGCGCGGCGGTGTAGCCCGCCGATT
>DAOTXX010000029.1:0-10444 GCA_034434835.1 Thermoflexales bacterium | reverse complement strand
GAGCTGGTTCGCCAAGTTGTAGGTGTCAGCGGGAATCGGCGGAATCGGTTTGACCTTCAGGGACATGTTTTCACTCCAGCGCAGATTTCGCCGGATTATCTCTCACGATGCTCAGTTTGCCAACAGTAACATTAGAGGGCTGGCTCGATCTCCCAAATATTCTCGTCGTCTTGGATGTCATGGATCTCACTATCTGGCTTGGCGCCCCATAGCCATAGCAGGCTACCAGCCTTATCTTCGATCTCCACTACGTCAAGCCCTAGCTTGCCATCCTTCTCCAGCGCAGTGGCTTGGCGCATAGCCGCATCATGATCTCGGGCTTCGATATGCCGTTTGAGTATCACGGTTCGGGCATAAGTAAGCATGTAAGCTGGCATTGTAGCACCTCAAACTCACCCTATCACAAAGGCGCAACATGGATTTATGCTCGTGAGGCTCTGTATCAAGCGTCACGCTGCCCGCAACACTTTTTTCAGGTATTGCCCGGTATAACTGCTCTTGACCCTGGCAACCTGCTCTGGGGTACCTTCCGCGACGACATAGCCGCCAGCCTCGCCGCCTTCCGGCCCCAGGTCAATGATGTGATCCGCCACCTTGATAATGTCCGGGTGATGCTCGATGATGACGACCGTGTTGCCCGCGTCCACCAACCGGTCGAGCACCTCGATCAGCTTGTGCACGTCCGCAGCGTGCAACCCCACCGAAGGCTCGTCGAGCACGTAAAGCGTCTTGCCCGTGCTGCGCTTGGAAAGCTCACGGCTGAGCTTGACGCGCTGCGCTTCGCCGCCGGAAAGCGTAGGTGCAGGCTGGCCGATCTTGATATAGCCCAGGCCGACGTCACTCAACGTCTGAAGCTTGCGGCTGAGCGTGGGGAACGCCTCAAAGAATTCCAACGCCTCTTCGACCGTCATATCCAGCACTTGTGCAATGTTCTTGCCCTTGTAGCGCACCTGGAGCGTCTCGCGGTTAAAGCGCGCGCCGTGGCACACGTCACAGGAGACAAAAATATCGGGCAGGAACTGCATCTCAATCTGGATTTGCCCCTGGCCCTCGCACGCCTCGCAGCGCCCGCCGCGCACATTGAAGCTGAAACGCCCCGGCCCGTAACCGCGCACTTTGGCTTCGGGCAGCTCGGCAAACAGATCGCGAATGTCGCCAAAGAACCCCGTGTACGTCGCGGGATTGCTGCGCGGCGTCCGCCCGATGGGCGACTGGTCAATGTTGATGATCTTGTCAATGTGCTCAACGCCCTCGATGCGATCGTGCTCCCCAGCGCGCTCGTGGCTGTCGTGCAGCATCTGCGCCAGCCGCTTGTAAAGCACCTCGACCAACAGCGTGGATTTGCCCGACCCCGACACGCCCGTGATGCACACAAACTTGCCCAGCGGGATCTTGACATCAACGTTCTTGAGGTTATTTTCCCGCGCGCCGCAAATGACCAGATAGCGTCCATTACCCGTTCGACGCTCTTTCGGAATCGGGACCTTTAAACGTCCACACAGGTACGCGCCTGTGAGCGATTTCTTGTCACGGCACAGTTGACCAACTGTGCCTTCAAACACGACCTCGCCGCCGTGCTCGCCCGCGCCGGGGCCGAGGTCAATCACCCAGTCGGCGGCCTCGATTGTGTCGTGGTCGTGCTCGACGACGAGCATCGTATTGCCCAGGTCGCGCATCGCCAGCAGCGTCCTGATCAGCCGCGCCTGATCGCGCTGATGCAGGCCGATGCTCGGCTCGTCCAGCACGTACAGCACGCCCGTCAACCGCGAGCCGATTTGCGTCGCCAGCCGGATGCGCTGTGCCTCGCCACCAGACAGCGAGCCGGCACTACGGTCGAGCGTGAGGTAATCCAGACCCACGTCCACCATGAACTGCAACCGCGCCTTGATCTCTTTCAGGATTTGATGCGCAATCGTCAACTGCCTCGCGGTCAAGGCCTCCGGCCTGTCCACACCCGACGATTCCCCGGCCCCCTTTCGTCCTCGGCCATTTCCGTTTCCGCGCAACGCCTCCACCCACGCCAGCGTCTTGACTACCGGCAGGCTTGTCACCTCGACAATGTTCTTGCCGCCCACCGTGACCGCCAGGGCTTCCTTTCGCAAACGCTTGCCGCCGCACGCGGGACAATCGTGATAGGCCATATAGCCTTCGATCCGCGAGCGCATGTAATCGGATGTGGTCTCCTTATAGCGGCGCTGGAGGTTAGGAATGACGCCCTCAAAGCTCGTCTCGAACTGCGCGCGGCGGCCATCCCGTCCGGTGTAGTTGATGTTGATGCGCTCCTCGCCCGTGCCGTAAAGGATCAAGTCGAGTTGGGCTTGATTCAACTCGCGCACAGGCACGTCAAGCGGGATATCATACTGCTCCGCCATCGCGCGCAGGATTTGGCCGTAATAACCGTCTTGGGTGGCCGATTCGCCCCAGGCGACGATCGCACCTTCTTCGAGCGCCAGGTCCTTGTTGGGAATGATGAGATCAGGGTCGAGTTCCATCTTGACGCCGAGGCCCTGGCACTCGGGGCACGCGCCATGCGGACTGTTGAAAGAAAAAGTGCGTGGCTCGATCTCGGGCAGGCTGATGTCGCAAAACGCACAGGCAAATCGCTCCGAGAATATCAAATCCTCGCCCCGATCGCTTGTGCCGGACCCAACTTTGTTGACGATCACGCTGCCATTGCCCAGCTTGAGCGCCTGCTCAATCGAATCGTTCAATCGCCCGCGATCCTCACTACTCTGTTTGATCACCAGACGATCCACGATGGCTTCGATGGTGTGCATCTTGTAGCGATCCAGCTCGATCTGCTCGTCCACATCGCGCACGTAACCGTCCACGCGCACGCGCACAAAGCCTGCCTTGCGCACATCCTCAAAGACTTGCTGGTGATGTCCCTTGCGATCCTTGATCAGCGGCGCGAGCACCTGGATGCGCGTGCCTTCCGGTAGCGCCATCACGGCATCCACGATTTGCTGCGGCGTCTGCTGTTGCACCTCGCGCCCGCAGTTGGGGCAGTGCGGCGTGCCGACGCGCGCGTAAAGCAGGCGCAAATAGTCATAGATTTCCGTGACCGTGCCCACCGTCGAGCGTGGGTTGTGCGAGGCGCCGCGCTGGTCAATCGAGATGGCTGGCGATAGCCCCTCGATCTGATCTACATCCGGCTTTTCCATCTGGCCCAGGAATTGCCGTGCGTAAGCCGAGAGGCTTTCGACGTAGCGACGCTGGCCTTCGGCAAAGATCGTGTCGAACGCGAGCGATGACTTGCCGGAACCCGAAAGCCCAGTGACGACCACAAACTTGTCGCGCGGGATCTCGACGCTGATGTTTTTGAGATTGTGCTCCCGCGCACCACGGACGATGATTTTGTCTTGAGCCATGTGACCTTCCGTCAAACGTTATGCGATCTGCCATTATACCACTTGGCTTCAAACAGAGTTATAATAGGCTCATGATCACAGCAAGTTGGAGGGTCCTGTTCGGAGGAACGAAACGAGTTGGAGCACCTTGTCACCAGCCAGCCATGGAGCACAGTATAGCACGCTTGTTCTGTTTTCGCAATACGGAGGCAAAAATGCAATGAACACAGAATACCACTCTCAGGGCGATGTGGCCCTGTTCATTGACTGGGAAAATATCAAAAGCAGCTTGCAGAATCGCACCAAAGAACGTCCCAACCTCTCCGCGCTGAGGGACACCGCCGAATCGTTCGGGCGGTTGGTCGTGGCGCGCGCTTATGCGGACTGGCAGGAAGGCTGGCATGCGGACGATCCCCCTGCGCTTTACGCGGCGGGCATTGATCCGGTGTACGTCCCTACACGCAAATTCATCACAGGCGAATCGGCCGATGGCGCGCGCCGCAAGAACAGCGTGGACATCAAGTTGACAGCCGACTGCATTGAGGTCAGCCACCAGTTCCCGGAAATCAATACCTTTGTGTTGGTCTCGGGGGATGGCGACTTTGTTCACCTGGTCAACATCCTGCGCCCTTACGGCAAGCGCGTCGTCGCGATCGGTGTCTCGTGGTCCACCAATGCGCGGCTCAGTCAGGTCGTGGACGAGTTCCTGTATTACGATCGCGATGTCGCACCGGAACGGCCCGCAGAGGCGGCCGCCGTGCCAGCCGCGCAGAAAGCTGAGCTGGAGCGCGCCTTCCGCACGGTGATCGAGATCCTGCGCGATTCACGTCAGCCCGGACGTGGATTGCTCTCTTGGGTCAAGCACGAGATGATCAAGCGCCTGCGGGGCTTTGACCAAAACAAATTTGGCTTTACGCAGTTCAAGCAGTTTATGTCGGAAGCCGAGCGGCGCGGGTTGCTCAGGATCGAAACGCACGGCCTGGAAGATTGGGCGGTTCTGCCCGATGCTCCGCGCGCCGGGTTGGTCGAGCGCGAAACGGTGCAGGAGCGCATCACGGTGAACGTCGCCGGTGAAGAGGCGTTGGCTCGCTTGATCCGTTTTGCCGACGAATTTGAGCACAAGCACGATCACATCGCCTTCAATTTTTTGGTGGATGGTCTGATGGAAGCCAAAGCCCTGCCCAACCTCACTCGCCCGCAGTTGGTGGATCTCGTCAACGACGCGATCCGCCACAAAATCTTTCTGCGGCAGGCGCGCCCCTGGCAGATGCGCAACACCGGCGAGGCCGTGACCGTGCAGGCGCTCGTGCTCAACTGCGATCACCCTGCCGTGGTGAACACGCTGATGGCAAACCACACGACTTGAGAGTACGTGGCTGATTACTCGCTTCCGCCGAGACCTCGCGATCCGAACTCTGCGGACCGAAATCCACATTTTATGGACACTTTTCGCAACGCTTTACCCTATCCCTTTTGCCCTGGCTGCGGGCACGCAATGATCCTCAACCATCTCGATGCCGCGCTGGTCAAACTGCAACTCGACCCTCGCAAAACGGTCATCGTCAGTGACATCGGCTGCGTGGGTCTCTCTGATCAATATTTCGTCACTAACACCTTTCACGGTCTGCATGGGCGAAGTGTCGCCTATGCGACTGGCATCAAGCTAGCCAATCCTGAACTGCACGTCCTGGTGACGATGGGCGACGGCGGCTGTGGCATTGGCGGGACGCATCTCATCAACGCCGCGCGGCGCAACATCGGCGTCACCGTTTTGGTGTTCAACAACTTTAACTTTGGCATGACCGGCGGCGAGCACAGCGTGACGACGCCGCCCTGCGCCATCACCGCGACGACACGCCACGGCAACATCGAACAGCCACTCGACGTGTGCGCCACGGTGGCCGCCAACGGCGCCAGCTATGTCTATCGCGGCACTTCATTCGACAAGGACCTGGCCGACCGCATCGCAGAGGCGATCCAGCACGAGGGGTTTAGCCTGCTGGACATCTGGGAACTCTGTACAGCCTATTTTGCGCCGAACAACGAGTTTTCGCGCACGGCGTTGATAGAGACGTTGAGCGCGCTCAAGTTCCCGACCGGCGTCATTCGTCAGGAGAGCCGACCCGAGTATGCCAGGGAATACCGCCGGGTGTATCAAGTGACAAATGACAGCAAGGGTGTCGAAGGGAACGTGTCGGGCGCGCAGCGAGGCTCACCGCCTCAATTTGCCCCCAAACTGGATCACAAGGTGAGCATCGTGGTCGCCGGGTCAGCAGGCGGCAAGGTGCGCTCTGCGGCGCGGTTGCTCGGCCAGGCAGCGACGCTGTGCGGATCGCCAACGACGGGCTTGAGGCTCTGGGCCGCGCAACGGGACGATTACCCGGTGACTGTCAACACCGGCCACTCGGTCAGTGAGATCATTCTCAGTCCTCAGGAGATTCGCTTCACAGGTGTGTCGCACCCTGACGTGTTGATCGTCCTTTCAGAAAATGGCTACCAGAAAGTGGCACACTATTTGCCTCGCCTGACTGCTGAGAATTGGCTGTTCGTCGTGCCGGAATTTGCCGAATTGGAAACGAGGGCGCGCAAGATGGTCGTGGACCTGAGTCGTGTAGCACGAAAGAACACAGCCCTGGCGATGATCACTGTGGTGACGCAAGTCATGGGCTGGTTGCCCGTCGAGGCGTTGCAAGAGGCTGCCAGGCAAAGTCAGCCAGCCGAGCTAGTCCAAGAGAATCTGCGCGCCATTGCGGTCGGGGCTACTATGGGTGAGGAACTGTTGAGGCAGTGGACGTCAAAGGGCATGTGACGTTTCAGGTTTGACGTTTTACGCTGGATTCAAAGAGCTGAGTGATCTGGCCGCGCAACTGTTCGGCCTGCTCGATGATCTCTTGAAGCTGCGCGCGCGTGTTGCTATCCGGCGCCGAGTCCGCTGCCCCATACAGGTTCAGCAATAACTGGTTGGTGGACTCTTCCATCAACACCAGGAGTTGTTCCGACGTGATGCGCTCCGGATCAAAGCCCCATGAGCGTAAGCGCGCCTTGATCAGCCGGTCCAATTCAGCCTGATCCACGTTCTCGTGCGAGACGTACTCTCGATAGAGCGATTCGAGCTGCTCCGGGTCAGTGGGGAGCGGATTGGGCAACATGTTGGCCTCCTGCGTGATGATTATAGTCCCATCTCGCCAGAATGTCACGAGAGGATATTGACAAAACCTACCGCTACAGGTATACTCCCGCATACGCTGGCTGAACCAGGTCGGTATGGTATAATACATGGCGCGCCGACGTAGCTCAGCCGGCAGAGCAAGCGCCTTGTAAGCGCAAGGTCGCGGGTTCAAGTCCCGCCGTCGGCTTGCTTGAACCTTGACAACGTGGGCAGTTACCCAAGTGGACAAAGGGGGCTGACTGTAAATCAGCTGGCTGGCGCCTTCGGTGGTTCGAATCCGCCACTGCCCACCATGAGCAAATTGATCCCAATGTCGGGATCAATTTGTTTAAAAGCACCGTGCAACGCAAACTACATGACTTTTGTGCTATAATGAGTGCAGGCCGAACACTTGTTTCCTTTATGGTCGGCACACACATCTTGCAGGATTTCCGGCTCGTCATAGACATGGAGCGACACACTGTCTCACGCGCAAGGGCGATGAAGGCCAAGCGCGGCCTTGACCATCGGCCATCCGCTATCAGCTAAACTATGGCAAGTTCAAAATCTAGAGGTTCCAAATCCAAATCACGCGGCAACGGCAAGGGCAAAGCCAGGCAGCCGTTGATCCCGACGGTTAACCTGACGCTCGATCAAAAGCTGGACATCCTCGGCATCGTGCTCGCGTCGGGCGGCATCCTCACGCTGGCCAGCCTGTTCTCATTCATTCAAGGGAATCTTACCGCTTGGTGGATCAAACCGCTCAAAGAGGCCTTTGGTTGGGGCGTGTACGTCGTGCCGTTGGCAATGATCGCAGTGGGCAGTTGGCTGTTACTTCGTAGCTTTGAGCATGTCCCACGTCCTTCTGGCGAGCAGGTCATCGGCTTTGGGCTGGCATTCTTTGTGGCTTTGCTCACCCTGAGCATAATTGGCTTGAGCGGCGGCAGTATCGGCGCGGGCCTGTACCAGATGCTGACTGGTGCTTTGGGCGATTTCGGCACGATCATGTTGATGCTGGCTTGGTGGATGGTAGCGCTGGTCCTGTGCTTCAAGCTTACGCCGAGCCAGTTGCTCAAATCGCTGACTACCCTCATCGCGCATTTGCGCGGGCGATTCAGGCCGGAGACCGCCGAGATCAAAATTAATAACGGCACCGCGCGCAGGCCTGCCAACGAAGTGACGCCGACAGAGGCTCTGCGCGAAACCAAGCGCTCCAAGCCTCAGCCCGCGCCGGTTCCGGCCGTGACGCCGGCGCGCATTCTGGGCGAGCCGGTCACACCCACGGCGCCGACTGGCCCACTGTATCGGCCTGTGCCCGTGCCGCAGGTCGCGTGGGAACTGCCCAAGCTCGAAGACATCTTTGAGCCGGGCGGCGACGGGAATCTCTCGGAAGAAGACCTGCGCCTCAAGGCGCGCATCATCGAAGATACGCTGCACCACCTGGGCGTGGAAGGCAAAGTCGTCGAGGTCAATCGCGGGCCGGCCATCACCCAATTTGGCGTCGAGCCGGGCTTTATCACCGGTCGTGATGGCAAGCAGACCAAGGTCAAAGTCTCGCGCATCACCGCGCTGGCCGATGACTTGGCGTTGGCGCTGGCGGCCAAGACGATCCGCATCGAAGCACCGGTGCCGGGCCGCAACGTCATCGGCATCGAAGTGCCCAACGCCGAAACGTCGCTCGTGGCTTTGCGGGATGTGATGGAATCGGAAGCCTTTCAAAAGATCGGGAGCAAGAGCAAGCTGGCCTTTGCATTGGGTCAGGACGTGTCCGGTCAACCCGTCGCCGCCGACCTGGCAAACATGCCGCACCTGCTCATCGCCGGGACAACCGGCTCCGGCAAGTCCGTGTGCGTGAACTCGATCATCTGCTGTCTGCTTTCGCGCAATACGCCGGACGAACTGCGGTTGCTCCTGGTGGACCCCAAGCGCGTCGAGCTGACGACGTACAACGGCATTCCGCATCTGCTTGTGCCGGTCGTCGTGGATCTGGAGCGTGTCGTCGGCGTATTGCAATGGATCACGCGCGAGATGGATGGCCGCTACCGCAAGTTTGCCAAAGCCGGCGTGCGCAACATTGACGAGTATAATGAAAAGGTCGCCGGGCAAAAAGAGACCCCCCAACAGGCCCCCGGCGATGCCGGGCAGATGGAAAAGCTGCCGTACATCATCGTCATTATTGACGAGTTGGCTGACCTGATGATGCTGGCCCCGGACGAGACCGAGCGGACGATCTGCCGCCTGGCGCAGATGGCGCGCGCGACGGGCATCCATCTCGTCCTTGCCACACAGCGCCCGTCGGTGGACGTGGTGACGGGCCTGATCAAAGCCAACTTTCCGGCGCGCATTTCATTCGCGGTCGCTTCGTCTGTGGACAGCCGTGTGGTCTTGGATGGCCCTGGCGCAGAGCAGCTCTTGGGACGCGGCGACATGCTGTTTGTCTCGCCGGATTCCGGTCAGCCGGTGCGCCTGCAAGGCTGCTTTGTCTCTGACCGAGAGATCCTCAAGCTCGTGCGTCACTGGAAAGGCATGCGCGGCCTGGCGGACACGCCGGGCACGGACCTGGCTGGAGTGGAGGACCGGGCGTTTGTCCAACAACCCTTGTGGGAAGACCTGCGCGCCCAAATGGAAAAGACCAAAGAGTCGCACGAGGACGATCTGCTGGAGCGCGCAATCGAGGTCGTCCGATTGCAGCGCCGCGCGTCCATCTCGCTGCTTCAGCGCAAATTGCAGATCGGTTATACGCGCGCCGCGCGGTTGATTGACTTGATGGAGCAAAAAGGCGTCGTCGGCCCGGCGGTCGAAGGCGAACGCTGGCGCGAGGTGCTGGTGGCGCGACCGTCCGGCTCTCCAGGCGTGGACGAAGACGAGTTCTCGACTCGATAGTGACGGATACTTGATTACGACGTACCCCACAGACGCCATTTCCCTCGGTGCTCCAATCTGTCATTCCGAGAACCCCATGCCCGTACCCCCTCCAACTCCCCCCGCTTCGCAGGGGGAGGGTTAGGGTGGGGGTAGCTGGCTTCAGCCAGCGCCGCTGGGTAGACCGGCGATTCATCGCCGGTCGTCCCTGCGGAAGGACGAGCAAGTTTCCGAGTAGCGAGCCTTCGGCAGGCGAGGAATCTCTGTCCCGGAAGGTGGAGATTCCTCGGCCCCTGCCTTCGCGGGGCAAGCTCTTCGGCCTCAGGAATCGAGCACTGCAAATCATCAGGGAAAACAAGTACTTGCTGGAGGAGTGGTATGGCTACAAACGTGAAGCGGGTTGAAAAGCAGTTACAAGTCAAGCGATATCAGGTTCAGTATCCTATCTCAGCCTACACATTTCCTCGAGAGGCCCGCATCCATCAAGTGCGTTTTGATGATGACTATATGCACATCACCTTGACAGATAGGCGAGTACTATCCATCCCGTTATGGTGGATTCCAACGGTTCACAATGCGGCTCCCGAAGAGCGAGAAAAATACGAAATCAGTCAGGACCGAACGATGATTATTTGGGACCCAGAAAAGTGTGCCATCAATGACGAAGTAAGCATTTTTGATTTTCTGGGACCGAGCCGAGAAGGGACGTAGCATTTGACCACGGATCATTGACCACCATCCGCTGCCTTCTGGATAATCGCCTTGAGCCGTCGCTCAAACTCCCCACGCGGCAGCAGCACGCGCCGCCCGCACGTCAGGCATTTGAGGCCAATGTCCGCGCCCAGCCTCACGACGCGCCACTCGTATCCCCCACACGGGTGAGGTTTTCTCAATCGCACAACATCATCGAGCGAGATTTCGACCGGCATAAGCCTCCCAGGTTTCATGAGGGTAACTGTTCAGCCCGCACCCGGCGGGATGATGAATCATCCCGCTGGTACTGGAAACTGGCTGAAGCCAGTTGAGACGGCCTGCTTCAGCAGGCCTGACGTAGCAGCCGCGAAATTCATTTCGCGGCGAACAG
>DAOTXX010000028.1:0-18832 GCA_034434835.1 Thermoflexales bacterium | reverse complement strand
TTGCGAGCCGCCGAACCCCCTGGCGGGGGCAGGTGCGGCGAAGCAATCTCATTTTCCCTACCCGGAGATTGCTTCGGAAGCCCGCCACGCTTCGCTCGCGGCTTCGGCTGCGCGCCCTCGCAATGACAGCGCGACCCACGTCAAGTGGGAAATACTCTCAGATCACATCCTTTCGCTTTTGGAACACAACCACCAACACGAAGGTGATCCCCATGATCGCGACCATTGCCAGCCAACGTTCGATCAGCCCGCCTTTGAACGTATGACCCAAGCTCTCGACGATGGCTTTGATTTTCCCTTCGCTGATGGCAACCGCCTTGCCGCGCTGTTTTTCCCATTCGGCACGCTGATCGCCATAGAGGCGCATCAGGTCCTTGAACTCTTGAGCCTGCTTCTGTCGGAGTTGGACATCTTCCAGCATTTGCCGGTCCTTGAGCCTGGCATAGTCTTCACTTTGCTGCTTAAGCGCCCCGGCATGGTCCTGCTGCTGTTTTTCGACCTGGGCGCGGTACGCCGTTTGATCGCTGAACGCATCCGGCGAAAGGGGCGTCGGCGAGGGCAGCGGCGAGGGCGAAGGGATGGGCGTCAGCGTCGGATAGGGTGTCGGTTCGAGCGGCTCGACGGGCGCAGGCGCGTTCAGCGCGCGGCGGGCGGCTTCGTCATAGGCCGCGCGCAGGCCGGGGAAGCGACACGCCTCGAACATCGTCGTGCCCATGCACCGGCAGCCCAGCCTGACCTTTTGCTCTTCGCTCAAGCCCTCCCGCTCTTGGGCAGTCAGCTCGCTCCAGCATACGTCGTGGGCTACATCATACCCCAGGCCGGTGATATTGACCAGCGCTTCAAAGCTCCAGCGGACGGGCATGGCCGCGCTGATGACCTGTCCGCCGGGGATGACGTTCAACGGTAGCAGCGCGCCGCTAAAGAGAAGCTGCGGCACCAGCGCCGCGATGAGCAGGATCATGGCTGCGTTTTGATTCGGCGCAGCGGCGGAAACGAGCAGCCCCATCAAGTAGCCGCTGAGCGTGCTCAGCACGAGCGTCCAGTAGAACGCGCTCACTCCCCACCCGTCGAGCGGTGGGCGGACAAACATCAGCTTGAACAGCAAGAACACGAGCGATTGATACAGCGCGATCACCACACCTATCCAGACCTTGGAAAGAATGTAAGGCGCGACCCGGAGGTTGACCGCTCGCTCGCGCTTGTAAATTTCGTTCTCTTTGACGATCTCGCGCACTGAAGACAGTGCGCCGACGATAAGACTGATCAGCGCAGCCATGAACAGCATCGTGATCGCTTTACCGGCGTCGCCTTCGTTCACGTCGAACAGCTTGTTGCCCCAGATAAAATCCATCAGCCCGATGACGGGCGCGAGCGCGAGCATCAGCAGGAGGCTGGCTCGATCCTGAGTCAGGATACGCAGATTGCGCGCCGAAAGGATCAGGAACTGGCGCAGCATCCTGGCCCGCTGGCGTCTTTCTGCCTGACGTTTCAACTTGACAGGCTGACTTGCTGGCGCAGCATGAGCGCGATCCTGCAAGCGCGCCACCATGTCTTCCTGGTACTGACGAGAGCGGCGGTATCGCTCGGCCCAATCTTGCGGACGGCCACGCGATTCGTCGTCAAGGATACGATAGATGTCGTCGAACTCGATGTCCTTGAGTTGTCGTTCGCGCGGGGTACGATATTGGTCAAAATAGGGCAGGGCCTGTTCGGGCGGGCCAAAGTAGGCCAGATAGCCACCCTGTGCTAGAAAGATGACCCGGTCGCACATCATCACATTCTTGGTTGCGTGCGTCACCAGCAAGATCGTCCGACCCTGGTCAGCCAGCTTGCGCAGCAGCGTCATCATCTCGAACTCGGTACCCGGGTCGAGGCCCGAGGTCGGCTCGTCGAGGAAAAACAAGCGCGGCTGAGTAAGCAGCTCGACGCCGATGTTGACACGCTTGAGCTGTCCGCCGGAGAGTTTGTGGATCGGCAGGTCTTGCCGCTCGGCCAGGTCCAGATCGCGCAAGACCTGCATGACGCGCTCGCGCCGATCGGCCGGGCGGGTATCGGCCGGCATACGCAACTGCGCGACGTAATCGAGCGCCTGGTAAACAGTCAGCTCGGCGTGGACAATGTCCTTTTGCGGGACATAGCCCATGTCGTTGCGGAACAGGTCCAGGTTGCGATAGAGGTCAATGCCGTTGACGCACACCTGGCCGTGTGTGGCGGGACGCGATCCGTTGATCGCATCCAGCAGCGTGGACTTGCCGCTGCCGCTTGGACCGACAAGCGCGACAAATTCTTGTGGCAAAATCGAAAGCGAGATATCTTGCAGCAGGTTTTTGTCTTTGCTGACCCACTTGTTGAGCCGCGCCCCGTCCAGCCGCAGGCCCTCTTCGGCGAATTGCTCGATGCCGTCCTCGCGCAGCACCAGCCGCAGCGGTCCAATGCGGATTTCATCGCCTTCCTTCAGCCAGGCTTCGTGCTCAACCCGTGCGCTGTTGACGAACACGCCGTTGGAGCTTTTGAGGTCGCGGATGCGATAACGCGTGCCCATCCGCTCGATGAGCGCGTGGTGACGGCTCACCTGCGGGTGATCGAGCACGATGCGGTTATCTGGCGCGCGCCCGATCGTAATAGTCTCCATCCCCTTGAGGTCCAGCAGGCCTGCCACGCCGAGATCGGCCGCGGGCGCGGCGGTGGACACTGGCGGCATCGCTCTAGTCGCTTGTTCAGGTTCGACGACCGGGAGAAAGCCGATGGAGGCGCGGAACTGCAGGGCGACCTCGTCGCTGTCGCCGATCGTCAGCACATCGCCATCGGCCAGCGTATGTTTTGGCACCCGCTGGCCTTGAAAGAACAAGCCGTTCGCGCTGCCCTGATCGGTGATGACAAAGTCGCCGTTCTCTTGCGCAATCTGTGCGTGATGCCGGCTGACCTGTGGACGCTCGATGACAATATCATTGTCGGTCGCGCGGCCCAGGGTCATCACTGGCTTGTCCAGCGCGGCCTTGATCGCTGGTTGACCCTTGGGCAAAATGACCAGGCCGGGTCTGGCCTGCACGCCGATCTGCACGCGCTCGGCGTGAGCCGACATGTCGCCCGGCTCACGCGAAGCAAGGCGCAGCATCAGCCGGAACTCGATCAGCTCGATCACGTCGCCCGGGCGCAGCGGCGTGGGCGTCATCGGGTGGAGCGGCAGGCCGTTGACCCGCGTCCCGTTGGTCGAGCGCAGGTCGGTCACGGTGAAGCGATCCTCGGCGTGCTCGATCCGCAGGTGATGCGCCGAGACCTGCGGGTCGTCCAGGATCACGTCGTTGTCTGCGGCCCGACCGATGTTGAGGACAGACTGCGAGAACCGGTGCTCGTCGCTATAGCCTGCGCGGACAAGCTGGATTTGAAGGATGGCGAGTGTGGCTGATGGCATATGGTTTATGGCTGATGGCCGATGGCTGATAGCTGATGGCTGATAGTTGATGGTAAGGGATTTTTTATGGACTGAACGTCACACCTAGCTTGGCTTTTAACTTGGCGTTCAATGCTATCATGAATTTATCCTTGTTCGGGAGGCCGGGATTGTTTTTCATCGCTCGATACACATCATCCACTGTGGTAGAAACGAAACGGCTTGGGGTAAGAGTCAGGCGATTGCCTCGTCGTATCAGGTTATATAGGGCGAAACGTGAGGCGTGTTCGGGGACGTAACCCTCTTTCTTCAGGCCGTAACGGTTGACCAAGTTGGTGTAGATGTACTCTTGGATCACCCAATAGCATTTGATCCTCCAGGCTTCGTAGACAATGCCCTTATTTAGCAATTGAGTCATTGATCGCTTGATCGTGTCATAGGTGTTCATGCCGAAGGCATACATTTGCTTTTTCACATCACGCCCGTCAACGAAATCACGCAGTCCTTGAACCAACTGGCCGGTGCCAGTTGTAGAGTCAGTCTGAAACTCGATGGTTACGAAATCCTCCACTTCTGCCTTCATCGGTTTATGCCTGACCAGGACATAGTCAATTGTGCCAATGTTTGGCAGTCTCACTTCGGCGAATGGGATGATATTATTAAAGTCTCCAAAATAATGTACGGCAACGTCTTCGATGATGCGTGGCACACTTTCGATGCTGCCTCGTTCTTCAAAACGGCGGGGACACACAGCATTGATGTTGCCGTGGTGCTCGACTGAACAAACACCAAAGGGATAGTCAATCAGACGGCTTTGCTTATTGCAAGGTTTGTCCACAAAAGGGCACCGGTGTTGTTGACGTGCTTTTCGCGCTGCGTCTGACCGGTTTTCTGGCGGGAATCCAAAGATTTCGGCCGGACGGTTATCGGCGCTGCGTGCCATTTGGCCTCTCCCCACGAATGAGCAGTTTCCAGGTCTGACGAATGTCTGCTTGCGATATTCGGCTTTCCAGTAGCCAACCAAGGGCCGCGCCACATTGCCGACAAAAGATTTCGCTATCGGTGGTGTCAATGATGTCTAGTGGCGGCCAGTGCTTGGTTGATGCGTTTCCATCGAGCGCCAACACAAGGATGGTGTCGTGTTTGATTGAGTTTAGTTTGTTGATGTGCACTGAGATAGGGTGTTCGGAGGCCACCGTGTAAGCGTTCACCAATCTAAAGTCAGCCTGATTGAGCGCGAGGGTTAGTTCTGCCCAAGCATTTGGATCCCAGTGATGAAAGGTGAATACCATCCGTCCCGTTTGGCGTTTGAGCACACGCCCGCACTCTTGGAAGATGCTCGAAATGGCTTTGAGGAAGCTGGAGTCATCATTTACGGATTTGGGGGCTACGGCGCTTTGGGCTTCATCATAAGTCCAGTCTATCTCATCGGGAAGAAGACGCGCTAACCACACACGAAAGAACGCGGCCAAGTCGCTGTATTGTACATTGTCATAGTAAGGCGGGTCAGTCACAATCAGGTCCACTGAGTGGTCGTCAATGGGCAAGTGGCGCGAATCGCCGTGGATGAGCCAGAAAGCTTGGCGCCCTGCTGCAAGTGCGGCTTGATCAAAGACCTCAGTCCCGCCGTCAAACTCGCCGGGAATCTTGACCAGTTTAGTGCTGCCTTTGCGGTCAACCTTTCGTTCGATGGGCGCTTGGGCCCATTTGCGTCCGCGTACAATGCGGTCACGGAAAAGCAACTGCAAGTTGCCTGAGGATTTTTCTCGATTGATGGGATTGTTCTCCGCTACCGTGTATTGAAATGCATAAGCGTGCAAGGCAAAGACGTGGCGAATGGCACCTGGCCTGCGTTGAAACCATCCCTTGTAGCCGCAAAGCAGGGAGTTGAATTCGAGGGATGTGGAGACCAGTAAGGCAAGGTTGAGCTTGACCGCGCCCTGATAGCGGCGGAGCAGTTGAATCGAGTGATACAGATACAGCAATTGGCGAGACGAGAAAACGTCGAGATATGAATGAATGTTACGGCCGATCAAATCACCGGACTTGGGACCGTTTCTTACATCAAAGTTCTCTAATGCCCCCAGGTCGAGCCGATCTCGCTGCGCGTCCGCCATGCGGATGCGCTCCAGGTCAGCCTGGCCCGGTGAACGAAAGAATATGCCATGAATGGGACATTTGCCCACAATTGCCACTGGGACGTAGCGAGCGTAAAACGGCACATCCAACAATTCCTGGTATTTTTGTCCGCAGGTAGGACATACTATTTCTGCTTTTGTGATCAGGCTTGGCTTCCTGGTCTCGCTCTTGGGGGCGGTCTGGCCGTCATTGATCTCCCAATTCTCCGGCCAGATGCGAAGCGCGCGGTCAGCTTCGTGGCGTAGCTCATACTGGTCAATTTGTACTACCTCGCCACATGCGCAACGCTTCCGTGAACCATGTAGAATATACTGCGTGTCCAGGGTTTTTTCACAGTCTGGACATTCTGTTTGAAAATACGCTCCCATTTGGTCGTAGAGATCACTGAAGAATCGGTTGAAAGCCGTCTGCAAATCCTCAAGCGCAACTTCAGTCAGTGAGGCTCGCGCTTGTACAATGGGAATGGGATCTATGTCAGCGCCGATAACACTCGCACCGAGGCGGATCGCTTCGTGGAGGGTTGTGCCACCACCCATCATTGGGTCGAGCACGATCTTGCCTTCCAGTCCGCCAGGGGCATAATAGTCACGCCGCTCGGGATCCGGTACGAACTGCTTTAGGATGGCGCGAAAGGTGGAACCGCATCGGCGCGCCCACCATTTATGCAGATAGGTGTTGGGGCGAAAGAGGTGTTTATTGAACGCTTCCTGTTGAGCCAGTGCGTTAGCTAGCTTTTCCGGGAAGGACTCGTCAATAGCAAAGCTGACCGCCGCTTGTGGCGCGCGGGCAAGCTCATCGAACGCTAATTGACGGGGTTCTTTGATACGGGCCATATCTTGATTTTACACGCTTTTTGAAAAACGACAGCGGTGCCGATCTCGCAGTGCTTCTTGCCTCTTTCGCCTGGCGGCCTGCGCCTTGTTGCCGTCCCTATTGGCAGCCCGGCGGCTCGGGCCAATGACTCGTGGGCGCCGCTGCTCTCGTCGGCGGTTGACACGAGGACCACGGCTGGCTCGCCAAATTCCTGGCCCGCAAACTGATCGCGCAATCGTCTTCAATAACCGTCAGGATCAATGCTTCTTTCTCCAACTTCCATGTGTACACACCGACGGAATCGGGACAGTTGCCGTCGTTGAAAAAGGAAATCCGGTCTCCTGATACTGCGAAGGACGCATAACTCCGCCAACCAGTGTCTTGATGAAGTATTCTGAAAATGCCATGATCCAGGCTCAGCTTCCATGTGCCATGATATGGGAAATAGTCCGGGCAGCGCCTGCAGGGAATAGGCGTGGCCTCTATAGGATCGAACCTGGCATAGGCGCCATCCAGCGCAGAAGCGACGGGTGGCGGCAGCGGTGTCGTAAAAGGATATGGCGTTCTTTGCAGCAGATATGACCAGACAACTGCTTGCTTTTCATTGCCGTCTCTTTCCCCGGCCACCTGTTTGCGCTGCAGCCTCTAGATCCACCTCAAGATCGCCCCGAATAGAACGAGTCCGATAATGTCCACAGCATAGATCAGTCCGACGACGGCGAGCTTTTGCTTGACGCTTTCCATATCAAACACCCAGAAGGAAACCAGGAAGAAGGGCAGGTAGCCGATCAGAAAAATCAGCCACGGCGCGCCGACGTTCCACCAGGCATAATCCCACGTCAGCGCGCCCGCCGAGTTGAGCAGGATCTCTACAAAGACGCAAAAGGCCGAACCGAGGATGGCAAAGAGCAGCCGGTTTGGAATCCCCAGGATGCGCAGGCGCTTGTCGGCAGGCAGCATCTTGGCGAACGTGATGCCGGCGATAGCGAACATGAAACAGATTTCAATGTTCAGTCCGATCAGGATCAGGTAAGCGGTCTGGCCGGGCGCGCCCCAAACGGGGGCGTAGCCGGTCGAGTGAAAGACCAGGGCGTTCCAGATTTCGTTGAACCAATCCATGCCCCAGTACGCCAGCCCGGCCAGGACCAGGCTCCAGTTCTTGCGTTCGATCTCGACCGCGTAAACGTAAACGACCAGGGCAAAGAGAGGGATGACGTACCATTGGAACAGACTTACATCCCGAAGGATTCTCAAGGCTTGCGCAGCGGATTCAGTTGGCATGGTTGGGCTCCTTGTCGTTTGCTCATCGGTGTGTTTTGGCGATCACATGGATGGGGGTGCCATGTGCGGGCCAATGTATTGGGTTATGCCGGACTCGGTCGAAAGGGCAGGGGGCTAAGGCTGTGATTGCAGCCACCTGACCGCTTTGACGATGGCGGCTTCAGCGCGCGCTTCATCGGCGCCAACCGGGATCGTTTCGGCCCACGCCGGTTGACCTCCCCCTTGTGTCGTGAGCACCTGGGCCGCAAGACGAATGGGAATGGTCATGTCATGGCGCACGTTCGCCGAGCGGGCCAGGATCAGTTGCGCTTTGCCCCCGGCTGTTCCCAACATGACCACGTGGCCCGGGCGCGCTGTGACAAGGCGCGCCAGTTGACGCAGCATGGCGGCTTCGCGCTCGGTATAGACCCGCCAGACACATTTGACCCCACCTATGTCTTGAGCGCTGGCTGCCAATGCTTCTGCTTCAAAGGCGGCGACGCTGCCGCGCACGGTTTCCAGTTCTTGGCGAGTGGCGGTCAGGTCGGACATCAAGTGTGCGACGGCGGGCAGCACGTTGGCCGCAGGTACGTTCAGACTTGCCGCCAGTTGAGCGAGCGTTCGCTCCATACGACGGAACTCGATCAGCGCGCGGGGGCCGGCAGCGAACCCGACACGCAAATGCTCGCCGCGCGACTCGAGGCCGAGCACCTTGATCAGCCCAATCTCGCCGGCCCGCGCGACGTGCATACCCTCGCAGAGCATCGGGCTGGCCCCCTCGATGCTAATGACCTGAACAGTTGCGGCGGCGGGCCAAAGATACCCTTCGGGCGAAAGTGGAACCAAACCGATCTTGGTGGCCTGGGCGGCCGTCACTGAGGCCATTCGAATGGCTCGATGGCTCAACACGGCGTCGTTCGCCGCCGCTTCAGCCTGCTCGATTTGGGCCGGAGAGACCTCGCGCGTGTCCAGCTCAAGAAAGGCTTGTTGTTCGTTCGTGGTGATGCTCACCGTCGCTGCGCCGCACACTTGAGCCAGGGCGTTGGCGAGTAGATGACCGGCAGTGTGCTGCCGCATCAAGTCCAGGCGGCGCGGCCAATCAATCCGCGCCTGAACGTGATCCTCCCAGATCTCTTCGGGCAGCACATGCAGGAGCTCGCCATCTTCTGGGCGAGGCACGATCTCGCTGACCTCGACCTGGTTGAGCCAGCCCCGGTCGGCGGGGAATCCGACGGCGCCGGGGAAGAACGCTGTGCGATCCAAGACCACGGCGAGCTTACCCGCCGGCATCAGCACGCGCTCGAGGATGTGCGCAGGGAACGTCGCCAGGTAGGTGTCTTGCAAATACAACCGCTCGGTCATCGTGTATGATTATACACCGACAGTTTTTAACTTCCAACAACCGACTTGGGCTTCCAGCTTTCCGAAATCAGTACTTGCGCGCTAGTCAGTTGAGAGTATAATCGCGCGTGCGTCTGGAGGCTGCTCTCCCTGCAGCGGCCCACTCGCGGGCAAGTGTCGGAACTGGCAGACGAGCATGACTTAGGATCATGTGCCGCAAGGCGTGAGGGTTCGAGTCCCTCCTTGCCCATGTCAGTGATCAGCGATCGGCAATTGGCGATCAGTCATGACTTGATCGTAGTTGACGATGCCTGATCACTGGATTGTGTTATAATCCCGACATCATAGACCAAGAGAGGACATTTGTGAAGGTCACAAGCGAGTTACTCCAAGACTGCCAGGCCGCGCTCACCATTGAAGTCGAAGATGAGCGCGTGCAGCAGGCGCTTCGCAGTGCTGCCCGCCGTCTCGCCAACAAGCTCAACATCCCCGGTTTCCGAAAGGGCAAAGCCCCATATAACGTTGTGCTTCGGACAGTCGGCGAGGAAGGCCTGTATCAAGAGATGATTGATGAGCTGGGCCAGCAAATCTACCGTGAAGCGCTCGAAGAGAGCAAGCTCGAGCCTTACGGCCCGGCTCAATTGGATGATGTTCAGCTCAAGCCGCTCGTACTCAAGATGAGAGTGCCGTTGCAGCCGGTAGTGGACCTGGGCGACTATCGCTCGCTGCGTGTGCCATATGCGCCACCGGACGTGTCCGACCAGGCGGTTGATGAGGTGCTCAAAGGCCTGCAGGAGCGTCATGCGATGCTTGAGCTGGCAGGTGAGGGGCCAGTCGAACCAGGCCAGGTGGCCGTGCTCACGATAGATGGCAAGCTCAGCCGGGACCCGGATGCGGAATCCATTGTCCACGAAAACGAAATCAGCCTGCGGGTAGACGATGCGACGGATTTCCCGTTCCGCGGGTTCATTCAGTATGTCGTGGGAATGAAGGTCGGCGAGGAAAAGGCGTTCGAGTTTGTCGTGCCGCAGGACGATGAAGATGAGGAACTGCGCGGCAAGACCGTCTATTTCACGGTCAAGCTGGAGGACCTCAAGGCGCGCGTCATCCCGCCGCTGGATGATGCGCTGGCACAAACCATCGGCGATTACGAGACGCTGGACGCGCTCCGTAGCGCCGTGCGCGGCAGTCTGTTGCAACAGGCGACGCGCGAGACCGAATCCAAGTATCTGGACGAGTGTTTGAACAAGCTGGTTGAGCAGGCCAGGATTGACTTCCCTTCCCAGATGGTCGAAGACGAGCTGGATCGTCTGATTGAACGCACCAGGCAGCGCCTCAAAGAGCAAAAGATGAGCCTGGACGAGTTCCTCAACATCAAAAAGCAGACGCTCCAAGAATATCGTGCCGAGCTGCGCCCGAAGGCGGAAGGCCATGTGCGTCGCGGGCTGGCGATGTCCGAGTTGGCGGTGCACGAGGGATTGAGGGTAACCCGCGATGAGGTGAGAGTTGCGATCAACTTTATCTCGGCCGGCTATGGCGAAAACGCCGATCAGGTGCGCGAGTCGCTCTCCTCGGATGAGAGCCGGCACTCGCTCAGCCTGAGCCTGCTCTCCGACAAGGTGACTGCGCGTCTGGTGAGCATTTGCAAGGGCGAGAACCCCCCGCTGTCGTCGGTTGAAGAACCCGCCAAACTGGAAGCCAGTGCACCGGCTGTATCCGAGCCAGCGGCTGAGGAGAAAATCGAAGCCCGTCAGGTCTCGGCAGAAGCCGGGGCGACTATCGGGAGCAGTTGACGGTCCAAGATGCAGCGCGAGATGACAAAGGAGACAAGGAGACTATGAGACTCGAATATGACGATCCGTTGGCCCTTATTCCGATGGTGATCGAAACGACCGGGCGCGGCGAGCGCGCCTATGACATTTTTTCCTTGCTGCTGAGGAACCGCATTGTCTTTCTCGGCACGCCGATCAATGACCAGGTGGCGAATCTAGTCGTGGCGCAACTGCTCTACCTGGACAGCGAGGACCCGGACAAGGAGATCAAGTTCTATATCAACTCGCCGGGCGGGCAGATCACATCGGGCATGGCGATCTATGACACGATGCAGCTCGTTCATGCTCCGATTTCGACGATTGCGGTGGGCATGGCGGCCAGCATGGGCACGGTCTTGTTGACGGCCGGGACCAAGGGCGCGCGGTATGCGCTGCCGAACGCGACCATTCACCTGCATCAGCCGCTCGGTGGGGTGCAAGGCCAGGCGGTGGATATTGAAATCGAAGCGCGCGAAATCCTGCGCATCCGCGACTTGCTCAATGGCATCCTCAAGCGGCATACCGGCCTGAGTGATGAAGACATCCTCAAGTACACCGATCGCAACTTTTACATGACACCGGAAAAAGCCAAAGAGTTGGGCGTGATTGACGACGTGCTGTATCCGGCGTCCAGGGACGGGGAGAAAAAGTCAGGATGAGCCGCTACCGGAACGAGTGGGATCGTTGCTCGTTCTGCCAGCGCCCGCGCGATGAGGTAGGATACCTGATCGCCGGGCCGCCGGGTGTGTTCATCTGCGATGAATGTGTCGGCACCTGCCAGCGCGTCCTCGAAACCGAGGGTATCTCGTATCGTACCGGCCAGCCATTCTATAGCCACGAAACGCTTTCGCCCAAGGCGATCTATGACCGGCTGAACGAATATGTCGTAGGTCAGGATTACGCCAAGCGAGTCCTCTCGGTCGCGGTCTATAACCACTACAAGCGCATCAGCGCGGGCCTCGAGTTGGGCGACATCGAGCTTGAAAAGAGCAACATTTTGCTCATCGGCCCGACAGGCTGCGGCAAGACCTTGCTCGCGCAGACCCTGGCGCGGATTCTCCAGGTTCCTTTTACCATCGCGGATGCTACATCGCTCACCGAGGCGGGTTACGTCGGCGAGGATGTGGAAAACATTTTGCTCGGCTTGCTGCATGCTGCCGACGGCGATGTGTCGCGCGCGGAAAAGGGCATCGTCTATCTGGACGAGATTGACAAATGCGCGCGCAAGTCGGGCGACAATCCCTCGATCACGCGTGATGTTTCGGGCGAGGGCGTTCAGCAGGCGCTCCTCAAGATCATCGAGGGCACGGTGGCGCACGTGCCGCCGCAGGGCGGACGCAAACACCCGCGTCAAGAGTTCATTCCACTCAACACGCGTGATATTCTGTTCATCTGTGGTGGGACGTTCGAAGGGCTGGCCGACATGGTCGCGGAGCGGTTGGGCGTGAAAGGCGCGCTGGGCTTCGCCGTGCCGGGTGTCTGTCGGCGCGAATGGACCGAAGCCGCGTTGCTGCGTCACGTCACGCCGGACGACCTGATGCGCTATGGCATGATCCCCGAAATCGTCGGGCGGCTGCCGGTACATGCGACGGTCGAGCCGCTAGACAAGGCGGCGCTCATCGCCGTGCTGACGCAGCCGCGCAATGCCCTGGTGCGCCAATATCAACGTCTGCTAGCTCTGGACAATGTGGAACTGATTTTTACCGATGAGGCGCTTTCGGTGGCAGCCGAAGAAGCGCTTCGGCATGAAGTTGGCGCGCGCGGTCTGCGGACGATCATCGAGCGTGTCCTTCTCGACGTGATGTACGAAGTGCCATCCCTGCCGGACGTGCGCCAGTGTGTCATCAACGCGGACACGGTGCGCGGCCAGGCTCCGCCTCTGTTGTTCACTCGAACGGGACAAACTGTGGCGTGGGATACCCGACTCGAAAACGCTGCTTGAGCGAGCTGCTCAAGCCATTGCTGCACTCCCCAATTTTTCCGTGCCAGGACCGACCCGCATGAAGTGGCAGTCGCTTTGCTACTGGTCTGACGTTTGTGACCCGTGACGACCACGATCCTGCCTCGTCTGTTGCCTCGCATCTGATTTCCTCTACAATCAGTCCTTACAATTGAAGGGAGTTGCCTGTGACTACCGAGACGGAGTCGTTTATCGCAACTGAGGAGCGATACAGCGCACACAACTATTACCCGCTCGACGTTGTCATCGAGCGCGCGGAAGGCGCGTGGGTTTACGATGTGGATGGCAAGCGTTACCTGGATTGCCTGAGCGCGTATTCGGCGGTCAATCAGGGACATCGCCACCCCCGCATCATCCAGGCACTGATCGAGCAGGCGGGCCGGGTGACGCTTACCTCACGAGCGTTCCGCAACGATCAGTTCGGCCCATTCGCCCAGGAGCTGTGTCAGTTGACCGGCTACGAGATGATGCTGCCGATGAACTCGGGCGCCGAAGCCGTCGAGACGGCGATCAAGCTCGCGCGCAAGTGGGGCTACACGGTCAGAGGCGTGCCGGATGATCAGGCCGAGATCATTGTGTGCGCGGAAAACTTTCACGGGCGGACGACGACAATTGTGGGCTTTTCGACTGAGCCATCGTACCGCACCGGATTTGGCCCATTCACGCCGGGCTTTTGCCTCATCCCCTTTGGCGACGCGGATGCGCTGGAAAAGGCCATCACACCGAACACGGTTGCGTTCCTGGTCGAGCCGATCCAGGGCGAGAGCGGCGTCCATATCCCGCCTGACGGCTATCTCAAGCACGGGCGCGAAATCTGCGCCCGGCACAATATCCTGTTCATGGCCGATGAAATTCAATCAGGTTTGGGGCGCAGCGGCAAGTTGTTGGCTTGTGAATGGGAAGGGGTGCGGCCCGATGTGGCGATCATCGGCAAGGCGCTGTCCGGCGGCGTGTACCCGGTGAGCGCGGTGCTGAGTTCGCGTGAGGTGCTGGGGGTGTTCCAGCCAGGCGATCACGGCAGCACGTTCGGTGGCAATCCGCTGGCATGCGCGGTCGCGCGCGCGGCTTTGCGGGTGATCGTGGATGAAAAGCTGTGTGAGCGTTCGGCGGAACTGGGCGCGTATTTCAAGGGTCGCCTGCAGCGGATCGAGAGCCAGTACATCCAAGAAGTGCGCGGGCGTGGGCTGTTCATCGGCATCGAGCTAAAGCCGGAGGCCGGCGGCGCGCGGAGGTTTTGCGAGGCGCTCAAGGCGCGCGGGCTGTTGTGCAAAGAGACGCACCAGCATGTGATCCGCTTGACGCCGCCGCTGGTGGTGAAGAAGGAGGAACTCGACTGGGCGCTCGAGCAGATTGAGGCGGTGTTGAGTTAGGAGATTTGGCGCAAGTGTGGTAGAATGTGGCCTCAGTCAGGTAGTTCAATCGGATCGGCGCTCACCAGTTGCCGACTTGTGCCCCGGTGAAACCACCGGGGCGATTTTTGTTGAAAGGTAAATCTCTTGACAGAGTTTCGTGATTTTGATTTGGCGGCGCCATTGCAGGATGCAGCGCGTCGCATGGGTTTTGAACGTCCCACGCCGATTCAGGTGCAGGCTATTCCGCCTGCGCTGATGGGGCGTGATGTCTTGGGCTGCGCGCAGACTGGCACGGGCAAGACGGCGGCCTTTGTGCTGCCCAGCTTGAACACGCTGCTCATCCGCCAGCATGGAGCCAAAAGCTCGCGGATGCTGATTCTGGTGCCCACACGCGAGCTGGCTTTGCAGGTGGCTGACCATGCCCGGCAGTTAGCGCGCCAAACGCCGCTCAGAGTGGCGGTGGTCTATGGTGGCGTGGGGATGCGCGATCAGCAAGTCGCGCTGCGCGCCGGAGCCGATGTAGTTGTCGCTACGCCCGGCCGGTTGCTCGATCACATCGAACGAGGGAACACGCGCTTTGAACAACTTTCGATCCTGGTGCTCGACGAGGCTGACCGGATGCTGGACATGGGCTTTTTGCCCGACATCCGGCGAGTGCTGCGGTCGCTCCCGGCCCGACGGCAGACGATGCTCTTTTCGGCCACCATGCCGCCGCACATTCTGGCACTCGCGCGTGAGGTGCAACACGACCCGGTCAAGGTCGAGGTGGCCGTGGCTCGCCCGCCAGAGGCGATTGATCAAAAGCTGTACCCGGTGCCCAGACACCTCAAGTTCAAGCTGTTGTTGAATTTTCTGGACCGCCAAGAGTTGACGAGCGTGCTCGTCTTTACGCGCACCAGGCACGGCGCCGATCACCTGGCGCAAAAACTCAAACAGGCCGGCGTCAAGGCGGCGACGATGCATGGGGATCGCACGCAGGGGCAGCGCGTGGCGGCGCTCGAAGGTTTCCGGCAGGGACGCTATCGCGTGCTGGTGGCGACGGACATTGCCGCTCGCGGGATTGACGTGGAGGGCATCTCCCACGTGCTCAATTTTGACGCGCCGGGGACAGCGGAAGAGTACGTGCATCGCATCGGTCGAACAGCCCGCGCCGAAGCGGTCGGTGAGGCAATCACGTTTGTCACGCCCGCCGACGAGCCGATCGTTCATAGCATCCAACAATTGATTGGTCGGCGGTTGGAACGCTGCACGGTGTCGGGCTTTGACTATGACGTGGAGGCGCCTTCGTATGATCGCCCCACGCTCAAGGAGCTGCAACAGCAGTACGTGGCTCCGCGCACGATCGGCCAGCGCTGGTCGCAGATGCTCGGTGGCCGGCGGCGACGTTAGGACGCAGGCTCTGCGCAGATTTACGGATGGGGGTATTCTTGATTTTGGGTTCGGATGACCTCAGCGGTATCGGCCTCTGGGACGGCGTTTGCGCAGACGCGCCGGGCCTGGCTTGACCAGTTGTTTGAGTTTGCGAGTAAACTCTGACTCATCAAAGGGGCGGTTGTCTTTGAGGACGCCATAGATCTCTTCGGCCAGCACTGTCCCGACGCGGTGGATGGCCTCGTGGCGAGACAGGCCCTGCTGCATCAATACCTCGACGGCCTGGCCTGTCTCCGGGGGCTGCCCTATGGCGAGTTGGTTCTCGATGGTCGTGTGGATGGTGACGTGCAGGATCGGATTCGTGCCGTCCCGTTCGATCTGCTCGTCGGAGAGTTCATCGAGGTGACCCCACAGGTCAGCGTATTCAGGGTGCTCCCGCATGGCCTGGGCCAGGCGCGCGTCCTCCTCCGAAAGTGGCGCGCCCAGCTGGGCGGCGTTCCAGATCAGGCGAGTTCGGCGGCGGGTGAGAGATTTGAGTTTGTCGAAAGGGGAGGCGTCCATCTCGATTTTCCTTCGCTAGGCTTCGATCAACTGCTGGAGCCTGCGCACATAACGCGCATAGTTCAGGGGCTGCTTTTTGTTTAGAATGTTCCACACTTCGTCGGCCAGCACCAGCATCACGCGATGGACGGCCTCATGACGCGGGACACCCTGCTGCATCAGCGCCAGGACAATCTCAGCTACCTCTGGAGGGTCTTGATCATTGATTTGCTTTTCGACGGCCTGATGCAGTGCGACATGCAAAACCGGGTCCACCCCGTATTTTTGTACGATCTGTTTGCGAGACAGCCTGTCAACGTGCGCCCATAGCTCGGCGTATTCGGGATGATTGCACAGCGCCACGGCCAGGATATTTTCGTCGTCGTCCAGTGGCTCGAGCGTGCGGACTTTGTTCCAGATGGTGTGGATGTATTTGCGGGATGGGATTTTGAACGTTTGACGCATCTGGGCACCGGCCTCTCGATTGATCACAACGGTTCAGGCTTGCACCCGAGACCGTTGGGGTTGCTGCGCATGACCTGGGCCAGGCGCGCGTCCTCCTCCAGCGGGCGACGGATTTGAGTTCGTCGAAAGAGGAGGACATTCAATCTGTTTTTCTCTGGTGACGTACCACGTCACCACGCTTAACATGCACCACTTGCAAGCAAGCTGGGCATCTCATCCCATGTGCGTCCTTGAAGGACACGGCCCGCCTGCTTCTTGTTGAAACCGCCCCACTGTTTGAAGAAGAATGGAATGTGAGCTTTACGGCACTGATTCTTGATGTCAATGACCCATTTTTCTTCGACAGGTCTCGCCCCAGGCCCCGACTCTCCGCCAACAATAACCCAGTTGATTCCGCGCAGATCGAGGTTGGGGAGAGGACCGAGAAGTGGCTCCAGCGACAGAAACTTGATACAGGCCCTTGTTAGTCTTAGATGGTCAATGCGCCAAATGTACTTTTCGCTCTCCACACTGACGCCCATCCACACGTTGCTGGGCCAGATGAGATAGGGGTCAAGATTCAGCAAGCGTTTTGATCGTTTGGTCAGCACCTGGAATGTGTGCCAAGAAGCTTGCCGCATAATGTCAAAGACTTGCAGGATGAAATCAAGAGGTACGTCTTGATGGAAAAGGTCGCTCATAGAGTTGACAAAGACCATCTGAGGTTTTTTCCAAGTCAGCGGTAGTTCTAACGCCTGCTCATGCAGGGTCAATCTAAAGCCATTCTTGTAATTAGGTTGTCCCATAGCCTTTAGCCGTAGAGCTAGACGTTCAGCATAGCAATGTTGGCAGCCTGGGCTAACTTTCGTGCAGCCTGTGAGGGGATTCCATGTAGATTGTGTCCACTCGATGCTCGAATGGGTGCTCATGTTGCCTGCTCTCCTGTATCGTCTCTGCGTGTTGTCTAGTAAACCACTGTCTCAATATTCATTGCCCGAGCCGCTCGTATCGCCGGAAAATGTCATGCACGATCTTGGCTCCGGTTGAATTATGCCCGGCAAAGATCAGACAGTAAAGCGGTGCGTTCCTGGAGTTGGTCATAACCAAGGGGTCTGTGACGAAAGAAAAGACCTGTTCCAATCGCCTCTTGAACAACTTACCCAATCTCTGCCCTGTTGTGCTTTGGATTTTCATCTCAACAGGGCCAAACAATGTTTGTACTTCCTCGTAAATATCATCTCGCCATTCGGTGGAACCCCAGAAACGGTTCATTCGTGCAATTTGCGCTTCGGTCAGAGCATATGGGTCATTCGGCAAGACAGTACGGTTGAGCGCCATCACAGGGAAGTTCATGAATATTTCCAGTGCCTTTGTCTTAGCTATCTGCTCAATTGTAGCCCATTCTGTGTTCATGCCGAACGGGTCAAGAAAAATCAACCCTCGATTAAAGTGCTCATATCGAATGTGTGGTGTGATCTCTGTCGTGATGATATGATTGCAGTCTCCTTGTCGAATGCGGATGTCAAAGTCTGGAAACTCATCTTGAAGCCTTCGTAGTCGTTCTACTCTCCATGGAGTGATTTCTATAAAAGTGTAGCTGTAAAAGGGGTTTTGAATCGTGAGTGCGACACGAGGAGATCCATCAATGTATCTTTCTTCATCTCGTGCACGTGGCGCGCCTGTGCCAGCGAAAGCGTCAATGTAGTGATAGCCTCTCTGACACCATTTTTGTCCATGCATTATCGCAGTGTATGCATTCAAGTACTTCTTCAGCAGATCGAGCTTGTCTTCTGACCAGGGGCCGATAGTGTCTTCTTGGCTCATACAGCCCTCCTGAATGAGTAGGTCAAATGTTCTGGCTTGCTATTGTACACCCCCGAACTTCTCAAAGCAAATCGGCGGGATGCACATTTGTCGGTGCGAGTGGCAAATCCTTGATGCGCACACCCACCGCATCGTTCTCGGCACAGTCTATTCGGCTTTGTATTTTGCACGTAACTCGGCCGGTGTCTTGACTTGCCCCGCTGCCTTTTGCTGGCGGGCGCGTTCAAGGCTGGCCTGAAAGTCCGGGTGTTGCACGATCAATTCGTCAGCCAATTCATCTTCGAGCAAGCTGCGGACCACAAAGATGGGTTCACCGTGATCTGTCACCAGCACAGGTCCTTCAATGGCTTTCAGAATCTGCTTTCGCAACGTCTCGCTCAAGCTTTCCAATGCAATCGTTGTCATGGCTCACCTCCCTCAATCTCTGCTAAATAATGGAGAGATTGCTCCTTACTCAGCCTGTATTTCGCACCTTAACAACTGAACGGATGATCCGAGTCGCAGATCACCCCGGCTAACCGACCGTCCCCGGAGTGTGGTACAGTATGGGCGCAAGACCACACCGAGATTCCGGGGGATGAGATGC
>DAOTXX010000027.1:0-9550 GCA_034434835.1 Thermoflexales bacterium | reverse complement strand
CTTGTTTCAACTCGGTTGGCGCTGGTTGTTTCGGTTGGTCGCTCTGAATCGCCTCCATGAACTCAAGATCGTCTTCCGATGGAACCTTCAATTGCCTCCAGCAGGCTTTCACCCGGCTGTTTAGGTCGGTTCTATAGCCAAGTTCATGTCCACTGCAGAGCGCAGACGCTTTGCGGTCGGGGGAGTATTTAACCTTGACCATGTTGCGCCTGTTGCCCCGCTACTCCCTCATGTCGGGTAATGAATCGCTAGAGCAGATGCAGCGGGAGGTCAGCGTGAGTCACTCTGAACCCAGACCAGGAGGTAGAGGGATGATCATTGTCATGAAGCACAACGCCACGGCCAAAGAGATCGCGGACGTGGTCCAGCACATCGAATCGCTCGGCTTTCGCGCGCACCTTTCGACCGGCGAGGAGCGCACGATCCTCGGCGTCATCGGCGACGAGCGCCCGCTGGAGCCAGAGCATTTCGAGCTGTTGCCGGGCGTCGAGCGCGCCGTGCGCATCCTGCATCCATTCAAGCTGGCTTCGCGCGACTTTCACCCCCAGGATTCTGTCTTTCGGATCAACGGCGCATCGGTCGGCGGCCCGCAGGTCATTGTGATGGCCGGGCCGTGTTCGGTCGAATCGCGCGAGCAGTTGATGGAAACGGCCGCGGCGGTCAAGGCCGCCGGCGCGCACATCCTGCGCGGCGGCGCGTGGAAGCCGCGCACCTCACCGTATGCGTTCCAGGGACTCGGCCTCAAAGGGTTGGAGTTGCTGCGCGAAGCGCACGACGAATTTCAACTGCCCATTGTGACCGAAGTCATGTCCCCGCAAGACGTCACCCTCGTCGCGCAATATGCGGACATTCTCCAGGTGGGCGCGCGCAACATGCAAAACTTTGCGCTGCTGGCGGCCGTGGGCGAAGTCCAAAAGCCGGTGCTGCTCAAACGCGGCCTGATGTCCACCCTCGAAGAGCTTTTGATGGCGGCCGAGTACATCCTCTCGCGCGGCAACCCGCGCGTGATGCTGTGCGAGCGCGGCATCCGCACGTTCGAGCCTTCGACGCGCAACACGTTCGACATCAACGCCATCCCGGTGCTCAAGTCGCTCACGCACCTGCCCGTCATTGCCGATCCCAGTCACGGCACGGGCAAATGGGAGCTGGTCATCCCCATCGCACGGGCGGCGGTCGCGGCTGGCGCGGACGGCCTGATCGTCGAGGTGCATCCGAATCCCGCTCAAGCGTTGAGCGACGGCGCGCAATCGCTCAAGCCAGCCAGGTTCGCCCAGATGATGGCAGATGTTCGCAGCATCGCTCAAGCGATTGGGCGCACGGTATGAAAGCGTTGAACGACTCGGTGGTCGCCATCGTCGGACTGGGGTTAATGGGCGGCTCACTGGCGTTGGCACTGCGCGCGCAAAATGCCTGCCGGAAAATCCTGGGCATCACGCGCGACGCGCACACGCGCGCCAAGGTGCTGGCGCGCGGAGCAGTGGATGCGGCCAGCGCGGACCTGGGCCTGGCGGCGGAAGCAGATGTGATCGTCCTGGCGACGCCGGTGCGCGCCATCCTTGAACAACTACCACAGGTCGGCGCGGTCGCGCGCGCGGGAGCCATCGTCATGGATTTTGGCTCGACCAAACGCGAGATCGTCGCCGCCATGCGCGACCTGCCCGCGCGCTTGGACCCCATCGGCGCGCACCCGATGTGCGGCAAAGAGATCGCCGGGTTCGATGCCGCCGATGCCCAACTGTTTCGCAACGCTGCCTTTGTCCTCACGCCGCTGGAGCGAACCTCGCCGCAAACGCTGGCTTTTGCAGAAGCCTTGGCCGCGTCGCTGGGCGCGCGGCCCCTCGTCCTGGACGCGGCGCGGCACGATCACCTCGTCGCGGCGACCAGTCACTTGCCGTTCGCGCTGGCCGTCAGCCTGATGGCGACAACCGACGAGCTGGCGCAGGCCGACGACCGGCTCTATGCACTGGCCGCCAGCGGGTTCCGCGACACCTCGCGCCTGGCCGCCAGCGACACGACCATGATGCTCGACATCCTGTTGACCAATCGCCAGAACATTGCCGATGACATCCGCGCTTGCTCGCGTCACCTGAACGCGCTCGCCGATCTGATTGACTCGGCTGATGAGCTTGCGCTGGGCGCGCTGCTCGAACGCATCGCCGTCCGCCGCCGTCACTTGACGTTTGACGCATGACGTTTGACGCATGACGTTTGACGCATGACGTTTGACGTTTGAAATCCTTACCGGAAAGGCCCATGTCCGAATTTCATCTCTCTCCCACCCAACACCCCATACAAGGCCGCATCCGCGTGCCAGCCGATAAATCCATCTCGCACCGCGCGGCGATCTTGAGCGCGCTGGCTGAAGGCGACATCCGCATCGAAAACTTTTTACCCAGCCAGACCACACAGGCCACGCTCGACTGCCTGCGCGCGCTGGGCGCAGAGATGGAGCAGATCACGTCCGAAACGCTCGTCGTCCACGGACGCGGCCTGCGGTCATTGCGCGAGCCGGAAAACATTTTGTTTTGCGCGGGGTCCGGCACGACGATGCGCTTGTTGGCCGGCGTCTGCGCGGGCCAGGTTTTCCTGTCCATCCTCGACGGCACGCCCGCGCTCAAGCGCCGCCCGATGGCGCGTGTGGTCGAGCCGCTGCGCGCAATGGGCGCGCAGGTTTTTGCGCGTGAGAACGGACGACTGCCGCCGCTGGCGATCCGCGGCGGCGACCTGCGCGGCATCGAGACCACTCTGCCCGTCGCCAGCGCGCAAGTCAAATCCGCCATCTTGCTGGCAGGATTGTTCGCAGAGGGTACCACGACCGTGCGCGAGCCTGGCCCCAGCCGCGATCACACCGAGCGTATGCTGTGCGCGTTCGGCGTCCAGGTCGAAACGGCCGCAGGGGGCCTGGAGGTTCGCGTGCATCCGCCCTCCGTTCTCCGACCCCCGGCCTCTCTCACCGTTCCTGGCGATCTTTCCTCCGCGGCGTTCTTGCTCGTCGCCGCGCTGCTCATCCCCGGCTCGGAGGTCTGCATCGAGGGCGTCGGCGTGAACCCGACCCGCGCGGGCTTGCTCGACGCGCTGACGCAGATGGGGGCCAAGATCGAGATCGAAAACACGCGCGAGGAATCGGGCGAGCCGGTGGCCGATCTGGTCGTTCGCGCCAGCGACGGGCTGCGTGCCGTCGAAATTTCGGGCGAGATGGTCCCGCGCATGATTGACGAGTTTCCCATTTTCGCCATTGCCGCTACGCAGGCGCATGGCGAGACACTCGTGCGCGATGCCGCCGAGCTGCGCGTCAAGGAGAGCGACCGCATCGCGGCCCTGGCAAGCGAGCTGCGCCAGATGGGCGCGCGCGTCGAGGAACGCGCCGATGGATTCCTGATCGCCGGCCCGACGCCGCTGCGCGGTGCGCATGTCTCGGCGCACAACGACCATCGCCTGGCAATGTCGCTGGCTGTCGCCGGGTGGATCGCGCCGGGCGAGACAATCATTGATGGCTGGGAGTGCGTGGCCGATTCGTTTCCGAATTTCGGCGAAATGCTCAAGTTATACGGCCAACCGTCATGAACTTGCGGTCTGTAGGCCATTGGCCGTCGCTCGCTGTCATTGCGAGCGCCCGCAGGGCGCGAAGCCATCTCTTTCGCTCGCTGGAGATTGCTTTGGCCTTTGACCTGCTCAGAAACTTTGTGGGTGAAGGCAGTGCCTTCGCCCACACCAAGCCCGGTTGCCCGGACGCCAAAGGTAGGGGCGACCACCTGCCCCTACCACACACGAGACGCAAGGATGAAGCGCATTTTTCTCTTGGGCTACCCGATCGCCCACTCGCTTTCGCCCGCCATGCACAACGCTGCGCTGCGCGCGATGAGGCTGGACTGGCAGTACGCACTTTGGGAAATCCAACGCGACGGTTTGCCGGACGCTGTAGCGCAATTGCGTGACGATACCCGCATCGGTGCGAATGTGACGATCCCGCACAAAGAAGCCGTCGTCGAGTGGCTGGATGAGTTGGGCGCCAGCGCGCGTGACGTGCGCGCGGTCAATACCATCGTCAAACGCGACGGGCGGCTGATCGGCGAGAACACCGACATCGCCGGGTTCCTGCAAGCTTTGGGCGATGTCCCGTTCGACCCGCGCGACGCGCACACGGTCATTTTGGGCGCGGGCGGCGCGGCGCGCGGCATCGCGTTTGCGTTGGGCCAGGCAAAAGCCGCCAGTCTGGTGATCCTGAATCGCACCCGTGCGCGCGCCGAGGCGCTGGCCGAGGAATTGCGTCTCCGCTTCCCACGACTCCAGGTATCCATCGAGCCGGATGCAGAGTGGCCGGGCGCGGACCTCGTCGTCAACTCGCTGCCGGTGAGCGCGTCGTTCGACCTCAGTTCGCTGCGACTGTCCATCCAGGCGGTAGCGTTTGACTTGACCTACCACCTGGCCCAAACGCCGTTCATGCGTCAGGCCGAACGCGCCGGCGCGCGAGCTGTCAACGGATTGGGGATGTTGGTGTATCAGGGCGCTGCTTCGCTCAGGCTGTGGAGCGGCCAACAGCCGCCGACCCAGATCATGTTCGATGCAGCGCGCTGCCGGGTCATGATGCCGTAGGAGCGCCCTCCGGGCGCAAAGGGAGCATGGATGTTGCGTTTCTTGACTGCCGGAGAATCACACGGCCCCGCGCTCGTCGGGATCGTCGAAGGGCTGCCCGCCGGTCTGTGCGTGGAGCCAGAAGCCATCCACCGTGATCTCGCACGTCGGCAGATCGGCCTGGGACGTTCGGCGCGGATGCGCCTCGAGCAGGACCGCGTCGAGATCATGGGCGGCGTGGTGAATGGCAAAACGATCGGCGCGCCGGTCGCGCTCAAGATCGAAAATCTGGACTATGCCAATTGGAAGGACAAAGCCGTCCCGCCGCAGACCATCCCACGCCCGGGTCATGCGGATTGGGCTGGCGCGCGCAAGTATGGTCTGGACGATCTGCGGCTGGTGGCCGAGCGCGCGAGCGCACGAGAGACGGCCATGCGCGTGGCGTGCGGGTCGCTGGCGCGGCGGCTGCTGGTGGAATTTGGCATCACCGTCGGCAGTCACGTGCTCGAGATCGGCGGCGTGCGCGCCGACGTGCCCGACCTGCCCTACCCCGAACTGTTTGCGCGTGCGCAGGCGTCCGAGGTCGGCGTGGCCGATGCCGCCAGCGCCGAACGCATCGCCGCGCGCATCCGCCAGGTCATGCACGCGCAAGACACCGTCGGCGGTGTGATCGAGATCGTCGCGCTGAATGTGCCGGTCGGATTGGGATCGCACGTTCACTGGGATCGCAAACTCGACGGGCGGCTGGCGCAGGCGGTGATGAGCATTCCTTCGGTCAAGGGGGTCGAGATCGGCCCGGCGTTCGACAACGCGCGACATCTGGGGACAGAGGTCCAGGATGAAATTTTCCCGCCGGGGGTGCGCAAGACCAATCGCGCGGGTGGACTGGAGGGCGGCATCACGAACGGCCAGCCCATTGTGATCCGCGCCGCGCTCAAGCCGATTTCGACGACCGTCAAGCCATTGCGCTCGATGGACCTGGCAACTGGCGAGGCGGCGCTGGCGCAGTATCAGCGGTCCGATTTTTGCCACGTGCCGCGCGCGTGTGTCATCGGGGAGGCGATGGTCGCCTGGGTGCTGGCCGACGCGCTGATCGAAAAACTCGGCGGCGATTCGTTGAGCGAGATGAAGGCGCATTGGAACGCCTCGTTGGCTACACCCCCTTCGATCCCCAATGAATAACCGGGAGGATACCTTGAACGCTCGCAACATCGTATTGACCGGCTTTATGGGCACCGGCAAGACGACCGTGGGGCGCGCAGTCGCCGAAAGGCTGGGACGCGAGTTTGTGGACATGGACGCCGTCATTGAAACGCGCGAAGGTCAATCGGTGCGCGCGATTTTCGAGACGCGCGGCGAAGCCTGTTTTCGCGCGATCGAATCTGCGCTGTGCGCCGAGCTGGGCGCGCGCGAGGGCCTGGTGATCGCCACCGGCGGCGGCGCGCTGATCAACCCGGGGAATCGCGCCTGCTTTGCTCAGGCTATCGTGATCTGCCTGGACGCAACGGTGGATGAGGTCCTGGCGCGAGTGGGCCACATGCGCGATCGCCCCTTGCTGGCAGGCGACCCGCGCGAGCGGATCGAAGCATTGTTGGCTGCGCGACAAAAGGCTTATGCCGAAATCCCTCTCCACGTGGATCCCACTGGCCGCTCTGTCCAGCAGGTAGCCGAACAGGTCATCGCGCTGTACGAAGCCCAGCAGCGCGAACATCGGCTGAACGTGACCACGCCGGAAGGCGCGTATCCGATTCGGGTCGGCCCGGGCCTGCTGGCTCGCCTCGGCGCGATCTTGCGCGAGCTATCTGCCGGGGAGCGGTTTTCCTCGCGCTGTGCGCTGATCACCCATCCCCGCATCGGCGAATGGTATGCGGAGCGCGCGGTCGAGTCCCTGCGCGCGGCAGGCTTTGAGCCGTGCATCATCCAGATTCCCGACGGCGAACGCTTCAAGACGCTCGACACAGTGTGCCAGGTGTACGATCAACTGATTGAGGCGCAGTTGGATCGGCGCTCGATGATCCTGGCGCTGGGCGGCGGCGTGATCGGCGACCTGGCCGGGTTCGCCGCCGCCACTTTTTTACGCGGCGTGCCGCTGGTGCAACTCCCGACGACGCTCCTGGCGATGGTGGACGCCAGCCTCGGCGGCAAGGTGGCAGTAGATCATCCGCGCGGCAAGAATCTCATCGGCGCGTTCAAGCAGCCGCAGGCCGTCGTGGCCGATGTGGACACGCTCGACACACTGCCCGACGAGGAATGGCGCAGCGGCATGGCGGAGGTGATCAAGCACGGGATCATCGGCGACGCCGGGTTGTTCGAGATGTTGGAAGAAGGACGCAAATCGGAAATCAGAAATCAGAAATCAGAAATCGGAGGCTGGATCAAGCGGGCGATCCGGGTGAAGGTGGAGATTGTCACGCGCGATCCGTTCGAGCGAAACGAGCGCGTCAAGCTCAACCTGGGGCATACGTTCGGGCACGCGCTGGAAAAGCTGTCGGATTACGAGATGCGGCACGGCGACGCCGTTGCAATCGGGATGATGTGCGCGGCGCGCCTGGCGGTGCGCCTGGGCATGTGCGATAGCGACCTGGTGGCGCGCCTCAAGAGACTGTTGAGCGCGACCGGCCTGCCGACGCGCGTGCCCGGCGCGCTGCCAGCCGAGGCGATCCTCGATGCAATGGGGACGGACAAGAAGCGTGAGGACGGGCAACTGCGCTTTGTCTTGCCGCGCGCGCTGGGCGATGTGACAGTTGTGGACGGTGTGGCGCGTGAACAGGTGATGGAAGCGATCGAGGATAATCGGTGATGGTGCGCGGCAGCGTCCCCCAGATTCTCAGGGTATTTCCCACATAGCGGGTGTAAATCCCTACAACCTGTCACACCTGCCCTGGCGGGCGGTGCCAGGGTTGCGAGCCGCCGAACCCCCTGACGGGGGCAGGTGCGGCGAAGCAATCTCCTCTCTGCCGCACAGAGATTGCTTCGGGCGCGGAGTTCATCCTGAGCGCAAGCGAAGGACACCCTCGCAATGACAGTACCCCCCATGCCAGGTTGGAACGATTCGATTTTTCAAGTGCTGGTTTGGAATGTCGTCCCGATTCAACGCGAATAAAGTGCGACGATTTGCTCGGCAACATCCCAGAGGCTCCGGCGCAGCGCGTAAGGCTCCAGCACCTCGACGCCTCGGCCAAAATCGAGCAAGCGATCCCGCGCCGCCTCCAACGACTCGAAAGCGAGTTCGAGCGTGATCCACCCCTCCGCGTCCGGTGGTTGCGCGCGCGCGATTTTCTCGCGGATGCTGTTGCCAAAGTACCTCGGCAAGACCGGGACGAAATCCGGTGCGACGCGCACGGTGACGGAATAGGTAGAGCGATTCTGCTCTTGCTCCGCGCACGACGCCTGCCAGTACGCGGCGAGATCGAAATCGGCGGGACGCTCAAATTTCTCGTCGGACAGGCGTGCATCCACCAGGTAAGAAATCCGATAAACCCGAATGCGACCGTGCGCCGCGCAGACCAAATACCAGGCGCCCGCTTTGACTACCAGCCCGTACGGGTCAACCAAATTTTCCCCTTGAAAAGAATACGTGCGAACGGTCAGATGTAGCTTGCGATCTTGCCACACGGCCTGGTGAATAGCTTTCAGGTGCGGCACAGCTTCTTCGTCGCGTTGCCACCCGGCAGAATCGAGATAAAAACGCTGCCGCACGTACTCCTCGTGGGGACGGCGGGCGGCGGGCAAGGCCGCTGTCAGTTTGAGCAGAGCGGACTTGAGTTCCCGGCTTACGCCAAGCTCAGCCAGCGGCGCGGGGACGCTGAGCATAAACAGCGCGCGCACTTCCGCCTCGGACAAGCCGGTGAGGTTCGTGCGATAGCTGTCGAGCAGCGCATAGCCGCCGTCGAGGCCGGCTTCGCCATAGATCGGCACGCCGGCCGTGCAGAGCGCGTCAATGTCCCGATAGATCGTCCGCTCGGATACTTCTAGCTCTTGGGCCAGCGCCTGCGCCGTCATCCGTCCACGGGTCTGCAACAACATCAGCAAGGAAATCAACCGGTCTGCGCGCATGACGAGTCTCCTTGACTTTTTCTCGATCTTACCACAATACCCTGACAGTAGATGTCAGGGAGAGGGTATAGAATGTGTGTGATGACAACACACGAAAGGAGTATTTCAGATGAGTCAACTGGATGTACGCATCGTCAAGCTGGAACCCATGCGCGTCGCCAGCGCGTACGGATTTGGCAAGGAACCCGAAGGCATCGCGGCGAGCAAGCTCTACGCCTGGGCCAGGCCGAAAGGCTTTCTCGACGACCCGGAACGTTATCCCACCTTTGGCTTCAATAATCCCGGTCCTTCGCCTAGCAGTCCGAACTATGGCTATGAGTTATGGATGAAGGTCGGGCCGGACGCGCAACCCGAAGGCGACGTGACCATCAAAGACTTTGCCGGTGGTCTGTATGCCGTGACGCGCTTTACCGGGCTGAGCCACATCGGCGATGTCTGGAAGCAACTGGTGGCCTGGCGCGAGAGCAGCCGGTACAAGTGCGGGCATCATCAGTGGTTGGAGAACCTGCTCAACCCGAAGGTCGCCGATCTCGAACAGTATACCTTTGACCTCTACTTGCCGATTGCCGAGTAGCTTCGCCGGAACCTTGCGAAGGTTCCCGCCCAACCTTCGCAAGGTTCTCTCGCGCACAATTCATATCTTTATGCCAGACCCGCCTCGATCCGTTCTACCTTAAAGACCACTGGCCCGAATCCGTCGGTGCAGCAAGCGATAGCCGTGCCGGGTTGCTTGACCCACGGCGCAAAATCGCCGCCGCTCATGACCGCCACGATCTCTGTAACTACTCGGCCGTCATGGCGAGGAGGCCCGCGAAGCGGGCCAACGAAGCAATCTCAGCGATCGAAGCACAGAGATTGCTTCGCCTGCCTTCGGCAGGCTGCTCAGAAACTTGCGTCTATGTCGGCGCTTGCCCGCCCGCCG
>DAOTXX010000026.1:0-2247 GCA_034434835.1 Thermoflexales bacterium | reverse complement strand
GCATCACGCTGACGTACCTGTACGGCGATCACCTGGGCAGCACCTCATTGGCGACAGATGCGAGTGGCGTCAAGATAGGCGAGCTGCGCTACACGCCGTATGGGGGCACGCGGTACACGTGGGGTGCGACGCCCACAGATTACCGATTCACGAGCCAGCAAGAACAGATCGCACTGGGATTGTACGATTACGGCGCAAGAATGTACTCGCCATCGCTGGGACGCTTTCTCAGCGCGGATACGATCGTGCCCCGTCCGGGGAATCCGCAGAGCTTGAATCGGTATAGCTATGTGCTCAACTCGCCGCTCAAATACACGGACCCGACGGGACACCGCGAATGTGATGACCCAGGCGATTGTCAACCTTTTGGCGCCGCCCATCTCTTTGCTAACCCATACGGTGTCCAATTCACTGCTGACGCCGGGCAGGCCTGGAATGCCCACGATGTCGGCCAGGTGTTGGATGCTGTAGGAACCATTGCCAGAAGATTTGTGTCGGTTCTACAGAGAGCGAACCTGCTGGCGCACAAAATGGAAGGCGTTCCGCTGCAGCGATTCTCCGTTGTGGAAATCTTCCGGCAAGTCATGGGTCGGATCACCTTCCATCGCTCGGCAGAGCGTCGCAACTTTTGGGCCGAGACCCACATCCCTGTCATCACGGTCTATGCCAATGTGGGAGTGGGAGAATACACGTATCAGAATGCCGCGCACGAACTCGGCCACGCTTTCGCTCAACGCGCCGGCAGGCAGCCGTATAATGACTTGAATGCGGCACAAATCGCACTTGGCGATGGCACTATTGTTGCAGGTGGTGGGTGGCCAAATCTCCCATACCAGCGAACGGACCGTGGCTACACTCTCACCAATGACCGTAGGTTGCCATGGCAGCAAAGTATTGTCCAGACCGCCAATGAAGACTTTGCGGATATGTTTTTAGGATGGGCCTATAACCATTTTGCGAACGATGCAGCGGGTGCCGCCCGGAATAGATGGATGACTATCAATATGGCAGATTGGATTGCGCGGGCAAGCCGTTGATGAAGAGGGAATATGGCGATGAAAATAGAACAGTTGGCGTCTCTATGTCAATGTGCTGTTGTGCTTGTCCTGTTGATGTTTCTAACTGGGTGTAATGCTCCTGCTACATCAATTACTCCGTCAATCACTATGATCACTCCATCCCAAGCGACAGCAGCTCCTACGCTAATGCTCGAGACTCCTACACCCAGTCCAATGCCAGCTACCACTACCCCATCACCAACCTATACCCCTGCCCCTCCTACTCTTACGCCTGCTCCTACGCTGACTGCGGAGGAGGAGCGAGCCTTTGTGAGGAAAATGCTGGCCACCAACGGTGGTTGTGAATTGCCCTGCTGGTGGGGCATCACACCTGGAGAAACAACGTGGCAAGAGGTTCGGCATCGCCTTGGCTTTTACTATGGTGGTCAGGGTATCTTACGGCCAGGTGGAGTGCGTTATCACGAGGTTCATTACGGAGATCTGCGATATCCATACCCTCCTCCCTATGGATATTACATTGATATAGGATTTACCGAAGAGGATGGGGTAGTCCAATCCATCCAAGTCAGTGGTGAGATCGTCCAACATACTACACCTGATCGCTTTGCCCAAGACTGGCGTCGCTATTCGCTAGACCAAGTGCTAACTCGATATGGGATGCCATCACAAGTCAGGGTTCATATGGCGCCTCCCATGGAGCAAGGAGCTACCCCTGAGTATGTATTGACAGTTGTCTACGATGATCGTGGGTTTTGGATCAGCTATGGTGGCGTGGCCGTCTATGGCGAGCCAAAGATGCGTGCTTGTCCTGCTTTCAATCAAGTGAATCGCGTCATCTTGGGACTTCAATCCCCCCGAGCCAGCAGACCTATTGTCCAACCTGATCCAGAAGGATATGATCGTTCTTTGGTAGAAGCGACAGGGATAAGTCTGGAAAAGTTTTACAATACTTTCAAGAACGCAGACAGTCGAGCCTGCCTGGAATCACTTCCCACCCTTCCTAAACCGTAAGCTTCAGAACATGATCAGCTGCACTGAAGGCGGTGGGACGCGGAGAATCGCCTGAGCGTGGTGACCAACACCGTCACCGGCGCTGTGACGCGGTTTGGGTACGATGGCGACGCGCTGCGCGAGCGCGTGAAGAAGGTCGAGGGCGGGCAGACCACGGTCTATGTCGGCGCGCAGTATGAAAAGAACGTGACAACCGGCGTGGCGACGACGTATTACT
>DAOTXX010000025.1:0-34656 GCA_034434835.1 Thermoflexales bacterium | reverse complement strand
GGGGCGCACGCATGATGGCGAACCCGGCCCCACCGTGATCTGGCGTGGCCTGCAACGTCTGAACGATATAGCCCAGGCTTGGCGACTCTTTCACCCTCTCGCAGCCTCCCCGTGAATTGTGGGTAATGATTAGGGCTGAGTGGAGGGATGTGGAGCAAGGTTGACAGCCCAACAACCTCGGACCTTAGCTCTGTGGCATTGAGCGGACCCAACGACGGCTGGGCAGTGGGAGGCAGGATTCTGCGTCTCGCTGGAGGCATCTGGACTATTGCCAATGACCAGTTGGCGGCCGCTTCCGTGGCATTGAGTGGGCCGAACGACGGCTGGGCTGTGGGCAGGGGTGGCATCATCCTGCAGTTGAGCGGAGGAACGTGGAGCGAAACCAGCAGTCCAATGTGGATCAATCTCTATGCAGTAGCAATCAGCGGATCGAACGAGGGCTGGGCCGTAGGGGGGCCAGGAGACAACTTTGGGTCGGTCATTCTGCGGCTGAGCGGTGGAACGTGGAGTGCCGTCAGCTACCCGAGGTCTTTCCCTCTGGGGTCTGTGGCGTTGAGTGGCCCGGACACGGGATGGGCCGTGGGCGACACCATTCTGCGGCTGAGCGGAGGGACATGGAGCTTGGTCAACAGGCCAACAAGCTGGCTACAATCGGTCGCACTTAGCGGCCCCAACGACGGCTGGGCCGTGGGCGATGGTTGCAGCATCCTGCAGCTCAGCGGAGGGATATGGAGCACAGTCAACAGCCCGGCATGGTGCTTGTTTCTCTTCTCGGCGGCGCTCAGTGGCCCAAACGACGGCTGGGCCGTGGGTTACAGCGGCACCATGCTGCGGCTTAGCGGGGGACTATGGAGTAAAGTTGACGGCTCAATCTCACCGTTGATTCCTCTCTACTCCGTAGCACTGAGCGGGCCAGATGATGGCTGGGCTGTGGGGGGGGCGTCTGGTTTCGGAGAGTCCGTCATAGTGCGACTGAGTGGGGGGGTGCCGATCACTGTCACCTGCCCGACGACAAACACCCTCTATTCCGTGGCGTTAAGTGGCTCAAACGATGGCTGGGCTGTGGGCGAGTATGGCACAATCCTGCGGCTGAGCCAAGGAGTGTGGAGTGTTGTCAGCAGCCCGACGTCGAGCCATCTCTTGTCCGTTGCGCTCAGCGGCCCAACGATGGCTGGGCCGTCGGTGTGGGGAGCGAGGTAGCCCTGGACCCCAGTTCAGTCATCCTGCGCTTGAGCGGAGGAACTTGGAGCGTTGTCACCAGCCCGACGTCGAGCCGTCTCCAGTCCGTTGCGCTCAGCGGCCCCAACGATGGCTGGGCCGTCGGCGACGGTGTCATCCTGCGCCTGAGCGAAGGCATCTGGAGTGTTGCGAGCAGCTCATCAGGTGCTGATTCAGTGGAGTTGAGCAGCCCCGACGACAGATGGGCGGCGGGCGACAGCTCGACTGCCACTGCCAAGATTCTGCGACTGAGTGAAGGGACGTGGAGCCCCGTCATCGATGACAGTATTGTGAAGCAGACAAGGGGCCCTCTTTATTCTGTGGCACTAAGCGGGCCGAACGACGGCTGGGCCGTGGGTAGAAGGGCAACGATCCTGCGCTTGAGCAACGGGACGTGGAGCCCCGTCCGCGATCCCCCATTGGGCGTTTTCAACTCTGTGGCGCTCAGCGGGCCGAATGACGGCTGGGCCGTGGGCGGGTATGAGCCGTCCGCAGAGTACAGTTCAGTCATCCTGCGCTTGAATGGGGGTACGTGGAGTGTCATCACTGGTCCGACTTTAATCCCTCTTAACTCTGTGGCACTGAGTGGGTCGAACGACGGCTGGGCTGTGGGCGGATCGGTCTACCAATTTGTTTCTGTCATTCTCCGGCTGAGCGGAGGAACCTGGAGCGACGTGAGCAGTCCAACGCAGTATCCCCTCACTTCGGTGGCGTTGAGCGGGCCGAGCGGCTGGGCTGTGGGCTACACCGGCACGATCCTACGATTGAATGGAGGGACATGGAGCGTTGCCACCAGCCCGACGACGCAAAATCTCACCTCCGTGGCGTTGAGTGGGCCGAACGACGGTTGGGCCGTGGGTTACAATGGCACCATCCTGCAGTTGACCGGAGGGACATGGAGCGTCGCTGCAAGCCCGACGTCGAAACATCTCTGGTCTGTGGTGCTCAGCGGTCCCGAGGACGGCTGGGCAGTGGGCGGGTGGGGCGAGACGGCCCTAGACCCCAGTTCCATCATCCTGCGCTTGAGCGGAGGCCGCTGGAGCGTTGCCGCCAGTCCGACGTCGAAACATCTCTGGTCAGTGGCACTGAGCGGCCCCAACAGCGGCTGGGCCGTGGGCGGGTTGCAGAGCTTGGCCTACAGCTGGTCAGTCATTTTGCGATTGAGTGGTGGGACGGGGCCTAGTCCAACCTTCTGGTTGTACCTGCCGCTAATACTGCGTTGATTCGATACCGTGACTGCCCAGATGAGACGAGGCCGACTGCAAGCGCAACCGACCCCCTGTTTCCTATCGGCACAGACTACTGACTGCCTGCGTGCCAAGATGTTCTGTCGGGCGTCGTGTACAACTGTTGCACAATGTACACTAGTTTGAGTGCGACACCGGCCATGGCAGCAGACCTGACCAACCATGTGTGGTTGGTGGAAGAACTCTTATACTTCCGAGTGCCGCCCAAGTGACTCAACGATATTCAGGGGTACGTCACGCTTGAAGGTGCGAGTGCCTAAGCCCGATGAACAGAGAACACATGGCAAAGAAGAAAACGATTCCGACGAAATATCAGGTCTGGATTGAGGCTCGCAAAAGATACCATCTTTCCGACATGCACATCCAGATGGCAAGAGAGCTTGGCCTGAACCCCAAAAAGTTTGGCAAACTGGCCAACGAAAGGCAAGAGCCTTGGAAAGCGCCTCTGCCAGATTTCATCGAGAGCATCTACTTCAAACGGTTCGGGAAAGCGCGGCCCGATGTCGTCAAGAGCATCGAGCAGATTGTTGGAGAACAACAGAAAAAGAAAGCCCCCAAACCTGGTGGGACAAATGACTTGCCCCACCAGGACAGTTAAGAGATTGTCGGGCAATCTCTCAAAACAGGCTCGGTTGCCTCGGCGGGTCATACGTGGGCATCTGCACCACACGGTAGAACTCGGCGCGTAGCTCCTCGGTCAACTCGTGCCATGCAGACGGATGGACACCTTCACACATCTCGTCCATCTGGCGCGCGAGCGTATTGAGGCGATGCACCCACTCGTCGGTCGTGATTGGCGTGGTCTTCTGAGTTCGCATGATTGTTTTCTCCGTTACAGGAGCAACCCGTTGAGCACCTGAAGTCCCGCCTCAGTTGGCCACCATGGTGCGCCGCGCCTTGGCTCGCCTGTAGCCAATCCGCGCTCAAGCAACACACGCAAGGCTTGTTCGCCATAGAGGGAGCAGAGATACTTCCACGTCGTGCCGGGAAAGTGGGCCAGGTGACGCAGCGCCTTGACGTGCACCGTCCGCAGGCCAAACTTGCGGCAGCGGGCAACCGTTATGCGCAGGTTGTCGAGCCATGTGACGGGGAACTCGGGGCCGGGCACTTCCCATGTCCCTGCCATGATTTGTTGGGCGCGCTCCAAAAGCTGTTGTCCCGCACCGGTTCGTTGCCTGACCATCAGCAAACCGTCCTCTGCCAACGCGGACAGGCTATTGGGATGCCCTCGGCCTGGATCATCGAGCGCAGCCAACATCGCCGGGGTCAGGTCGCAGTATGCTTCGAGTTGTTGTTTGATTCTCTGGTTCATCGTGTTGATCTCCTCAAGTGATGCGGGTGAGGCGAGTAACCCGCCTCACCCGCGTGATGGTTGTGGTTACGCTGCTAACGGTGTGCGCCAAGAGATGCCCTTGACCGCCAGCGAGTTGACAGACCAGCTTGCCGGACACGACGCCGACGACTTGGGCTTGTTCCCATCGAGCGGTGCGTCCGCCCACATCCACCTCGATCATCTCTGGGATGCCATCGGGCAGCGACTTGATTTTCTTCGGTGTGGGTGCGGCTTGAGTTGCAGGCGTCTCGTCGTGCGTTTGGACATCTGCGGTACTTTCAACGGACGATGCGGCGAGAATAGTGATGGTCAACACCTCATCCGTCATCACCCACTCCTGGCCGCGATGCTGGACCAGTCGGCCCGTGTAGAATGTCTCCGGAGTGCACGTTCCGTGTGGTTTGGACTTGTCAAACACCTCACCTGTCCAGTCCTGGCGCGGCACAACCCGCTGGAGCTTGGCCCACTGGCTGAAACAGCCGCCAGTGGACACCCACTGCTGACCGTCGTACTGGATCAGTCCCTTGACTTTAGATCCCTGGGCAAGCAGAGAGCCGGAGTACAGCTTCTCTGCCTGCGCCAACAGTTGCCGCGCCTCGGCGGGATCGGCGGGCGGTTGCGTCGGCAGTTCTGTCGGCTGCGCCGATTGCGCCGCTTCAGTCGACCGCACGGCGCAATCGCCTGTCGTGGGTTGCCCACCAAGTTCGGTGAGCCACGCTTGCAGGGTTTTGCGGACGCCGTCTGTGTCATACGGGAACTGGCCGCGCTTGACGACAATGGGACTCCAGCCGTGGCCGCCAGGGAAACAGCGCAGGCCGCTCCCGCCGTCGAAGTGGATGTGATAGTCGGGGGTCTCCAGCTTGAACAACCCGTAACCCATGTGCTCAGCGTGCGCAGCCAGATCATGCGGCGTGAGGATGCCCAGGCTCGGATCGTCTACGAGGATGGGCCGCCGATCGAGTTCCTGGATAAGCAGTGCGATCTCGTCAACCTGCCAGGCGTCACGCGGCGTGATGGTGAGTTGGGTGTTGATTTCCCATGCTCGCAGATGTTCACGCAGCGCGGCCAGCGCTTCGAGCGCAGTCGCGCCTTCGATGAACTCGACGCAGTCGCCCTGGTCGTGCCGCGCGATCTTGACCGCGCCATCTTGTGCTGTCCATTTCCACTGGCCGTTGTCCAGTCTCTCGCCGACGAGCCGCAGGTCAGAAGCAGTGACGAAAGCAGGCTGCTCGTTCAGCCAGCGGAACTGGAAGGTGTGAACTGCGTTGCCTTTCAGCCGCTCGCGCAGGCCCTCGGGCAGCGCAGCGCGCGGGCGACCGTCCGGCAACAGCAGCCACGTGACGCCAAAGGTTGGAATGGACTTGATGAACTCGTCCGCTACCGCGCCGGCAAGTTGCTTCTTGAACGGTTCCTCGCGGAACGTGATCAGCGTCGGGCAGCCCCACGCCTCGAAGTGCTCTTGCAACAGCTCCGCACATTCCTCAGCGGTGTCGCCCGTCAGCGGCAGGTCGTGACCATCGGGAGCCTTGCCCCACGGGATGGGCAGTTCCTGATTGTCAGCGTCCAGATAGTATGCCCACCACGCGCCGTCCGGCATCTTGATCAACCGGAGGCCGTTATCTTCCCATTGTTCGTATCGCACTTGCGGCTCTGGGCTGTGCCACAGCACATGCCGCGCCGCCCGGCGACGATACAGGTCATACGGGATCGGCGCGCGTGGCAAGCCACTCGGTAGCGGATCAGGTGCGAGCTGGATGTCGGAATTGACGCCCCAGGCATGCAGGTGACTCTTGAGGGCAGCCAGCGCCGCGATGGCATCCGGGCCACTGATGATTTCGTGCTGGTCGCCCTCGCGCCAGAGATCAATCTCAAGCGCCGCACCGTCGTGGAAGTAGAGAGCATCCCAGCGCCATTGACCGGTATCGAGCTGCGCGCCTCTGATCATCAACTCGTCATCCTCAAACGCAGGATGATCTAGGTTCGGGAACGTGAGGCGATAGTCAAGGACGTGTTGGCGCTCGCAGATCTGCACGAGTTCGTCCGGCAGTTCAGCGCGCGGGCGGCCAGGCACAGCCCCCTGCGGGTCGGGCAGACACAGGCATGAAGCGCCGCGCGTGGCAATGCCGCACGTAGACACTGCCACCACCTCGCCGCGTTCCGCAGGCGAAAGGGGGCTCAACGCAGTTGGGCTTGAGCCTTCGCCCGTGGCGCGCAGCGCCGCCAGTGATTCGGTTACCTCGCGGCCTTTGGCTTCGATGATGTCCAGCAATTCTTCAGTCGTCGGCTGAGCAACCACATCCTCTTGATGCACAAGCCGGACCTTTTTTTGCGCTCGCTTGCCAGGCGATATCGCGCTGGTATGGCTATCTGTGACCTTCAGCAGATACAGCGTCGTCCCCACATTCGTCAGGGGCCGGAACGTTGTTGCGGGTAGGTGTTCTTCCGACAACACTTCGTAGCGCGCCATCATGGTCGCTTGCGCTTTCTTCGGGTTCGCAACCGTCATGTAGCTGGCTGGCAGGATCGCGGCGACAAGCGTGCCTGGCCTGGACAAGTCGGCGATCCGCGTCATAAAGTCCAGCGTTGCATCTGTGGAGCCATAGACTTTGCCGAAAGGTGGATTGACGATGACCGCGTCGAAGGGCGGCGGAGTATAGCCGTCGAGCAAGTCGCCCAGTTCTGCGCCCATGCCGAGCGCCTGGTTCATCTGATGAACCCACGGTTGAACCTCGACGCCAACTGGTGCGCCGCCACATTCACGCACACTCCACGAAAGATTTCCGAAACCTGCCCCTGCGTCGAGTACCCGCTGACCCGGTTGCAGTTCCAGCAGTCGAGCCGCGCGCAGCGCCACGTCGAGCGGCGTGGGGAACAGTCCTGGATATGCGCCGGGCTTTTTGCGCCACTCGATATACAACTGGCAGGCCAGCTCCAGCGGTTCGACGGCTCGACCGAGCTCGCTGAGGTCTGAGCTCACCGAAGTCGGCGCGCCGAGGAAGTTGATCTCTGGATGATCACCTCGCTCGACATATAGCGTCACGGCGTCCAGGATGACGTTTTCAGGATGGCTGGCGTAGCGTGTGTTTTGCTTGACCCAGTAGGGCAAGCTGTACTTTTTGGCTTTCATCTTGTTTCTCCATTTCGTGAAAGCCCAGTAGAAATTTCTCCTGCTGGGCAACGTGTCACACAATTTCAGCGACCGCGCCGCGCAGTTGCTCGCGGTCATGGAGCAAGTCATCTGTGCGGATGATGCGGTCTGCAAAGCTTTCGGCTTGTGCCGTGTCGCCGCCGATCACAACGGCGACGATGTGTATCGGCTGGCGGTGTCTCGTCTCGGCCAACCGATGCATGAATTCATCAGGCGGAGCGCCAAAGGCCGCGTCGGTGATGACCAGCACATCAGCACGCAACTGATGACCCTCGATCAGTTCCAGCGCTTTGACGATGGGAGCATAAGGCTCAGTTCCGCCGCCGTAAAAGTGCGAGAGGTGCGCCAGCAGTTCATCGGGATCGGGCTGGCCTGGCGACGGGGCCTGCCACATCTGGAACTGGCCCACACCGGAAAAGGGGATGCTGTAGAACTCGCGCCGATCACGGCGCGCGATCTCGATCAGCGCCCATTCCAACGCAACAGCCAGCGCGTGCGGCGCGCCCTCCATCGAGCCGCTCTCGTCTCGGACGAGCACGAGCGGTCCGCGCCCTTGTCGAAGATCCCCTTTAGGGGGCTGCTCCTGGCCGCTGAACTTGCGGTGCCGGATACCGCCATCGGCAGCGCGGCGCAGCCAGTCCAGTGTCAGTGTTGTGTCACCCGCGAGCAGCGCCGCCCACTCGACCGGCGCCATCGTCTCGGGCCGCAGGTCGTGCACGGCATAGCCCACCATCTCAGTGCGTGCATAGGATGACTTGCGCCATTCGCCGCGCACCATCTTTTTCGCCCAGCCCAACAACTCGGCCAGGCAGCGCAGGTTAGGATTGACCCGCAGCGCCTCCATTGCAGCGCGAGCGGTGCTGGTGTCCACGCGCGCCGGATCGCCGCCCGCAGCCAACGAAAAGCCACGCACGATCTCGCTTGCGCTGGCGGCTTTCTCGCCGGCCTTCTTGGCAGCGACATTGAGCGCCGCCGCGAGCTGAGGTGCGTTCGCAGTGGCTTTCGCCTCAAACGCCGCACGCATGGCATCCGCTTGTTGCTGTGCCGTGTCTGCTTTCTGGCGAGCCTCAGACGCGCGTTGAGACACTGACTCGGCTTCTTCACCCAACGAGGCCGCTGCCTGCGGATCGCTCTCTGCTTTCGCATCGGCTTGTTGGCGCAAGAGGTCTGCCAGCGTTTCCAGTGACTCAGCCTTGTCGCGGATCTGGTCGGCTTCGTGTTGCGCCTTGCTCTGTTCCTGTGCTTGCTTCTTGGCATCGTCGGGTAGTGCCTTCAATGTCTCTTCGACAAACGCCGCCGCGCCGACGCACGCGCCCACCAGGTCGCCCACAGTGTTTTCCCGCAGGCGCGCCCACTGCGGCGTCTCCATCCCGCGCCGCACCAGGTCGGCCAACGGTTCAAGACCACTCAGAATGGGGTCCGCCAGGCGAGGCGCGCTCTTGTACAAGCTCAAGAATGCGTCCTGCGCCGGATGACCGCAGAACTCGCTCGCGGCGACTTGATCGGCCGCGTCAATGACAGGAACGGCTTCGGTCGCCGAGCGCCAGTCTTGCAAGTCAAAGCGGTCGGCGGCCAGCACGCTCTCGATCTTGGATTGCCACAGCTTCGGCATGATGCACCTCAGCCCATCAGGTCGAGCACTTGCGAGACGACCGCGTTGGCTTCGGCTTTGACGACATTCAGCCGCGTCTTGTATGATTTTGCGCCCGGGTCGGCCAGCAGCTTGTCGCAGCGCGTGACGAGCTTGCGCGCCTTGCCCGCGACCTCGGCGCGTTCCTGCAATTTCATACCGGCCAGGCCCGCCGCAGCATTTTTCAAGTCGGCCAGCAGTGCCTCGGTGTCGAGCACGTCGCTCCCAACCGGATCGGTCAGCCCAAGCACCAGGTTGCGGATGTCGGTTTCCTCGTCAGCCTCTGACCAGAGCGTCCAGCGGGCGACGCCCAGGTGACGCGGCGCAAGTGACACGTTTTCCAGCAGCGCCGCCGCGCACGCAGCCTTGAGCGTTTTGCGCCAGCGCCGGTCAGATACCGCCCGACCGTTTTGGCCGACTTGCTGCCAGAGTGTGACGAGCGTGTCTACGACCTCTTGTGGCGGGTTGAGTGCCATGACTTCAGCCGCCGCAGCGAGCAGCCGCACTTCATCCGTGCTGATGTTCGCGGTGACGAGCGATGTGCCCGCGTCCGCGGTCAGCAGCGAGCGCACATCGTCAGGATCGCGCAGGTAGCCGACACTCAGCCTGATCAGAAAGCGGTCATACGCGGCTTGCGTCTCTTTCGTGTCGGGGATTTCGTTTGATGCGGCCATCGCCGAGAGGAGCGGGATTGCTTGCTCGTCTTCGCCCGCGACGACGCGCCGCTCCTCCAGCCCATCAAGCAAGACGTTGGCCGTTTGGCTACTGGTCTTCCAAACCTCATCCAGGAAGACAACATCCGCAGTGGCAAAGCCGGCCCACCGTCTGCGCCACTCGCCCTTCTTGAGCGCCGCCGGGTCGAGCGGGCCAAGGAGGTCCTCGCGTGTGATGTCGGGGTTGAGGACGATGCGCCAGAATTTGCCGCCGATACCTTCGGCGAACAGGCGCAGCAGCGACGACTTGGCTGTGCCAGGCGGGCCATACACGAACACGTGCTCGCCCGCCGCAAGCGCGACGGTCACGGCTTCGGCCATTTCGCCGCGCGCCACGAATTGCTGCGTCACGGCGTCGCGCAGCGAGCGCAAGCGAGCCGCGATGTCGGCCAGGTCGGCGGGTGAGCTGTCGGGCGACAGGTCTTGCGGCGGCGACGACCACGCGCGCCCGGCCAACAGTCGCCTGGCGCGGGTCGTCTTCAGCGGCGGCTCGAGGGAGATCGCCGTTCCATTGAGAGAAATCCAGGGAGTGTTCATCGCGTTTTCCTTTCAAGTGTTCGGCCCGCTGTGTGCGGGCCGATAGCGTGTTGACTCAGTTCCATTGAATGTCATGTGTTCTCAGGACAATCCATAGAGTTTCATCCTGGCGGCCAGCGTAGGCAGTTCGACAAACTGCAAGTCTCGACTGTCCACCTCGCCGTGACTGGTAATGCGGCGGCGCTGACGGCGAATCTGGCCTGCCGTGCGCGTCGTGACAATTTTGTTCTCGGTGTGAGACCACGCGCACGTGGCGGGCACAACGCGCTCGCCCAGCGCGCTCTCCAGGTATTCAGGCTGGTCGTCCTCTTCCAGCCACAGGACCGCGAGACGACGGTCTTGGCCGAGCATGGCGCCGGCCTGCCGATAGCTGTGCGATTCCAACCACTTGACTGCGGCGGTAACATCCGAGACAGCCTCACGTGCGCCGGTGACGGACACCTTCCACCAGCGAAAGGCATTCGAGCTGCCGGCAGTGATCTCTTCGACCAAGACACAGCGGAGATCCGTGGGTTTCATATCACACTCTCCGCTAATCACCCAGGCCCGCCGCCTTGACGACGGCGCTCTGGGCCATCTCGACCATGTCGGCCAGACCTTGCAGGTCATCACTGAGGCTTTCGCGGTACGCGGCGATGGCCGCCTTGACCGCGAGCAGTTCCTCAGCCGCCAACTGCGTGATGTGATCCGCGACCTTGCCGTGCGCGCGACCTTGCAAGACTGGCTCGACTTTCTCGGCCAGCTCGGAGAGCCGCGCCTTGAACTCGGCCAGCGCCGAGGTCAAGATTTCTTCCTTGATGCTCTCCGCGTCTTCGCCGTTGAGCCGGACGACGTTGCAGGATGGCTCCAGTTGCCCGACTTTCCACGGTTGCAAGCCCTTGATGTACGCTCGCAATGCCTTGAGGCTGCTTTCGGCGTCGGGCGCGGCGCGCGGGACAAAGTACACGCCGCCCGTTCCGCGCAGCGTGACACGATGCAGATTGACCAGCAGCTTGCGCACACCTTCGCGCACATCGTTGCCGTCAGCCAGGTTCAGCAATGCGTGGCGGCGAGCATCAATGTCGGTGAGGATGGTGTTCAGATTGCCGTTGACCCAGCCTTCGTTATCGCCGATGATCTCGACATCGGCGCGATTCGAGTGGCAGTCAAACTCCAGCACAGCCACGGTTTGCAGCGAGAGCTGCTTCCAGTGGTCGGGCGAGAGGGGGATAACCGCCTCACGCACCAGGTGACGGCGAAGGACAGGCGATGATTCCGATACCCGCCGTGTGATGAGCCGCACGACGGGCGCAGTGCCGTACTCGACGAACACCTGGTTGCTCAGGTCAACCGGCGCATCGAGCTTCAGTCCCCGCGCGCCGCCGACGTTGGTCGCTTTCTCCCAGGCGTGGCGTGGAGCGGGCGGATTAGGCACACAGTCGCATGGAAAGCCAACTTGTGCTGCCAGCTTGTTGAGTTCCTGGTAGGGCGCGGCGATTTCGGGCACGGTCCACCAGATCAGGTAGCCGATCATGTTACTCATGAGCGATTCTCCTTTCGTGTTTGCAGGTTGCGTGGACGACGACCACGCGCGTTTTTGGTTATCGTGTTGACTGGACCAGATCGTGTGGACGCGCAATGCCTGTCTACCGACAGGTAGGCGCGTTGAAGCAACTGGCCGACTCATTGGGAGTGAGTGCCCCCTTACGGGGATCTGCGACCAGACATCGTGAGGACAGATGGGAGTTGATTCAGCGTGTTGCGAGGTTGTCCTGAAAAATCAGGGAACGTGAAGTGTGGGGAAAAGAACGTAGTGCCCACGAGGGAGCGGTCAACGTAGAGGTGTCTGCAAAATGCACGCCTACGGCGCAAACACAAAACGCAAGCCACGGACTCGAACCGTAGCGCCTCGACTGGTTAGGTCGAAGCTGCCCCTGCGCTTGCGATGAGGGATAACTCGTGCCTGGCGTGAGCGCATGAGCGCGCCGGTTGACTCACCCTCAATCTTGGGTTATATTGAACATCAGAGCAACTCTCAAATCGCCACCTGTGATATACTTGAGGGCAGATTGCTGACAGCCAATGAGTATCGCAGAACGTATGACTGGCCCCTCCTTTGTCGTAAGACTGCCGGCCGATTTCACTCGCTCGCACCGACAGGTGATCCATCGCTACCTGTCAGGTGAGGAGCATTTGAGCGGCGACGATTGGCTGTCGCTCATCCAGGCGATGAATCTGCTTCGGCGGAGTGAGATCGTCCGGGGCGAACAGATCGAAACCTTTGCCGCTCTGTACGACCATAAGATAGACGCTGTCTATTCAGATGGGTTTATCGGGCGGCTGATGCAACTGGCCGATCCTGAAAGCGAAGGCGAACCGTTACGAGCCTCGGTGTCTCGGCAGATTGTGACCGAACTGCGTCAGGCAGGCTTGCTGCAAGCGGGAGTGCCCGACCTGCAATTGCTGGTCGCTTTTTGCTTGTACTGGTGGCAGGCGTTTGCTCGGGGCTATGTGTTTGAGGTGTCCATCTGCCGCGATTTGACCGCCAGCCGGATCGCCTATGTGACCCACGATCTGCGCGACCGGCAGGCCCGCTTGTCCGAATATGATCTGGAACTGATGGGGTTTCGAGGTGACATCAAGACCAGCACGTACTTTGCGCTGTTGTATCGCAGTGAAAAGCTCTCGCTTGACTTTTATATCACGCGCATGTACTATGCCAGTGAGCGTAGCTGGCATCGAGCCGTCTGGTTGAAACCATCGTTTTGGCGCGCCTTGAACGGCGAGCCAACCTCGACGCCCTACGAATCTATCTGGCAAGTGTTGCCCGGTGCGGCTCAGATTTCTCTGCGCGGGCAGGCGTTTGTGATTGTGTTGTACGAAGACTGGAAACGGCGTGTCCTCGCTCGACAGCCGTAGGAGGTGCAGGGATGTCAGAAAAGCTTGTTGGCGAAATGGATCAGGCAGATTTTGATCGAATGGTCGAGACGTTCATTGACCATCCTTCCGGTCCAGACGATGCGATTCCGGCAGAATTCGTGTTTGCCATGTTGGACAAAGTCGAACACTCCGAGCGTGCACTTGAAGTCGAGAGCGCGATTGTGGGTGACCGGCTGGTGTTATCTACACCTCCCAATACGGTCTTGCCAGCTACCGTCCACGAGATTGAAGTCAAGTTGCCCGGTGTGTGGGTCGTCGTCAAGCGAGAGCCTGTGCCAGCCTGATCGAGTCGCGCCAGGTCAACGTCGCCACCTGGGGACAGGCGGCGAGCGCGCAAACAGACCTATCACTGGCAAGCGGGTGATACCCGCCTGCCAGTGATTTTTCTCATCGTGCGTTACGCAAACCCCAATCCGCGTTCCTTCAGGCTGACAAATTTCCCTTGTCCACCGATAATCAAGTGGTCTAGCACGTCAATCGACAGTAACTTGCCGGCCGTGACGACGTCTTTCGTGATCGCCACGTCTTCTGGCGAAGGCGACGGGTCGCCGGAGGGGTGGTTGTGCGCGACGATGATCGCGGCGCAGTTGCCGCGAATCGCTTCGCGGAACAACTCGGCCACGCGTACCATCGTCGTATTGAGCGAGCCTTGATACACTGTCTGAATAGAGAGCACGCGATTGCGCGTATCGAGCAACATCACGCGCATGGTCTCTTGCTCCAGCAGACTCATCTCGCCCATCAGCAAATTCGCCGCATCGGCAGGACTGGTGATCGTGGGCCGGTCGCCATCCGAGCTGATCAGCAGTCGCCGCCCCAGCTCGAACGCGGCCTTGATGCGCGCCACGCCGCCAGGACCGATGCCGGCCACGCTCTCCAGGTCAAAGTTTGTCGCGCGAGCAATGTCCCCGATCGTGGTGAACCTGGCCAGCAACGCAAGCGCGGTGTCGGGATTGCCCAGAATCGCGCCCAAGAGTTCCAGCGTGGACACTGCCGACGGCCCCAGCAGGTAGATGCGAGTGGTTGGGGTCTCCTTCAACGCCTTCAACTTGGGCATGGGTTTATCAACGACAAAGCTCAGTTGAGTGGTCATCGTGTTTGCTCCCTCGTGTCCATTTACAATGACTCAGCCAATGCGGCGTCCAGCAAGCCCATGCGGACCGCCTGGCCGAGCCGCAGATAACGATACTTGTGGCCGCGCTTGTCCTGCCAGACGACGCCGTCTGACTCGGCTACGTGCGCGAGCGGATTGCGATGTCCCACGTGGACGGCGCGCTCTTTGGCCTCGCGCAGCATGTGGGTGACGACCCAACGGTCGGGATGCTCGCGCACTTCTTTCGCCGCCGCTTTCAGCCAGCGCGATGTAACCGCGCCCAGGTAGCCCATGTCCGCCGAGTGCCACGGCATGAACAGGTCATCGTCCAGTTCAGCCAGCCGCTTGATCTCTCGAAACGCAAACTGCCGCGCGTCTCGCTCCGGCCATGACCGGCGATAGCTGCCCTGTCCATAGTCGTCGTGGCGCGCAGCGTCCGATTCATAGACCTGAAGGTGATGCCTGATCTCGTGGAGCAGGACTTCGAGCAGCCCGAGCCAGAAACACATCGGGGGCGGAACGAATCGCGCAAAGCTGTTGAAGAGTTGTACGCGGCGCAAGAACAGATGCACCGCGACGGTGTTGCCGTCGCTACAGTACTCGCCCATCGTGCCTTTCCGCTTGTACCACTTGGAGAAAGGGTGGGCGAACGGATCGTTGATGAACGCGCGGATCGCAAGTGGTGGGTAGGGAGAGACGTAGTAGTAGGCGATCCGCAGCAGTTCGTGTGGCACGAAATGCCCATTGGTGACTTCCATCGTGTTTGCCTTTCCCAGGGGCAGACTCGCGCCTGCCCCTGCTTTGAGTGTTGATTCATGCCCCGGCCGGATACGACAGCGCGTGCGTATTCAGGAACTCTTTACGCGCATTGCCATCCAGAAAGAACATCTCAAGGTCGTAGCGGTATGGGGCGTGTTCTTTGAGCCAGCTCAGGTATTCGGCTTGCGAAGCGCGCAGCCGCGCAGCCCACCAGGCGTGATAGTGGTCGCGGTTCGCCGTGCAGGCCCAGCGTCGTTGCTCAACTGAGCCTGTGATGGGTCCACCGCAGACCGGGCACGCAGTGCTGGATTCGCGCAACAGGCTCAGTTGCGCATCCGGCGCGCGTTGGCCGCCCGCTCGCAGGTATGCCGCGACCGAGCGAATGGCCGGGCAGTTCTTACGAGCGCATGAGCACTGGCGCTGCTTGTTCACGACATGCACGCTCTTGCCCAGCTTGACTCGGTAGCCACCTTGGACGGCGACTATCTCTGCAACCTGTGCACTCATTTAGCACCTCCTTCCGCGGATCGAGTCAATTTCTTGAGCATGAGCTAGATGCCCAGCTGCACTTCGAGTTCGGCGATACGGCGGGCGAACGGCGTGTTGCACCATGAGGTGAGATGCCGGTCGAGATAGGCGCTCTGGGCGTCATACAACGCCGTCAACTCGCACAGGGCTTGCTCGCGCGTCGAGATCTGCGCTTCCAGTTCCGCGATTCGCGCTCGAAGTAAGGCGATTTCGTTTACTTTAGGTGACATCGTGTTTCTCCTCGCTGAAAAGCGAACGGCAAGGCGCGCGATCTGCGCCTTGCCGCTCATCGTGTTGCACTAGGCGTGTTGGATTGAAGGCGAATGTCTTGTACTCGCCATCAACTTTCTAGAACGGGATTTCTTCCTCGTCGGGTGCGGGTTCGTCGCTCGCGCTCGCATCGGCGGCAGGTTGACCACCGTTGCCGTTGCCGCCGCCCAGCAGGACAACCGTCCCACCGAAGGCATTGACGACGACCTCAGTTACGTAACGATCCTGCCCATCCTTGCCCTGGAACTTGCGCGTGCGCGTCTCGCCTTCGACGATCACCTGCTTGCCTTTGGTCAGGTATTGCGCCAGGGTTTCGGCCAGCTTGCCCCACACGACGATGTTGAAGCCTTCGGTGTGCTTGTACTCACCGTAGCCGGTGTTGGCGATCACGCGAAAGTTGGCGACCGGCTTGCCGTTCGGCGTGTACTTTAACTCCGCGTCGCGCGCGAGATTGCCGATGATAGTCTGTTTGTTGAATCCGTTTGACATTTCAATCTCCTTCGTGTTGGTGTGCGCTTCGCGCCGAGCACAGACGTTGCCCGACGCGAGTATGGTGATGATTCGAGTTATGCTTTGGCCGGCACAGCCGCGACCAGGATCGAGGCGGCGCGTTTGGCAGCCTGGCGCTTCTGATCGCCGTTTGAGGCCATCGTCGTGGCGATCCAGTCCACGAACTTGGGCGCGAGCGTCATCAACTCGCCGAGCGTCTTGCCCTTGTACTCCGGGTGCTCCTTCGGCGCGAGCGGGCAGATCACGGCGCGCGCCTCTTCGAGCGCCTTGATGCCGTTGCCGCTACCGTTCGGCGCAGACGGATGATGGCCGTTTCCGTTGCCGTCCGGCGCGGGCGGTTCGCTCGCTTGAGCCAGCCGTCGAGCAGCCTGCTTCGCCTTCGCCGTAACCGGCTTGCGCTCGGATTCCGGCAAAGCCCATTCCGGCAGAGACGGCGTGCTCACCAGCTTCTTGTGCTCGGCGTCGAAATCCACCCAGACCTTGGGCAGCCGATACAGGTACCGGCCAATGCCCCACAAGACACCGGCGCGTTTCAGGCCATCCGAGATCGTGCCCTTGCGCGCCTTCATCTGCGTGTCCTCCGATTCCGAGTCGGCCCCGCCGACAAAACCGGTGTCTCACTTGCAGATGAGCGCGCCCGTCTCCGGATCACGAATGCCGAGGCCGGTCACGATCTGATCGCCGACTTGCTTGTGATCCACCTGCCAGTTCAGTGGGCCGACCACGTCGTCGAGACGCTGGGCCACATCGCGAGCGTCAATGTACGCCACAGCGAGCGCCCGCTTCTTGTCCTTACTGATCGCCTGCGGCTTCCACGAAACGCGATCCGCTGGAAACGGCGCGGCCAGTGCCGCTGCCAATTCTTTGGCTTCCATCGTTTTGCTCCTTTCATCGTGTTGTTGTGTCGAGGCAGCGAGTTGCCAAAGCCTCACAGCCTCAATGTGCTTGCATCGAATACCGTAACGCGCGCACATGTGCTCATAGTCAGGGCAATCGCAGCTCCAACTGTCGGCGTCGCGTTTGACGTGATACGTGCCGCCCTCGCCGTTGCGAACCTTCCAGCCGTCGCCGTCTGGCTCGACGGTGATGGCGCCGCGCTCCAGTCCCGACCGTGCGCGCGTCGTTCGTTCCTCTTGTTCTTTGCTTGCATCGAGTGGCATCGCGTGACTCCTGCATCTTGCATCCTGCATCTTGTCACCTGCGGCCTGTCACCTGCCCAGGTGCATCGGCATGATCACGCACGTCAGGTTACCGTCGTTGACCGGCATGAACTTGCCAGGGCTGGACGGCGTCGTGGTCTCGACGGCGATCTGTTCCGTCCGAACTGCCGTCAACACGTCCACCAGGTACTTGACGTTGAACGCGATCTCGATGGGCGCGCCCTCGACCGTCGCGTCCACCTGGCCCACGTTGTCACCGGTTTCTGCCGACGTGGACTGGACGACGATCTGCCCAGGCGCGCCGGGCGTGATGGTCAGCTTGACGGTGTTCTGGCTCTCGCGCGCAAAGACACTCGCGGCCTTGCACGCCTTGAGCATTTCGGCGGTGTTGACGACGACACGCGCCTCTTTTTTGCGAGGCACTATGGCGTTGTAATCGGGATAGTTGCCGTCAATCAGTTGACTGACGAGATCCACGTCGTCCAGGTGAAACAGCACGTGGCTCTTGGACGGCGTGATCGAGATGGCGACGGGGTTCTCCTGTCCGCCGGACAGGCGGGCCTGATCGCCGAGAATACGCCCCAACTCGGCCAGCACACGCGCGGGAATGATGACACTGATTGGCGTGGCGATAGGGTCGAGCAGTGGCACAGAGCGCACCGCGAGCCGAAAGCCATCGGCGGCGGCCAACGTTACCTGGCCTGCGCCCGATGCATCGTTGGTGAACTGCGCGAACACACCCGTCAGGATCGGGCGGCTCTCTTCCGTCGCTGCTGCAAAGACGACCTGGTTGATGGCGCTCCGCAACACCTTGGGGTCAATGCGAATCGCGCTCGCGTCGTCGGGGCCAGGAATGAGTGGAAACTCGCTCGCGTCGAGGCCGCGCAGGTTATTCTCGAAGCGGCCACACTTCAGGTTGAGTGTCTGCGTGCGGACGTTGAGGCTCATATCTACACGCTCGTCGGGTAGCGCGCCGACCAGGTCAACCAACGTGCGAGCCGGAACCGTGACCGCGCCGTCTTCGTCCACCTTCGCCCCAATCCAGCAGGTGATGCCGATTTCGAGATTGGTGGCCGAAAGCTTCAGGCGGCCATTATCCGTGGCGAGCAAGATGTTGCTCAGCACGGGCAGCGTCGAGCGTGTAGCGACCGCGCGCCCGACGATGGACAAAGCCTTGTCCAGGTTGCTCAAGAGACAACTCGTTTTCATCGTGTTCTACTCCTTCATGTTATTTGATCGCTGCGTAGACCAGGGCTGCAAAACCGAGCAAGCCCAGGCCGACGACGGCGACGACGGTGGTGATGTAGCCGACCACGCCTGCCGTGGTCAGCCCCGCGAGACTGGTGAGAATTTCCATTGTGTTTGTCCTTTCTGTTGGGATATCGTGTTGACCTATCGCCACTGGACGTGGCCGTGTATCATGTGTGGGGTACTGCGAGGGTCGTCCTATTCGGACGGTGTGATTTGGGCCGATCAAAACGAATGGTGCTATATGCTGTTCGAATGCTCCCACGCGGGCGCGTGACGCAACTCGTTCAGTAGTTCGAGCACCAATTCGTCGGCGGTCACCGTGGAGCGAGTCGCCACTGGCGGACACGCTGACCCATGGCTCCGTCGTGCCAGATCAGCAAACGACACCAATGCCAGATCATCGTCCGACCAATCGGGTGTCGGCTCAGAAGGCGCAGTCGGGTATCGCAAGGCCTGTACGCGCAACGCGCCCCGTGCCTTCCAGGCAGCGGCTGCTTCGACGCCCACTGTGAGCAGCGTCGCCGCTCCAGCAACGACCACGGCGATGATGGCTCCGATGACGATCAATCCTGCAACCGTCATCACGACGCTAAAGACCAAGTTCGTCAGTTCAGGTGACATCGTGTTTGGCTCCTTCAAAGTTGGTGTGGCCGGCGGCGTTCACGAGGCGTGAGTGCGCGCCGAGATAACTGGCCGACTTGCCAGGAGCAAGTGCCAGACATCGTGAGGACAGATAGAGGATTTGAATCGTGTTACGAGGTTAGCCCAGGCAAATGGGAAGACGTAAAATGTGGAGGATAGAACGTAGTGCTCGAAATGGAGCAATCAACGTGGTGGTGTCTGCAAAATGCAGAGCAAGACCAAAATCGCAAGACGTGGACTCGAACCACGATTCCCCGACCGGTGGATCGGGGCGAGGCCGGTGCTCACTTGCAATGCTGGATGTGGCAAATGACAGTATGCGGAGCATGCGCCAGGACTACGGTTGCACGTATTGATTGAACTCACTGTCCAGCAGCGCATACTGGGCTTCGTAAATCTCTTCCGTTATCGTCGCTTCGTCTCCCGCAGTTATTGCCGACGGTGCTTGCGCTGGTGAAATGTCGCTACCCGTTCTTCAGAGTCACCGGCAGATACACCTGTCTCCACATCCTGTGCGGAATCGAGAACTCGGATGTATTGCCATCGTGATCGGTGGCCGTGGCTGTAATGAACGGCCCGGTCAGGCTGGTTGGCTTGGTGAACGCGAACGCGCCCGCCGCATTAGCGATGGCGCTGCCCTCGTAGACCCGGCCCTCGTCCTCAGCATCCGAAAAGACCTCCACCGTACAGCCGGGGCAGGCCGCGCCGGAGACGGTGGTCTCGGTGACGGTAAGGATGGCCGGCACGGGGAGCATCTGGTTGCCGCCGTCGGTGAGGACGATGCCACGCTCGCCGTTGCTGTGGATCGAGTTGCGGCGGATGGTGTTGAAGGAGCCGACGTATACCCAGAAGCCATTTGACATGTTGTATGCAATGAGGTTGCCCTGGATGACACTGTGCTCGGCACCCTTCAGTTCCAGAGCGACCCACGCATTGCCCAGGGCCGCCCCACCGCGGGCATCGGGGCCGATGTAATTCCCGACGACGAAGTTGTAATCGCTTTCCAACCCGATCCCACTCGCACCGTTGCCGCTGATGACGTTTCGCTCTGCCGCAGTCGCACCTCCCACCATCGTATGGCCGGTGCCAGTTCCCACTACCACACCAGATCGGTTGGGCAGAGGCTGGCCCCCGCGGAGGTCTGTACCAATAAAGTTCCCCAGAACCAGGTTCCCTACAGCTCCTGGCCCGTAGAAACAAACTCCGGCAGAGTTGCCGCTGATCAGGTTGCCTTCCCCTGGTCCCGTTCCGCCAATCCTGTTGCAAGACGAGCTCCCTAACAACCCACACTCGTCATTCGGTATAGCCTGTGTGCCGCTGGCATCCGTGCCAATGTGGTTGCCGATGACCACATTGTAGTTGCTGCCCCAGTCGGAAATGCCCACACCTGCTCTGTTGTTGCCGCTCGACAGGTTTCCCTGTACCAGGTTGTCGAACGCACCCCCCTCTATGCCGATCCCGTAGCCCCTGTTCCCCAAATCGGCGGTGCCGCTCACGTCAGTCCCGGTATAGTTGCCGATGACGCGATTACCATAAGCCTGGCTGCCGATGAGGCTGATGCCGTTGGAACCATTGCTGCTGACCAGATTCCGCTCGATGAGGTTGTCCGGACTCCATACCTGGATGCCGCCTCCCGGTCCCATATTCCCCAGCGCCGCCGTCCCGCTGGCGTCCGTACCGACGTAGTTGCCGATCACCGTGTTGCTGATGGTCTCTGCGCCGTTGATACCGATCCCGTTGCCATCGTTGCCGCTGATGATATTCCGTTCACCCGGCGTCGCGCCGCCGATGCGATTGCGCTGCGGCCCTGCGCTGATCAATATCCCATCCGAGAAGTTGCCAATGGCCGCCGTCCCGCTGATGTTCGTGCCGATCAGGTTGCCGACAATCACGTTCTCGTCCACGCCCTCCCCGAAGAGTTGGATGCCCCAGTAACTGCCATTGATGACATTCCCCGGCCCAATGATGTTCTGCCGGGCACCCTGTGCGATCATCACTCCGCGCGTGCAGCATCCTGGCAGGGGTGAAGTGCGCAGAGCGAAAGAACCGCTGGGGTCGGTGCCGATCAGGTTGCCCGTGACGACATTGTGATCCGAACCGGGATACCAAATAGCCACGTCGTTCTGATTGCCGGCGATGACGTTGCGCTGCCCTGCCATCGCTCCGCCGATGGTGTTGTGGCTGGCCCCATACGCAATATCCACTCCCACTTGGTTGCCGACGATGGCCGTGCCGCTGAGATCGGTGCCGATGAAGTTTCCGACCACGGTGTTGCTCATCGTGCCCGCGCCGGAGATCTCGACGCCACTCTGCCCATTGCCGCTAATCAGGTTGCCCTGGCCAAGCGGCCCACTGCCCTGCAGCCGGTTGCCGCCAATCTGATTGTTCTTTGCTCCATTGAAAACGAGAATGCCATCGCCTGGAAAGCGCAGGATCTGCAGGCCACGGATCACGTTGCCGTCTGAGGCGATCACCAGGCCGGTCGTGTCCGGCGCGCCGCTGCCGTCCAGGATCACCCCGGCGTTAGAAGCGTCAAGGGTGAGATGGCCCTGGTCGAGCCAGGGGAGCGCGCTGGACAGGGAAATAGTGACGGGAGTAGTCGGGGGAAAGACCGCCGGGTCAAAGGTGATCGTCTCTCCGCTCACGGCGTTCGCCAGGCACTCGCGCAACGTCCCAACGCCGCTGTCGGCCGTGCTGGTCACGGTGCAGGTGCTGGCAATCCCGGTCGCCCTGCCTGGTTTTGATCTGTTGGAAGTTCCTGGCTTGAGCGGGGCCGGCGGCGCGCCGGGCATAGAGGGCGGGGTCAGCCACTCGTCTGGCGGAACAACCGCCCTGCGCGCCGTCGTCGGTTCAACGATTGCCTGCCGGGTCGCCAATGGCTGGTCCTGTGCAGGCTGTGTTCCTGACCTGGCGGCGAGATCGTCAGTTGCAGGTCCCAGGATGAGCAAGCCGTTGGGGCCGTCGGCCACGTAGATACGGCTCCCGGCTACCGCCACTTGGTGGACGTAGCCCAGCGTGTTGAACTCTCCAGCCAGGGTCGGGCTGTACGGATTGGAAATGTCCACAACAGATATGCCCCTGCTGCCATCCGCCACATATGCTGCGGTTCCAGACACCGCCACCCCGTAGGCCTCGCCCGGCGTGTCGCAGTAGCCCATCCCGCTTGGGTGGGCCGGGTCAGACACGTTGACCAGCTGTAACCCATGAGTGTCGGCAATATATGCCGTGGTACCCGACACAGCAACATCCTGGGAGAAGCTGGATCCGCTGTCGTATGCTCCGATCAGGGTCGGGCTCAGTGGATTCGAGACATCCACAACTTCCAGTCCGGCATTCTCGCTGGCGACGTAGGCAAAGATGCTGCTCACATCCACACCCACAGCCGCGTCGGGTGCCCCGCAGTACTCCCACAATCGGACAAAACCAAGCTCGGCCGGATGGGATGGGTCAGAGATGCTCACCAAGTTGAGTCCCCACTCATTGGGGATATAGGCGATGTTGCCGGCCACGGCAATGTCCCTGCCACCTCCTTCTTCGAGGAAGCCAACCTGTGTTGGATGGGCCGGGTCCGAGACATCCAGGATATGCAAGTGCCGGGACGCCACATAGGTATAGTCCCCTTCGACTACGACACCGGTAGCATAGCTCTGCGTGTCGTAACTGCCGATCCCGACCGGATGAGTTGGCTCGGAGATGTCCACGACCCGCAGGCCGTACTTGCCCGCGGCGACGTAGGCGTAATCGCCATCCACCCAAACTCCATCGGCGTAACTCAACGGATCATACAGGCCCACCTGGATTGGATGTGCCGGGTCGGCAACGCTCATCACCCGCAGCCCCCCATTGCGGTCGGCCACGTAGGCTGTGTTCCCGGCCACAGCCACGCTTCCGGCGTGGCCCCCCGCCATCTCATAGCCGCCCAGTTCCACGGGATGCACCGGGTCGGATACGTCCAGCACCCGCAGGCCCATAAAGGCATCGGCCACGCAGGCGCGCGTGCCGGAGATGGTGATGTCAAAGGCCCAGCCCGGTGTCTTGTATGTGCTGACTGCGATCGGCGCACTGGGGTTGGACACGTCCACCAGCCGCACACCTTCCCAGCCGTCAGCGACGTACACGTAGGGGCGACCCTCACGGTCGCCCGCCACGCCGTAGGCATACCCCGGCGTATCCAGCGTCCCCACCTCCACCGGATGCGCCGGGTCAGAAACATCCGCCACCAGCAGCCCGGCTCCGGCCGCAGCGATGTAGGCGTGATGACCGGACACCACCACCTCGAAGGCGTAGTTCATATCATAGGCCGAGCCAACCTTGTGGGGATGCGCCGGGTCAGAGACATCCACCGTCCACAGGCCATACGGCCCGTCGGCCAGGTAAACCGTGTTGCCGGCCACCGCCACCCCTTCGGCGTAGCCGGGCGAATCCCAGGCACCGACCTCGACCGGATTGGCCGGGGAGGAAATGTCCACCACGCGCAGGCCCGCCCCACCGGCGGCGACGTAGGCCAGCGTCCCGCTGACGACGGCGTCCTCGATGAAGTAGGGGAAGGGGGTTGTACTGCCCACCTCCGTGGGCGTGCTGGGGTTGGACACGTCCAGCACAACCAGCCGCAGGCCGACGCCGACGTAGGCATGATTGCCTTGCACGGCGACAGCCTGTGTCGGCCCGCCGATCTGGCCAACGACTTGCCAGGCTGATGGTTGGTCTTGTGGCGCGGCAAGCAAGGCCCGCATCGCTAACACAAGCAAGGAGGACAATAATACAGTGACACCGCTTCTGATCCATCTTGGCTGCATCACGTCACACCTCCTCAAATGTCGTGGCTGGGAACGTCAGCGATTGTCCTCTTTTCTTTGACAGTTGCCACAAACAGGGGAAATACTCATGGACCCATTTCAAGTATAGCCCAACGCTTTTGCAAGTCAATCACGAGAGACAGCGGATACAGCCTTCTATGGATTGAAGCGTGAAGGCATGACTGCGGGCCCTCGGACTTGAGCTGGCATGCCACTAAACACGATCTGGATGTGTGGAACAGACGTTTCTGAACCGTGTCCGGGATGATAGTTTGAACGTGCAAGACGAGGGGGCGGCTTCGATGCCGCCATCGCGGGTTAGTGCGATAGTGCAATAGTCGTTGCTTGAGCCGCACGTTCTCGAACTCATGCACTAACGAACTAGCGCACTAACCCACGAGAGTCCGACACTCCCCTCGATAATTCATCATGTAGGTATGAGGCCAGCGCCACCGATTTATCAGCGCGCAGTGGTTGAGGCGTACAACGTGCGCGCCGTCCCTTGCGGGACCGGCAGCGTTTCTCCGACCTGTTTGTTCAGGTGCAACGCCCAAAACAAAAGCGGGGACAGAACACACAGTACGATTCCCCTTCACGAAAGAAGGGCATCGTGTGCGCCCTCGGCTCATCGCCGGAGCGAACATCGTGTGTTCTGTCCCCGCAGGTTCGCAGGGATGGTATTTTCAGGCTGGCGGCGAGTGCGCCAGCCTGATTGTCGTTACGCGGCCAGCCCTCACCGGCTGGCGGTTACTATGCAGTGACGGAGTAGTCGCTTAGTCATGTAGTCGCTTGGTCTTGTAGTCAACTTCTGACCACTTGACTACTCGACTACAAGACTAAATAGTGCTCGAACTCGTGTTGGCTGGCAAAGTGCCACTGTCGGGAGAGCGAGTTACATTCTCGCCTGCAGCAAGTGTGCCTGTATGCGCTGAGACCTCAGCCGCTTGTTTTCTTTCGCGACGGCGCTCGCGGCGTGATGGCTTGCGGTTGTCAGTCTCGCCATCATCATCGCTCGTGTCTTGCTCTTCCACAACGCGGATAGACTCGACAATCACCTCGTTGAGCGAGCGAAGCTCGACCACACGCTCTGGGTCAAAACCTTCCGGCAGTGCCAACTCGGGCTTGTCTTTCACGCGCGCTAAAAAGTCACTGAGCGAGTGAGTGTAATCTCGGCTGACCAACTGGCCCGTCACCATCAACCGCTGCTCTGGCAGCACGCCGACCGGCACACCGTTCAGAACACTACCTGGAATACGAACCGTGACGTAGAACGGTCTCGGCCTGGCCTGCCCGTTGTCCAGGTCGGGATAACAGGCCAACCGAAACAGTGTGTCGGGGGAATTTCTCCCTGGTTCCGACCACTGCCAGATACGGTTGGTGACATACCCTTCAATTTCGACGCGATTCTTCATCGTGTGCCCTCCTGATGATTTACTGACTCAACTTTTCCACAGCTGCCTGCCGGTCGGCTTCAGTACTCCGAGCATAGCGAGCCGTGGTGTTCACATTCTCGTGCCCTAACAAATCGGCCACGGTTACCAGGTCCGTCTTGTGCTCTCGCAAGAGCAGCGTGGCAAAGGTGTGGCGCAACACATGCGGCGATGCATCCTCGATCCCTGCCTGGTTCGCATACTTGGTGACGATGTGCCACACGCCGCCTTCTTCGAGCGGCTCGCCACGCTGGCCGATGAATAGCCGATCGGCCTCTTTCGGTTTGGCTGGATTGGGGCGGACGGCAATGTACTGGCTGATCGCTTGCCTTGCATCTGCATTAAGCGGCACCTCACGATACTTGTCTCCTTTGCCGGAACGCACGATCACCTTGCCTGAGCGGGGCTTGATCTCTACGTCGCTCAAAGCCAGGGCGCATAACTCACCTGCACGTAAGCCTGTGTTAGCCAGCAGGATGACAACTGCCGCGTGCAGTGGGCGGCCCGATTGCTGCGCCTTGCGCACCAGCCGGTTGAGATCGGCGCGCTCCAATGCTTTGGGCGGAGACTTGACCTGCTTGACTCCTTTGACGTTGGCGGTCGGGTCATCCTTCAGAATCCTCACGCTCACCGCCCACCGGCAAAACGTGGAAAGGGCAGCGAGCTTGCGATTGGCCGTCGCCGGCTTGGCCTTGCGCGTTGTTGTCAGGTGCGAGAGATATGCCCTCACATCATCACGCGTGATCCTGGCCGGATCGAATTTTTCGCCGTAGGTTGTCTCGACCCACTGAGCAAAGTCCTCGAGATCGGCCAGGTAGCCGCGCCGGGTGATTGGACTCTTGTCCTGCCGGGCAAGATCGGTGTCGAATTCCTCCAGGTAGTTTCGTTTGACCATGGGCTGCTCCTGTTCTCCTGAGTCACGCTAGAACGTTATCTCTAGAGTTTTTTGGGTGTTACAACCCCCCAAAAGCGCTCTCAGGATACCAGAATCAGCTTTGTTTGTCAATACAATAATATTTGTATCTTGATGTTATCTCTTGTAATTTATACCCTTGGAACAGCCTCACTGCGTGACGTGCGAGCGATTCCACTGCACATCCCAACTCACCACATTGCTGACCGAACCGGGAATCTCGGCCCAAGCCTGCCAGATGCCCTCGCGCTCTGTGCCTAAATTGGCGTTGCCGGACGCCACCGCATCCAACATGAACGCGCTGGCGACATCCGTGGCGACCGAGTAGGTAGAGGGTGCACAGTTCGTATGAATGTCGCATGGCGAGCCATCCGACAGAGGTGGAGCTATATGGATCAACACCTCAAAGCCCGGTCCGACAGGATGACCCGAGACATAGCCGCGCAGCACCTGGGTCTGACCATTGAGTGGCGGTTGGCCGCCATACCACACCAGCCAGGGCCAATCGCGCGAAATCACGACGTTGAGCGGCACGGGTGTAGGCGTCGGCGTCGGAGTGCTCGTCGGCGTCGGCGTTGGTGTATTGGTCGGCGTGCTAGTGGGCGATGGCGTTGGCGTATGTGTTGCCAGGATAAAGTAGACATCGTGCCTTTCCGACTGCGGCCAGGTGTTATAGTACCAGTTGTAGCTCGTCTTCCCGTTCTCGGCGTAATCCCATCCATCCGCTGGCACCGGCGTGATGCCCAGTACCTTCTCGTTCGAGTTTGGCAGGACATAGCCGCCTTGATAGTTGTAGGCAGATGTCGGCGTCAAGAGTGTTCGCGCGCCATCCGAACGAGTTCCCCATGACTGCGTCTGCGCAAACCATGCCCACCACATCACGACTTCCACTTCCGAACCGCCGATGTCGCGCGGCAGAGGCGTGCCCTGTGGGTTGCGGACATGCACGCCGACACTGCGCTGGATACTGCCCGGCACATAGTCCACGACGAAGGCCAGGTCGTTCCAGTCATAGTCCACCCAATCTTCCCAGCACGAAGAAGACAGCCAGTAATAGGATGATGCCAGTAAATCCGCAATGCTCATCGGTGGGGCATCGCCGCACAATTGCCCATTGCCTCCGTGCGGTGCGACAACACGCGGGCCAGGTGGGTCTTCACCCGGCCTGGGACGCCTGACTCGATCGGCGCTGTACACAATCGGGTTCCAATCGGAAGGGATGGCGTTCGAGTCTATCTTGATGTCCACGTAATCGTTCGGCAACACTTGCAGGCTCGTCTGAAATTCGGTGAGATCACCTGTCAATGTCCCCAGCCTTTGCCAGGCGTCGCACGGGCCGCCATACCCACCGGTGCACTTGCGAACGTAGACTGTATGATTGGCGTCAGAACTCAGCCGCCTGGCGCGCACACGGATCGCCCCTGCGTATTGGGCATAAATGTCTTGCGGAACACCCCAGGCGCTGGCCGAGTGCTCCAGGATCGAGACGCTCAAGATAGAGAGGATAAGAACCCAAAGAATCGCCTTGTTCTTCAATTTATCACCTCGGGTTGGACGAGCAGCCGCAACGCTGGCCTGGCGCTCGGACAGGAACCGCCCCATGTGAGATAGTGCCCATAGTTCACAAAACGCCCGTAATCGTTTTGCCACAGCTCAGGCCGGTAGATGGCCGAAGAGTAAACCATGATTCCAACCTCTGGCCCGCTGACCGTGAGATAGCCGGATGGGACAGATACTGTCGTGAAGGAGCACAAGTCTTGAAACGATGGCAGTCGCTGCGTCCAGGTGTCAGGACGAACATCGAACCACAGGTCGCGGATGTCTGCGTCAACGGACGCCGTCGTCCAATTCGTCTGCCTGAAGCCGACCGGCACATCCTGTGGCAGGACGTTCTTGTTTTGGACAGTCGTCCATGCGTTGGAAAAGTTCATGGTCCCTGACAGCACGCGGCCGTGCGGCACACCGGCTGGAAATTCGAAGACCATGACACTTCGACAGTCCCAGGTGTTGCCCAACGGATCGCCCAGGCCGGCCGAGCTTCCCCCACCATAGTCGTCCCACGACAGTGTAAAGCCGCCTTGCCCGAGTAGGGTTGACGTGATGCCAGGGCCGTTCTGGCAAATCGAATACAGGCCCTGGTATGTTCCTGTGATCCATTCAGACGCCAGTCCAGGCGGCCGCGTGACGATGGGCAAGAAGGAACGCCATGGCTCGACCGTGATGGCAGTTGGCGCAATTTCGTAGCTGCGATTCTGGTCTTGCAACTGGATCGGGTTGGTGAACGTTCCAGTCAGTAAAGCATTGGTTGCGAATGTGATGGTGGCGACATTGGTCAAGAACACGCTGCCGCCATTGGGCGCACCAGGCAGGTCGTTAATTTGTCCGGTGACGGCGTTGAGCATGGGATCGAAGGATAGGGTTGCGCTGGGCAGGGGGCTGGCTGACAGCGTGCCGGACACATGACCCAGGCCTGCCGGTAGTGTATCAGTTAGTCTCACCACTGCGATAGCGCCACCACTGTTGGTGATGGCGATAGTGATGGTCACCGTTTCGCCGACATGAACCAGGTCAGGCCAGGCCGCGATGGTCGAAGTGGAGAGATTGGGCGCGGCCGGCTCAGCCGTCATGCGTTCTGGCTCTGCGCCGTAGGCTCCGCTTGATCCGAGACTCAACAAGAACACGACGAGGACGAATGCTCCCCACCAAACGACCCTCCAGGCTCCACGTTTTACTCTCATGCGATGCCTCATTCGTTATCTGCGCCCGGCCTGCCCTGCCTGCGAGCGCGCGGGCTGCCTGCCCTCGGCATTCGCCAGTCCACACGCTCCGCGTGCTGCGCAGAGAAGGCCGACTTTGCCAATCAACTCGATGGCAGCTTTTGTGCCGAACGATATCTGGGGTTTCCCCAACTTGCTTCTCGAATGGAGTTCGTGATCCAACAGCGCCACGAGTTTGTCCACTTTCGCCTTTTCATCGGGCAGCAGTGTTTCATAGACGGCCATGATGGCCGAGGTTTTGTCTTCAGATCGTCCTGTGACGATGTTCACGGTTTGTTCTCCTGAAGGGGACTGCTCTCGTGTGACCTGACGCGAGCTGTGTCTACCTGGTCGCCAGCCATAATGCAAAGGCCAGCGTCAGAGCGCCTGTTAACGGCACACCTTGCGTCTCCAGATCGCACAGCGTGGGAAACTGAAAGCTCAGCATTGAGCGTACGCTGCCCCAAGCCTGGCGGATTTGCCTCCGCACCAGTAATCCGATGATCGAGACGGCCAGCAGTGCAGCCAGCATCAGTCCAGCCAGACGGATGTCTGAAAACATGATGGTCAGGGTCATGCTGATTTTGGCATCTGCGCCGCCGAGAAGGTTCAGGCGCGAGGCCATGTAGACGGTTGACCACACGACGGGCAGAATCATATCTCCTGTTATCACCGCAGCCACGACACAAGTCAGGCTGTAGAGTCCGACGCTCGCCAGAGCATGAGCGATCAGATAATCGGCGATCATCATGGCAGCTATCAAGACCGCGGGCACGATGTCGCCTTGCACGAGTCTCCACACGACCGCCATCAACAATGGCGGGATAGTTAGCCAGTTGGACACCTGCCGCGTCCGCATATCCTGCCAGGTTGCTGCGCCGAGCCAGAGCAGAGTGATCACGTTCATCCAACGACTTGCGTCTTGCATCTTGTCGCGTGTCTCCCTACCGTACCAGGCTCGACGATGCGAACACGCGCATTCGCGCTGGTGACTCGACACCAGCCAGCCGGCCCAGGAACACTGGCGCGTCAAATTCCAGGTACACGCCGACCGACGGGCGGTTCGTCGTCCATCCCACAGGGGGCTGCGCCTCGCTTCCCCACAGGCTGCCGCCCGGCGGCCAACTTGCTTCTGTCACCATAGCCGATGTAGGATGAACGCGGATGTCCCACGCCGCGTGCGCCAGGTCAATCCCGCGCGCCATCAGCTCATCCTGCAGCGCCGATTCAACCTCGGCCCTCGTTATCGTCTCGTCGAGGTTCCACTCGCCAGTGAATTGAAAGTGCGTCCAGTCCGCGCCCGTCGTCGCGCCACGCTCGGCAGCGGACTCGGCCGCGTGATAGGCCCACACACGAGTGCTCGTCCAGTTGTACACGTCGAGCAGAGCCGCGCCGATCATCACCAGCACCATCAACGCCAGAAGCGCCCAGATAGAAGCCTGGCCTGATTGACGATTCATCGCTTCTCGATGGTCAGCCGGACGGCGGTGCGCGCCTGGTCGTCAATCGCTACTTCCGCGAAAGCGGGGACACACACAATATCCAGGCTGTCCTGCGCCAGGTACTTGCACGCCAAAGCCACGGCTTTGATCGCCTGGTTGACTGCCCCGGCGCCGATGGCTTGCACGTCAACCTGCCCACTCTCACGAACCGCGCCCGCAATGGCCCCGGCAACCGACGCCGTGCGTGATTGCGCCGACACTTTGAATTCCATGTTTGGCCTCCTATTCATTCATCGTCCATTCATCACGGCCAGCGTTGGACCACACCACTGTGCCACACCTCAATTTGCCGCGTGCCCAGGTTGAGGAAAGGCGCGCGTGCAAGAAAGGGCACATAGGCGCGCATCCAAAACACGCTTCCGTAGGGCATCACGGCCGGATCGTTCAATTGTGCCGGCGTGAGGACATTTCCTACGCGATCTCGGATCTCGAGGGCGAGACTTGAGCCATACCCTCCGCCCAGCACGTTGCCGCTCACTTCGTTGCGGACGGTATTGTCGGCCCAGCTCCACTGCGATGGATCAATAGACAGCCCGCGCGCGGCTTTGGCAACGCCGATCTCCATTGCATTTTTGATAGCATAGCCCCTGGCGATCTCGATAGCCCCCAGCGAGACCAGTGTCAGAATCAGAACGACAATCAGCATCTCGACACTGGCCTGGCCGCGCTGGCCTCGACAGAGTTTCATCGTTCCACCTCACTTCGACGTCCAGTTCGGTCTCGGTCTGGCTGATGAGCCGCAAGATCGCAAGAAATCAGTGCCGGATACACTGACATCTGGCTCGACTTGTATGCGGCATTCACCAGGTATATACGACAGCCCGATTCTGCGATGATTTCTGGTTGCCCTGTGCCTCGCTGAGTTATCAGCGCGAAGCCGCTTGGTTCTGGCCAGCAGTTGCGGGCCGCCAGGGCGCGCGCATAATCAGCCAGCACCCAACCCGCGTAATCCTGTGGTGTCTTGTGAGCGTATCCGCCCCAACCACCGTTGTATGCGCCCAGAGCAGAGCGCAGATCGCCCTTCGCGTCGCCGATTACTTGCGAGAGAATCTGCGTGCCCCGATAGATATTGATCGCAGGATCGCGCAGAGCCGTCGTGCTGGGACGCCATGTGAAGCCAGCCTCCAGGGGCATGATCTGCATCAGTCCCACCGCGCCGGCTTCGGAGACAGTCTCAGGATCGCCTGCTGATTCGTGTCGCATGACCGACGCCACCAGGTCAGGATCAAGTCCCGCTCGCGTGGCGTACAATACGACCAGTTTTTCCCATCGGGCCACGCCTGAAAACCAATAGGGTGACAAACGCCCGTCAGGAGTCGGGGTACAGGCAACTGGCATAGCTGCGCTCGCATTTGCCGACCACTGCGCCAGGCTGACGAGCACGGTCACCACCAATCCGACTGCGATGACAACCTGCCTCATTGGATAATTGCTCCATACACCGTGTAGGCGATGAATGCCAGGAGAAACGCGCCGGCCACCGGAACCCCTTGTTCCATTTCGGCTGGTTCGGGAAACTGGAGCGCCAGCACATCGCGCACTCTGTTCATTAGCACCAGCGGCGTCACCAGCCGATATTTCCAAAGTGTCACCGCCAGCGAGATGACCAACACCACACCCACCATGCACCATGCCAAGACAGGAGATGGGAACAAGGCGGTCAGGGTCATGGCGACTTTCGCGTCCGCTTCACCGAGCATGTTGAGCTGTGCTAGCGAGTACGCGGCTGCCCATGTCGCCGGCACGATAGCGCGCGCAGGCGCGGGCGCAGGATCGAAGTGCGCCGCCAGTGTGCAGGCCGTCAGCATCATGCCCGCGCGAAGCAACTGCGGCAGCGGGTCGATCACGACGATGACGGCCAACAACGCGAGCGGGAGCAGATTGCTTCTGGCGGCACACAATATGACGGCAAGCAGCAGCGGGGTCAGCGTCAGCCAGTTCGTGACTTGGCGTGTGCGCAAGTCTTGCCAGGCCACCGCGCCCAACCAAATGCAGATCGTCAATGTGCTAAAGGTCGTTGTAGACATCGGTGTACCGCGCCGACAGGCGATTGAACACTTGCCACAAGATGACCCCGATGACAGCAACGACGATGACAGCCACGGTGAGCCATTCAAGTGTCGCCGTGCCGCGCCGGTTGAAAAGAAACCTCATGCTTTCCTCCACAAACCCACTTGTATTGAGGTCTGAGAGTCAGGACATGTGAAGCCCTGACCCTCAGCCCGATGACTGCTTCACACGCTGGCGGGAACGTTGATCGACGTGATCCAGGTGCCGACCTTGGCGCCTTGTGCGCTGGCGTTGTTGGCGACGGTTTAGATCATTGCGCCGACGACGGCGATCACGAGTGCTGCGCCAATGAGCCACTCTGCAAGATCAATTCCTTTCCGACCCTTCAAAAACTTCATGACTCTCACCTCCCCTCTCAATTGAAGATTGTAGATTTCTGATTGCTGATTGCGCTGTGTTCAATCTCAAATCTACAACACTTGCACCTGCGCTGCGCGCATGCGCAAGTACAGGTGTCAGCAATCAACAATCTAAAATGGAACTCTTCCGCTTCCCACACTGGTCAGGCTGTCCACCAGGTACATCATGGCCGGATACAATGCGAGCACGAGCACGGGCGGAAAGAGCGTGACCAGCGCCGGAATCAGCATCCGGTTGGGTGCTCCCTCAGCGGCCAGGCGTGCCTGGGCCAGCATCTCGGCGGACATCTCTTGGGCTGCCTCGTGCAATGCAACCTCGACCGATTCGCCGCCGCGCCGCGCTGCGTCCAGCCTGCGCGTCAGGTCACGCAAATCATCAGAGCGCATATCGCCGGCCAGCGCGTGCAGGACTTGCAGCGCGTCGCCTCCCAGTCGCTGCGCACGGACGTGCAAACGTAGCCGGTCATGCAAAATTCCTGCCGTGTCGCGCTCGGCGATCTGGAAGAGCACAGGCGCAAGTCCTGCATCCAGAGGCATCAGGCTCAGTTCATCCACGAACGCTCGTACCTGACGCCGGACGCGTGCTTTGCCCTGGCGCTCCAGGTAGTTGCGTACCAAGCGCGGCAGGAAGCCCAGGGCCGCGCCGGCAACAGAAAGCGGGAGTTGGGCAACCAGCGAGGCCGATAGGATGCCCGCCGCGCCACATACAAGTTGCAGCACCGGCCAGTTCAGGTTTGCCGTGCCATACAGCTCGCGTTCTGTCAGTGTTCCAGCGGCCGGTTCATCTTGACGCAAGACCGCAAGATTGACACGTCGAAAACGCAGTCCACTGCTCGCGCGAGACAGGAGATCGCCTGCGCTCAACAGAATGCCCTGCGTCGCCAAAAACACGCCAAGCATGGCAGCGCCCAAGATAATCAATCGCCAAGTGGTTTCGTTCATCGTCTCTCGATTAACGTCCTCAATGTGCAAGTGACTGAAGGGCAGGCGTCACGGCCTGTGCAGGCCGCCCGGGGCCATCGGCATAGGATCACCAAGCTTGGTCATGGAGATGACAGAATGCGCTACCATGCTAATCGTCATCACGACTACCACTGCCAATACGACGGCGAGCACAGCAAGGGCGATCTGTGTCCACGCCGGCGTTTGGAGTTCGTCACTCGACACTCGACACTCGTCATTCCTCACAGGATTTGCTCCTCGGTCGCGCGTGTCTCCATGAGAAAGTATGCCCCGCCGCCGGCCGCCGCCATCGTCAAAGCCATGTACAGCAGTCGCCCGCCCACCTGGGCGACAAAGTAGTGGCGCATGAGTGGAACGATCAACACGACCAGCGCAAAGACCAGGTTGGCTCCGGCCAGGACGTAGACGGTGCCCATGAACAGCACCAATGCGCCTTGCGCCGCTTCGCGGACACGCCGCCGTGATTTGATGCGCTCTTCCAACTCTTTGAGCAGCTTGACCATCGCCTCTGAAGTCGTGTCCGTCTCCAGGGCGCGGACGAACTGCGAAAGCGTCTCATCTTTCAATTCTCGCAGTGGAGCGAGCGCATCAGGTCGAGAGAGCCGGTTGTATGCACACGCGGTCTCGACCGCCTGACGCACTGGCGAAGTCTTGGGCAGGATGTCGGCTACCGCTTCCAACGCGGCAAAGACCGTTGGCTTCATCGCATACTGGCTGCGAAACGCGCCAATCAAGATGGCGACGTCTTTGCTCAAGTCTGCTCGCTTGACGGCAAAGCGCGCATGGAGCGATTCTATGGTGGACCACCAGGAGCCATCGAATAGAAGGATGAAGGATGAAGGAGGAAGGATGAAGGGGGAAAAGGACAAATGCGTTGGTCGGAGGAGTATGAAGGAGTTGCTTTCATCC
>DAOTXX010000024.1:0-3220 GCA_034434835.1 Thermoflexales bacterium | reverse complement strand
GACTTGGGGGGCTGTGGGTTGGCGCGTTCCTGCGAAGCTGGTGGGGTTGACGGCGGAGGGGGTGCGGGAATCGGGAGAGAGTGTGCCGCCAGCGGAAGCGGGAGTGACGGAGGGGTAGAGGGGGGTTGGTCGGGAGGTCGGGCGAGGCCGAGAGGGTGGCGGTAGGGAGTGCGGGGTGCGCGCTGGCGAGAGGAGAAGGCGGTTGAGGTCGGGGGTTGGTTGGGGGGTGGAAGCACAGAAGCGGGGTGGTCGGTGGTGAGAGAGGGCCGTCGGTGATGGGCGGCGGTGGGTTTGAGAGCGCGGCAGGGAGCGGGCAGGCGTCGGCGGCGGGGTGATGGTTTTCGTGCAGGTGGTGGGGTAGAAGGTGAGCGCGGGGGTCGCGCCAACCGTGGAGGGGGTGCGGGTGTCAGGCGTGGGCGGGCCTAACATGCGCATCCAGCCGACGCCGCCTTCGGCGGCGCGGCTGATGCGCGTGCCGTTATGCTGCCTGTCATGCAAAGCCAGCACTTACACAATGCTCGACGATACAGGCTGAGTCGAGCGGAGTCTTTGATGGAGCATTATGCCAAAGTTATCTTGGCGGTTGGTACTACGTGTCATTGCATTACTGGCTCTAATTGCATCCCTTATCTGGTTGGTTGTTCAGCCTAGTTTTGAACCGCTGATAGGCTTATTGAGTGCCATCGCTACCCTAATCAGTTTGTTCTTTGTTGACAGAGGGGAGAGCAGTGTAGCACTGACCTCTAAAGGTGCAAGCCTTGTACAAACACTTCGACCACATAAGGGTTGGGTGTACTCCATAGATTGGAGTCCAGATGGGAAGTTTCTGGCGGTTGCCAGTTCAAATGTGATTGAATTGTGGCAAGCAACTGACGAATGGAAACTGTTACGGATTCTGGAAGGACACTCGAGTTACATTTATGATGTAGCATGGAGTCCAGATGGTCAGATGATCGCCAGCGCGAGCGATGACGAGACAGCGCGTATATGGCTGGCAAGCGATGGTAAACTGATACATATTCTACCAGAGGCGGAAGGACATGCTGTATACAAGGTGGCTTGGCATCCGTATGGATATGAGTTGCTCAGTGTAAGTCAAACCAAAGTCCAAGTATGGAGAATCCCTGATGGCGACTTGTTGCACACTTGGCGGGGAAGAATAGAAATCAAAGACACTGGCGAAGTGGAAATTAAACCTTATGCCTATCTCAAAGCCGTTGCCTGGGATCCTGATGCCATTCTTCTAGCGATTGGCGGCTCGGCTTCTGACACTAGTCAGTGTTCCATAAACGTGATGTGCTTTGATCAAGGTGCACCCGCAGCGCCAGTACTGCCTCAGTACAATCATGTACGCGATTTGTCATACAGTCCAGACGGCAAAATCATAGCTGTTGCCAGCCAAGACGCAGTCTTTCTATGTAGATCATTCAGTGGTACGTTAGTGCATACTTTGAAAGGACACACAGGAGAAGTTTACAGCGTGGCATGGCATCCTGATGGACAGACTATTGCCACTGCAAGTGAAGATACAACGGTGCGGGTCTGGAATGCAGCCAGTGGTAAGTTGATGTACACACTCAAAGGTCATCTAAGACGAGTAACCTGTGTGGCATATCGCCCCGATGGCACGTTACTGGCTAGTGGCGGTGTAGACAAGACAGTACGGCTTTGGCAAGTATGTTGAATTTGACTTTCGTTTGTCATCCAAACAAACTATTGCATCGAAAGGCGGCATAACATGCGCATCCAGCCGACACGCTCCGCTTCGCTCCGCGTGCGGCTGATGCGCCAATCGTTAGCCCGCCGCGTTGGTCACCCAGGATCACGGGGTCGCGAGCGGCGCGTCCGCAGATGCTGGGCGGCGGGCTAACACTGCGATCAAGCTGACCCGCTGACTTTGGCTGGTAGTACGCGTTCGTGCTCGGATGCCGGTTGGCTGGTCGCGTGTGTCACGGGAGAGGCAGCTTATCTCCGCCGTTAGCCCGCTCGACGAAATTACACCAAATTACACCAGTGTAATGAGGGTAGGCCAAAAGAGGCGAACCAAATGGCAATCTATGAATATGCGTTTGTGTCAACTGACGGGGCATCAGGCGTTTTTCTGGCTTGCACAAACTCGGACATGCTAGACAAAGTTCTGGCAGAATTGAAAGCTCTCATTCCTTCATATTCCATTGACTACAAAGAAGAGAGCCTCTCGGGTGAAACGTGCGCGTGTTTTCTAAAGAATCTCAGATTCAAGGACGGGCACGTCTACTGGTGGATACTGACGCGCCTGTGTCGCGATGGGTGGGAGCCATTTGCGAGCGACGGGTATCGTGCCGTTGCTCTCAGGTTTAGGTGGGCTGCATAGCAGATACCAACGTATATGCATTCGAACAATTTGGCTACTGATTTCCATACTTCTCAGCAGGTTGCTAACCTGATGGGTCTTGGGAGTCTTGAATGTTATGCACCGTTTCGCGAGCATTATATTCAAGCCAAGGCGCGGCCTAACCTGCGCGTGGAGCCGACCGCCCTTCGGGCGGCGGCTCACGCGCGTGCCGTTGGGCGGCGATAAGAGCGAGCATTCTCGCCTTTGCAGCACAGTGAGATTATGATGAGCCTTCTAGAAAGCGAATATCCCACCCAAGTGCGCATGGTCTGGCCAGCACACCTCCTTGAAGATTGCCCTACGGTGCAACTGCCGCTTGGCTATCGCTTACGCCCGTATCAGGACGGTGATGAGCCACGTTTTTTCAAAGTGATGGAGCTCGCAGGCTGGCCTGGTTGGGATGTGGACAAATTGCGACCCTGGCAAGAACGCATTCTTCCTCAGGGTTGGTTTATAGCTGTCCACGAGAAAAGTCTTGAGATTGTTGCTACAGGGATGGCCTTTCAGGACCGTTGCGAGTTTGGCCGTCAGGGTGGTGAAATTGGCTGGATTGCGGTAGACCCTGCTCATCGGGGGAAAGGGCTGGGCTTCGCCGTCTCGGCTGCTGCCACCAGCCGACTCATGCAAGAAGGCTACCGCCATATTCATCTTTACACAGAAGACTGGCGACTTGCGGCGCTGAAAATATATCTGAAACTGGGGTACATCCCCTTTGGGGTTGGCCCCATTCTTTGGACCACGGATCGGCCAAAATAAGGTGGATCTCCACCTTTCCGACTTGGGCATGCACTGCCGATCAACAGGACATCCGAGCACATCATAACTCCGATCCTGCCAGGTGTCAAA
>DAOTXX010000023.1:0-18976 GCA_034434835.1 Thermoflexales bacterium | reverse complement strand
GGGAGTTGTGCAGGATGCGGGTCAGCATGGCAGTACCTCCTGAGTTGATGTTCTGGCATCACCCAGTTTACCGCAAAAACGGCTCTTCCTGCAACTCACCCATCAACATAACCGTTTTTCGCCAATGTCCAGTTTAGAGTTTGGTCAGACTCTACCAATTACGTGTATCTCAGCTACGATGTGAACTTGTCTGTGGGCTGGCATCATGTCGCAGCCGTTTTTGACAACGAGAACACGGCCAACCAGGACTTGATGGCGCTTTACCTCGATGGCAGCCTGGTGGCCAGTAGCCATCAGGCCGAGTGGACACCCGGCGTACCCGACTCGACCTCCGCATTGAATATCGGTGCGTACCTGGGATTGTATCCTGCTGTCGGCTGGATCGAGGAAATGCGCTTCTCAGACATTGTCCGCTACAGCAGCGTTTCGTACACCGTGCCGACGACTCCCTTTGTAGACGATGCCGCTACTCGAGCTCTATGGCACTTTAACGAGGCGCCCGGTTCCACTGTCTTTGCCGACTCCTCTGGCAATGGAAACACGCTCACCGGGCAAAACGGCGCACACACGGGCAAACCATAATCGTTTGTTCAATTTCAAAGAATCCACCCGGCAGGTCGCCGTTCACTTGCCGGGTGGATTTTTGCCGAATGTTGGGTCTATACTGAGCAGAAATCAAACGGGTGCATTGGAATCGAGGCTTCAGCCGGTTCTTGCGGCTAATTCCGGCTAAAGCCTTGACTCCGATTGCACTGAAATCATTTCCGACCAGTATACACTGCCGAATCACTCGGACAAATCGGCATAGATTTTGGTATAGCGGTGGTATCGCGCCTCCGCGATGCGTCCCTTCTGCACGGCAGCCTGCACTGCGCAGCCCGGCTCGTGCTGATGTGAGCAGTCGCTAAAGCGGCAGCCGCGCGCCGCCGCCGCGATCTCGGAATAGAACCGGACCAGCTCATCCCGCCGCAAGCCGCTCAAGCCAAACTCGCGGATGCCCGGCGTATCCACCACATAGCCGCCCATTTCCAGTTTCAACATCGTCACCTGCGTCGTCGTGTGACGGCCCTCGCCGCTGTGCTCGCTCACATTGGCGGTGCGAAGTTGCAGGCCCGGTTGTACAGCAGCCAACAGCGACGACTTGCCCACGCCCGAAAGTCCGGCCAGCGCCGTCGTCTTGCCGCGCAAGATGCTTTGCAGCTCCTCGATCCCGGTCCCCGTCAGCGCGCTGGTGAACAGCACGCGATAGCCCAGGTCGAGGTAAGGCCGGAGCGTCGCCCGGCAGATGGCCTTGTCTTCAGCCAGGTCAACCTTGTTGACGCAGATGATGGGTTGAAGGTTGTGCCGCTCGGCGGCGATGAGGTAGCGATCAATCAGCTCCAGCCAGATGACCGGCTCACGCCACGAAGTGACGATGAGCAGTTGATCGGCGTTGGCGACGATGACTTGTTGCAGCTGGCCGTAGAACACATCAGGGCGGGTGAGCGCGCTTTGACGAGGCAGGACAGCTTCCACGACACCCCGTTCCGAGCTGTCCACTGAAACGATGACGCGATCGCCCACGGCGACGACGTTGGTCAAGCCGGTATCATGCGCGCTGAGCGAGCCGCGCAAGCCACATAGCAGCTCGCGTCCGTCCACGTCCACGCGGCACAGGCTGCTGCTCACTTCGACGACAACGCCGCGCTGGCCGTCGTGTTTTTCCGGCGGCGCGACCTGGTTGGTCTTGTCATCCTGATCCAACTGGGCCAGCGCGGTGGCGATCACCGTCTTGCGGCGTTCGCGCTCCCCGCGCGGCATGACGCGCTCGACCTGCGGCAAATCCAAATTGTCCGGGTGATCGAGATCGCCCCGCCGGTTGTTATTCCTGTTTTTGCGATTTTCACTCTTGGGTTTGCGATTACGCTTGATGTCTTTGCGCACGAGCCGCATCTGTTTTTCATCGGCCCAATGCTTCCAACGACGTTGCTCACGAGTAGGCATTTCAGGTTTCTCCCCAGTGTCAAAAAAAACGAGACCATGAAGAACTCATGGCCTCGCAGAAATCCTGGTCAGACCTTCGAGGACCAGGTCCTCAAAGGTCTATCCACAATTGGCGACAAAAAAGCCATGAGCCGCAAGTCTTGTCACCGGCTCATGGCATAGAGTCTTGTATTCGCAGGCGAACGCTACCTAATCCACCTGCTCAAGAGGGCGGTGAGCAAGACCCGTATTGACGGCAAGGACAACCGTATGCAGTTGTTCCATCTCGCTCACCTCCTTCTTTGGAGAGTCCGAAAACTTACGGTTTGCATTATATCTCAGAATTGGAATCCGTCAAGGGGCGACTTGCGACTTGCGCTTTGCTATGGTAAGCTTTCATCCATTCTGAGGCAAGTGACATGACTCATCCAAGACGAGAAATCGAAATACCCAATCTCCAGTTTGTCGCGACCAGCGATCTGGTGCTGCACGAGCAACACGACGTCAGTCGCACCGCGCCGCTGGCCGAGCGCATCAAGCGCGATGGCTTTCTCAAGAATCCGCCTGTGGTTGCACTCATCAATGGTGATGGGCGTTTCGTCGTTTTAGATGGCGCCAATCGCACCACCAGTCTATCCGAGATGGGGATTCCACACATCATTGTCCAGATTGTGGACTATGAAGACCCCGAGCTGGTACTGGACACGTGGCATCACCTGGTCGCTCAAGTGGACCGCGGCGAGTTTGCTGCCGAGATCCAGCAAATCCCCGGCATCGTGTTCGAGAAAGCCGATCTGCTCCACGCGCGCGCGGCGTTGGCCCGTCGGACGGCGATGGCCTATCTCGTGCGCCCGGATGGCGAGGTGTTGATTGCGCGCGGCGAAGAGGACCTGCACATTCGCGCGCGGCTGCTCAACGATTTGGTGGATGTGTACCGCTTCCGCGGCCGGATTTACCGCGTCAATACCGATCAACTCGATCAGCTCAAGCCCTACTATGAGGATGTGACGGCCTTGATCGTCTTTCCCCGCTACACGCCGGCCGAGATCATCGAGCTGGCTCGCAACGGCGCACGGCTGCCGGCGGGCATCACGCGCCATGTGATCCCTCGCCGCGCGCTCCGGCTCAACATCCCCCTGACCGTGATGGCCGAAAACAAGCCGTTGGAAGAAAAGAACGAATGGCTCCAACTTTGGCTGAGGCAAAAGCTCGCGGCCAAAGAGGTCCGCTTTTATCAGGAATCTACGTGGCTGTTTGATGAGTAGCCGATAGCTGGTGGCTGATGGTTGATGGCTGATGGTTGATGGTTGATGGCTGGTGGCCGATGGCCGATAACTATCAACTATCTGCTATCTGCTATCAGCTATCCGCTATCTGCCATCCGCTATTTGCCATCAGCTTTAGCGGGTGTATAATCTTTCATGGAGCGAGCGCGTGTCCGACATCCTGTTCTTTGAAGACGATGAGCAAGTGCCCCGCTTGCCTGAAGAGGTCGAGATTGTTAAAGTGCAGGCTCATCCACTGCCGGATGGACGGCGGGTCGTGGTGCAGGTGACGTTGACGCCGTTTGTCGAGTATCCCAGTTTTGATGTGACTTTGCTGCGTCTGGATGGAACTGAGGAGCGTGTGCTGTCGGTCGTCAGCGCGATGGAGCGGACGACAGCATTGACCATGCATTTGAGTCGGCCCGACCCGGCTCTTGAGTATATCGCGCGAGTCGCTCTGGTTCACGATGGCCGGGTGCTCCAGACCCGCGAGGTGCGTTTTAGCGTGCCATCGGGGGCTGTGCCCACTGGAAAGAGTTGACCCCCGTCGTTGCTTCAGAGGAGATGAGGATGGCAGCGGAAGGTTTGGTAGGCAAAACATTTGGCAAGTATCGCATCGTCGAGCAGCTTGGGCGTGGTGGCATGGCTGAGGTGTACAAGGCCTACCAGCCAGGCCTCGACCGCTATGTGGCGGTCAAGGTGATGCATTCATTTCTGGCCGACGACAAAGACTTTTTGGCTCGCTTTCAACGCGAGGCCAAACTGGTCGCCTCGATGCGCCATCCGAACATTGTCCAGGTGCACGACTTTGATGTCGAAGGCGGCCTGTACTATATGGTGATGGAGTTTATTGACGGTGAAACGCTCAAGACCCGCTTGCAAAATCTCGAGGAACGCAATCAATGGCTTTCGATTGACGAGGGCGTGCGGATCATCCTGGCCGTCGGTTCGGCGCTCAAGTACGCGCATCGCCTGGGCATGGTTCACCGGGACGTCAAACCTGCGAACGTGATGGTGGACAAGCAAGGCAACGTCATTCTAACCGACTTTGGGATCGCCAAGATCTTTGCGGGTGGATCGCAGACGCAACTGACCGCCACCGGCGCGCTGGTCGGCACGCCGTCGTACATGTCGCCCGAGCAAGGCATGGGCCAGCCCGGCGACGAGCGCAGCGATATTTACTCGCTGGGCGTGATGCTCTATCAACTGGTCACCGGGCGCTTGCCTTTTGAAGCGGATACCCCGCTGGCCGTCGTGATCAAACACATCAACGATCCCCTGCCGATGCCACGTGCCGTCAATCCCGATGTGCCGGAAGCCGTCGAGCGCGTCATCCTCAAGACGATGGCTAAGAATCCCGACGAGCGTTATCAGCACGTCGGCGAGATGCTCAATGACCTCAAGCGCGCGCTGGGCATGTCGCTCGACGAAACGCCGACGGATACGATGCGCGCTCGCGTCTTGCCTGCTGGGGCGACCGTGGTCTCCACGGGGGCGATCACCCCCTTCCCTACCCCGGCTCGCGGCGCGCCGATCTCTGGTCCGACGGTCGTCAGCCCCCAAGCGCCTGTGTCTGCAGTCGGCACGGCGCCTGCCAAGGCCGGCCCCAGCCCACTCCTGATCGGCGCAGGGGCGATTCTGGTCGTGGCGATCGCTGCAATAGTCGTCGCATTTGTGGCGTTTGGTGGCAAATTTTTTGGACGTGTCAGTAGCACGCCGACTGCTCCCGCGGTAGTTTCCAATCCGACCCCGACTGTGGCTCCATCTAGCACGCCGCAGCCTTCATCCACTCCGTCCAGTGTCATTGCGACGATCAATGCGAGCAATGTCCGTCTCCGCCAATCTCCTAGCGAGTCCGGCCTGGATTTGGGGTTGCTGCCGCAGGGGGCCAAGGTGACGGTGCAACAGCGCACGGCCGATAATGCCTGGCTCAAAGTGGAGACGGCGGGCAAAGATGTGGGTTGGGTCTTGGCCAAAGAAGTTGACCTGGGCAGGGCATCGCTGGCTGAGATTCCACAGTCCGCTTTGTTGACGGTGCCGACTTCGACGCCGAACCTGACGGCGACGGCGGCGGCGTGCAAGCCAGAAGCGCAGATCGCCGATGTGACTGTGCCGGATGGTTCGCAGGTCAAGCCGGGCGAGGCGTTCGTCAAGACGTGGCGGTTCACCAGTTCGGGCAACTGCGCCTGGGAAAAGGGCGCGTCGCTCGTGTTCCAGAGTGGCGAAAAGATGGGCGCGCCGGACAGTGTGCCCGTCCAAGTGGCCGATGTGGGCAAGTCCGTCGAAGTGAGCCTGAATCTCACGGCGCCGTCCGCGCCCGGCAATTATGCAGCACAGTGGGCCTTTCGGCGCCCTTCGGGCCAGGTGATCACCACGACCGATGTGCTCATCGTCGTGCCCGCGCCGACGCCGACACGGGGTCCGGCGACGCCAACGCGGGGCCCAGCGACACCGACATCGCCTCCCGTGACGGCAGCGACCGCTACACCGGCCCCGGCGGGCGGCATCCCGCCGGTCGGCTCGGGTGATTTCGGAGCCGATGAGAGCGCCAGTGGACCCTGGAACTGTGTTCGCCTCTCGGAAAACGAGTGGGCCGGGGACTTTTTCATCGGGGTGTATGGTGGGCCGGGCAATTATACGATCAGTGATAAAACAAATTGCCGATGGGACACCGGCCAACAAAAGTTCGTCTGCCGTTACGCTTCGCGCTTTGACGGCAGTGTCAGTCAGGTCGTTCAGGTGAGTTGCCCCGGCTGCAAATCCATCTCGGTCACGATCTTTGGTCGCGCGACCACTGGCAACCCTGGCGGTCAACCGAACATGTGCCAGGCGCGTTGATGTCTTGATAGTCTCTGGTTTACCCTGCCGTGAGTGGCGCTCTGGCCCTGCTCACGGCGTTGTTGTCACTCGGAACGGATCGCCCATGACCTGTATTTTGCATCCTGCTGTTTGGAGCCTCGCGTGAAGCCTTGGCAAGTGCTTTCATCGCGTGTGTTGCTGGATCGCCCACCCTGGCTGCGTGTGATCGAGCAGGATGTGCAGTTGTTCAACGGTCATATCATCGAAGGCTATCTGTTGGCCGAGACGCGCGAATATGCGGTGACCTTTGCGCTGACGGAAGATGGCCGCGTGCCGCTCGTGCGGCAGTACAAGCACGGCCCGCGCGCGCCCTCGTATGATCTGCCCGCTGGCTATCTTGACGATGGCGAAGACCCTCTCGCTGCCGCTCAACGTGAGCTGCTCGAAGAGACGGGTTACGTTGCAGACGATTGGCGGCATCTGTCCAGCGTTCTTTTGGACACGAACCGCACTCGTGCGCGCGCACACTTGTTCCTGGCCCGTGGCGCGCGTTGGGTGGCGACGCCGCGCCTGGACGCGACCGAGGACCTGGTGGTGCAGTTCCACACGCCCGATCAGCTTCTGGCGATGGTGCGCTCGTGCGAGATTGATAGTGTCGCCACCGTGACTTGTGTGATGCTGGCGCTGGATGCTTTAAATGGACATTGACACGGTAACACCTTCACGACCTTTGAGTCTCATAGATTGGGGTGCCGGGTCACTGCTCCGCACTGACCCGGCGCTGGCTCGCCGCGTGTTGACGTTGGCCTGGCCGGCCGTGGCTGAACAGACGCTCGTCATGATGATCAGCCTGGTGGATTTTTACATTGTCGGTCATCTGGGCGCGGCGGCGGTGGGCGGCGTTGGACTGGGCGGGCAAATGCTGTTCCTGACCGCGTCGTTTTTGGGGGCGGTCGGCGTTGGCTCGACCGCGCTGGTGGCGCGTCACGTCGGCGCGGAGGAACCCGAGCAAGCGACACATACGACGCGCCAATCCCTGGTCATGGCCGGGGTGATCGGGCTGCTGATGGCGGTGGCCGGTTTCATCTACACGCAACCCATCATCGCCTGGTTTGGCGGCGAGCCAGATGTGACCGCGCAGGGCGTCCTGTATCTCAGAACTATTGCGCCGTCGCTTGTGTTTTACTCGATCCTGCTGGTGGGCAATGCCTGCCTGCGTGGCGCAGGCGACACGCGCACACCGTTCCTCGTGATGATCGCGGTCAACATCGTCAATATCGCTGTGGCATGGAGCCTGACGCAAGGCGTGGCGGGATTGCCCAAGTTGGGCGTGATCGGCTCCGGGCTGGGCGCAGCCTCCGGGCAAACGATCGGGGGATTGATCGTCCTGATCCTGCTCGTGCGCGGGCGAGCAGGGCTGCGTGTCGGGATGAGGGTGCCCCATGTCGAATGGAGCCGTATCAGGCGTATCCTCAATATTGGGCTTCCCGCAGGCGCTGAGCAGATTTTCTTTCAGCTTGCGATGATCACGCTCACTACTATCCTTACCCAGTTCGGCACGGCAGCGTATGCCGCGCATCAGGTGGCCTGGCGCATCGCACAGATTTCGTTTTTGCCGGGCTGGGGATTTTCTGTCGCTGCCTCGACGCTCGTGGGGCAAGAGTTGGGGGCCAGGCAGCCTCAGCGCGCGAAAGAAAGTGGCTATGTGTCGTTTCGTGGCGCGCTGATCGTGATGGCGCTGATGGGCACCGTGATGTTTATCTTTGACCGTGCGCTGATCCAGGTTTTCATTGACGATCCGGCCGTCATTGCCCAAGGCATCCCGGTCGTTCGAATGGCAGCGCTCATCCAGCCCTTGATGGCTGCCAGTTTTGTGTTCTCTGGCGGGTTGCGCGGCGCAGGCGATACGCGCACGACGCTGCTCATCACGGTGTTTTCCGTGTGGGGCTTGCGGATGATCATCACCTATGGGCTAGGGCAGATGGCGGGGCTGGCGTTGATGGGAGCGTGGATCGCGATCGCGATAGATTTCGGCTTCCGTGCGCTCCTGTTCTGGTGGCGATTTCGGTCGGGCAGGTGGCAAAGTATCCGGGTGTAATTGTGGAGGGTAGGGCGTGGAGTGTGAAGCGAAAAGCGAGGCGCGCGATGCCAGAACGTGACGACAGACTCTTTGCCCGTATCTGGGAGTTGGTCAAGCAAGTTCCGCGCGGCCAGGTCGCCAGCTATGGACAGATCGCGGAAATCGTGGGTCAAGGCTGCGACGCGCGGAGGGTGGGATATGCGATGCACGGCACGCCCGAAGGCAGCGGCGTCCCCTGGCAGCGCATTGTCAACCGCGAAGGTAAAATCAGCCAGCCGGGCGCAGGCGGCGTCATCCAGCGCATGCGGCTGGAGGCCGAGGGGATCGTCTTTGACAAGCGAGGGCGAATTGACATGAAACGTTTTGGCTGGCCTGGCCCGGATCCGGCGTGGGCCGCCGAGCACGGTTATCACGTCAGGCCGCGTGAACAAGAACCCCTGGAACCAGGACAGCCATCGCTCTTGTAGAAATGCTTACTGCACAAGTCCGCTGTCCACAGTTGCGCTAAACGTGACCACCGACGGCTGACCGCCGGTGAGGAGAGAGCAGGATGATCGAGCTTGTGGGCAACATGCACATGCACTCGGTTTACTCGGACGGCACGGCGACGCATCGCCAGATCGCTGAAGCGGCCGCGCGCGCCGGGCTGGACTGGGTGATCGTCACCGACCACAATATCTGGGTCAAGGGTGTGGCGGGCTATTACGAGAACGTGCTGCTGCTCGTGGGCGAAGAAGTCCACGACTGCCGCCGTGTGCCGCAAGCCAATCACCTGCTCGTCTTGGGCGCGGAGTGTGAGCTGGCCCTGCTGGCCTCCCAACCGCAAGCGCTCATTGACGAAGCCAATACCCGTGGCGCGTTGACCTTTCTGGCGCATCCAATCGAATATGCCGCCCGGATGTCCGGGGAAGACGCGCTGAATTGGGCCGATTGGGACGTGACTGGCTATACTGGCATTGAGATCTGGAATTACATGTCCGAGTTCAAGGCGCGCATCCCCACGATATTGCACGCACTTCGATATGCCTATGCCCCAACCGCTGGAATTCGTGGGCCTTTTCCGGCTACGCTCGCGCTGTGGGATCAGTTGCTCGCGGACGGCGGGAGGGTCGTCGGCATCGGCGGCGCGGATGCGCATGGCAACTCTTATTCGCTGGGGCCTTTGCGCCGGACGATTTTCTCGTATGATTATCTTTTCAGCGCGGTCAACACACACCTCTTGGTGGATAGCCCGATGACGGGCGACATGGCGGCCGACCAGGCAATGATTTTCGACGCGCTGCGCGCCGGTCGCGCCTGGGTGGGGTGTGACGTATTGGGCAGCACGCGCGGCTTTGAGTTCGAAGCGCGGTCAGGATTGAGCGCGGCGACCATGGGAGGCGAGATCTCTCGCGCGGGCGCTGTCAAGGTCCAGGTCACCACGCCTTTGCCGGGCGACATTCGCATCATCGGCAACGGGCGACTCGTCGCGCGCGCCTCCGGCCAATCGTGCCAGTATCTTGCGACCGAGGCGGGAGTGTACCGGGCCGAGGTGTATCGCGGCGGCAAGGGGTGGATCTTTAGCAATCCGATTTTTGTGCGATAGTGACGGCCGATTGTTGGCCGTGGATGATCGGCCGCCGATCACGGTTGGGCCAACGTGATCTGTGGCCGTTTTGTTTGACACGCACGCGCAACGGTGCTAAGATTGCGCCGCGCTGACAGGCTGCGCTGCCCTCAATCTTGCAGCCCACGCCCCGCCCTCCGGGGCGTTTGCGCCAGGGGGTGAATATGGCCTATATGAGCGACCTGATGGGCAGGCCCGTTGCGGATGCGGATGGCGAGTACATCGGCTACCTGGAAGATCTCATTGCCTCTGTTCGCGGCGAAATGCTCCACCCTGTGATCGTTGCGCTGGTGATCAAGCGCTCGGGTGGTCTCTTGACCGTTCCATTCTCCGACGTGGTCTGGCTGGTCGCTCCGGCCATCTCGCTGACCAGGCGCGTGAGCGAGATTATCCCCTATCAGCCTCATGAGCATGATTTGTTTCTGGCCCGTGACGTGCTTGACAAGCAGATCATTGACACGGATGGTGTGCGTGTGGTGCGCGTCAACGATTTGGAGCTGGCGCGCGTCAATGGTCAGTTCTTTGTGGCCAACGTGGACATCGGTGGCATGGGCTGGTTGCGGCGGCTGGGACTGGGCAAGACGGCGCAATCACTGGTTGGACGGTTCAAGCGTGCGCTGCCGCCCACTGTGATCTCCTGGGATGAGGTTGAGCTACTGCCCGGCAACCAGCCGATGCGCCTCAAAGTGCCGGGCAAAAAGATCGCCGAGTTGCACCCGGCGGATATTGCCGAGATCATCAGCGACCTGACGCGCGCCGAAAGCGGCAAGCTGCTCGAAGCGCTCGATGTGAAAACAGTGGCCGATACGTTGGAGGAGGTCGAGCCGGACTTTCAAGCCAGCCTGGTCGAGACGATGCCTGACGAAAAAGTGGCCGACGTCCTGGAAGAGATGGCTCCCGACGAGGCGGCGGACTTGTTGGCTGAGCTGCCGGAAGATCGCAGCAAAGAACTCCTCAGCTTGATGGAGCGCGAGGAAGCTGAAGATGTCAAAAAGCTGCTGACCTTTCCCGATAATTCGGCCGGCGGCATCATGACGACCGAGTTCTGGACGGTCAGCCCCGATATGACTGCCGCCGAGGCGCTCGGGTATCTGCGCCAAACCGCCCAGGAAGCCGAAAATATCTTTTACGTGTACGTCACGGATAAGGAGAACCATCTGTTGGGCGTGTTCTCGCTCAAGGACCTGGTGCTGGCCGAGCCTGACACGGTCGTGACCGAGTTCATGCACACGCGCGTGATCACCGTCCATTTGCTCGATAGTCAGGATCAGGTCGCGCAGGCCATCTCCAAGTACAACCTGGTCGCCCTGCCAGTGGTAGACGACGAAAAACGCATTCACGGCATCGTCACCGCCGACGACGCGCTGGACAAGATCATCCCGACGGCCTGGAAAAAACGCCTGCCCCGTATGTATCGCTGACCTGGGTTCGACCCCGGCACGGGTCGTCGAGGTAAGGGTGAACAGACGCCCCTCGCCCAAGCCCCTACCCGAGACAAGCCTACAGCCAATCTCGTTGTCTCAAAACCAGCACGACTGTCAGTGAAATGCCTAGTGTGACGGCCAGGACCATCGGGAAAGCCACCGGGTGCTCTTGCAAGGGCAGGTCAATGTTCATGCCATAGAAGCTGGCGACGATGGTGGGGACGCTGAGCACGAGCGTGACGGCGGTCAACAGCTTGATGACCTGGTTCTGGTTGTTCGAGATGATCGAAGCAAAAGCGTCCATCATACCGCTCAGAATGTCGGTCTGAAGCGAAGTCATCTCGATGGCTTGCTGGTTCTCTGTGATCACGTCCTCCAGCAAGTCCTGGTCGTCGGGATAGGCTTTGAACATCTGGCTCCGGTGGAGACGTTCCAGCATCAGCTCGTTGGACTTGAGCGCGGTGGTAAAGTACGTCAGGCTTTTTTGATATTTGACCAGTTCCAACACTTCGCGGTTGCGAATGGACTTTTGCAGTTGATCTTCAAGCGTCTCGACGACCCTGGAGATCTCGCGCAGATAGTTGAGGTACTGATTGGCGGTATGCAACAGCACCTGTAGCACAAAACGATTTCGCTTGGCAGTGGATAGACCTCGCACCCGTCCGCAGGCAAATTCCTGGAGGATGTCACTGCTGCGCTTGCAGACCGTCACCAGATATTGGTCGGTGAGGATGATGCCCAGGGGAATCGTGGTATAGGGGACATCAACGGTCCAGCCCTGAAAAAAAGGGATACGCAAGACGATCAGAGTGCTGCCGTCTTCGCGCTCAGTGCGGGATCGCTCATCAAGGTCCAATGGATAGGTGATATAGTCTGCCGGCAGGCCCAATCTCTGGAGCCGCGCGATCTCTTCAGGGATGGGGTCAATGACATTGATCCAGCATCCGCTGATCGGCTCGGTCAGTGTCCCTAGTCCGGTTTCAGTGTTTTTGAGGATCGAGATCATGACTGGCGCTCCTTTCGCTCGAGCAGGGTGAGATAAAAATCTCCCGGAAGGCTCGACTTCCGGGAGATCGAAACAGCGTGAAGCAATCTGCCCTGTCAGGCTTTCCGTTTCATGTACCTGTTTTGGCGTTTTGACGTGCTGATCGATCAGGATGGCCGCAACGCCCGTCTGGATCGTCATCCAGGTGATGCGCGCTCTCGGCGGTGTTGTCCATCGAACTAGACTCGCTTTCTGATCTATCTTCTCAAAAAGCTGGGGCGGCTCCCACGCCGCCCAAGGCTGGGCTTTGTCTCGTTCACGCAGGAAAGTATAGCATGGGTAAGCGGCTTGGGCAAATGATGAGCGGCCTGGCCCCCCAGGTGGTTCGGCGCGATAGACAAATACGTGATAAAATATGAATCACCTCGCACCTCTGCGGGGCAGGGGGGCGGTTCAACAGCCACTCGGCGCTCAACCGCCGGGCCAACGGGAAAAGGAGGAAAACGTGAAGCCGTTTCGCCAACACGCCGCCATTGCGATTGACGGGGGCGGCATTCGGGGGGTGTTGATCACCCAGGCGCTCATCGCGCTGGAAAAGGAACTTGGCAGGCCACTGGGCGAGATCTTTAGCCTGGCGGCGGGTACTTCGACCGGCAGCATCATCTCCGCCGGGCTGGGCGTGGGGTTTTCTGCTCAGCGCATGTACGATCTCTACATGCAGCTCGGCGCGACCGTCTTTCCCAAGACCTTGCGCTCGATGCTCTGGCCGATCTTGCCCTATCGCTATTCCAGCAAGCCGCTTGAAAGTGCGTTCCGGGAACTCATCGGCGAGATCACGATGGGCGATCTTTGGACGGCCGAGTCGCGCAAGGACATTGTCATCGTCATCCGCGACCTGGTGGAAAACCGTTCGCGCTTTATCAAGCCGTGGAAGGACGAGTACCGTGACTGGCCGGTGTGGAAAGCGGTGCTGGCCAGCTCGGTCGTGCCGACCTACTTTCCAGTGGTGGACGGGCGCTATGTAGATGGTGGGGTGGGATCGTATTCCAACCCGTGCTTTATCGCGGCTTACGAGGCGGTCTATTGTCAAGGGTGGGATCCGAAAGAAACCACGCTCATCAGTGTCGGCTCGGGCCGCACGCCCGATGCGCTCAAGCCGCACCAGGCCGATCGCTTCATCTCGATCCAGTGGCTCGCGCCGTTGGTGGATGCGTTTCTCGCTTCGGCCAACGATCAGCAGGTGCGCGTCGTCCTCGAGTTCTTTCCTGACCTGGACTTTCGCCGCTTCCAGATCAACATCCCGCCCATCGAGATGGACGACGTGTCCAAGATGAACGAGTTGACCGAGTATGGCAGGCAGTTGGGGCGCATGATCGTCAATGACCAGGTAGATGCTGAGCCGGAGCGCCCAATGGCCATGCCCCCCCGGTGATAAGGCTTGAGAGGTAGGAGGTCCGAAATGGCAACTCAGGTAGCAACTGCCCAGGCGCCGCCGCGCCAGGCCAAGGTCACGCTGGACGAATTCAAGCGGCTGCGACACGAGGGCTACAAGGCCGAGCTGGTCAACGGGGAGGTCAAGATGTCGCCTGCGGGCTTGCGCCATGAACAGATAGGCGCGAATCTCATCACGTTGCTGAGGACGTTTTTGAAACAGAACCCACTTGGACGTGTCTACGGCTCCAGCGCAGGCTACACACTGCCGAGCGGCGATGTGCGTTCGCCGGACGTTTCTTTTGTCCTCACGGCGCGGTTGCCGGGCGGCAAGTCGCCCGTGGACTATGCCGACTTTCCGCCTGATTTGGCGGTTGAAATCCTTTCGCCGCATGATCGCGTGCGTGACCTCAACGACAAGCTGGCCGAGTACTTTGACTTTGGCGTGAAGCTGGTCTGGGTAGTGGACCCTGACCGGCAAACAGTGACGGTGTATCGCTCGTGGGCGGAGGCGCACACCTTGCGCGCCGATGAAACGCTCGATGGCGGCGACGTGCTGCCGGGCTTTGCCTGTCGCGTCGGAGAGATTTTTGATTGATAGCCAAGTTGGAGAAATGATGCCCGGCGATCTGATCTTTGGCACGGTCGGCGCGCCGCCGAGCACGCCTAAAAAGCCGGGGGGCAGCCCGGGCGCGATAGCGCACATCAAGGAACTCAAGCTGGGCGCGTTGGAGCTGGCCTGGGTGCAATCCGTCTCGGCCACAGATGCGACCTGTGCCGCCATCCGAGCGGCGGCGCAAGAGCACGGCGTGGCGCTTTCGGTTCACGCGCCGTATTTTATTAATCTCAATGCGGATCGCAAGCAATGGCCGGCCAGTCGTGAGCGGCTGATGAAAGCTGCCCGCGCCGGGTTCAAAGCGGGGGCAACAGACATTATTTTTCACCCGGGCACCTATTTCGGTCAGCCGCCGGACCAGGTGTATCATGTTGCGCGCGAACGGCTGGCCGACGCCGTGGCCGAGCTGCGCGCGGAAGGCAACACCGTCGTGCTCCGACCCGAGACAATGGGCAAGTCGTCCATGTTCGGCACGCTCGAAGAGACACTTGAGCTTTCACGTGAGATCGAGGGCGTCTTGCCCTGCATAGATTTTGCTCATCTGCACGCGCGTCGGGGCGATGGATCGTTCAACTCGTACGCCGAGTTCCTGGATGCGCTGGAGCTTGTCCAGGCGAAATTGGGCGAGCGCGGCATCCGCTGTCTGCACGTCCACATGTCGGGTATCGAGTACAGCGCCAAGGGCGAACGCAATCACCTGATGCTGAAGGAAGCCGATCTCAAGTACCGCGACTTGCTCTGTGCGTTGATAGACATTGGCGCGGCCGGGCGCATCTTGTGCGAAAGCCCAGATCAGGGAGCGGACGCGGTGCTGATGCAGAAAACGTACAAGCGTTTGTTGGGCAAGAAATCTCAAGTGTGACGCAGTCGAGTTTGCCATTCTAGCGTTTTGGGGCGACAATAGGGGACACAGCAAAAAACAATCATCCCATTGTTACTGCGGAGGAGCGCGGTCCTCAGCGCGGTAATCGCGCCCAGAGGACGCTCCTGCAAAGACAAACCAACGTGTTTTGTGCCAGGGAGGCCAGATTGGATATTCAAGTGATCCATGCCAGGGTTTCTGATGTTCAGACTGATGCGCTCATCGTCAGCTTGCTCGAGTGGGAAGAGGCAGACAAGCCGATCACGGGGGCCGTCGGCGCGATAGACCAGTCGCTCTCTGGAGCGGTGCGAGCGTTGATCAGCGGCGGCGACCTGAAAGGCAAATTGAATCAGGTGGCCGTGCTCTATCCGCGCGGGGCGATTCCGGCGCAGCGCGTCCTCATGGTCGGGCTTGGTCAGGCAAAGGATTTGACGCTGGATAGGGTGCGTCAGGCGGCTGGCACAGCAGCCAAAAAGGCGCGCGATCTGGGTGCCCGATCCATTGCCACGATTGCGATCGGCGCGGGCGGCGGTGGACTCGAGCCACAAGCTGCAGCGCAGGCGACGGTCGAGGGGGTCGGGCTGGCCCTGTACGAGTTCCACGTCCACAAGAGCACGCCGGCCGAACATGGCGCGATTGAGTCGGTGACGTTGGTTGAGGCTGATGCGTCCAGGTTGTCTGCCGTGCAAGAGGGCGCACGAGTCGGGCGGATTCTTGCCGATGCAACGAATTTCACGCGCGATCTGGTCAATCAACCCTCGAACCACATGACGCCGCGCATTCTGGCCGAAGAGGCGCGGGACATGGCCCGGCACAATCACCTGATTTGCGACGTATTGAATATTGACCAGATGGCCGAGCTAGGCATGGGCGCGCTGATGGGGGTGACGCGGGGCAGCGATGAGCCACCGCAATTTATCATTCTCGAACACAAGCCGGACGCGGGCGCGCCGATCATTTTGGTCGGCAAGGGCATCACCTTCGATACCGGCGGCATCAGCCTCAAACCATCTGAGAACATGGGCGCGATGAAAGCCGACATGGCCGGTGCAGCGGCCGTCATCGGCGCGATGCAGGCCGTGGCGCAGCTCGACCTGCCGCTGCACGTGGTTGCGCTGGCGCCCGCATGCGAAAACATGCCCTCCGGTCGCGCGTACAAGCCTGGCGATGTGCTCAAGGCGATGAACGGCAAGACCATCGAGATCATCAGCACCGACGCCGAGGGCCGCCTGGTCCTGGCTGATGCGCTGTGCTATGCCGATCGCTACAAGCCCGCTGCGGTAGTTGATCTGGCGACGTTAACCGGCTCGTGTGTGGTCGCGTTGGGCGAAAATGTCGCGGCAGGTATTTTCAGCAACGATGAGCATCTTTCCACCAGGCTGCGTGAAGCGGGCGATAAAGCGGGCGAAAAGATCTGGCCGCTGCCACTTTACGAAGAGTACAAGGATAAGATCAAGAGCGAGGTCGCCGACATGAAGAACAGCAGTGGACGCCAGGGCGGCGTCGGCGCGTCGGCGATCTTTCTCCAAGAATTCACGTCATATCCCTGGGCGCATCTGGATATTGCTCCCGTGGAAGCGGATGAAAAAGGCGGCCCGTATCAACCCAAGGGCGCCACGGGCTTTGGCGTGCGGACGCTGGTCGAGTTCTTGCGGGCGCGCGCAATCTAGTTCTGTACTGTGCGATCCCTTTCCCCCTCTCCATTGGTGTAAACTTTAGCCCCGGAGTGCAGCCTTCAGGCCGCGTTTTATGCAGGCTGAAGCCTGCACTCCAACCTTAAGTTGACACGCATGCCCTCTCCTCGCCTGCCGGGGAGAGGATGATCCCCCCTTATCCCTCAGGGAACATCACGCGCTCTTTGCCGCTCAGGCGGTCTTGGATGCGCGCCACGACAATATCCAGATGATCGGCCCGATGGACAAAGTCCAGGTTGCCGCTTTCAATCATTAGCACCGGGCAGATGTTGAACTCTTTGAGCCACTCGTCATAGTAGCGGTCGAGGAGCATGAGGTACTCGGCGCTGATGCCGGACTCGATGTCGCGGCCTCGCTTGCCGATGCGCTCCATCAATGCGGGCACAGGAGCGCGAAGATAGATCAACAGGTCAGGCGGCGGCAGTTGATTGACGACAAGATCGAACAGCCGCCGGTAGGCCAGATAATCTCGCTCGGTCAGGTTGCCCATCTCGTACAGCGCGCGGGCAAAGATGTGCGCGTCTTCATAGATGCTGCGGTCAATGATGGCCGGACGGGCATCCTGCGCCAGCTCCTTGTGCTGTGCGGCACGGTGACCCAAAAAGAAAATCTGCAAGTGAAAGCTCCAGGCGCGCATGTCCTTATAGAAATCGGCCAGGTAAGGGTTATCGGCGACGGACTCGTAAGCGGCCCGCCAGCCCAACCGCGCGGCCAGCCGCTCGGTGAGGCTGGTTTTGCCTGTGCCGATGTTGCCTGCAACGAGGACAAAGTGCTTGGTCATGGCCTCCCTCCGGGTGAAATCTGTCGCGATTGTACTCCTGACCTCAGCCCCGCGCAACGTACTTGTTTACCGCCTTTGGCAGTCATTGCCCAACCCGCGCCTGGCCGGATGATGAATCATCCGGCTGATACGAGAAACCGGCTGAAGCCGGTTGGCGATGGCCCCAGTCTGCTTCAACAGACTTACGTGACAGCCGCGAAATTCATTTCGCGGCTACAGACTACAGACGGTAAACAAGTACCGCGCAACTTTTGAGGTATAATCTGGCTCGATCTTGTTCAGAGAGTGCTTGCCATGCAACTCCAGGTCGCCGTCGCCAAAGTCAGCAAATATGCCGAGTCCGAGTCCGGGGATACGTTCGAGATGATCGAGCGCCCGCAGGGCGGGTTGTCGTTCGTGTTGGTGGATGGCCAGTATCACGGACGGGGCGCCAAGACCATCTCGAACCTCGTCGCACGCAAGGCTGTGGCGGACCTTTCGGAAGGTGTGCGGGATGGGGCCGCGGCGCGCGCCGCGCACGATCACCTGTTCAACTCCCGACAGGGCAAAGTCTCGGCCACGCTCAACATCGTTTCGGTGGACCTGGCGACGCGGACGATCGTGATCGCGCGCAACAACCACTGCCCGACGATTGTCGTGACGCCAGCGGGGATACGGTTGCTCAATCAGCCCTCGAACCCGGTCGGCATTTACGCGCGCACCAAGCCAAACATGACTGAGCTGCCGCTCGAAGCCGAGACGGCGGTGATCGTGTTCACGGATGGGCTGACCTCGGCGGGTGAGTTCACGGGCCGGCAGATCGATGTGCCTGCGCTGGTGCAAGAGCTCACGACTTATGGGTTGCTCGACGCGCAGCGCATCGCGGATGCTTTGCTGGCCGCCGCGCTGGAAGCAGACGATGGCCGTCCCAATGATGACATCAGCGTATTGGTCATGATAGTGACGGATGAGGAAATCCGGGACGGCGCACGGCGGTTGGCGCTTCGAACACCGCTGTGAATTGGCTAGGCAGGTCAATTGGACGAGGATGTCCGTAGCCAGTTGGACATTGTCGTGGTTGGGCCATGCGCAGCAGGCAAGACGACGCTGGTGAACGGATTGCGCGCGCAAGGGTTCACCTCCGCCCGGCTGGTGGCACAGGAACATTCCGGCGTCCCTGACCTGTGGGCGCAGCGTGGTCGCCCACACGTGTTGATTTACCTCGACGTGCAGGTCGAGGCCATGAATCGCCGTCAGGGGCGCAGCGATTGGACCGAGCCAGCGCGCGCGGAACAGGTGGCCCGGCTCGAACGCGCCCGCCGCGAGTGTGACCTGTATCTTCCCACCGATGATCTGACCATTCCCCAGGTCTTGGAAACCGTGCTTCGTTTTCTGAGTCGCTTTTTACGCCGAAGCAATCTCATCTCGCAGGACTGAGATTGCTTCGCTGCTCAGAAACTTGCTGGCGTGGGCGAAGGCAGTGCCTTTGCCC
>DAOTXX010000022.1:0-2991 GCA_034434835.1 Thermoflexales bacterium | reverse complement strand
GCGATAGAACGAACCCTGCCTCCAGCAGGGATGGGTTTGGTGCGCCTTGCGCCCAGCGGACTAGGGAGTAAAACGCTAATCAAATTTTTAAGGTTCAACTACTTGACACGACTTAGAACATCTTCGCCGCCTTCGGCGGCTTGCAATGACAGGTTGTGGGGTCTATCACACTATGTGGGAAATACCCGTTCCAATTTTCAAAGCAGAGCGGGCTCCCATGCCCGCGAAACGGCTGGCAGGCGGCTGGCATGGGGATCCCAGCCTGCTCTCCGACAGGCTGCTAGCCCTCGTCGGTGGTCGTGGGTGTCGGCGTTGCCGTCGAGGTCGCTGTGGCCGTGAGGGTCGGCGTTGCGGTCAGCGTGGGCGATGTGGTGGGCGTGGGTGACGCCGTCATCGTCGGTGTTTGGGGCGGCGAGGGCAGGGGCGTCTGTGTACTGGGGCCGATCGTCGGCGTCGCCGTGGGGGTGGGCGACGTGAAAGCCGGCCGGGTGAGCGTTGGCGATGGTGTAGGCAAGCTGCGTGTCACAGTGGGCGTGAACGGAGCCTTCGGGGCTGGAGCCGGAGACGTTGGATTCACGGGGCGATTGGGCGTGGGCGTCGGCGCGGATTTGTCCAGCGGCGCAAGCTGCACGCCCACCAGCGGCGTGGCCAGGGAAACGGTGGACACAGGCCCAAAGGTCGCTACGGCCTGGCGCGGCGAGGCCAGCGTGAACGGACGGACGATCAGCCCGACGCCCCACGCGCACAGGCAAGAGACCAGCAGCAGGCCGAGCGCGGCGATCCAGGTGATATAGCCCATCCAGCCTCGATCGTCCATCGGTTCAGCCTCCGCCAGTCCGCCAAACAGCATCAGCCACGAACCGACAAACGTCAGGTACAGTCCGCTGCCGATGCTGCCCAGTTGCGCGCCCAGGTCCAGCTCCAGGCTGCTCGAAAGCTGAACGATCCGCACCAATGCGACGAGCGCGACCAGGTCAATCAGCCCGGCCAGGATCACCGCGGGCAGTGAGACACGTCCCTGCAGTTGCCAGGGCAGCAGCAGACTGAGCGCCGCCAGCGCCGCCAACCCGAAAGTGAACAAGCTCCCGACTTCGATACCGCGCCGCGCCAGGTCGCCCACCAGGAATGAGGGCAAGCTGCTCCACGGCAGCCAGGCTGCCACCATCGCCAGCACTGCGCCCAAGAGGATGATCGTGCGCGCGTCGAACCTGATCGTCAGCGTGCGTTCCATGTCAGGCTCACCTTCCCTTGACCCGCGTGCCGCAGCGGGAGCAGAACGTGTCCTCTGGCGTCAGTTGCTTGCCGCATTGCGTGCAAAACACTTTTAACTCCGGCTCGTTTTCGATGAGCCGCATGGCGACCGGTCGAGGCCGTGCGCGCGGCGCGCCGCCCGTTCGCACGCTGCGACGACCCGACTTTTTCACGTACCTGGGCGGCGTGTAAGGGCGGAATCTTGAGGCGCTCTGGGATCGGAGATACCAGACGATGCCGCCCGCGATGAGCGCCACTCCCACCGCAAGCGCGGCGGTGAGCGGCCACGAGGACGGCAGATCAATCCCCGCGATCTCGGAGGCGGGTTGTGTTGGAGCGGGCGTGACAAGCTGCAAGGCTTGGACAGACGTGCGCTGGTCTTCGCGGTGATAGACCAGCGTGATCGGCAGCGCCTGCCCGGCGCTCAGCGGCCCCAGGGCCAGTTGATGCACGATCAATCCCTCGTCGTCCCGTGTGCCCGGCGGCAGCGCAGGGGTGGACTGAAAGCTGGTCGCGCCGAACGGCTCGCGCACGTTGAGCGTGGCGCTATCGGCGGCGAGATCCCCCGGCCAGGTCACAGTGTAACGGCGATCGAAGGTGACGGTGTTGAGCTTGTCGTAGAACTCGAGTGTGAACAGACGGCTGAGCGGCGCAAAGGTCACTTCAGTCCAATCCCCACTGCGCGTCGTCGTGACTTTTTTGGCGGCGAGCAGGTCTGTCCACTGATTCACGGGCGCGGTCTCTTTTCCAGGCTCGGGCGAGGCCACGGCGAAGGGATCGCCGGCCGAAGTGGGGATACGAATCTTGACCAGTTCTGGGATGGCCGCGCCCACCGCAAACTCGCCGCGATAGATGACCAGCGCCGAAGTGGGCCGGTCGAACTCGGGCCACACGTCAATGATGAGACTGGACAGGCGCGGCGCAGTTTGTGCTTGGACAGAAAGGGTTGATATGCCCCCGGCCGTGCCCAACAAGAGCGCCGCCAGCGCGATCGAGAGAACGACACGACGCAGTGTAGCGTGCATGTAGCAGTTTCACCTCGGAATCCATCTGTGCATTGGCGGCTTATTTTATCACGGAATCGCAGGAGGGGCGAGAAAGACGATGGACCACTGACCGCAGCACACAGGGACACCTCCACGGCATCCTGCCCATAGACGACCAGCGGTAGTAACTATTCAGGCTCTTTGCCACGAATTGCCCGAACTTTTAAAATCTTTTCGTGGTCATTCGTGAAATTCGTGGCTGAAAACCGATAAGCTGAACAGTTACCAGCGGTAAAACAAAAAAAGCGGGACCGCTCTAGGAGACCGCTGAACAAGTCATCTTTCTACCGCAGAGGCCGCTGAGGACGCCGAGTTTTGTTAGGTTTTCTCTGCGCTCTCTGCGCGCTCAGCGGTGAAAGAAGGGGTTTTTCAGCACTCTCCTAGAGTCTAGGTGTCCCGCAAAACAGACCGGAAGACCAAAGAGCGCGATGCCCTCTGGCGTCCCAGCGCCACGCCAATTGCATCAGATCGCTACGGGCGTGTCAATCCCTGCGGACTGATACAGCGGTATCAGCCGCGTTGCGGAGCGCAGCGTAGTAACATCGGCTGGACGCCCGTGGCGCGACCCGTTCGCTCGAAATTGTACCACCAAATGGTACAAGGGATGAGCGGCAAGGTCACTGTACCTTGACAACTGAGTGTCCATGCAGGTGCAACCCCTGCCCCTGAGGTGGACAGGTGACAGCCCCTTCCC